>PHET01000003.1 GCA_002841275.1 Actinobacteria bacterium HGW-Actinobacteria-7 | reverse complement strand
GCGTGTCCAGATCGACGTCGGTGTCGTTTGCAAGCAGCCCGGCGATGGTGATGTCGAGTGCGGTGTCCTCAGGCGTCGATGTCGAGTCGTCGGAGGCAACCGGCGGGTCGTTGAGTGCGCTCACGGTGATGGTGACCGTCGCCGTGTCGGTGTCGGTGCCTTTGGTCAGTGTGTACTCAAAGGAGTCAGCGCCGAACCAATTCGAATCCGGCTTGTAGGTAAACGCTCCCGTGCTCTGGAGGTTCAGCGTCCCATGACCTGGCGCTGCCGAAACCCCGGCGGTGAAGAGTTCGGGGGATGCGCCCGTGTCATTGCCCAACACGCCAGGTGCACTAACCGTGAGGGTGATGTCTTCAGAAGTGGAATAGGCGTCATCGACGGCAATCGGCGTGCCGCTCACAAGCGTGAAGCCAGAAACCGCGCTCTTCTCGAGAAGAGGCACTCCTAGCGCATCCACCACGCCAGTCGAGACCATGCTGTTCTGAGTGGCGCCTGCAGCCAAAGCTTTGAACACTACAGTCACGGTAGTCGACTGACCCGCACTCAGCGGGCCCACATTGTTCCATGTCAACAGACCGGTGGAACTTGAGTTCACCGAGCGAGACGCCGACACGAACTCAAGTGAGCCTGAAGAGAACTGGTCACGCACCGGAACGGTCGTAAGCGTAGTGCCGCCACTGTTTCTGACAACCAGATCGAACGAAAGGTTGCTACCTACGATGTACGGGGCACTACCAGCCAGTGTCTTGGTCACGGTGTAGTTGGGCATCGAGCCACCGGGCGAGTAGAACGTGGCATTCTTCGCGTCGATCAGGAAACCGGAGGCAGCTCGCCACGTCTCGGTGACGTTCCATATACCTGCGACAGGAAAGTTCCGGTTGGAAAGCGTCCATGAGTCACCGACCGACCGTGTGGCGGGGACTGAAACCGTGGAGGTTTGGGTGTTGGCGGGCACCACGCCGTTCCATGAAGAAACAGCCCCTGAGCTATTCACCCAGTAGTCCCCGGTGTTGAACGCACCGCTCCCGTCCTTGTCATACCAGACCAGATAGCTGGCAGCCGAGTTCGCGATGCCGACGTTGTTGCGGTTCGAAAGAAGTGAATTGACGGTGATGGTCTGATCCATCGTCTGCGCATCAGATGCGCCAAGAACCGTGATGCCTGCATCGTACGTGATTGTGAAGGCGGCCGAGCCGATCAGGTATGGTGCGGTCTCGAGAGCAGCGTCCTTGTACGCATAGACGGTCCACGCACCGACTTCAGTGCCTTCTGACGTGGGCAGGCTGGCTTCGGCGTTGCCCTCGATGATCGCACCTGTGGTGTAGGTCGTTAGCCCCGAAGGAGAGACGAACTTGAAGCGGACCGTGGGCACATTTGTCGTGCCGATCTTCACGGTGTACCCGGTGAGCTCACCGGACTCCTTGACGAAGACCGGGCTGCCCAACCTGAACACGTTTTGAGGCGTGAACATCATCGGATCGGCATACGTCGCCACTGCCGCAACTCTCACCACGTCCGTCGCGGTGTCCCTGACGGCCGGGTTCACCGTCGATGTCGCCGTAAGCGTCAGCGTCGCTGTCTGACTTCCCGCATTGAACGGAACCTCCATCACAACAACGACAGTGGTGCTCTCGCGGGCGGCGAGATTGAACGATGGCGAACTCACAACACCACCGTCAAGTGTCTTGTAGAGCGACACGGTCCATGTCGACGCAGTGGATGCCGACGACAGGGTAACGGTATCCGCCCCACTCCAGTTGTTCGTGATGGTGTGAGTGAAGGTGACAAGCTGGCCCTTGCCTACCGTGACGCTGTTGTCAGGCGCGATGTCGACCCGATTGCCGACGGTGGTCACGTCCTGGGCAACGTCCGCCAAGGCGCCGTCCTCACGGGCGACAGCTCTCAACTCCGTGATGTCCCGCTGGCCGAGCGTCGCGGAGGCCGGAACATTGACCCGAACGGTAACGGTCGCGGACTGACTGGGCCCGACGATAACGGCCGAAGTCGCCGACCCACTCCCGCTGGTGCCGGCGGCAATCGAAGTCGTCCAGCCCGTGTACGAGTAGGCGCTCAAGTCCACTGTCAGAGTCTGAGTGGTCGTGTTGGTGATGTAGTGCGTGTAGTCGATCCACGTACTCGTGGCGCAAGTACTCTCACGATCCGGGTAGACAACAAGCGCTCCAGGATAGATCTCGTCCTTGACCGTGTCGGTCACCGTCGGCCTGAATCGTGACTTCGCCGTGAGATACGCCTCCTGGGCGGTTCCCACCGTTGCAGTGCTCGGAATCGTGACGACAAGACTCACACTGGTCGTCTCAACCCCCCGCAACGTCACGGACGTGATGGTGTTGTTCTGCGCGTCCTTGACCACAACCGGCCAACCGCCAACCGTACTCGCCGACAGATCGATGGTGTCGGTGATGTTGGCGCTTTGCGATACCGTGTGCTGCAGGGTAACCGTCGTACCCGGACTTCCAGCCGTCTGCCTGTCCGGATAGACATCGAGCGACGTCCATGCGGATGTCCCGGGGCCGGTGTTGTCCTGAACTCCGTTGCCCGGGATGTTGTTGATGTTGTTGGCCATCGAGAAGTGGAAGTTGAGTGGCGTTCCCGGCGGAACGCCGAGCATGTTCCATGTGATCCTTGACTCCATATAGACCGGCACGGCCCCGACCCACCGATTGCCCGTAACACCAACGGACCCATAGGAAGAGTTGTTGGCCGTGGTCGTACTTCCGATGACGTAATCCTTGCTGCCTGGATCGGCGTCAAGGGCCGTACTGAAGCCTGTGATGGCCTGTATGCCGTCGCCCGTGATCGAGTCATTGCTTCCAGCCGAACCATACTGGTAGACGTATGAGCGGGTAGTCCACGAATCGCTGGGGTTCAGGTAGTGGACCATCACCCGATCGGCGGGGTAGTCGAGCCGGTTGTTCTGATTGACATCGATGTAGGCGATGAAGTAGTTGCTGTTACGCAGAGTGTCCGCTGCTCGAACCAAGAAGTAGACGTTCGTGTCATCGTAGGTGTAGGCGACGCGAGCGATGTTGCGGTCGCCCGCAGCCTGAACATCGAGGTCACTGCCGCCCGTAGCGTCGTAGACGATGTTGTCGCGATCGAGTAGAACCGCGTCCCAATCTGCGAACTGCCCGTCGATGGTGATGGGTCTGCGCGTGAACGAGAATGCCGAAATGGCGCTCAGTAAGGCCGCAATCACTACGACAGCGACCAGACCCGATACGACCCATCGGCGGGTCAGGTCTCGCTTGGCAGCGGCCTGTTCGTCTGGGCATGGGACACCGGTCGGTGTGCAGGTCGTCAAGCCGCTCATATCCTGAATACCTCTCGTGACTTCCCCGTGGAACTGAGGGCAATTCGCATCGGAATATCTTGCCCGACATTATGCCCTACGAGTTCTTGGACTGCCCAGTGGGCAGCCGCTGCCAATATGGTACGCGGGCGGTATCTTCCGCGAATGGTCCGACTGAAGCGGCAAACATGGTCATCGAGCGATTCAAGCGGCCACGCCCAGACTCTTCGTCTTCGTGATCAAAACGCGCGAGAGCGGCTCATCCTGATCGCCCGGTTGCGTCGGAGCAAGCACGTGGGGATAGACTGCTCATGCGAAACCCCGCGCAATCGACCCGATCCGACTGAAAGGCCCTGATGGCACGCCGGCTTGCACTCGCACTCGTGATCGCCGCTGCAGCGTGGCTCGCGCTCACACATGGGGCCGACGTCGCCGCATTCGTCACCACCGCGCGCGGAGGATCCGCAGTGTGGCTCGGAGTGGCTGCGCTCCTTCAAGTGGGCTACTACGTGGGCTACATCCTGACCTACCGTCAGGCATTCGCGTCTGCAGGCATACACCGACGCTTCCTTGAACTCACCCCCGTGATGCTGGCGTCAGTCTTCGTGAACACCGTGACGCCTTCTGCCGGGACCGCTGGCCCGGCACTGATGATCGATGATGCGACCCGCCGAGGGCACTCGTCAGGCTCCTCGGCCGCTGCGGTGGTCGTCGGCCAGTTCGCCGACTTCGCGGGCTTCGCGGTTGTCATGGCCGCCGGCTTCATCTACCTCGCCGTGGTGGGCCGCCTCACGGCCGTGGAGGCCATCGCGGCTGCCGTGTTCCTCGCACTCGTCGCAGCGATCGGCGCGGGTCTGGTGCTCGCGTGGTCACGGCCGGCGGTGTTCGAGCGGCTGTTCTTGTTGGCCGAGCGCGTCGTCGCCCGCCTGTTGTCCGCACTCCGCCGCCCTACACCGGGACCATGGGCCGTCCGAGCCTCGAGCGAGTTCTCCTCGGCGGTTCGGCTCGCTGGACAGCGGCGCGGTGCGCTCTTCTCGGCATGGCTCATCGCTGTGGCGGGGCACACCCTGGACCTTGGCTGCTTCGTGGCCGTGGGCTGGGCGTTCGGTTGGCACGAAGTCGGTCCGCTGATTGCGGGGTATGCCGTCGGCGTCGTCGTTTGGCTCACCTCGATCGTGCCTCAGGGGGTAGGCGTGGTCGAGGGTAGCGTGGCCGTGCTGCTCGCTTCCTTCGGAGCGCCGGTCGCCACGGCGGCGGCCATCTCGCTTACCTTTCGCGGACTGACCTTCTGGCTGCCGTTCATGGCCGGATTCGCATTGCTGCCGCGCGTCAGCACCTTCCGCATCGACCGCCAACAAGCGTCGGGCGACCTTCCCGCACGTATCGCCGGCGTCTTCGTGTTCGGGGTCGGCCTGATCAACATCCTGTCGGCGATCACGCCACACCTCCCACACCGCCTGCTACGGCTCGAACCGTATCTGCCCCTTGAGATCACCGTGGGACACCTGTCGGCGGTGCTCGCGGGCGTCGCGCTGCTCGCTCTGTCGCGTGGCCTTTGGCACCACAAGCGCGCTGCGTATCTGCTGACGCTGCTGCTGCTGGTCTTCTCGGCGGTGAGCCACCTGGCCAAGGGCCTCGACTACCAGGAGGCCGTCATCGCTCTTGCGGTCTTGGTCTGGCTGCTCACCGAGGGTTCTAGCTTCTACGCACGGCCGGACTCGCCGTCGATCAGACAGGGAGTCCGTGTCCTGATCGGTGCCTTCGTCATGACGCTCGCCTACGGGACGATGGGCTTCTACTTGCTCGACCGCCATTTCAGCGTGAACTTCGGATTCTCGGCCGCGCTGAGACAGACCATCGTGATGTTCACCCAGTTCTACAACCCGGGGCTCGAGCCCATCACCGGGTTCGGCCGGTTCTTCGCGGACTCCATCTACATCGTGGGCGCGGCTACCTTCGGCTTCGCGCTGCTCATGCTGCTCAGACCGGTCATCATCAGGACCCCCGCGACTACCGGTGAACGCAACCGGGCCAGGGAGATCGTCGAGGCCCACGGCGACTCGTCGCTTGCCGCCATGACGCTCTTGCCCGACAAGGCGTACTGGTTCAGTGGCGGTGGCTCGGTCATCGCCTACACCGTCTCGGGTGGAGTCGCAGTCACACTGGGCGACCCAATCGGCCCCGCGCAGGACCTACCGGCCGCAGCTCGCGGGTTCGCCGAGTTCACGGCGGCCAACGGCTGGCGCCCGGTCTTCTACGAGACCGACGAGGCAGCCAGCCCCGGCTACGGCGATCTGGGGTTCTCGGCGGTCTGCATCGGCAATGAGGCGATCGTCCCGGTCGCGCAGTTCGCTCTGCTGGGCAAGTCCTTCAAGTCGATGCGAAACCGGATCAACCGCCTTACCGAGGAGGGCTACGTCGCCGAGGTGCTGCCCGCCCCGCAGTCGGCCCGCACGCTCCACCTGCTCCGCGACGTGAGCGATGTCTGGCTCGCGAAGGTCGGCGGCGGGGAGAAGCGTTTCTCTCTTGGCTGGTTCGACGACGAGTACCTTCGCGACTGCGATGTGATGGTGGTTCAGTCGCAGCACGGAGCCATCGTCGCGTTCGCCAACATCGTGAGTGAGTACCAGGCCAACGAGGCGACCATCGACCTGATGCGGCACCGCCCAGAGGCGCCCAGCGGAATCATGGACTTCCTCTTCGTCAGACTCTTCGAGTGGTCGCGCGACAGCGGCTACGAGACGTTCAACATGGGTCTAAGCCCCCTCGCAGGACTGGGCGAAGGCCCGAACCAAGGCCTCACGGAGAAAGCGCTTGCCCTGGTCTACGAACACGGGAACTCACTCTACGGCTTCCGCGGGCTTCATGAGTACAAGGACAAGTTCGACCCGATCTGGGAGCCTCGATACCTCGTTTACCCCGACGTTCTGACCCTACCCGCGGCGCTCACTGCCGTGGTCCGCATCAATTCGGGCGAGAGTCCTCTGAGGGGGTACCTCGGCCGGGCGTTCGGCCGCCCTCAGAGCCAAGGCCGCCCCGCCGATGCGTGACGAGCCCCAAGATGAAACCCACGGGCAGCGCCAGTAGGTGCGACAGTGCTGCCGAGACCCCGGTAGGATCCGAGGCCACACCTCCCAGGCTGACCACGAGCAGCGTCACCAGCGCTCCCACGCCCGAAGCCAGTGCGACCAATCGAACCTTCCCCGGAAGCGCTGAGACGAGATAGCCGACACACCCCATGTAGCCAGCCGATGGGCCGACATCTCGTGCCAAGAACAGCATGCTGCCCGTGGTGTCACCGAGCAGATGCAGCGGTGCTAGCAGAACCCACGACAGCGCCAAGGTCGCGAGGTGCGAACCCCAGAATGCTATAGCCACGCGCACACTGCCGAAGCGCCATTCGGTGAACCCTACGAGTATCGCGACGGCTGCGAGAGCCAGCCAGAACGCCAATGGACCGTTGGTCACAAGCGCCGACGCCATTGCGCTCAGGACATCAAACGAGCCGGTGTCGGCCGGCGAGAACCCCAAGCGAGCTATGGCGCGCTCACCCAGCTGTTCTCCTGCCGCTGTGTTGGTCAGCCATCCGGCGAGCGCGAGCAGTGCCAGCGTCGAAAGGGTGAACGGCACGCGCAGCGCGACGGATTCGAGTCGCTCGAAGACCCCTCCTGTGGAGCCTTGGGGCCGACTTTGTTCGGACTCCGTCATGGCGCTCTTCTCTCCCAGAACCACACGCCTCGTGTCAGTTCAATATCCCCGCCAATCGCTGTGATAGCGCGAGGTGCCAGTGGAAACCTGCTGGAGACTGCGAGCGACCGATTCAGACGCCGTGCTTCATGTAGTGGCGCACCAGTCCGGGGTCGCCCCACGGCACTTCGCGCAGCGAACCGGGCCTCACGAGCCAACGAGCCGTGCCTCCGAGTTCTCCCCGACGACGCCGGAGCCGTTGCAGCTCCTGTGGAAACAGCGGCACCATCGCACTGCTCCGGGAGAATCGAGCTTCCCCGGACGCACGCCCTTCGATCGCGCCCGCATACAGCGCGGCCATATCCACACCCAGCCTCTTGCCCAGATACAGTGTAGGCACGGGCCGCGGATTGAGTTCGATGACCCGGACATCGCCAGTGGCGGGCTCCCGGAACAGATCGAAGCTCACGAACCCGTCGATACGGAACCGCTCCCCGGCCCGGCGGGCGATGTCGGCGAGAACCCCGTCGACCACCCACGGATCGACGACGGTCGACGGCCCGCGTTTGGAGATGGTGCGCCGTTTGTGGCCTGCTATCGCCCCCGACAGTCGCCCTTCGACGAACAAGCAGGCCATGAAGGCGAGCTGCCCCGTCATGCGCTGCTCGATCACGACGGGCAGACCAAGTGTGCGCGCGGCCTTCGCGGCGCCCTCGGCCGACGTGGCGAAACGGACCGCCGTACCGCCATAGCCATGAGCTCCTTTGACCACGACCGCACCGCCCAGCTCGTCAGTTGCAGCGCGAACCTCGTCTTCCGTGCGCGCCACGCGCCAGCACGGGACAGGAATCCCCGCGGCGTGCGCCGCCTCCGGGAACAGCGTCTTGTCAGTGAGTATCTTGACGTTCTCAAACGATGCCGGGAGCAGTGCCTCGGCCTCAGCTACACCCATCTCGAGAAGCATCTGGAGCAGGGGCTCGTCGCAGGTGATCACACGGTCGTACCCAGGGGCGAGCTCGACCGCCTTCTCGGCCACCGCACGAGCTCCGCCGTCCACCGCGAACTTGAGCGAAACGCGAGAGGATGAAAGAACAGCGCAACCGGGGGGAGCAGTCACGTCAACGACGATTCCTGCCGATGAGAAGGTAAGCGGCAGACGAGCCGTCCCCATCCAGTCTCGAGATGCAGCCAGCAGTACACGCGACATCCGGCCCCCCAACGATTCCTAGCGAACCATCCTCGGGCTCCCAGGACATGAAGTCAGAGTACCTTAACTCGGAAATTGGGGGCATCGGCATCGACTTTGCATACTAAGGGGCGGTAACTGGATAGAGCGCCGTGAGAGTCGCGAGTAGCGAAGATTCGGTGTAGAATCTCATGTTGGACTGGTCTTTTCGTAGGGATGGGGTAATCCTCAGGGAAGGTCGCTCAGTCCAACCGGCAAGAAGGGCATCACATATGGGCTTCGGCTCCAACGGGAAGCGAACAATCGCAGTCATTCTGCTCGCCTTTGTGGTGGCGCTCGTCGCTGCTGTTCCCGCCTTCGCCACACCCGATACCGCCAGCTCAGAGATCACCGTCAGCACTGACGCCGCAACTCAGAAGTTCCGCGACGAACTCGCCGCCAAGCAGAAGCGCATCGACGATTTCATGACGCAGCTCGACGCGCTCGACCGCGAGTTGGAAGTCGCCTCCGAGCAGTACAACGGCTCGGTCGACCGTCTGACCGAAATGCGAACCCGAGTGACCGCAGTCGAAGGTGACCTGGCCAACGCTCGCAGCGCCTACTCGGTTCAGTCGAACCTGCTGGGCCAGAGGGCCGGTTCGATGTACCGGCAGGGCTCACTCTCGGCAATCGAGATTCTTCTCGACGCGAAGTCGGTCTCCGACCTCATGAGCCGCGTCAAGTTCCTCAACACCATTGGTGTCCACGACGCGGAGATCACCGCATCGCTCAAGGGCCAGCGCGAGCTGCTCGAGAAGCAGGCTGCCGAGCTGCGTAACTCCAAGGCCGCTGCCGAGTCACTCGAATTCGAACTCAAGGCACGTCAGATCGAGATCATGGTCCGAATCAACGAGCGCGAGACGCTCGTCAACGAAGCAAAGAGCGACCTGCAATCCTTCCTCGATACTGAAGCCGCTCGCCGCCAGAGTGACGAGTCGGCGCTCCTGTCAGAGATTCTCTCGGGTGCCGACATGCGCGGTATCGTCGTCGCGCCGGGCAGCCCGGTTGAGACCGCACTGGCCTACCACGGCGTCCCCTACGTGTGGGGCGGTGCCAAGCCCAGCGGATTCGACTGCTCGGGCCTGATGCTCTACGTCTTCCACCAGCACGGAGTCGAGCTGCCTCATTACTCCGGCTCGCAGTTCCAGCTTGGCGAGAAGGTCGCAGTCGCGGACCTGCAGCCGGCAGACGTCGTGTTCTTTGGCTCGCCCATCCATCACGTGGGCATGTACATCGGAGGTGGGTACTTCCTCCACGCTCCCCGCACCGGCGACTTCGTGAAGATCAGCAAGCTCGCAGACCGCAGTGACTTCGCGGGCGCTCGCCGCTACGCATGGCAGCCTCGTGTCGGAGCCCCCACCGGTGCCAACAAGAGCGTGAGCGACGCCCTGAGCGCCGTCAGCCGCTAGACTCGAGCTCCATTCCCTGACCACGTCGCGCCCGCCCTTCTCGGCGGGCGTTGTCATGTCAGATTGAACGTCCTAAGAGAACGGTAAGATTCTGGTAAGGCCCTCGCTTCATACTGAAGCGGTATGCGCCTTTGGTAAGAGACGACTTTGGGGGTAGGTCCTTGAAAGAAGTGATTGAAGCCGCATTGGAGGCTGCTCGCCTCGCGGGAGCGGACTACGCCGATGCGCGCATCGTTGATTCATCGCGCGAAGAGATCCAGGTCGCCTCGGGACGGGTCGAGGCCGTCGAGCGCTCGGACAGCTTCGGTCTGGGCGTGCGCGTGCTGTCCAACGGCTCCTGGGGTTTTGCTGCGAGCCGAGAAGTGACCACCGCTGAGGCTGCCCGCGTGGCACGGCAGGCGGTCGGCATCGCGAAGGCCTCGGCACTGGCCGCAGGCGACCCTGTGAGACTCTCCGCGCTCGAACCCGCGCGCGGCACATGGTCCGGCCCCTGCGAGATCGATCCGTTCTCGGTGGGGCTCGAAGACAAGCTGGCGCTGCTCACCGCCGCAGACGAGGCCATGCGCGCCGAACCGGCCGTGACCGTGACCAAGGCGCACTGTGGCTTCTACCGCGAGCGCAAGTGGTTCGGCTCGACCGAGGGCGCCTTCACCGAGCAGAGCTGGTTCGAGTCCGGGGCCGGCATCGTCGCCTACGCGATCAAGGACGGCGAGGTCGTCACACGCTCCTACCCCAACTCGCACGGCGGAGGCTGGAAGCAGGCCGGGTTCGAGTACGTGCGCGACCTCGACCTCGTGGGCAACGCCGCACGCGTGGCCGCACAGGCTGCAGAGCTTCTCACCGCGCCGGAGTGCGACAGTGGCACGGTGGATCTGATCATCGACGGCAGCCAGATGGGATTGCAGGTACACGAATCGGTGGGACACCCCACCGAACTCGACCGTGTCTTGGGCGAGGAGGCCGCGTTCGCCGGCACGAGCTGGGTGAAGGCGGCCGACGTTGGCACACTCGTCTACGGCTCCGAGCACGTGACGGTGACAGCGGACGCGACGGTTCCCGGTTCGCTGGGCAGCTTCGGCTGGGACGACGAGGGAGTCCCCGCGCAGCGCGACCCGATCGTGGATCGGGGGATCCTCAAGGGGCTGCTCACCTCGCGCGAGACCGCGCACGAGATCGGGCGCACCAGCAACGGCTGCATGCGCGCCGACGGCTGGAACCGCATCCCGCTGGTGCGTATGACCACCGTCTCACTCGAGCCCGGGACATGGGGATTCGACGACCTGGTAGCAGACACCGGCGAGGGACTCTACATCGAGACCAACAACTCCTGGTCGATTGACGACAAGCGACTCAACTTCCAGTTCGCCTGTGAGGTCGGCTGGGAGATCAAGGGCGGTGAGCTGGGCCGGATGGTCAAGATGCCCAACTACACCGGCATCACCCCTCAGTTCTGGGCCAGCTGCGACGCGGTCTGCTCAGCGGACCACTGGCAGGTGTGGGGCCTGAACAACTGCGGTAAGGGCGAGCCCATGCAGGTCGCTCACGTCGCTCACGGAGCCGCCCCCGCCCGCTTCCGCGGCGTTTCGGTTGGAGTTGGTCGCTGATGATGACACCACTTGAAGCACGCGAACTTGCACGCAAGGTCGTCGCGTTGACCCTCGCCGATGAGGCAGAAGTGCTGGTGGCCGCCGAGTCGAGCGCGCTGACCCGCTTCGCGAACAACCGAATCAACCAGAACGTGGCCGAGGACAACGCGCTCATCAACGTGCGCGCGGTTCTGGGCACGCGCATTGGCGTCGCCTCGACCAACCGGCTGGACGACGAGTCGCTGGCAGCGTGCTGCGAGGCCGCCGTGGCGGCTGCGCGCATAGCACCGGAGGACCCGTCTTTCCCGGGGCTCCCGGCCCCCGAGCCTGCCAAGGAGGCCGTACGGGCAAGCGAATCGGCCCGGGAGTTCGATGCTGAGGCACGCGCACGAGCGGTCGCCGCGATCATCGAGCCGTCACGCTCCCGAGGACTCACCGCCGCTGGCAAGGTGCGTGTGGGCACGCATGTGGTCGCTGTCGCCAACAGCCACGGGATAGACGTCGGCATGGAGGTCACCGGCGTTCAGGCGACCGTGCTCTCGATGGGTGAGACCGGCAGCGGATGGGCCAGCTTCCTGGGCCAGGGAACCGAGGGTTTCGACCCCGCCGCCATGGGCGAAGAGGCCGCCGACATCGCAATTCGCTCGGCGAACCCTACCGACCTTGAACCCGGGACCTACCCGGTGGTACTAGGACCGGAAGCCGTGGCCGACATCATGGATTTCCTCGGCTTCATGGGGTTCTCGGCAAAAGCTTACGAAGAGGGCCGCTCGTTCATGAGCAACGCGCTTGAATCACAGGTCATGACCGAGTACGTCAACATCATCGACGATGCAACCTCCCCCCACGCAATGGGGCTCACCTTCGACTACGAGGGAGCGCCCAAACAGCGCATTCCCATCATCGAAGAGGGCGTCGCTCTGCGCCCCGTGACCGACTCATACTGGGCCGAGAAGTCCGGCTTCATCAACAGCGGCCACGCACTGCCGGCGCCCAACTCGTACGGACCGCTGCCGCTGAACCTCGAGATGCTCGGCGGCGACGCCACACTCGAGGAACTGATCGGCATGGTGAAGTACGGCGTGTACGTGACGCGCTTCCACTACGTCAACGTCGAGGACCCGGTACCGGTGACGCTTACCGGCATGACCCGCGACGGGACGTTTCTCATCGAGGACGGCAAGCTCACGCGCCCGCTCAAGAACCTGCGCTTCACCCAGGGTGCCGTCGAGGCGCTCGATGGACTCGAGGCGCTCACGACCGAGCGGAAGTTCGTGGGCACCGAGGAGGGTGCGACGCTCGTACCCGGAATCATGCTGTCCGCGTTCAACTTCACGGGGCAGACGACATAGACAGGTTTCAGCGAAGCGGAGCCAGGGGTGGGTGCGCTGCAGGATGGCCTGCGCGCACGGGGTCGTACCGTGGAGGCGAATCTCGCTAGCGGTGCGACCCCAGCTCGATCACGCGTGCGCCGATGTGCTCGTTCGCCAGCACCTGAACTACCGCTCCAGCGGCGACCGCCGAGCCCGGCATGTTGTAGGAGGCCGCAGTGCTCTCGCTCTCGGCAATGGTGTAACCGCCCGCCTGTCGGATCGCCAGCATCCCGGAAGCCCCGTCGCTCCCCATCCCCGTGAGCAGGACGGCCAGCACCCTCGGGCCGAACGCCTTGGCGGCCGAGGAGAACAGGATGTCGATCGAGGGCACGTGTAGCGAGTCCGCGAAGTCAGGATCGAGACGGATGCGATCGCCCGTAGTCATGGGACCCCGCTCGAGACGCATCTGCAACCCGGCAGGCGCGATGTAGGCACAGCCGACCTCCAGCACCGATCGGTTGGTCGCCTCCCGAACGCGCACCTTGCTGGTCTGGTTGAGCCGCTCGGCCCACATACCAGTCATGCCCGCGGTGATGTGCTGGCATATCACCGCGGGAACGGGAAAGCCACGCGGCAGCTCGCCGAGGATGCGCTCGATGACCTTGGGGCCACCAAAGCTCGCCCCGATGACGACGACGTCGAACGGACCCGTGTGCGCAGGGACTCCCAAGGTGTTGAACATGCCGCTCGTACCGGAATCCAACACCCCACCCCCCTACTGGTCCTGCAACATCTCCTTGACCTTCATCAGCCGCGTCCGTTCGCTACGCTCTGACTCGTCGAGCTTCATGCGAATCTCACGGATGCCACCTTCAAGCTGCGGGATGAGCACGTACTCAAGCGCATTCACGCGCCGACGCGTCGACTCGATCTCGGCGGCCAGCAGCTCGATCGTCTTCTCGCGCTCCGCGAGTTCGAGCATCGAGACGACGACCTCGCCTAGCGTCTCGAGCGCTCCGTCGAGCAGTGCTGGCGTTGTCGCGTAGCTGTAGCCCTGGATGGCGGGTACTGCTGCTGCCGAGAACACCGGCACACGCACGCTCATCACGTTGCGCTGCGAGGCCAAAAACAGGTTGCCTGGCTCACCGGCGAGCAGCGCCTGAGCAACGACCGGAGCGCCCGCCTCGGCACGCGAGATAGCGAGCAGCCCGTACGCCGAGAACAGCTCGGATTCGACGCTCTGGCGAAGGCGGCGGTTCTCGGCGATCCGCGCCATGAACTCCTTGAGCAGCTCGTCGAGCTTGTCCTTGAGCAGCTTGTGGCCCCGGCGCGCGGTCTCGGCACGGCGACGGAGCTTGAGCAGCTCCATGCGGTTGGGACTCACGCGCATGACGGCCATGCTACTTCACCCCCGGGCCGAAGACGAACCAGGTCAGTCCGATGAGTACCGCGACAAGCAGACCGATGTTCACACCCCACACGACCTTGGTGCCTGTGGTGGCATTCGCCGCATAAGCGCGCGCGTAGGCGACCTGCACCCCGATGGAGACAAGCAAAAGAGCAGCTATGACGAGAAGAGCCGGTCTCACCCTCAGACTCCCAGGATCTCGTTGTGCATGCCGTCTCGTCCGGCAGGTATGCCGGGCGTCATATTCGTGTCGGCCTCGCCG
This sequence comes from Actinobacteria bacterium HGW-Actinobacteria-7, assembly GCA_002841275.1. Classification (GTDB taxonomy): domain Bacteria; phylum Actinomycetota; class Coriobacteriia; order Anaerosomatales; family PHET01; genus PHET01. The sequence continues at coordinate 148,824 of PHET01000003.1, read as the reverse complement.
GGATGGTACTCGTGCGGCTTGGTGGGCAGATAGCGGTCGATGTACTCGTCCTTGATTCGCTTGAGCTCCGTGCGCGGCAGCAAGGCGACGAGTTCCCAGCCCAGCGCGAGCGTCTCTTCGACGCTGCGGTCCTCGTGCTTACCCTGCTGGATGAAGAGCCGCTCGAACGAATCGGCGAAGTGGACGTAGGCCTGATCGGTGTCGGAGAGTGCGGCCTCGCCCAGAATCACCGCGAGTTCCTTAGCCTGGATGCCCCGGGCATACGCCCCGAACAGCTGGTTGGAGAGGTCGGCGTGATCCTCACGGGTCTTGCCCGCCCCGATGCCCTTCTGCTTGAGACGCGAGAGGCTCGGTAGCACGGCGACCGGCGGGTAGATGCCCGATCGGTGGAGGTTGCGATCCAGGATGATCTGGCCCTCGGTGATGTAGCCCGTGAGGTCAGGGATAGGATGGGTCTTGTCATCGTCGGGCATCGAGAGGATGGGCACCTGAGTGATCGAGCCCTTCTTGCCCTTGATGCGTCCGGCCCGCTCGTAGAGCGATGCGAGGTCGGTGTACAGGTAGCCCGGGAACCCGCGACGACCAGGAACTTCTTTGCGCGCAGCCGAGACCTCTCGCAGCGCCTCACAGTAGTAGGTCATGTCGGTGTAGATGACCAGCACGTGCATGTCGCACTCGAAGGCGAGGTACTCGGCGGCGGTGAGCGCCATGCGCGGGGTGGCGATGCGCTCGACTGCGGGGTCATCGGCGAGGTTCAAGAAGAGCACGGCGCGCTCGATGGCCGAGGTCGACCGGAGCTCAGTCATGAAGAAGTCCGCGTCCTCGAAGGTGATGCCCATCGCGGCGAACACCACCGCGAAATCGCCCTCCATGGGAGGTCCGACCCTCGTGGGATCATCACTGCGCTCGAGCACCGCCGCCTGGCGGGCGATCTGTGCAGCAAGCTCGTTGTGCGGCAAACCGGATCCCGAGAAGATGGGGAGCTTCTGGCCGCGCACGAGCGGGTTCAGGCCGTCGATCGAGCTGATACCGGTCTGGATGAAGTCGTCGGGGAAGTCGCGGGACATCGGGTTGATGGCCTGGCCATAGATGGGCACGCGCTTCTCGGGCATGATCTCCGGCCCACCGTCGCGCGGCCGGCCCATTCCGTCGAAGACGCGTCCAAGCATGTCGCGGGACACACCCAGCTCCAAGCCCCGTCCCAAGAAGCGGACCTTGGTCTGGCTCGGGTTCGAGCCGCGGGTCCCCTGGAACGCCTGGACCAGTGCAACGTCGCCGTTGACCTCCAGCACGTTACCGAATGACTGCGTGCCGTCCGGGAACTCGAGTTCGACCAGCTCGCCGTAGGTGACGCCGGTGACGTTTTCGACCAGCAGCAGCGGGCCGACGATATCGCGTGTGGTCATGTATTCGCGGGTCATGTTAGGCGTTCACCTCCGCAGCGGCAGCGACGGCAGGGCCGCCGGCCACCAGCTGAGTGTCAATGTCCGAGAGGATGCGGTCGTACTCGCCGATGTCCTCGGCGGACAGGTACTTGGCACGCGTGATCTGCTCGCGCACCGGCGCCGAGAAGATCGACTTGAGCGGCTCGCCCTTCTCGGCCAACGCGATGGCAGTGGTGTGGAAGTGCAGAATTACCTCGAGGAGCTTGTTCTGCTCGGCAAGGGAGGAGAACTGGTCGTCCTCGCGAAACGCGTTCTGCTGCAAGAAGTCCTCGCGCAGCGACTTCGCCGTCTCCATGAGGATCTGCTCCTCGTCCGACAGTGCCTCGAGCCCAACCAGCCGCACGATCTCGGCCAGCTCACTCTCGCGCTGCAGGATCGCCATCGCTTGGTCGCGGCGGGCGCGGAAATGCTCGTCGACGTTCTCGAACCAGTACGGCTCCACCTTGTCGAGGAACAGTGAGTAGCTGGTCAGCCAGTCGATGGCTGGGAAGTGACGCTGGTAGGCGAGTGTGTCCTGCAGCGCCCAGAACACCTTCACGACGCGAAGCGTGTTCTGTACTACCGGCTCCGAGAGGTCACCACCAGGAGGAGAGACCGAACCCACAACGGAGACCGAACCGTTCCGGGGGGCCGATTCCCCACCCAGACAGTCGACCTTGCCGGCACGCTCGTAGAAGGCGGCGAGGCGCGTTCCCAAGTAGGCGGGGTAGCCTTCCTCGCCGGGCATCTCTTCAAGGCGGCCGGATATCTCACGCATGGCTTCGGCCCAACGGCTTGTGGAGTCGGCCTGCAAGACGACTTCGTAGCCCATGTCACGGAAGTACTCGGCCATGGTGATCCCGGTGTAGACGCTCGCCTCGCGTGCGGCCACGGGCATGTTCGAGGTGTTAGCAACAAGAACGGTCCGCTTCATCAGCGGATAACCCGAGTAGGGGTCGGTGAGCTCCGGGAACTCCATGAGCACGTCGGTCATCTCGTTGCCGCGCTCGCCGCAGCCGATGAAGATGACGATCTGGGCGTTACTCCACTTGGCGACCTGATGCTGCGTGACCGTCTTTCCCGCACCGAACGGCCCCGGGATACACCCGGCACCGCCCTTCACCAGCGGGAAGAACGTGTCGATGACGCGCGTTCCCGTGACCAGCGGCTCTGAGGCCGCGACTTTGCGGATGTAGGGCCTCGGTATACGCACCGGCCACCGCTGCATCATGATCAGGTCGTGCTCAGTGCCATCAGCCGTGCGAAGTCGACCGACGGGCTGCTCGACGGTGTACGAGCCGCTGGAGATGGTGCTTATCGTCCCGGAGAGCGCGGGAGGCACCATGATCCGGTGCTCGATGACCTCGTTCTCCTGCACAACTCCTACGACGTCCCCACCCGAGACGGAGTCGCCGGCGGACACAGTGGCGGTGAACTCCCACACCTTGTCCCTGCTCAACCCGGGTGCATCGATACCCCGCGCGAGGAAGGCCCCCGCTATCGCCTCAATCGCATCGAGGGGCCGCTGGACACCGTCATAGACGGCGCCCAGCATGCCGGGTCCCAGCTCAACAGAGAGCGGCGCTCCGGTGGGAACGACCGGGTCGCCGGGGCCAAGCCTCTCGGTCTCCTCGTATACCTGGATGGACGCGCGCACCCCGCGCATCTCGATGATCTCGCCCATGAGACCCTCTTTGCCCACCTTGACGAGGTCGAACATCTTCGCGTCGCCCAGGTTCTCGGCAACCACGAGCGGTCCTGCGACCTTGATGATCCTGCCCTGACCCATTCCTTATGTCCTTCTTCTCGGCCGGAGCCCCGCGCGTCTGCGCAGAGCTTCAGTCACTCTTCGTCTCTGACGGGCATCTTGGTGCCCAGTGCGCGTTCGATCGCGCGCTCGAGTTTCGCTCCACCTATACCACCGGCGCTGCCTGCTCCCGGGATCACCGTCACGGCCGGAAGCGGACGGTCCGCCACCTCGGCAATCGCCGCGGCAAGCACCGCGTAGACCGGTTCGGTCACGAAGATGGCCTCGTAGCCGTCGGTGAGTACCCCTGGCCAGACCGCTCGCGCGTCTTCCGGCGTACCAACAGGAAACACGGCGATGCCCAGCGGGCGGAAGCCCGCCACGCTGACCGCATCACCTATGATCGCAATTCGAGACACACGTCCTCCTACAGAAACGATGCGCGCATGCGCCGGTGCAGGGTCTCAGAATCGAGCCCGGCCATCTTGCCCAACAGCGCAACCCGAAGCACCTGCACCTCGGACTCGCGCGCGCGCACGTAAGCAATGACATCCTCGGGCCCGGGTTCGGCCCGCTTCGCCCGCCTGATCGTCTCGACGATCACGTTGTCGACGATCACATCGAGGTCGCTCATCCCGTGCGCGTCCACAAGAGGCGACCCCTTGAGGCCGAGCCGGCGCTCGAGACCCGCCAGCATGTCCTGATGCGGAAGACGGTAGAGCGCAGCCAGATCGCGAGAGCTCATCGAGCCACCGTCAACGATCATCTCGGTCATCGCTGCAGCAGTCAGACCGGCGTTTCTGGCCCGTACGATGCTCTTCAGATTGGCAACATCCGAGAGGCGCGCCGCAAGGTCCTGTAGGAAGCGGCTGCGCGCAGCAACAGCGATCTCGCGGAGCTCAGCGTACAGCGCCCGGTCGATCGCCACGTCAATGGCCATCAGGCTCGTCTCGCCATCCGCCTCGTCCAGGCCCTGCTCGATCTCGCGTGCCAGAGCGCTGTACCGCTCGGGAAGTTTGCTCAGAGGACCGCGGAAAGCCTCACGCGGAACCGTGCCGTGGTCGACCAGCAGATCATCGACGGTGACCCCAAGAGCGTCGGCCTTGAGCGCTCCTTTGAGGTTCGTGTAGTCGAAGCGCACCCGGAAGAACCTCTGAACCGCCTCCGGCAGCCCTGCCTCCGCAAGAAAGGCGTAGACCGAGTCCAGCGAGCGGTCCAGTGCCTCGTCCACATCGGCGGCCGTGTTCGCATGCTCGAGGAACCGGCCGTACGGCGTCTCCGAAAGAATGCGTTTCTGCTCTGCATAGCTGGGCGCATCGACCAGCCGCTCAAGCGCCGAGCGGTCGAGCAGTCGGGTAGCGAGCACGCGGACCTTGCCTACGGCGAACCCGTAGCGCATGCCATCGCGCGTATGCCGATACTCATCGAGCAGCACGGACACGGGAGGGACTCAGCGCTCCTTTCCGGAGAACAGTCGAGTGGCTACCGCGAGCTCGAGATCGTCGCGACGCTCATCCACTACCGAGGAGGGCGTAACCTCGACACTTGTGCGCGGACCCGTCACCACAACCCCGCGAGACACCCGCGCCGGCGCCGCATCCCAAAGCAACGGGACGTCTGGTGCTTCAGCGGTGACGATGGCCTGCAGCGCCGCCATGTGCTCACTGTCCGCAGCTGCCAAAGCGACGGAGTCGCCCGCTCGCACGGAGCCGGCCACGCCGGCCGCCAGGAAGCGGACGTAAGCATCGGCTGGCAACGACTCGATCGCCTCGACCACCCGCGAGAGCGTAGACGTGACCAGTTCCCGCTTCGCACTCAACGCACGGTCGCGAGCCGCAAGACGCGCTGACGACACGATGGTCGCCGCTTGGGACGCGGAGTCCCTCGCTGCAGCTTCGATCGCGCGCTCATGATGCGCCTGAGCCGTTGCCGCAGCCGCACCAAGCAGCTCGTCGGCGCGGGCAGAAGCCGCTGCCAGTTCGCCCTCTGACTCGGCGGAGGCATCACTCGCTATGCGGTTGATGATGTCGGCCAACGCCACAGCGCGCCCCTAACCTGCGAAGCCCTGCTGCAAACCCAGCAGCATGAGGATCGTGACGATGAGGGCGAAGATGGCGTAGGTCTCGACCAGCGCCGGGAACACGAGTGCAGGTGCGCGCTTGCCTGCAGCAACGATGCCTGCGGCGGCAGCCGACGTACGGCCCTGATAGATCGCGGTGACAAGACCCAGAAAGCCCGTGGGCAGACACGCGAAGAAGATCGCGAGACCCGCACCAACCGGCATCTGGACGTCGCCGCCCATGATGTTGAAGAAGACCATGACCAGAACCGCAACGATGAAGCCGTAGATGCCCTGAGTACCAGGCATGGCTGCAAGCGGCAGCAACTGGCCGAACTTCGTGTCATCTTCCGAGAGAACACCTGAGATCACCGTCGACGCGGACGTGATGCCGATTGCCGAACCGATGCCTCCCAGGATCGCCGCGGTGCCGGCGCCGAACAGCGCCCACTGGATACCGCCCATACCGAGAAAGGTTTCGCTCACGAGACCCTTCCTCCTTCCTCGCCGGCCGCGCCGGCATCCAAAACCAAACCATCTGTCCGGAAGCGGAACGGCGAGAAGGGCCGTCCGCCCGCTTCGTAGAACTTGCCAAAGAACTCAACGAACTGCAGGCGAGCAGGGTGCACGAACGCGCCCAGCAGGTTGATGACCACGTTGAAGATATGTCCGACTGCGAAGACCGCCACGGCGAGCAGCGCAACGACCACACCCAGTACCGGGAAGATGCTGCCTTTGGTGAACAACGGCAGCGCAGCGGACCATACAAGCCCCGTGAGGATGTTGAATACCAGCCCCACGAGTGTTCCCGACAGGCCCAGCGCCGGGAGGCGCAGATACGACAACATGTCACCAACGAACCCTGTGAGACCGTACACGTTGTAGGCGCCCAGCAGTACGGCGATCACACCGCGGCGTACGGCCTTCGAGAATACAAGGCCCACGCCCGAGATGCCCAACACGGCCCACAAGACGAGAAGCGAGCCGGTGACCCCGTATCCCACCACCCCGCCCACAAGCACGACCGACCAGCCGACGCCCAGGATTCGGTCGAACGACCGGCCCTCCTCGGCCTGTATCGCCGCCTGCACGGCCCTACCCTGCATGATCATCGCGCCCACGATGCCAATCACCAGCGAGGCACGCACAAGCCCGCCGTTGCCCGCGACGCCCGCCAGAGCGGTGACCGCAAGCGCGCCGAACAGGCCGATGATCGAGAGGTGGTCGAAGATCGCAGACTCGACGTCGCGGTCGCGGACGGCTTGATACGCTGCAACGAGCACCCCGAAGAAGACTTGGAACGCGCCAATCGCCAAGGCCACCAACAGGAACTGCGTGATGTCCTTCACCGGGTCGAGCACTTGGAGCTTCTGCAGGAAGACCGGCAGCTTCTCGATCGGGAGGGCCAGGTAGCTCCCAAGAAGCACACCCACAACCATGGATGCGGCACCGCCTGTGATGAGCAGGTCCATGAACCGCTTCACGCCCACAGTCACATCCAGACGCGTCTTGATAAGCCACGCACCCACGATGAGCATCGCTCCGTAGCCCACATCCCCTATACACAACGCAAAGAAGAGCAGGAAGAAGGGTGCGAGTAGCGGCGTGGGGTCCATCCGGCGGTAGTTTGGCCTGCCATAGAGATCAGTGAGCACTTCAAACGGTTTGAGCCAGTCGGGATTCTGGAGCCGCACGGGCGGCTCCTCGTCGGGTTCGGGCTCCCGAAGATTCACATCCACAGAATCGCCGTAGGCTTTGAGGGACTCTGTCAGCCCATCGCGGTCCGTCTCAGGAATCCAACCTGCCACGACAAAGGTGCGCTCGGTGCGCCCGACGTCGCTGCGGACCGACACCGCGTCCCTGTGCGACTCAAGCGACTGCACCAGTGCGACTGACTCGGGATAGTGTTCTTTGGAGAGCACGATCGCTCGCTCGCCCAGCCGCACCGTCTCTGTCGCCAGCTCGGCGATCCGGTCGCGGGCAGACTCGGCCTCTTCTGCCGGATAGTCTCCCAGGTCCGGGAAGGTCACCTCGGTGAAGTCGGAGGCCAAGAGAATCGCGCGCACTTCTTCGAAACTCTCCGCCATCGCAATGACGAGCCATGCCTGCCGGTCTCCGGAGGGGCCGAGCTCCTGGACGGTGACCTCGGCCACCTGCTCCCGAAGACGCTCGCGGATCGCAGGGCCTGTGGCTGCGGGAACGGTGCCGGCGAGCAGCCGGGTACGCTCGGTTGCCTTCCACCTGTCGATCTCGAGCCGCAGTTCGTGCCACGGCTCCAAGTCGCCGATAAGCGCCTGCAGCCGTTCGGTCTCTCGTTCGGCGGCAGCAAGGGCGTCGGCGATGCTTACGCACTCGCGGTACACCGAGTGCATCCGCGGCGTGTACCGCATGTCGAAGAAGCGGCCGGGTTCGACGTGGATCTTCTCGGCGACGAAGGTCGAAAGGGGTGCATCGCTCGTGTGATACCTGCCAAGGAACTCGCTGACGAACGTCGCCTCGGCGAGATGCTCATCGACAGACCTGCGCTCCGCGCCCTCGGGCGGAACTGCGGCCGACTCCAGATCGTAAGGCTGCGCCTCGACATCGAGCACGCCCGCTCGCTGAACCGCGTCGAGGACGTCTTCCATCACCGGCCCGTAGCCGATCACGGTTGCTCTGAGCATGCGGGCGATTCCCATTGGAGACTTAACCCACCAGCTCTGTCACGATGCGCGTGACCACTTCGTCGACACGACCGCGGGCATCTGTCAGCTGGGCCTCGAGCTCCGCTGTCGCGCGCACGTCCACCGCATCAGCCTCTCGGCGAGCGGTTTCAAGCGCGGCAGCTGTGATCGCGGCGACCTCTTGAGCGGTTTTGGCCCGCTCGTCGGCGACCACCTGCGCGGCCGCGGACTCGGCGTCCCTGACAGCAAGCCGGGCACGGTCGCGAGCATCCGACAGCGCGTGTCGCGCAGCCTCCTCGGCCTTGAGTATCTCTTCGAGCTTCTGCATGCGTCCCCAGACGTGTCGAAAACCCCGCAAGCGGTACCCTGACGCGTGAAATCTCGCGCTAGTATAGCGCTTCGCGCGCGCACGTCACGCGCTGATGCCAGCTATACTGTCTTCGGTTCACGCCCCACCCCACAATGCCCGACTCCCCACACTCACACAGGACACGATGACCCCGCATATCGAGTGCCTCAAGGCCCGCCCATGACACCGCCGAGAAGAGCCCGCACGGGGCAGCGACGAGACGGTGGCGTACGCCGGATCAGCGCCGAAGAAGTGCGCTATCCGGGCACCGACCTCCCCCTTACGGCTACCGCCGGAGGAGACGGCCGACAGCCTGGTGGATTGCGCCCGGCCCGCGATGCCGGAATGGCACTCCAGGGCCGCGTGGCACGCGAGCATAGACGTCGCGTCAACGCGCAGAGACGCGGAATGATCGCGATTGCCGTCACGCTGGGCGTGATAGCGATTCTCGCCTCGGGCTGGAAGTACTCGTCTGACCGCAAGGCACAGGCACAACCGGTTTCCACTGCGGCCGGCTCAATGCCGCAGCGCGCTGGAACGGTCCCGGAGAACGCAGCGGCCGCGATCATGCGCGCGATCGACCCCGAGTCCGCGCCCAACCCGTACTTCGCCTCATATAAGAAGCTACGCCTCCGCCTGCCCGTCTCGGCGGCTGACGTGACCGAGATCGGATTCCACCAAGCCTCGTACAGCTACGCGCTGCATATGAAGTCGCTACTGCCCTACGCCGATGCCGAGAAGGCCAAGAAGGCCCGCACCACGCACCGTGACCTGAAGAAGCAGGAAGTCACAGCCGACGCGGTACTCACCGGCGAGGTGCTGAAACTCTGGCGCAACCGTCCGGGAAAGCCGGATACCGCCATGGACGTGGGCGCCGATGCAGGTTCGATAGTGGTCTCACCGGTGACCGGCACGGTGGTGAAGGTCAAGAGGTTCGACCTGTACGGGAAGTACCCTGACGTTGAGATACACATTCAGCCCGAGGGTCTCCCCAAGCTCGACGTCGTGATGATTCACCTCGATGGAATCACCTGCACGCCAGGCGACACGGTGATCGCAGGCGTCACGCCCATTGCCCATATTCGCGATCTCGACCCGCGAATCGGACCGCAGCTCAAGAGCTACACGCGCAACGGCGGAACGCACACGCATGTGCAGATCAACGACGTCACGAATCCCAGCTACAAGGGGCTCAAAGGCGCAATCAAGGTGACTGACTCCTAGAGCGTCATTCCTCGGCGGCCCGATTGATGAAACCCCTGAATCGCCGGTCGAACTCGTAGCGCTCGAGCATGACCGAACGTCCACAGCCAAGGCAACGCAGCCCGATGTCGGCCCCCAGACGAGTGACCTGCCATTCGTTGGCGCCGCACGGGTGCGGCTTCTTAAGCCGAACCGTGTCGCCCACACTCACCGGAGTTATCGGAATCGTCACCAGAAGCCCTCTCGAACTGTGCCGTATCGGCCACGGTCCACCCCACTTTTGCGGTATAAGGGAGTATAGCGCCCGGATGGGGCGCTTTTTGACCACCCACAGAGGAGTTCCCATGCGCACGCCAGCGATACTTTCCGTTCTGGGCGAGGACCGGGTTGGCATCGTCGCCTCGGTCTCGCGCGTGCTCGCCGAGTCCCAGGCCAACATCGAAGACATCCGCCAGTCGATCATCGGCGGCATCTTCTCGATGACCATGCTCGTCACCGTCGACGAAGAGACCACGCCCTTCGACCAGATGCAGAAGAGCCTCGCTCAGATCTCCGAAGAACTTGGGCTGCAGATCACGCTTCAGCGCGAAGACGTCTTCCGCTACATGCACCGCATCTAGCTTACATCCGCCCGGCTTTCCGCCGACATCCGTCACATCCCCCTGTACTCGAGAGGCAACACGTGCGCATCGATCCCGAGGAAATCGTCGAGACTCTACTCATGGTGCAGCAGCAGCGGTTCGACATCCGGACCGTCACCCTTGGACTGTCTTTGCGCGGGTGTGCACACGAGGACATCGATGTAGCGGCAGCCCGCGTCTACGAGAGGGTCACACAGGCCGCCCGCAACCTCGTGCCGGTCGCTGAGGCCATCGCGGCCGAGTACGGCATTCCCATCGTGAACAAGCGTATCTCGGTGACACCCATCGCCGAGCTGGCCGCCGTGTGCAACGCCGAGGACGTGTCGCCTTTCGCGATCGCACTCGATCGCGCGGCCCACGAGGTGGGCGTCGACTTCATCGGCGGGTTCTCGGCGCTGGTGCAGAAAGGTATGGGCGACGGGGATCGCCGCCTCATCGCTTCCATCCCGGCAGCCTTGGCTGCTACCGAGCGTGTCTGCGCCTCGGTGAACGTCGCCACCACACGCGCGGGCATCAACATGGATGCGGTCCTGCTGATGGCGCAGACCATGAAGGCTACCGCCGAAGCGACCAAGGACCGCGACTGTATTGGCTGTGCCAAGCTGGTGATCTTCGCGAACATGGTCGAGGACAACCCGTTCATGGCCGGCGCCGTACACGGCACCGGCGAACCCGACGAAGTCATCAACGTCGGCATCTCCGGCCCAGGCGTGGTACGCGCCGTGGTGGACGCGCTTCCCAAGGACGCGGACCTCACAGCTGTGGCCGAGGCGATCAAGGGCACTGCCTTCAAGATCACGCGTGCAGGCGAACTCGTGGCGCGGGAGGCGGCCAAACGCCTTGGTGTGACCATGGGCATAGTCGACCTGTCGCTGGCCCCCACGCCAGCCGAAGGAGACTCGGTCGCCGCCATCATCGAAGCGATGGGCGTCGGCCAGTGCGGCGGACCGGGAACCACAGCTGCCTTGGCACTGCTCAACGACGCGGTGAAGAAGGGCGGTGCCATGGGCACGTCATCGACCGGCGGGCTCTCCGGCGCGTTCATCCCCGTCTCCGAAGACGCCAACATGATCGCGGCAGCGCGTTCCGGTGCACTCACAATCGAGAAGCTCGAGGCGATGACCGCTGTATGCTCGGTGGGGCTCGACATGATCGCGATACCGGGCGACACCACCGCCGAGACCATCGCCGGCATCATCGCAGACGAGTGCGCCATTGGAGTGGTCAACTCAAAGACCACCGCCGTGCGCCTGATTCCCGCCTGCGGCAAAGGCGTGGGAGACCACGTGAGCTTTGGCGGGCTGCTTGGCGAAGCACCGGTAATGCCCGTCAACCAGTTCGCAGGAACGGTGTTCGCGCACCGAGGAGGACGCCTACCCGCACCGCTGCAGTCGCTCAAGAACTAGACGACCGCGCGTATTCGGCTCGTAGCACTACTCCAAAGGATTGGTTGAAATTAGTCCTAAAGTGCATGCGGCCACGCGCCGATAGACCTATTGCAAGCAGTTAAAGGTCAATCCTCTAAGGCACAAAGGCTCATCAAACAGGAAGGTAGTCTCATGAAGAAGAACCTGCTCATCGCCGCAATCCTCGCAGTCGTTCTGGTTGCCGGACTCGCCGTTTCGGCCGTCGCAGCCAACTCGACCGACACCGGCTCCGTCACCGTCACCGCCAAGGTCAACCCCAAGATCACCTTGACGCTCAGCGACACCGCCGTGGACTTCGGCAACGTCGAGCCGGGCACGACCATCGCCGACAAGACCGTCGGTCTCTCGGTTGATTCGAACAAGAGCTTCTCGCTCGGTTCCGTCGTCAGCGGCCAGGACGCGCTGATGGGCTTCTCGGCTGACGCAACGCTTGACGGCGCAACCGGCGCCAAGGGTTCGGGCACCACCTTCACTGACACCTACAGCCTGAACGTTCCGTGGGACACCGATCCCGGCGACTACACCTCCACCGTGCAGTACACCGTCACCCAGGACTAATACTCCAAATCAGCTCAACAAAGAAACGCCCCGCCACCGCGGGGCGTTTCTTTGTGTTCGAGGACTACCCGCACTGCCGGATCGAACTCACACAGCCCCATCCGAGTGCAGCGCCGCGGCGCTGCACGTGCGCCTTGGACAGACCTGCGGCAGCTGCCCATGGACGCCGCTTGGCCTTGAGCCCGCCTCGGTACTACCTCGTGTCCCCACTGGCACTCAAGCCGCGGAGTGATGGGGCGCAGCTGCCTCAAGCATGCAGTCTCGTTGGGACAAGAGCGCAGACCCCTTGTGCTCGGCATACCAAGGACCTCAGTGGCGGGCAGTGCCTCCTTCCGTACCGTCACTGCCCCCGCCAGGAAACACGTGTGGCGCCTGTCGAGTAACAGGCGCCACACGTCGCACGTTGTCTGTGGGTCAACCGACCGCGATCAGGCGTCTCTGTCCGCGTCGGGGTACTCGTACTCATCTTCATCAGATCGGCGACGTTCTGCAGAGCGCCTGGATCTCGCCTTCTGCTCAGCTCGCCTGCCGATGACGACTACTGCGGCACGCCCAATGATCAGCACGATGAACAGCACCACAGCGGCGATGAGCCACATTGGGACGAGCCACACCCTGCGCTCGATGGTGATCCGATCCTTGCCCGCATCGAGGACTTCGCCCTCGTCGTTGACGGGTGTGACTTCAAGCCGGACCGTGTGGGGCCCTATTGGCGAGCCTGCCGCGACAAGCGTGCCGCTGGCTTCGCGATTGTGCTCGGCGAAGACGAGCTTCGCGGGTATGGGCTGAGCACTCGCCATCTGCTTGCCGCTACCGTTGAGCAGCAGGAGGTCAGCAGTGACCCGTCTGTCGGTATTGCCCCCATTTCGCAGCAGGAATGTCGTGTCGACAGTATTGCCGATGACGAATGCAGGCACCTCGAAGGGGCGAACTTCCATTCGCTCGACCAGGGTGCCTTTGACCCGCAACGTCACGCGCGCGCCGATGCGCCCCGAAATCACCGCCTTGCTCGCACCGCCCGCGGGCTGATCGTGAAACGGACGGCCCGCCTCTCTCCCGGCGTCAGCTCGACGTACGGGATATTGCCCAAGGTCCTGCCGCCACCGGAGTAGCGCAGACTCGTCCACGTGGCTGGCTTCGTCAGGGCAGCGAAGTCCGTGCGGTCGGGTGTCGCGTAGGTGGCGGTACCCTTCGCATCGATGTTCTGATCGGAGACATACAACAGCACGCTGATGTTCTCGTCACCGTCGTTGGTCACATACACGGTGCCTGTCGCCGTATCCCCCGCTGCCACTTCGAACTTGAACGTGCCGCTGGAAAGCCCGATGGTCTTCTCGGCGAAGGCCTGGGCAGGGAGTACGAGCAGGGCTGCCGCGACAAGCGCCGCCATGAACATGATTCGTGCGCCGGGTCGTCTTTGCATTAGATGCCAACCGCCTCTCGGAACTCGCGCACCTGACGTCGCGCGACCGGAATGTGCGTCTCGTCCCTGTCGGTGGCAACCACCACATAGCCGCCATCGATCCTCAGTATCTCTTTGACGCGATTCAAGTTCACCAGGTAGCTGCGGTGAACGCGAGAGAACGATTCGCGCCCCAACCGGTCCTCAAGGTCCCCGAGCGTGGCGTCAACAAGGTACTGGTTCTCGTAAGTATGAGCATAGGTCGACTTGTTGCGCGCCGACAGGTAGATGATCTCGTCAATGGTGAGCAGCACGGTTCGCCCACCCTTGCGAACGGCAAGTTTCCTGAATTCCGCGTCGGTAGCGGTCGTCGGCTCGACATGCCCATATGCATGGCTCCGCGCGAGGCTCTCCACCCGGGCCACGAGTTCAAGAACATTGAACGGCTTGGTGACGTACTGCTGAACTCCCTGCTTGAATGCCAGGATCTTGGCTAAGTCCTGACTCTTCGCAGTGAGCATGATGACCGGAAGTAGCGCCGTGGCAGCGTTGTTGCGAATCTCCATCAGGGCCATCCAGCCGTCGACCCGAGGCATCATGATGTCGAGAATCACCACGTCGATGTGTTCGCGGCCCAGAATCTCGATTGCTTCCCCGCCGTCGCCCGCGCTCGACACACGCATACCTTCGGACTCGAGGCCCATGCGTATCATGTCGACAGTCGGTCGATCGTCATCGACAACCAGCACCGATATTGGAGCAACAGCCACCGCTCGCACCTCCCAGTTGACCGATAGGCAGTTTCTCTTGGCCCAAAAAGTACCATTCGCTACCGCTTATCGTACTGATGGGATTGTACCCGAGCGGCTCTCGTAGTGACCGACCAAAAACGCGTTCGTAGTTCGGGCAGCTCTTATCTGCGGATCGCAGCGCTCGGTCAGGCGTCGGTGAGCCACCGATGCATACCGGCGGCGGCCTTCTTACCTGCGCCCATCGCCAGAATAACGGTAGCCGCGCCCGTCACTATATCGCCCCCGGCGAACACCCCGGGTAGGTTGGTCGCACCGTTCTCGTCGGTGACGATATAGCCGCGCCGGTTGAGTTCCAGATCCGGAGCCGCGTCGTGAAGCAACGGGTTGGCCCGAGTCCCCACCGCACTGATGACGGTATCGCACTCGATCTCGAAGTCCGCATCCATGACGCAGACAGGGGCGCGTCTCCCACTTTCGTCGGGCTCGCCCAGCTCCATGCGGTTAGCGACAAGGCCAGTCACCCAGCCGTCGCGACCGCGAATCTCGACCGGGGAACAGAGCATCTTGAACTCGACGCCTTCCTCGATGGCATGGTGGACCTCTTCCTTGCGTGCAGGCATCTCCTCAGCGGTCCGCCGGTATGCCAAGAAGACCTCCTCGGCGCCCAAGCGCAGTGCCGTACGAGCCGCGTCCATCGCCACGTTGCCGCCGCCCACGACTGCGACCTTACGGCCGCGCCACACCGGCGTGTCGGACGTCGGGAACTCGTAGGCGCGCATGAGGTTCACCCGAGTGAGGAACTCATTGGCCGAGTAGACCCCATTGAGGTTCTCGCCGGGGATACCCAAGAAGACGGGTAGACCTGCCCCGCTACCTATGAAGACGGCGTCGTAGCCCTCCTCGGTCATCAGGTCTTCTACCGTGGCTATTCGCCCGATCACCTGATCACATTCGATAGTGACGCCCATGACCTCGAGCATCTCGATCTCAGCCGCGACAATCGCCTTGGGCAACCGGAACTCGGGAATGCCGTAGGACAGCACCCCGCCCGGCGCATGGAGCGACTCCATCACCGTGACGGAATGGCCCAGCCGGGCGAGTTCCCCAGCGCAGGCGAGTCCGGCAGGGCCCGACCCTACAACCGCGCAGCGTTTGCCCGAAGGCTCGGCTATCTGCGGCGTACAACGGTGCTCCAGATCGCAGGTGAGGTCATGGTCGCCCAGAAAGCGCTCGAGACGCCCGATGGCCACCGGCTCGCCCTTCTTGGCCAGCACGCAGGACGCTTCGCACTGTTCCTCCTGCGGGCACACACGGCCGCAGACGGCGGGAAGCGCGTTTCGCTCCTTGAGGATCTCCACACCATCAGTCCACTCACCGTCGATTATCGCCGCGATGAAATCCTTGATGCGGATGTTGACGGGGCAGCCCTGCTCACATGTGGGGTTCTTGCACTGTAGGCAACGGTTCGCCTCGGCCTGAGCCTGCTCGGCCGAGTAACCGAATGCCACTTCTTCGAAGTCGCTCCTGCGCACGGCGGCAGCACGCTCGGGCATGGGAGTGCGCGGCGCTCGGCTGGGCTTGTGGCGGGGCTTCTCGGCGGGGGTCTGACCGGACAGCCCGCTCTCATCTACTTGTGACATGAACACTCCCGCTGGTAGTCGGCGTCCGCGACGCGCTCGTCATCGACATACACCCGCTGCCGGCTCATGAGTTCTTCCCAGTTCACCAAGTGGCCGTCGAAGTCGGGCCCATCGACACACCCGAATCTGATCTGATCACCAATAGTTACGCGACAAGCGCCGCACATGCCCGTTCCATCGACCATGATCGGGTTGAGCGAGACCGTGGTGGGCACGCCGAACTCGGCGGTTGTGGCGGCACAGAATTTCATCATGATCGCCGGACCCACTGCGAACGCGTGGTCGAGCGCACCAGCTTCACACAGACGCTTCAGGGGCGCGGTCACCAGACCCTTCTCACCAGCCGAGCCGTCGTCGGTGACAACGTTCACCGTGACTCCGGGCAACGCGCGCAGTTCGTCTTCGAGCACGAGCAGCTCCGCGTTGCGAGCTCCTAGAATGACCGTCACCCGGGCGCCCGCTGCAGACATCGCCCGGGCCACGGGGTACGCGACAGCCGCACCGACCCCACCACCGATGACGGCGACGCGACCCACTCCCTCGACATGTGTCGGTGTACCCAGCGGGCCCACGACATCCGCGAGTTCGTCGCCGACCGAGAGATGAGAGAGCTGGTGGGTGGTCTTGCCCACGCGCATGTAGATGAACCTGATCCAGTCCTCTTCGGCCGACCAGTCCGAGAACGTGAGCGGGATGCGCTCCCCACCCTCGGCGACGCGGACCATCAGAAACTGGCCAGCTTTGGCCTTGCGGGCGATACGCGGTGCTTCGACGCCCATCTCGAAGACTGCATCCGAGATCTGGCGTGTGTGAACGATGCGAAACACGAAACCCTCCGATTGGTCCGAGTGCCCGAAAGGGACGGGGATGGGTGCGAAAGAGTATACCCTGCAGTCGCGACAGTGTGCGCGCCGCCGGCACCTGTTCTCTCGCTCGCGTTGAGCCAGCACGCGGGGGCTGCTATACTCGACGGCGTACTGCGCCTTCCGGCGGCCATCGCACCCTACGTCACAGCAGCCAACCGGAGGAAATGGAGCCATGCACCGTAGCCGCGCGTTCATCGTCGTCATCCTTTCCCTCTCGTTGTGCCTGGGCTTGGCTTCGCCTGCGCTGGGTGTGACGACTTCCGATGTCGAAAAGCATCAGGCCGCAGCCGAGCGCGCGCGCAAACTCGCAGCTCAGGCGGACTCCACCGCGAACAAGCTCGCGTCTGAGGTCGAAGAGCTCGACAAGCGCATCGAGGCGCTGCAGGGCGAGGCCGACGCATTGAACCCCAAGATCACTGCGGCTATGAAGCGCACGCGCAAACTTCAGGTAGAGGTCGAGAAGCTGGACGCCGAATGTAAGCGCACACAGGGCGAGATCGACAAGACGCAGGCATCGTACGACCAGCAGCGCGGCCTTCTCGCCGAAAGGGTCCAGGCATCCTACAAGCGGGGCAACTGGTTCTTCCTCGACATGTTGCTGGGCTCGCAGGACTTCAACGACTTGATCTCACGCACGGAACTCGTGAACCGGGTCATCGAATCGAACAACAACGTCGCCGCTGACCTCGAGCGTACGAAGGACACCCTCTCCTCAGCCAAGGTCCAACTTGATCGCTCACTCGAACAGATGACCCTCAAGCGCCGCGAGGCGTCTGCTGTCGCAGGAGATCTCCTGGCGCTGCGCTCTCAGAGGCAGGCGAAGGTGAACTCCCAGGCGTCGATCCAGCGACAGAAGGCCGACCTCGTCAAGGACAACCGCAAGAACGCCAATCGGCTGCGCGCGCTGGCAGAGGCTGAAGAGAGAGAGTCTGACCGCATCGCGACGCTGCTCGCCGGCAACGGTTCGGGGTACTTCGCAGGCTCAATGGCGTGGCCGGTTCCTTCGTCGCATCGCATCACATCGAACTTCGGCATGCGCATCTGCCCGTTCCACGGACGCGAGCTACACCCTGGAATCGACATCGGAAGGCCGCAAGCAGGCGGAGACTGGCCTTTGAGCGAGCGGGCGATCGTAGCGGCTGGAAAGGGAAAGGTCCTCTTCGCGGGCTACCGCGGGGGGTACGGAAACACCGTCATCCTCGACCATGGGAACGGCGTGACCACGCTCTACGCTCACCAGGCGCCGGGCGGAATACGGGTCAGCACGGGCCAGAGCGTCACTCGGGGCCAGCGCATCGGCACCGTGGGAACGACTGGTAGCTCGACCGGGCTGCACCTGCACTTCGAGGTCCGCGTCAACGGTGTTCCAAAGAACCCGCTGAGCTACCGCTAGATCCCCCCACAACGCCAACGCCCAGCCACTAGTCCGCGTTGTACTCCTGCATTGCGCTGTCTATCCCGTGCTCGATGATGTGAAGCACGGCTTGCGCCGCCGTGGGGACAGATGACTCCAGCTCCTCGAAGGACGAGCCCCGCAGCTGCTGGAGGACCCAGTCCGCGGGGTCCATCCGACCGTGAGGCCTGCCCACGCCCACGCGCACCCGTAGGTACGCGTCGGTGCCAAGCTTCTCGTGGACCGATCGCAGACCGTTGTGTCCGCCGTGGCCACCACCGCGCTTGCACAACACCCGTCCGGGCGCGAGATCGATGTCGTCGTGAATGATGATGATCGCCTCCGGCGCAACGCCGTGGCTCTCGGCGAGCTTCTTGACTGAGGATCCCGAGACGTTCATGAACGTCTGCGGTTTCGCCAGCACCAGCTCGTCATCGCCCAGACGAACGACCGCGACCTTTGCGCCCGCCTCGTCCTTCCAGTAGGACGCCCGAAGGTTCTCCCCCAGCAGGTCAACGGCGAAGAACCCGGCATTGTGCCGGGTTCGTTCGTAGTCGGGGCCAGGATTACCCAGCCCCACCACAAGCCACGTCATCGCGTACACACGGGACAGCAAGCCTCCACAGAGAGCAGTCCGTTACTCCGACTGGTCCTTGGCACCGATGACCTCGGGCTCGGCAGCGGTCTCTGCGGTCTCCTCGGGCTCTTCAGCACGCGGCGCCTGAACGGCGACCACAATGGTCTCGGGGTCGTCGGTGATCGTCACGCCGGCACCGACCACAAGGTCCGAGACGTGCAACGAATCGCCGATCTCGAGCGCAGCGACATCGAGCTCGATGCCGTTTACCGGGATGTCCGCAGGCTTGGCCTCAAGGTTGACCTCGTGGACGTTGATCGTCAGAACGCCGCCCGCCTTCACGCCCGCGGGATCGTTGATGAAGTGCAGCGGCACAGTCGCGCTCGTCACCTTGTCCATCGAAACGACCAGGAAGTCGATGTGAAGCACGTTGCCCTTGACCGGAGAGTGGTGGACCTCACGAATCATGGCGTGCAGCGGCTTCTTCTCGCCTTCGAGCTTGAGCTCGATGACGGCCGAACCGGCGGAGTGGTGCGCCAGCCACAGCTCGAAGTCGTGACGGTTCACAGCGATGGACTGGGGATCACGGCCGGGACCGTACACAACGGCCGGAATCTGGTTGACATACGCGAGCCTGCGGCTCGACTTGCCGATCATATCGCGGCTAGTCGCGATCATCTCATTCGATGTAGTCATGAAGTGCTCCTTTACAGCAGTGTCGTCTCAGACCAGATACTACCCGTCAGGCAATCCTGCCCCACGGTCGCTCGTGCTCGCCTAGAGCTGGAAATCCGGATCGAACAGCTCCGAGACGCTTTCGTCATTGAATACGTTCTGGACGGCGTGCGCCAACAGCGGTGCAACCGACAGAACGCGAATCTTACCATGCCGGCGCTCATCCGGTACGGGAACGGTGTTCACGACCACAACTTCGATGATGGGAGCCGCCTCGATCCGCTCGTAGGCGGGCGGCGAGAAGATACCGTGCGTCGCGGTCACGTACACCGCGGTCGCCCCGGAGTTGATCAGGGCCTTGGCACCTTCGGTAATCGACCCCGCCGTGTCTATCATGTCGTCGGCGACGATGCAGACCTTGCCTTTCACGTCACCTATGACGTGCGTGATCTCCGCAACATTGTGCTCGGGACGGCCCTTGTGCATGATCGCAAGACTCGCGCCCAGCATATCCGAGAGCTTCTTGCACGCCTTGGCGCGACCGACGTCCGGGCTGACCACGCAGCAGTTCTCGAGGTTCAGCGACTCGAAGTAGTCCGCGAGGATCGGCAGTGCGGTGAGATGGTTGACCGGCTGGTCGAAGAACCCCTGTATCTGCCCCTGATGGAGGTCCATCGCGATGACGCGATCGACACCCGCCGTGGTGAGCAGGTCGGCTACCAACTTCGCGGTAATGGGCTCTCGCGCCGCGCTCTTCTTGTCCTGGCGCGCGTACCCGTAGTGCGGAATGACCGCGGTGATCGTGCGCGACGAGGCCCTCTTGGCAGCGTCGACCATGATCAAGAGCTCCATCAACGAGTCGTTGACCGGGGCGGTAACGCTTTGCATGAGAAAGACGTCGCAGCCCCGGACGCTTTCAAGGAAGCGAACGTAGATCTCACCGTTCGCGAACTTCCTGATCTTCACGTTTCCCAGCTCGATACCCAGGTGCCGTGCGACGTCCTCGGCCAGCTCGGGGTTGCTCGTACCGCTGAACACGATCATGCGCTTACCCTGCTCGACCATCATCGCGACGTTCGCTCCTTCTTCCGGGTCGGACCGTTCAGTCTTCGCGCGTGGCACGCCTGCGCGCAGCCCATCCCTCAATCGCGCGCTGCTCGGAACGCTCTATTGCGAGCGCGCCGGGTGGCACGTCATGCGTGATGGCGCTACCCGCACCCGTTATCGCACCTTCTCCGATAGTAACCGGCGCCACCAGCATCGTATCAGAGCCGATGAACGCACCGTCGCCGATCACCGTCGGATGCTTCGACACACCGTCATAGTTGCAGGTGATTGTCCCCGCTCCCACATTCACACCACGACCGATCGTCGCGTCGCCTATGTAGGAGAGATGCGGGACCTTGCTCCCCTCACCAACGATCGAGTTCTTTATCTCAACGCTCGTACCTGCTTTCGCCCTGGCCTCCAGAACCGTCCCCGGCCTCAGGTATGCCGAGGGGCCCACCGTCGCATCGGGACCCACGACGACCGAAACGAGCACGCTGGAGTCCACAACCGCCCCTCGGGCGATTTGCGAATCGCTGATGCGCGTGTTGGGGCCCAGCACCACGCCGTCGGCGACGGTGGTTTCACCGGTGAGAAAGGTCATAGGAAGTATCTCGACATCGCGCCCCACGCTCACCTGCGGCGAGATCCACACGAGTTGCGGATCGGTCATGGTGACGCCTGCCAGGAGGTGCCGACGGTTCACTCGCGCCTGCAGCACCTTTGTCGCCTCGGCAAGCTGGACGCGCGTGTTGACGCCAAGGGTCTCGAGCGGGTCATCGGTGACCATCGCCGAGACGGTCATGCCTTCCGAGTTGAACAAGGCGACGATGTCGGTGAGGTAGTACTCGCCCTGAGCGTTTGCGGTGGTCAGCCGGTCGAGGTGCGCGAAGAGCACTGCGGCATCAAAGCAGTAGGTGCCGGTGTTGACCTCTCGAATCGAGCGCTGCTCGGGCGAGCAGTCCTTCTCTTCGACGATGGCTTCCACCTGACCGTCCCGGCCTCGAACAATACGACCGTAGCCAGCGGGATCAGGCACGTGCGCTGTCAGTAGGGTGGCGACCGACCCGCTGGATTCGCGAAGCGCGATCAGCCCGGAGATCGTCTGTGACGTCATGAGCGGTGTGTCCCCGGACAGAACGACCAGCGAGCCACTAGCTCCAGCCAGTGCCTCCCTGGCACACATGACCGCATGACCGGTTCCCAGCTGCTGGTCCTGGCGAGCGCACTCCACTCCGGGAATCAGCGCTTCGACCACGTCGGCGCGGTGGCCGGTGATGGCGACGATGTGATCGCAGCCCGCTTCTTGGGCCGTCTGGACCACAAGCTGGATCATGGGCACGCCCAGAACACGATGTGCGACCTTGGGCGTTTCCGAGTACATACGCGTACCCTCGCCTGCTGCGAGGATAAGGGCGGTGGCGCTCATAGGTCGTCCCCTCTGCTCGGTGCCGCAGTCGCGGCCAAGAGGTGCACTGGCTGGGGCACTAGGATTCGAACCTAGATAACAGACTCCAAAGGTCTGTGTCCTACCATTGAACGATGCCCCAACGTGCCCGTGAAGTGTAGGGAGAGCCACGAAGGCGCGTCAACACCAACCTCATTGATCGGCGCTCCTGAGGCACGATATCACTCATCACATGGCGACATCAGACGCTGGCGACAGAGACCTCTTCGTCCGAGAGAACCAGCGCCGCAGCTTCGAAGGCCGACGCGCCGCCTTCTGCTTCAAACTGTGCCAGCACGGATTCCTGGATGTCAGTGCGCGCGTCTGTGCAGATAGGGTGGCAGATATCCCGGAAGTCGCCGTTAGGCAACTTGCGCGACGGCATCGCCACGAACAGCCCTTTGTCGCCGTTGACGACACGGAGATCGTGGATCACGAAACAGTCGTCGATGACGATGCTCGCAATCGCGACGACCTTGTTCATGGCAACAGGCCGCAACGTTACTTTGGTGATCTTCACGACTCCCCCTTGCGTAGAACTCTTTGTGGCCGAGCGACCCCCATCGCCCCGTCAGAACCGTACTTCGCGCCCTGACAGGACAATCCTACCCCTTATTACGCTCGTAGAGCACCCTTTCAGACACAATTACATCGAGTGGTTTGTCGACATCGGCGCCTATCGACGCGTGAGACGTGTAGATCGCCGCACACTTGCCACCCAGGAGCTGACCCAGTTTGCGCTCGACGTCAGTCGGGTCGAGCCTCCCCAATGCCATCTTGACCACGAACGGCACACCCACGACGCCCGCCATCTTCAGGGGGTTCTTACGCGTTTCAAAGAAGCGCTGGCCGATCTCCCGCGCGGAAGCTGCGAGCGCCGGCGCGAGAACCATCATGTTGCCACCAGTGACCGGTCCGCCAACGATCTTGACGAACGTGCGCTTCGATCCGGGGAACTGCTCGAGCACATCGGCCTCACGAACCAGCGGGTAGCTGAAATCGGCGTCGGCTTCGAGGGACTGAGTCACGAAGTCATCCACGGCCTCGGGCGTCAATGCTGGCAGATCGCCCGTCGTCAACAGCACGTGACGGTCGTTGCGAAAAGAGTCGATCCCGGCTATGGCGTTGTCGATGAACCGTGCGTCGCTGACAACGAGCTTGTCGACCTTGTCGGCCCACGCTCCCAGATTCTCTGCCGTGGGAACCACAACGGCGATCTCTGCCACGGTAGTCGCGGCGCGGAGAGCGTCGACGACCCATTCGACCATGGGCTTGCCTGCGATCGGGACCAATCCTTTGATATGCACAGCTGGGTCGATGACCTCGCCGTCCCCACCGGCCAACACCACCGCATCGACCTTCACCGGCTACCCCTCACTGATCACCGTCGCACCGTGTGCGACGAGATGCGTTGCCACAGACCACCACCCGCGTTCTTGCGCACGACGAACCGTCGCTTGGGCGCCAACCGAGTCCTCGCACAGGGCGAACACCGCAGAACCCGACCCGGCCACGATCGCGCCGAGCACTCCCGCCTCGTCTCGAACCCATCGTAGCGCTTCTGCGACTTCGGGCACCACCGCCGATGATGCTCGTTCCATGTTGTTCTGCAGCGCAGCAGCCAGAAGCCTCACGTCGCCGGCCTCCAACGCCATGACGACCGCTGATGGCTCACCCGGGGCGAGAGGGGCAGCATCGAACGCGCGATACGCCTCGGCAGTGGGGACGGGTGTGGGCGGACGGACGAGGACCGCAGAACCGCCTGAAATCGCGGGGAGCTCCCGTGAGAGCTCGTCTCCGCGACCGGACATGAGCGCAGCTCCCCCCGTGAGGAAGAACGGCACATCGGCTCCGAGAGAGGCCGCCACGAGCTCACATCGGGCGTCTTGGCGATCGATTCCCCAAAGGTGTGCCAGCCCGGCGATGACTGCCGCCGCATCCGACGACCCTCCGCCAAGACCTGCGCCATGCGGAATCCGCTTGGTGAGCCGGATAGTGAATGCGGGCTCCAGCCCGACCTGCGCGCCGAATGCCACGGCGGCACGATAGGCGAGGTTCTGCTCCGGCGGCACGTCCAGCTCGGCGTCGCACTCGAGGGTCAGACGGTCGGAAGGCTCGATAGCGACCTCATCGGCGAGCGCCAGAGCGTGGAATACCGAGACCAGCCCATGATAGCCATCCGGGCGCAACGAGCCGATTCCCAGAAACAGGTTTACTTTCGCGGGGGCAATCACGCGTGGCACGGTGTCAATCTCCTGCCTGAACGTGAACGAGCGCGGCTCCTTGTGGGTACCGCGCTCGAACAAGACCGCTATCCGGTTTCGCTAGTTCATCCAAGGAAACAGGGAATCGCCGCTCTCAGGGTGGGTGAGCTCGACCGTGCCCGTAAGCACATCGACGTACTGGTAGGACGCTCGCGCCTTGCGCTCACGCTTCTCCTGCACCTCAACCACGAAGAGCGCCGGATGCGTCTGCATAAGCACGCCCTCGCGCTCCACAATCTTCGACCTACCCATATTCGCCCGGACTCTGATGCGGGCTCCGGTCAATCCTTCGAGGTCGGATCGTATACGCCCAACGACCTCAGCCTGACGCGCAAAGTCCATCAAGTGACCCCTCCTTTTATTTGACTGGTAACTATAGCTGATAATGCGACAAAATGCCAGCGTACGGCACACTATCAGGATAGATTATCCAATGCGGGGCCCAGTCAGCCGACGCTCTGACTCACGTTTGGGAGCGAAAAGCCCGAGCAAGGTCGATGAATGTCCCGGGATGGAAGGTCTCCGCGCGCCGCATGCCATCGATGCCCGCATCCGCGAAGGCCGCATCAAGGGAGTCGTCCGACACCGTGAGCATCGCACGCATCGAGTTGCGTATGGTCTTGCGACGCTGGGCGAATCCGGCATCTGCGAGACGCGCCGCCTCTCTGAGCAAGGTCAGATCCTCGGCGGCCTCCATGCGCTCCAAGCGCACGACCGACGAGTCGACACGCGGCGGCGGCAGGAAACATCCTCTCGCGACCTGAAACCGCCCCGCGGCCTGTGCCAGCAGCCGGAGTTTGACGGTGTAGGAACCGTACGCCTTGGTATTGGGGCCGGCGGTCATCCGGTCGGCGACCTCGGACTGCACCATCACGGTGGTCTGCTCGAGCTGGGGGAGCATCTCAAAGAAGCGTAGGACCACCGTCGCGGCCACCTGATAGGGCAGATTGGCCACCATCGCAGTGGGGGCGCCAAAGGGAGCCGCGATCTCTTGCGCAGAGACGGTGGTTGCATCGGCATGCACCAACGCGAAGCGTTCACACGCCCTGGTGGTGTCAATCAGCACGGGTTCGAGACGCTCGTCACGCTCGACCGCAACTACGGCACCGGCCGCGTCGCACAGAGCGACAGTGAGCGTGCCTATCCCCGGACCGACTTCGAGCACCGTCTGACTTGGGTCGAGGGCCGCAAGTTCGATGATGCGGCCCACGACATTGTCGTCAACGAGGAAGTGCTGGCCGAGGTGCTTCTTGGTGTGGAGTTCATGACGGCGCAAGACGTCGAGCGTGGCCCGAGGCGTCGCGAGGTAGGAAGTCGTCACGATCAGTCGAGGATGATTATCGTGACGGTGCGGCGACCCCATTGGATCGCCTCGGCGACCGTATCGAAGCACAGGTCGATGCGGTTGCGCTTGATCGCGCCACCGCAGTCAGCAGCGACCGCATAGCCGTAGCCGGGCACCCACACGTGCGTGCCGTAGGGAATGACGCGCGGATCGACTGCGATGACACCGTGCTGCGCTCGTGCCCCGGTCGAGGTGGTGTAGTCGAGCCCTGGCTCGAGCGGTGAATAGCCCGTCGCCTCCACGCGCATCTTGCGGCCGCGTTTCGGGGGCCTGCCCACCACATACGTGCGGTTGACCGCCGCCGTCATCGTATTGCTCTCGCCGGTACCCACGGCGATGATGCGCGGCTCTGCGGTGTTGAGCACGCAGCACTTCGTGAGTACCGGATCCCCTTCGACGCCGCCGGCCACCAGCATGCGGTACACGCGCAGAACCCGTCCCGGCGACCCTGTGGCGATGACGCGCTTGGTGCCGCGGGGCATCGAAGAGTCGGGGTGTGTCTCAACCGGAGGGGTGGTCGTCTCCTCCTCCTGTGCAAGCCGGACGAAGACTCCCGGCACGGAGATCGACATGCCCGCCTTCAGCGGCGTGGAGACGTCTGGGTTCACAGCGGGGTGCGAGTCGGGCTTGACCCCTGCGGCAACCAGGGCGTCAGCGACCGTCTCGCCAACCACATCGACCTTCATGGGGCCTGAACCCAGGTCGATGGTGACGGGCACTGAGTGGCGAACGACAACGCTCATGCGGTCATCGACCGCCGAATCCAGACCCGGCGAGACCACGTCATCGCCGTCTACAGCGACACCGGCGTCATGGAGCAGCGACGCGACATCGGCAGCCTGCGTCTCAACATGCAGACACTGGCCGTCGACGACGACAGTCACGCGTTTTTGAGCCCACACGAATCCGGTGATACTGAGTGTCACGATCACTAGTGGGACGAAGGCTGCGATGGCGTACTGGAGCTTCAGATACCGGGTCATGCGCGGTGGCAGAACCCTCATGGAAGTCCTCAGGATATCGACAACTTGTCAACCGCTCGGTAACGGCGGGGACTGCCGATGCTACCGCTAGAAAGGTCCTCGTGCAAACCCGCAGGTCGCCACGGAACAACACGACAACAGCTGTTTTGGACTGACATTTCGGTCGCCGAGAAGGTCAGGTGCGGGCCACGGTCTTCTCGGCCAATGCGGTCCCCAAGGCTCGCGCGCGCTCGAGCTCGGCGGGATGCGTGGCGGCCGCAGAAGGCCCGTCGAGACCCTCGATCTCAAGGACTTCAAGCAGTTCGAATCCGGCCGGCCCCAGCACGCTGCGGGTGGGCGTGATCGCGCAGCCCATGCCATAGGGATCGCCTCCCCCGCCTACCACGATCAACGCGGCAGGGCGGCGTACCTGAGGCGCAGGCTCACCCAGAACGTAGCGCCTGGCCCAGTATGGTTGGAAGCGGTCGTAGAGCGTCTTGAGTACCGCGGGCACGGTTGCGAAGAAGACTGGCGTAGAGATGGCGATCGCGTGGGCCGAATCGATGGCGGCGTAGACCTCATCCATGCCATCGCGCACGACACAGACGCCCGCCTTCGAGCAGCTGTTGCACCCGCGGCAGGGAGTAACTCCGGCAGACGACGCCACCAGCCTCACAGCGGTGCACCCGCCCGCCTCGACTCCGTCCGTGAGTGCGTCGAGGAACCGATCACTGTTTCCGCCGCGACGCGGGCTGCCAGCGATACAGAGCACGACTGGCTTCGATGGGCCGCTCATCGGCGTTCCGCATCAAGCAGAGCGAGTGCAGCCGCGAAGGTATGGCGCGCGAACGGCTCGGGCTCCTCGGAACGTGCACGGGCGAGCCGGGCGGCAGTGAACACCACGTACGCCGGTTCGTTGGTGCGACCGCGAAACGGCTCGGGGGCCATGAACGGGCAGTCCGTCTCGGTGAGAAGCCGGTCCTCCGGCACCGCTTGAGCGGCCTCGCGGACCTCCTCGGCCTTCTTGAAGGTCGCGGGACCTGCGAAGCTCACATGGCAGCCGAGTTCGAGGAAGGGCTCCATCACTTCAGGTGCGAGATTGAAGCAGTGCAGGATGCACCCTGCGGGTGGGCGGCCCACCTCGCGCAGGATCTCAAGCCCGTCAGCGTGCGCTTCGCGCAAGTGGACCACCGCGGGTAGCCCGAACTCGTGCGCGAGCGTGAGGTGCGCTCTCATGGCCTCCCGCTGCACATCGCGGGGCGAGTGGTCGTAGTGATAGTCGAGGCCGAGCTCACCGATCGCGCAGGTGACGGAATCCGCTGCGAGACGACGGAACTCGGCTTCGGTGTCCTGCGTCCAGTCCTTTGCGTTGTGAGGATGGGCGCCGACCACGACGCGCACCCGCGGTACCGCAACATCCTCGCGCCCTTCAGCGACCAGCAGCTCGCGCGCATTCGCCAGCCAACTGGGAAGCTCATCGTAGGTCCGCCACGCGTCCTCGGTTACGTCGGCCACTGTGGCAACGAAGCCAACGCCCGCCAGCGCGGCGCGCGCCAGTGCAAGTGCAGGGTCGTCGAGCATGTCGAGATGTGCGTGTGTATCGGCGATGGGCATGCCGCCGAAGTCCGGGACAGCAACCTCGCGCCCCTTGCCGTCCACGAACAGCGGCAGAAGCATCGCGGGGGTCTGGGGGGCCGAAGACATCGGGCTACTCGGCATCCTTGTCGATGCGCGGGAAGAGCGGGTCGCCCTTGACCACCGTGTTGCCCACCGGCAGGTGGCCCCACGCCGACTGCGCAGGCAGATCGGTCACCGTACGGATATCGGACAGTCCCATGCGCTGCCAGACCTCGGCTGAGGTCAGGGGCATGGCGGGTGCGCAGAACAGAGCGGCTATGCGTACGGCCTCGAGCGCGTTGTAGAGTACCGCGCCCAAACGTCCCATGGTCTCCTCGGACTTGGCGAGGTTCCACGGCGCCGAATCCTCTATGTAGCGGTTGGCACCCTTCACCAGGTCCCAAGTAGCCTCGAGCGAGCCGGCGTAGTCGAGCCGGTCCATCGCGGCGGCGAAGCGGCCCGGCAGAGCGAGCGCGATCTCACGCAGCACGGTGTCCTCGGGCGTGAGCAACGGAGCGCCGGCTGGATCGGGCACCTGGCCGTCGAAGTACTTCCCCACCATGTTGAACAACCGTGAGCACAGGTTGCCCCAGTCGTTGGCCAAGTCACCGTTGATGCGCTGGACCATGGCCTCCATGGAGATCGAGCCGTCCATGCCGAACTGCACATCACGCAGGAAGTAGTAGCGGTAGGCATCGACACCGAACTTTGCCACCAGGTCCTGTGGCGACTGCGCGTTGCCCTTGGACTTCGACATCTTCTCGCCCTTGGTGAGCAGGAAACCGTGGGCGAAGACCGTCTTGGGTACGGGCAGTCCGGCGGCCAGAAGCAGCGCCGGCCAGATCACGCAGTGGAAGCGGATGATGTCCTTGCCCACGAAATGGACCTGGGCCGGCCAGCGGCGCGCGAACTCGTCGGCGCGCGCGGGGTCGCCGTAGCCCACTGCCGTGATGTAGTTGATCAGCGCATCGAACCAGACGTACATCGTGTGCGTCTCGTCCCAGGGAAGCGGCACTCCCCACTTCACGTTGGAGCGCGAGATGGACAGGTCCTTGAGACCACCCTTCACGAAGGAGAGCACCTCGTTGCGGCGGGTCTCGGGACCCACGAAGCCCGGGTTTGCCTCGTAGAGCGCCAACAGCTCGTCAGCGTAAGCCGACAGCTTGAAGAAGTAGTTGTCTTCTCGGACGGACTCTACGACGCGGCCGCACTGAGGACAGGTCTGGCCCTCACCCAGATCTCCCTCGGTCCAATACGTCTCGTCGGGCACGCAGTACCAGCCCTCGTAGTGACCCTTGTAGATGTCACCCCGGTCGTAGAGCACCTGCGCGAGCTGCTGGACTCCGCGCTCGTGACGGGGCTCAGTGGTGCGGATGAAGTCATCGTTGGATATCTCGAGCAGTTCCCAGACGCTCTGGAACTTGGGCGCGATGGAGTCACACCACTCCTGCGGCGTCATGCCGTGCTCGGCTGCCGCCTGCTCGACCTTCTGGCCGTGCTCGTCCAGCCCCGTGAGGAAGTGGACATCGTCGCCCATCATCCGGCGATAGCGTGCCAGCGCGTCTGCCGCCACCGTGGTGTAGGCGGTACCCAGATGCGGCACCGAGTTGACGTAGTAGATCGGCGTGGTGAGATAGAAAGAAGTGTCACTCATGTGTTCAGGACTCCGAGACCGTGGGTAATATTGGAAGCATGGAACGTATTCTGCTAAGAGGACCACAGATACGATTCTAACCGTTTGCCGCTGAGAGCACGCGGTGGATGATGGAAGGGCGGCTGCTATGCATGACACCGGCATCGTGAGGCGCGTTGATGACTTGGGGCGCATCGTCATTCCGATGGAGTTGCGTCGCACACTCGGCATCAAGGTCAAAGACCCCATCGCCATCTACACCGAGGGTGAGAGCATCATCTTGCAGAAGCACAAGGACTCCTGTGCCATCTGCGGCGACACCGATACCGAGATGACCGACATCAAGGGCCGCGCGGTGTGCAGTTCCTGCGTGAGCGCCGTGAAGAAGGCCTAGCTCAGGCGGTACTTCGTCTGGGGCGTCAGGGCCGCGAGGCCAAGTCGTAGACATCCTGCCGAGACATGCCGGTTTCTTTGGCGACCTGCTTGACGGCCGCCGTCCGCGCCGTCCCCTCCGACATGAGTTCGGCCACTCGCGCTCTTACTACCGACGCGTCGACCGGCTCAATCGGAGCCGGCGCAGCGTTGCGACCCCAGTGGGGTGGCCCCACAAGCAAGACGACCTCACCTTTGAGTAGTTCGCGTTCACTGATCTGCTCGGCAAGCTCCGTGAGAGGACCGCGCACGATCTCTTCGTGCAGTTTGGTCAGTTCGCGGGCCATGGCCCCGCTACGTCCCGGAAACGCCTCCGCCAGTCCCCGAAGCGTGGCACCGGTCCGGCGCGGTGACTCGTAGAAGATCAGCGTGGCCTCAAGCGGTGCGAGCGAGGCGAGCAGACGCGTGCGATCACCCGCCTTACGAGGCAGGAAGCCCGCGAAGTAGAAAGCCCACGTGGGCAGGCCACTCGCAACGAGCGCAGCTATGACCGCGGCGGCCCCGGGAAGCACGTCTACCAGCACGTCTGCGGCGATCGCCGCGTCCACGAGAATGGAACCGGGATCACTGATCCCCGGGGTACCGGCATCGGAGACCAGGGCAATCGTCTCGCCGCCCCTGATACGCTCGATCACCTCCGGCGTACGGCGCACCGCCGTGTGCTCGTCGTAGCGCTCCAGCGGCGTCGTGATCAGATACCGGGAGAAGAGCTTCCGAGTCACCCGGGTATCCTCGGCCAGGACCGTATCGGCGGACTTGAGCGCCTCGAGAACGCGCAGCGTGACATCGCCCAGATTACCGATGGGCGTGGCACAGATGATGAGCCTGCCGGCCTCAGGCACCGGGCACCGGTGGAGCGGGCGGCGTAGGCGGCGCGGGCGGGTACTGCGGGTAGCGATCAGCAGGTGGGGCCGGCGGCTCAGGCATCGGAGTCGTGACCGGGCCCGGAGGTGCCGGCGACGCCAGGGAAATGCCCTCACCAGCGTACGGGGAACCCGAAATGGGAGCCTCCACCGGCTGCTCCAACCCTGCGACTCTGCGGAAGAAGATGGTCCACAACGACGAGGTGAACGTTCCCCAGATCGCGGAGTAGACGATCGACAGCGCGATCAAGAGGAGCATCGCCACGCCGATGATCGGGATGAACGCAGTCCAACTCTCGCTCCTCGCGGCGAGTACGGCAGGAACGGCCACAACGAGACCGACGACGAACGCAGGCACGATCAGCACCAGCGACGCCGCGAGGTTGAGGCCCGCGTTGATGAGCCACATGAGGAATGTGTCCTTGAATCGCACGCGGAAGAAGCGCCAGCCGTTCTGCGCAGCTTGGACTGCGCCCTGCCCGCCCAGCATCACATAGCGCTTCGCGATGAGCTCCATGACTCCCAGCACGAAGCCCAACACCAGTAGGAGTGGCAGGCCGATCGCCAGACTGCCGCAGATTGGAGCCACGATTCCGGGACCGACATCACCGGTACCGACAATCGCCCCCATGAGAGGTACGAAGACCCCGGCGAGCACGAACAGAAGTACGAGGAGAATCGGAATCCGCAGCATCACTTCGAGCCCGAGCAACGTCCAGAATCGGGCAAACCCGGCCGCCCAGAGCTCGCCGACAGTCGGCGAGGAACCCTGCTCGATACGGTCCACACCGACGACCATGCCGCCGCGTGCGGCCACACCCAAGACCCACCACACGATAGAGATCAAAACCAGCAGAACCGCGCCTGCCACAAGCGCAGGTAGCCACTGCTGCACGGAATCGGCCCACGATCGGAAGTCAGGCGCACCACTGCTCAGGTCGTTGGAGATGTTGCTGCTGCCTCCACCGTTCCCACCGCCGCCGCCCCCTTGGCATCCCGAAACACCAGCGAAGATCCCCAGGACCCACAGGGCCCGGTAGCGCCAGGTGATATGCCAGGAGCGTTTGATGATCGACCCGAAATCCATCGTTCTTCCTCTCGATTGATGCACTCATTCTACTCGGAGGGGAGCGCCACCTGCGCCTCGGCGGAAGACTGTCCGTTGAACTGGTACCAGAACAGCGTGAAGACCACCGACGTGCATACCGAGAACGTTCCCGAGAAGAGCGCAACGAGCACGAGCGGCACTACGATCGTCATGCGCGGTCCACGCGGCTACTCGATCGTCTTGAGCTCATAACTGCGCGTGCCCAGCCCGACCTGCTCCGCATAGCGAATAGCCACCGTGCCATCGATCCCGGTGATCTCGCGGAACTTGTCGCTGCCCTCGGAAAGCCCTTCTCCGCGGCTGCCGGGCAGGCCCTTCGCGCCCACCACCAGGTCGTATGCCGCCTGGTCGATCGCCACGAGATCGGTGGATGCGAGTACGCCGATATCGGCCACGACACTCGCGTCCGAGAAGCTCCAGCAGTCACAGTCGGGGCTCACGTTGGTCACGAACGAGAGGTAGATGACCTTGCCCTCCTTGCCGGCAAGCGCGCCTGCACAGTGCTCGACGATCTTTTCCTGGATGGCTTCGGGCTCCGTCTTCCACTGGATGCCGATCGCACCGTAAGGACAGGCGGCCACACATTCGCCGCAGCCATAGCACAGCTCGTAGTCGATGACGGCAACCTTGTCGACGATGTGGATCGCCTCAACCGGGCACGACTTCACACAACGCTTGCACGCAGTGCACTTCTCGGCGGTGACCTGGGGTTTTAGATCGCTGTGCATCCGCTGCTTGGCGGCGCGGGTGCCCAGGCCCATGCCGACGTTCTTCATCGCTCCGCCGAAGCCGGTGGCCTCGTGGCCCTTGACGTGGCTCACGACCACCATCGCATCCGCAAGAACGGCGGCGGCACCGATACGCACCGACTCGAAGTGTTTGAATCCCGAGATGGGCACGTCGACACCGTCGGTGCCGGTCAGGCCGTCCGCGATGATGACCGGCGCGTTGACAGTCGCGAAGCTGAATCCGTTGCGAACCGCGCAGGTCACGTGATCCACGGCATTGGCGCGCTTACCGCGGTAGAGCGTGTTGCTGTCAGTCAGGAAGGGTTTGCCACCATGCTTCCGTACGCGGCGGACGACCTCGCGCAGGAAGACCGGGTGCACGAACCCCGTGTTGCCTTCCTCGCCGAAGTGCAGCTTGATCGCGACCAGGTCGCCGTCTTCGATCGCGGCGGCGAGACCGGCGTGCTTCAGCAGTTTGCCGACACGCTTGACCAGCGACTCCTTCTTGACGCTGCGCATGGGCGCGAACCAGACTTCGGCCCGCTCGGCTGCGGCCGGCTGAGGTATCGGCGGTGCAACGGGTTCGGGCGCAGGTTCGGGTGCAGGTTCGGGTGCGGCTTCCGACTCCCAGATCGGCTCGGGCGCAGACGCCGAAACGAACGGCGGCAACTCCGGCTCGAAGGCTGGTTCGAATACAGGCTCAGGTGCAGGTTGAGGCGCTAGCTCAGGTGTGGCCACAGGCGCTGGCGTGACGGCAGCCGGAGGGGCGAACAGCGTGTCCGTGATGGGCACGAACGGGTGCTCCTCGGCCGTGCCGTCGGAGTCGTCTGCCACGAACGGCTCTTCATCGTAGGCATCGGTCGCATGCGGCTCGTAGACCGTCTCAATCGGTTCCAGGACGTCGGTCTCAGGGGAGGCGTCATCGGTAGCGGGCACCTGAGCCTCGGGCACCGATACCTCAGCACGAACGCCGTCCAACACGAGAGCCGCCATCGCACGGTCGACCGTGAGCCCGCGGCGTGCAGCGTAGGCAGCGACGTTTATGAGCGCCCCCTTGAGGGTGGTCGCCATCGCGTACTTCTCGGCGATGTACTCAAGCGCCTCGTCAGGCACGGTGAAGCCTTCGCGTGCGGCCTTGTCGCGCAGCACGTACAGGCGTTCCTCGTGCGACTCGATACGATCGTCAGACATCGTGACCTCCCGGGTCGCCTATCGGTGGAGTCCCTCACGTGAATCATGTTCATCAAAAGCCATAGCCGCCGCGCCGAGAATCCCGGCGTCGTTACCCAGGACCGCTTGCACCACGGTGACATCACGCCGGCCCGCCAGCGCCTCGGACTGGACGACTTCTGCCGCTCGCTCGACCAGGAAGTCGGCAGACTCGCCGATGCCGCCGCCGATGCACACCAGCTTGGGGTTCAGCACGTTCACGAACCCCACGAGTGCCCGACCAAGTATCTCCCCACATTCCATAAGGATGCCGCGGGCAACCGCATCCCCACCGCGCGCCGCGATGACGACCGATTCGGCGCTCACGTCATCGAGTGCGCCCCCCGAAGCATCCAAGATCGCTTTTCCCGAGAACAGCCGGGCAGCCGCCTTGCCTCGTGCGGCGATCGCCGGACGGCCCAGGTAGGCCTCGAGGTGGCCGTTGCCGCCACAGGGACACGGAGGCCCATCGAAATCGATGACCGTGTGCCCCACTTCGCCACCAAGTCCGCGACTGCCACGATATGGCTCGCCACCTAGGAACATGCCACCACCGACGCCGGTGCCCAGCGTGATCATAACGAAGTCGCGGAAGCCCTTCGCAGCTCCGTAGCGCGATTCACCCACGGTAGCGAGGTGCCCGTCGTTGTCGATGGTCACCTCGCGTTTCGTGCGCGCCATGACCAGCGAACGTACATCGATGCCGGCAAGAGGCAGGTTCGTACAGTACTCGACCTCCTGCCTCAAGAAGTCCACCTGCGCGGGCAGTCCTATACCCACACCGGCGATCTCGGCCGCCTGCACGCCAGCGCCGACCTCATCTACCAGCTCGATGATCGCATCGACTACGGCGAACGGGCCCGTCTTCGGCGTGAGCCGCTTCGCATCCTTCACGATGCGGCCCTTGCGCTCCACGAGCCCGACAGCGATTCGAGTACCGCCCACATCAACGCCGATTGCGTAGTTGGTCCGCATTCAGCCCCCTTCTTTCTGCAGCGAAGAACACCGACGTCAGCTCGCGTCAGGTTCTCACTGGTCGATGATACCGCTCTCAGAGAAGTTGGGGCGTCAGTAGTCCCACATCAGACCGTCGGGACCCTTGATCAGCCCCATATCGCGCATGCGTTCGAGCATGGCGGCCTCTGTCACCCCGAAGAGGCGCGCGAGGTATCGGTAGTCGTTGAACCACAGGCGCGCCTGTTCTATCACCATCGAGGTAGGTAGCACCAACTCACGCGCGACCATGTCCGCGTCGCGGTGATCGGCGTTGTCGCGCGGGTATTGTTCGTCACCGGCCATGAGAATCAGGATGTGGCCCAGCATGTGGGCCAAAGCGGTTCGTCGCTCGAGGTCGCTCTTGGCCCAGTTGACGATCATCACCGGCATCCCATCCTCGGAGACCAGCGCCGAGGTGAAGAACTGCGGCAGGTTCACATAGCGAATCGGGATACCCAGCCTCGCCACGATATCTTCGACGGGCACGGGCGGTTCAGCACATCCGGAGCGCTCAAGCGCTTCAGATGCGAGGGTCCGAAAGTATGCTTCGGTCCTGAGCGCCACTGGACTCCCTCTATGTCACCTATGCCTACTGTATCGGGTTGATGCCCGAGAACGCGAGGACGCCGTCACGGAGTGACTGTGAGCAAGCGCACAGGTGTCATGTCTCGCGCCATCGCCCAAGCCGATATACCCTAGCAGGGGCAAGCGCATACGAGAGGGTGGCGCTTTGGAGACCGAGGGATTCCCGCGAGCCGATGAAGCCCTGCGACTGATAGCCGCAGCGGTGGGTGCCGCACGCCTGTATCCCCCGGCGTCGGCCTTGCCGCAGGAAGCGATCGCGCGCTTCACGACCCGCGCCAACGAACTAGCCGCCTCCGGGCCGCTACGCTACGCCGTCGACCCTCACGGGTTCCGACTCGGCACTACCAATCTGGCCGCCGGTCAGAGCCAAGTGGTCGCGTTGGCCGAGACACTACACTCGATGCAGGTGGGGCAGCTGGTGTTCGTCCCGGGAATCAAGGAGTCCGAGGCTGCCGGGTTCGTGAACCTGTGTCTCCGAGAAGCCGCCGATGTACGTAGCACCGGCGGTGCGCGAGCCGCGCTGGTGAGCACGGCCGTCTCACACATCGCGGTGATCGAAGTGTCGCTTCGCGCCTCGGAAGAGGGAGGGCTCGCGGGTGTCGACCTCACGGCAGCCCCCTTGGACGAGATAGCCGAACGGGTCGCGCAGGCAGCTGCCCAGCGGGAAGAGAGTGCCGCTCATGGTCCCGCCATCGACGAAGTCGCAGAGGCCATCGGGAAGCTTGAGGATGCGACTCGGGAGCTCGCGATGGAGCGGGTTGCCGCAGCGATGATGCGGCTGGATGAGGCCACTCGCACGCGCGTACTGGCGATGGCGCTGAGCGCCGATACCCAGGGACGCCGGATGGAAGGCATGCTCAGCGTCGTCGCGCGCATGAAGCCTGCTGCTCTGGCGCGCCTGCTGAAGCTATCGGCGGCACAGGCAGGAGCCGACCCCCGACGAATCGCTCAGGCGCTCCAACTCCCCCCGGAAACGGCGAGACTGCTGCAGATGATGCTCAACCCCACTGCCTCGGTCGAACCCGACTTCGAACTGTCGACGACCGCTCAGGCCGAGACGATCGCCGAGATCATAGCCACCGACACCGACAACTCGGACATCGAGCGCCAAGTCGCTGTGGCATCGCCCACTCTGACCTCGGGACGCGCTCTTGCGACTGCGACCGCCGTCTCCAGAGTCCGACTCGACCTCGACACCGTGAAAGCCATGGGAGAGGTTCTCCCGCAGGCTGCGCGGGACGGAGCCTTCTCGACCATCCGAGAAGCACTCCGACGTCTCGATGAGATCGAGGCCGAGCCCACACTGCGAGACGCGGTCGAAAGCGCCCGTTCGATGCTTTCGGACCCGCTCGTTTTGCGGGACGTCTGCCGCTCCCCGATCACCGACGCTGACGCCGCCATCGCCGGGGAGATCCTGCACGCTGCAGGCCCCGCGGGCGCCGAAGCCCTACTCGAAAGCTATGTGCGCGCCGGCGAACCTCGGCGCTCCCTGCTGAGACCCATCCTGCGGGGCATGAGCGAGAGCGTGCTGGGTGTGGCGCGGCAGCGCATGCGCACCGCGGACCCGCAGCTGGCCGTGGCCATCGTCCACGTGCTGCCGTCTCTGGGCGATGCGCGTGCGATCCCGTTGATCGCCGAAGCGATCAACAATCTGGACGAGCAGGTGCGATTCGCAGCGGTCAGCTCACTCGCGACCGTCTCGACGGCTGATGCCGAAGCGGCGCTGGTGCGCGCAATCAACCACCGCGAGCCCGAAACACAGCGCCATGTGGTGCGCGAGATCGGGAGGGCCCGGATCGCGTCGGCGGTCCCGGCACTCTGGAGGGCGCTCGAAGATCTCAACATCTTCCAACGGACC
This sequence comes from Actinobacteria bacterium HGW-Actinobacteria-7, assembly GCA_002841275.1. Taxonomy (GTDB): domain Bacteria; phylum Actinomycetota; class Coriobacteriia; order Anaerosomatales; family PHET01; genus PHET01. The sequence goes on along the minus strand of PHET01000003.1, from coordinate 111,354 downwards.
TACGAGACCCGAAAGGATATCGTGGGATCGCTTGAGCTTATCGGCACACCTGAAGCCGAGAAGGCATTGCGCAGATTCGCGCAACGCTCGCTCGTTGTGGGCAGGAAGACAAGAGAGCTGAAGTACAGAGCCGTACATGCCGCCGAGAGCATGGCGAACAAGCGAGGAGTGGGTGCACCGTGACGGACACACCGTATCGCCCCGAAAACGAAGGCCCTCTGGCCAGCCCTGCCCAGATCGCCGCCGAGGCCGCCGAGCCGTCTGCCGGAATGGTGGCCGTGCGGGCCCCGTTCGCTACCCCGGAGAAGCTGGGGCGCGCTCGCGATATGGTCCGTACACTCGCTGTGGCCTACGCCAACGCTGCGCTGTACCCGACGACCCATCCGCTCGTGGCAAGCTCGCTCGAGGACCTCGCAGCGGCCGTCAACGACCTGGGAGAGTTCGGTTTCGAGGCCGTGACGCTGAACATCTACAAGAAGACTCTCTTCGTCGAGAACCAGGTGTTCCCCGAGGAGAGCGTGACCTATCGCAAGCTCATCGAAGACCTCCTGGCACGGGGTATCTCGGCGGTCACCTTCGCGCGCGGGCTAACCCCTGCGGAAGGAGCGACTCTGATCGAGCTTCTGGGAGATCCCCGGATCACAGACATCCAGGATGCCCGGGCGTTCCTCGAGACGCGAGGCGTCTCGGGTGTCACGGTCGCTGAGACAAGCAGCCTGGATGAAGCCGGTAACGAGGCCCGGAACAAGGAGGTCCGCGCCCGGGCCCGTGAGAGCTACGACACCGGCGTCACGGCGATGCGCGATATCGAGGCACAGGCGAAGCTGGGCCGCGCCATGGAGGTCGGCTCACTGCAACGCGTGGTCGAATCGATGCTCGACAACCTGTTGCAGGACCCCGCGGCCGTTCTTGGTCTGACGGCCATCAAGGGGCATGACGACTACACCCTCAACCACTCGCTGAACGTGTGTATCCTCGCGCTGTCTCTTGGATCGGCGCTGGGCCTCTCGGCGGAGGAACTGCATTCTCTTGGGCTGGCAGCGTTGCTCTACGACATAGGGAAGGTCCGCATCCCCGAAGACGTGCTGATGAAGGCCGGTCCGCTCACAGCGGAAGAGTGGCAGCTTGTGAAGCGCCATACCGAGGAGGGCGCGGACCTGCTCAAGCGGATACAACTCGCCGACAAGATGCCGATGATCGTCGCCTACGAGCACCACCAGCGGCACGATCTGATGGGCTATCCCGAGCCCGCAGCGGGCGCGGAACAGCACCTGTTCAGCAAGATCGTGGGTGTGTGCGATGCCTACGATGCGATGACCACCATGCGGCCGTTCCGCAGGGAGATCCGTCCCGACAAAGCGCTGGCCGTGCTCATGCAGGGCCGCGGCAAGGCCTATGACCCCGGTGTGACCAAGTCACTCGTCGCCATGCTGGGCATCTATCCCATGGGAGCGGTCGTCAAGCTCGACGACGGTACCGTCGCTGTCGTGTACCGCGTCAACAACGACGACCTGCTGCACCCTCGCGTGAAGGTGCTCTGCGATCCGGTGGGGCGTTGGCTCGAGAGTCCGGAGGTTCTCGACCTGCGAGTCATCAACGTGGAGACCGGCCTGCCTGTCAGCGCGATCGTCGATTGTATCCCCGCCGTCGAGGCAGGTGTGGACGATATCTGGCAGTACCTCTAGGCGGCTCGACGCAAGACGTTGACCGAGGCAAGGAGCAGCAGCTCCTCGCCTATCTGTCGTGCTCTGCGTCGGTGAGCCCGAACGCCGCGGCCGCGGCCGCATTGCGCGCCTCGAGCTGCTCTACCCGGGCCGCCAGGGCGCCCAGCGCACCTGCGTCCGCAAGCTCGCCCGTGTACTCGGTCGAACCCGGCGGGGCCTGAACCTCTTCTCGGCTGCGTACGAACTTGAGGTAGCCCAGGGCGACGGTGACCCCGAAAGCAAACACGATCACAACGAATCGTGCGATGGATTCGCCGCTCGAGATCATCCACCCAACGCCGTAGACCATTGTGAACAGTCCGCCCAACAGCAAGCCGTTCGAGATGACGCGGAGCTGCTCACTACGCACGAGCGAGACGCTCATCACCAAGGTGGCGAACACGATGAGCACGATGCTCGTGTTGCGCTGCCACCCCTGCATAGCGTCTTGCGTCCTGTTGTTAAGAGCGTCTATCTCCTTCTGAAGCTCGGCATAGCGTGCCTGATCAGCGGCCGACATCGTGGTTCCACTCGACTTCCGATCAAGCAGCTGCTGCTCGCTGTAGAGCTTCTGTTGCGCCTTGTCAGTGCCGCTTTGGGGAGACGGATAGAACGTGTTCACACCGATGCCGATCAGCGCAAGAACCATCAAGCCCAGGAAGAACGAGAATATGATCTGCAGAGCATTATTCGACCGTTCCTTGGACATCTGACCCGCGCCTCCTGCAGTCGACGAATACGTGTGTGAGTTCATACCCAGACGCAAGGGCGCGCCTACGACACTGCTAGCCCGCGGGCGACTCGAGCGGGCTTCCGAAATATCGCCAGTACAGACTCCAGAACATCTGGTTTCCGTGGAAGTGCGGTGTGTACTTGTACAGCGAGTAAGTGGCCTCGTTGGTCATTCTGACCACGCTGCCGTCAATCTTCCGCTCGATTCCTGCGTGCCAAGGCGCCGCGTTCTTGTTGAGCTTCTCTGCTCCGAACCATATCTGCTTGCCGAACCCCTTGTACTGCGTGTAGGTACGGCTGTCCGCCCGACCGCACCCCATGGCCCAGTCATAGCTCTTCTGAGTCGGGTTCCTCTTCTCCAGTAGCGACTGCTCCTTCTGGAGTGTCACAAGGATGACCTTGGGGCTGATCCGGTAGGCCACGGCGGCTTCGACGATCATCTCGGCCACCGAACTGGTTCTTCCGTTGTGGTCCTTCGCGCGGTAGGTGTCCAGTGTCCCCGGCTGCCGCTCGAGAAACGTCTGGATCTCCGCGACCGTCATGGACCCGACATCACGGAAGTTCGCATCCGTGATGATCGTATCGGGGTCGAAAGCTCCCGAGGCTTCGCTGCCCGCGAAAGTGCGGGCTCGACGCATCAGTTCCGCGAGATCCTCGCCAAGCGCCGTTGCCTCGGCCTGCTGCTGCTTCATCCGTAGATCGAGGTCCTTGCGCGCGTTCTCGGTCGCGAGCTGGAGCGCTTCCTGCCGAGCAACTCGCTCCGAGAGACGCTCGTGCAGCCACGCGCTTTCGGTACGCGCCTGACGCAGCCCCGTCACCATCCTGGAGTCGTGCCCATTGATAGTGACCAGGTAGTTGGCCCGGGTCATGAAGTCCGATACTGACCGCGAGTCCAGCAGGAGAGCCAGCAGGTTGAGGCGGTCGCCGCGATACAGTTCGATCGCACGTTGAACCAGCGCAGTCTCGGCCCGCGTGATGGATTCATCAAGCGCTGCCATCTGCGTGGACACCTCTGAGACCTCGGCCCGGGTTCGCTCAAGCTCACGAGCGCCCTCGATGTACTCGGAAGTCTTGACGTTCAGATCGAACTGCGCCTGCTGGAGTGCGGCGACGGCCGCATCACGCTGCGCTTTCTTCGTCTCGATCTGGTTTGGGGTGCCAACAGTGGCCGGGACGGCATAAGCGATGTGCGGCAACGCCAGAACGCACAGCGTCACTACCGCTGTGGTGTACGACAGACGCCGACTTGCCCTGGTGAGCACCGAGACCTCCCGATGAGCGAGAACAACTCGCTCATGGTAGAGCGACAACGTGGCCAATCATAGTATGCCCCACGGCGAACGTCTGGCCCAATCGTCTAGCTCGGCGCCAACCGCCCGAGTGCCACTTCGATCTTCTCGGCGTCCAGCTGCCCTGTGGCGACCACATGATCGGCGACCAGCACGAAGGGAAGTTCGTGTCCTGCAGCGAGGGCGTCGATCGCCGCCTCACGCTCGGCGCCGACCAGGCCCCAGAGGTCGGCCTCCTCGAAGAGGATCTCGTAGCCGACCCTGTCTTTCAGCTGTGCCTCCAAGACCTGGAGGCGCCATGCCAGCGGGAGTTCACATGCGGCGCCCTCGGTGATCACTCCGAGCGCCAACTCGAGCTCATCGCAGTCGGCGGTGCCGCCGCCTCAACCGCAACTCTCGGACACGATCTTCACGACCACCTCGGGCATGCGCTCAGCTCCCTGCTGACTAGCGGGCACCATCCAGCGCCGCTATCTTAGGTGCACCCACCGAACCGACTGCGAACAGAGCGACCAGGGCGAGGGCGAGCAGCCCCGTCGCGTATATGCCGTACAACGAGGTCAGCGCTGTCGCTTGTGCGATGCGCCCACCCGCCTGCGTGCCGATGGCGCCCCCCACCATGAACGCGAATGTCACCAGCGACATGGCAGTGCCTCTTGAGCGAGCTGCGAACTCGGTTGCCACCGTAATCAGTGTCGAGTGCGCGGTCATGAAGCCGAAGCCGAGCGCGAACACACCGATGCCGGTGAGAATCAGGCTGTGCCCGCCCGCGAACACCAGCCCATCGGCGAATGCGGCCACAGCGATACCGGCGGCGATCGTCCGGGTACGGCCCCATGCCCCGGCGAGTTTCGAACTGGTCCTGCCCGCAATGATCGCCGCAACTCCAAAGGCGGTCAGAACGCCCCCTATCGCGAGAAAGGACAGGCTGAAGCGGTGCGCCAGCAGAGCGCCCAGATAGCTGAAGCTCCCAAGAAGGAACGCCCCTTCGACCAGGATGATCAGATACGTACGCAGGCTTGGCCCGTGTCCCAAGAGCGCAAGATACGGCTTGAATACCGACTCGTGCCGATCTCGCTGCGGCGGTTCGATGTCCATGCCGCGCAACCCGCGCCACAGCGCGACCGCAATCACCACAGCGGCCAGCGCGTAGACGATGAACACTCCCCGCCAGTCGAAGTAGTAGGCGATGGCGCCTCCAATGCCCATGGACAGTGCTTGACCGAGAAACGCGATCCCCATGAACGAGCCCACGGCCTGCTGGCGCTGTTCCATGGGCACCGTGTCGGCGATCAGGGCCAGGGAGATTGGCATAGTGGCCGCGGCGAACAGCCCGGTGAGCGCCCGAAACGCGGCGATGCCGGTCAGACTGTTTCCCAGCGCGCACAGCGCGGTGGCGACCGCAAAAGCCGTGAATGTGGACAGGATGACCCGGCTCTTCCCAAACCTGTCGGCCAGCGGGCCGAACACGAGCTGGAACACGCCAAAGGGAAGCATGTACGCCGCAATCAGCAGCCCAGCCGCTTCGGGAGTCACGCCCACACTCTTCGAGATTGCCGGAAGAATCGGTGACACGACCCAGTTGTCCGCCATCACGATGAAGCCGGCGAAACCGAGCAGGAGCACAAGACGACGCGAATGAGCAGGCATGCGGGCTTCCTTTACTTCGAAAATCGTCGAACTAGTTGGAAGCCCATGATTACCCCTACGGGTATCCACAGTCAAGTTCGATCCGCTGGTTCGGCGGCATCAGCTTGCCGGCCATCGCTCGCCGGACTTCAGAGGCCTGCGACAGGAAGACGCACCGTGAACGTTGAACCGACGCCCAACTCGCTCTGGGCCTCGATCGTACCGCCCAACATCTCGACGAGCCGCTTTGAGACGGTCAGCCCAAGCCCGGTACCGTCGGACTTCGCAACATCCTGACGCTCGACTTGGTAGAACTCGTCGAATATCCGCACCAGATGCTCCGCCGAGATGCCGCGTCCCGTGTCCGAGAGCGCAAACACCACGTCGTCCGCAGCACGTCGGACCTCGAGCCGAATCGAGCCGACTTCCGTGAACTTGATGGCGTTGCCCAGCAGATTGAAGAGTATCTGCTCAAGCCGCGTGTGATCGGACACGAGCGAAGACGCCTCCGGATGCACCTGCCAAGACAGTTCCAGCTTCTTCTTGTCCGCGAGCGGCATGAGAGACTCTGCGACCGTGCGTACGACACCGACGGTATCCACCGGCGCATATTCGATCCTCATCTGCCCGGCCTCGATTGCTGAGAGATCGAGGACCTCGTTCACGAGCAAGAGCAGGTGCTTGCCCGATGTGTTGATCATCTTCGTCTGCTTCTGCTGCTCGGGTGCGAGCTCGCCCGCGAGTCCCCTGGCGAGGATGTCCGAAAAGCCGATGATGGAGTTGAGCGGGGTGCGCAGCTCGTGGCTCATCGACGCAAGAAAGACGCTCTTGGCGCGCGTCGCCTCTTCCAGTCGGTTGTTCGCGTCCAGAAGCTCCTCGTTGGTCGCGGTAAGCTCCTCGGTGCGTTCTTGAACGCGCTGTTCCAACTCGGCATTCAGATGCCGAATCTCATCTTCGGCGCGCTTGCGATCCGAGATGTCCCGGGTGACCGAGAGAATGCATCGCTCCCCATCAACATCGATCACCCGGGCCGACATCAGTGCAGTGGTCAGACTCCCGTCCTTGCGTCGAAACACCGCTTCCAAGTTGTTGACCACTCCGTTGGCGCGCAGACCGGCCACCAGGCGGTCGCGATCCGCCGAATCGTTCCAGATGTGAATATCCGCCGATGTCCTCGCGGCGACGTCTTCCGCGGTGAATCCGGTCAGCATCGTGAAGCCCTCATTGACGTCGAGGTATAGCCCGTCGGAGAGCCGGTTGATGTTGACCGCATCGGGTGACGTGTGAAAGGCGTTGGAGAACTTCGCTTCGCTCAACTTCAGCGCATTCTCAGCAGCCATCCGCTCTCGGATGTCCTGCTCGAGTTCACCGAAGAGACGACGGTTCACCATCAGGAACAGCGCGAAGGTCAGTGCCACCCAGAGCGTCATATCAATGAGAGTGATGGTCGCGTCGAAGGGGCCCGACTGAAGTAGCTGGCTGGAGGTAGGCCCACTCAGGTCCCCAAAGACCCGCACCGTGTACAGCGCGGCGTAGGCCAGAAAGGTGACACCCACGGCCCTTGTCGCGGGCCGCTGCGCAGGCTCCACCCGAAAGAGCGTGAGCCACGCTGCCTGCAACACGATGAACGTGATCACTACTGCCGAGTTGATGTTGCGAACCAGCAGGTCTGGATGCACGTACGTGAAGTACGCATGGACACCCAGAAAGGCCGCGAACACCACGTAGTTGTGCGCTTGCGACCCACGCTTGCCGAGGTAGCGTTCAAGCCCGAGATACAGAATCAGACCGCTTCCCAGCACAAGAGCGTTCGCCAGCATGATGGACAGAAGATCAGGAATCGCGCCCCGGGCGCCGATCAGCAGAATTCCCACAAGGCGCATGACGTACGCGACGAGCCAGAATCCGATTTCCGGAGAGCGAACACGATTCCGCGTCCACAGGGGGACAATCACAGCCGCCGTCAGCGCTATCAGCACAGCACCAGACAGAAAGATCGTACGCATATCCAGGGCAGTGGTCATCGCGAGACTCCATGGGGTGAACGAGCAAGGCCGCTACCCCATTGTGCCCGTTGCCGGAGAGGCTGAACAGCGGATCGTTTGGACTCAGGACCCCGTCACACGTTGACGGGGTCCTTGTATGCATCTATCGAGACCGACGGTGGCGTTGCTGCCAATGACGGCCGCACCCTACCAGGCGATCCGTGATCTTCGAAGACATGCCAGTCACTTCCCTCTTCCCGCGAGCCGTAGGCCCACTACCCCACGTACGCAATAACGGTCAGGACGCCTGGAACGAGTGCCGCGATCAACAGCACGAGCGCGGGCAGGTTTCCGATCTTCCAGTAGGCGAACGCCGCTAGCACAAGCAACAATCCGAGCCGAACGACCTGGCCCACGGCCGGCCCTTCAGCCTTGAATCAAGCGTAGGCCGAGAAGGCGATCAGGCCGCCAGCTGCGAGGGCCAGTCCCGCAGGAACCTGCGACGGCCAGCCCTTCACGGTGGCGCTAGCAGCACGAGCGATCAGGTAGGCGACCCACGTGCCGAGCCCCGTGAGCATCGCCGCGATCGGGACGAAGAATGGGCTGTCCATCACACGACCACCCAGCTGGCGTCGAGCTGCCGCGGGGCTGCCTGCAGCTGGCGATCCACGGAAGTGAGCGCATCCGGGCTGAAGCCCTTGACGATGAGCCATACCGCAAGAACCATTTCCTGCAGCGCAAGCGGGGCCATGAGAATGTCGAGGTTGAGACCGGCCATGCGCGCGAGAGGCGCCGCGAGGTAGAGCACGGCTCCAACCAAACCCCAAACGGTAATCCATCCAGGCACAAGCCGCGCGCGGAAAAGCACCCAGTAGAACATGCTCGCGCCGATGAGGAACGGTAGTGCGAGCAGCTGATCCCATATCACCCCGTACGCAGATTGCAGCGCGGCCGCCACCGGAGATGCGGCGGAGGGTGTTGCACTCAACGCGACAAGCAGCAGCAGAATCAATGCGCCGACGACGTACAGCATTCCCTCAAGCGCGCCGCGGAAGATCACATAGCCCATCGAAAGCACTTCACTGTAGCGGCGGCCGACCGGATAGAAGACCGCGGAAAGTGCCGAGAGTGCAAATCCCATCGTAAGGATGAGCAGTGTGCCGGCGACCGCAGCTGTGCGATGGGCGGCAATGTTCGCGAGAACGTCCGGGCCAGACATCGAAGGCATTACGACCGCGGCCGCAATGCCCGCAAGGGTGCCGATGATGTAGAGCACGCCAATGACCGTTGCGGCCTTGCGGTCGCTGATTTCACGCGCGGTTCTCTTATCCGACATCGCTCATCATCTTCTCCATAGACTCGACCGACGCGCGGATTGCCGCTAGATCGGTCTGCATGTTCGCTTGCGCCTCGCGAGTCTCCTGCGCGAGCTGGAGGTACTCGGCGTTGAGCTCTTTGAACTGCTCACCGCTGCTCGCCTTTATCTCCGCCATCTTGATCTGCTGACGCCGATACGAGGGCAGACCGAGCGAGGCGACAGCGAAGAACACGAGAATCACAACAACGAACCCCAGAGATCCATCAAGCCATTCCATTACTTACTCCTTCCTTGTGTTTCGCTCTCTGCGCTGAGAGTCTTCGTCGCGTCCGTGATGCGCTCTGGCGTCAGGTGCTCGTCGAAGTCCGCCACGCTGAAGAAGCGAAGTGCCTTTCCGTCTTCCGAGATCTCGTGGCGTCCAACCACGAGTCCCGCTTTCTCCAGTACTTGCAGGTGCATGTGGAGAAGCGGACGTCCGATCCCAAGCTCCCGAGCCAACTCGCTGACATAGCTCTCGCGAGCTCTCAGGGCCGCAAGAATCCGCAGCCGATGAGGGTTCGCAAGTGCGCTCAGCATCTGGAGCAACTGGTCGCCTGTTCGATCGTCCGTCATATCTCTCCTTTACCCGTCAGGTAATTCTGACACGTGATGTTCAGATGTGTCAACACCCTGCGCAAGACATCTTCGGCAGCAGGAAAGAGAAGAAGCCCCGGTCAAATCGACCGAGGCTTCAATCAGTTCTATGGTGGCCAGAGACGGACTTGAACCGCCGACACGGGAATTTTCAGTCCCCTGCTCTACCAACTGAGCTACCTGGCCATGGGTGGTGCCGTTGTATGGTAGCGAGTCGTTCCGGTCGGGTCAAACGCCCATTCGCAGGCTTCACGTCAGCCTGGCTGGACTAGGGGCCCGACGAGTAGAACAGCACGACCTTGCTGCCCACCTGTGTCTGGACTCCGGCGGCCGGCGTCTGGGCGACCACTTGGTTGGCCGGCTTGCCGCTTCCCACCGAGACGACCGGAATCGCCTCCAGCCCCGCGTCGCTGATGACCTGCTGAGCATCGGCCAGCGTGATCCCCACTACGTCCGGGGTCGGCACCTGGTCGACCGTGGTCGGAGGTCCGGTCGAGACGACGATGCCGATGCTCGTACCCGGCGCAACGGAGTCCCCCGCCGCCGGCAGTTGCGCGATCACGACGTCGGTAGCCACTTCGGTGCTTGGGTTCTCGGCGACCACGACCTTCAGACCGAGGTTCAGAAGCATCGACTGGGCGTCTGCGCGCGTGAGACCTTCGACGTCGGGGACGCTCACGTTGTTCTGCGCCGGCCCGCTGGAGATGACGATGCTCACGGTCGACCCCTGCGGTGCACCATCGCCGCCTGCAGGGTCTTGCTCGATCACGAGGCCCTTGTCGACAAATGCGCTGTCCTTGCGCGTGACGCGCACTTCGAACCCCGCGTCCTGCAAGGCCCGTGTCGCTTCAGACTGGTTCTTGCCGCGCACGTCAGGCACCGCGGTCAACTCGGTTCCCTGGAAGACAGCGATCTGCACCACCGAACTCTTGCCGACCTCGCTACCCGCTGCAGGATCCTGTGAGGTCACCACGCCAGGGTCTCCCTCGGGCGCCGCAACGACCGTGACGCCAAGGCCTGCTGCTTCGAGGACCTTGACCGCCTCGGCCTGCGTCAACCCCACCAGGTCCGGAACCATAACGGTCTTTGAACCGCCCAGCGCGAAAGCCGCCACCAGACCCGCCACGACCAGAACAGCGGCCAGGAGCGCCCACACCCACCACGGGGTACCCTTCTTGGCCGAGGTGGACGCCAGAGAGCCTCTGCTGGGCAACTGCTCCTCCACCACACCGGCGGGAACGGTCGCACTCGGGCGACGAACGATCTGCGGAGAGAATCCCGCGCCCTGCAGCGTCGAGACCGCCTGGGCCTCATGCTGACCGATCACGTCGGGGAGCATCTGCTCGTGAGAAGGGGTGGACGCCTTCCCGCTCGAGATCAGCAGCACCACCTCGGCACCGGCCGGAACACCTACACCACCCGCGGGAAGTTGGCCGATCACGTCGCCGCGCTTGTAGGCGTCGCTGTAGTCGTTGAACACCTGGGCCGAGAGACCCTCTTCCTGCAACTGCGCGAGGGCCTTGCCTTGCGACTTGCCCAGCAGCTCGGGCATCACCACGTAGGCGCCGGGGGCAAGCGCCGACGGTCCGCTCGACACAATGATGATGATCCGCGCGCCCGATGGAAGAACTGAGTTGGCAGGTACCTGTGCTACCGGCATCGGAGTGCCTCTCTCGCAGTGCCTTGGCGGCCCACATGTCTCCTCGGCAGTGAAATTCACACCTAGCAGTACTTCCCCATCCTGCTATACTTCGATAATCATCGAACTACTATGCGGGAGTGTCACATGCCAAACACTAACGGGCCAGTCGCATCGGTTGCCGCAGACCGGGGGCTCGACGCTGCGTTCAAGGCGCTCGCATCGGGCCACCGCCGGGAGATCCTGCGCATCCTAGGCGACTCGACGCCACAGTCCGGCAAGACGTGTTGCGGCCCCGCAGAGGTGTGTGCGTGCAAACTCGCCGAGCGGCTCGACCTCGCGCCCTCGACCATCTCACACCACATGAATGTGCTGCGCGACGCAGGACTGATCGACGCACGCAAGGACGGGCTCTGGATGTATTACACGCTACGCCGCGACGAGCTGCGTCGTGTATCGGACGAACTCGATCGGCTCTGACCTCAAGCGAAAGGACGCACGATGATCATCAAGGTACTGGGTTCCGGTTGCGCGAACTGCCAGAAGCTCGAGCAGGTCGCCAAGCAGGTCGTGGCAGACCTCGTGCTCGACGCGCAGGTCGTGAAAGTCACCGACATGGGCGAGATCATGGGCTACGGCGTCATGTCCACTCCGGCCCTCGTGGTCGATGAGCAACTCCGCCTCGCTGGACGCGTCCCCACCTACGGTGAAGTCGTCACCATACTCACCCGGGACCAGTAGACCATCGTGGACATCTTCTATCCGTTCCAGTGGGTCGCAGACCGACTGACCTATGACCTGCTCGGCCTCGACCCCGCATCCAAACTGGGCGCATCGGTCGACTTCTTCCTCTACGACGTGCCCAAGATCCTCGCGATGCTTGTGGTCATCGTCTTCGCGGTCGCGGTGATCCGCTCGTTCTTCCCTCCCGAGAAGACCCGCGGCTTCCTCTCGCATTCGCGACTCTACGGCGGCAACGTGCTTGCGGCGTTGCTGGGCGTCGTCACGCCATTCTGCTCCTGCTCGGCCGTGCCGTTGTTCATCGGTTTCGTCGAGAGCGGCGTTCCGCTGGGCGTGACGTTCTCGTTTCTCATCGCGAGTCCCATGGTCAACGAGGTCGCCCTCGTACTGCTTCTGGGGCTGTTCGGCTGGAAGGTCGCCGGGCTGTATCTGGTGAGCGGGCTGACCGTCGCCATCATTGGTGGCATCGTCATCGGCAAGCTCGATCTCGAGGACCAAGTCGAAGACTACGTGCGCCAGATCAAAGTGGGCGAGTCCGATGCGGTCGAGCTCACATGGGCGCAGCGATTCGCGTACGCGCGCGGCTACGTGGCCGACATCGTGGGCAAAGTCTGGCCGTACGTAGTGGGCGGCATCGCACTGGGTGCCGTGATGCACGGCTACATCCCCACCGACGCGCTCGCCAAGTGGGCGGGGCCGGGCAACCCGCTGGCCGTGCCCGTGGCCGTGCTCATGGGCATCCCGCTCTATAGCAACGCCGCCGGCATCATCCCGCTCGTGAGCGTGCTCACCGAGAAGGGTGTGGCGATGGGCACCGTGCTCGCCTTCATGATGGCGGTCGTGGCGCTCTCGGTACCTGAGTTCATCATCCTGCGCAAAGTGATCAAGCCCAAGCTGATCGCGATCTTCATCAGTATCAACTTCGTCACCATCACCGCCATCGGCTACCTGTTCAACTGGGTGCTGCGATGAGCGGCAAAGCGAAGATTCTGCTGGGCGTCGCCGTGGTGTTCGCGGTGGTGCTGGGCATGAAGCTCGGCGGGGCGGCAATCAAGCCGACAGCGGTCGCTCCAGCGGCCAACTCCGTGAGTACGCCCGCCGAGCCGAGCCTCACCCCCACGGCCGCCCGAGGGGATGCGAGCGCCGAGTACGATGCGGCGCTCCGGGCGGGTAAGCCGGTCTACGTGCTGTTCCACTCAACCACTTGCCAGTCATGCATCGACATCTCAAGGGTGGTCGACGGCGTACTACCGGAATATGCGGACCGTCTCACGTTCGTGAACGCCATCACCGATGACCCTGGCGCGCGCAGCCTGGCGGACCGGTTCGAGTTCCAGTACATCCCCACCTCGTTCTTCATCGACGGGAAGGGCAAGATAGTCGACTCGTACGTGGGGCCGCTCGACGAACCCGGGCTGCGCACCTACCTCGACAGCCTCACCGCCCGATGAGCTGGATCGAGTCGTTCGCCGCCCAGCTGAGTGAGGGCACCATCACCGGTGTCGCCGCCTTCGGGGTCGCGTTCGCCGGCGGGCTTGTTGCGGGATTCGGCCCGTGTGTACTGCCGATGCTCCCCGCCATCTTCGGCTACGTCACCGGTCAGGTCGCCGAGACACCCGACCTGTCCGCGCGCGCCGCTTGGGGCCGCGGCCTCGCGCTGTCCGCGACGTTCGTGCTGGGCATGAGTCTGGTGTTCGCCGCGATTGGCGCTGTCGCGGGGGCGCTGGGGCATGCCCTGCTCATGACGTCGGCTGGTTACTGGGTAGCAGCAGCGGTCTGTACGCTCCTGGGACTTCACCTGTTGGGCGTGGTCGACCTGCACTTCGACGCGCTCAACCGCTTCTTCCCCGCGGTCCGCTCGAAGCGCACGGGATTTCTAGGAGCGCTGCTTCTTGGAATGCTGTTCGGTGCTGTGGCATCGCCGTGCTCAACGCCGATTCTCGCGGCGATTGCGACAATCGCAGCGATGCGCGGCTCGGTCGCGCTGGGCGCGCTACTACTGTTCGTCTACGGCCTGGGCAAAGGCGTGCCCCTGATGCTGCTGGGGGTCGCCTCGGGCTCACTGGTGCTCATGCGCCGGCTGTCCCGGGTCACAGGAGCGCTCACTAAGCTGGGCGGTGCAGGCATGATTGTGGCAGCGGCGTACCTGATCTGGCTGGCGTAGGCTCGCGATCCGGGGAGCACGGCAGCCCTACGTGGGCTTCTCATTTGGGTTGCGTCTACGTGCGTACGGCGTTGGTTGGGGCACATTAGGTAGTAGGACGCATCGCCCCAAGTGCGGAGCCGAAATGACCGACCTGCTTCTACTCGCATCTTCCATCAGCATGGCCGCCAGTTCGGCGACCAGCGCTGCGGTGTCCGCGTCGGCCACCAGCGTCCCCGGTACCGGCACGCTGGAGAGCATCGTCACCAGTGTCGTGCCCAGCATCATTGCTTCTGTACTACCGTCCGGCGCGACCACTACAGCGCCGGTCACCGCACAACCGATCTTCCTTCCCGTCTACTTCGAGGTTGCCGCGACCTTCGCCGGGGCGTTGTCCGGTGCCATGGTCGCGGTGAGCCGGCGTTTCGACCTGACCGGGCTGGTTATTCTGGCGCTGGTCAACGGGTTGGGCGGCGGCATCATGCGCGACGTGCTGCTACAGAACCATGGCATCTTCGCGCTCAACAACCCGCGGGCGCTAGTGGCGGTCTTGGCAGCCAGCGTTGTGGGCGCATACTTCTTCTCGGCCGCCGAGAAGATCCGACCACTGCTGGGGGCCGTTGACGCGCTGTCTCTGGGGCTATTCGCTTTGGTGGGTGCGGACAAGGCACTCGTGGCTGGCCTCTCGCCGCTTGCAGCCATCATGCTGGGAACCATCACGGCCATCGGCGGAGGCATCATCCGCGATCTGTTATGCGGCCGCGAACCAGCGGTGCTCCGGCGCGGCAGCCTGTTCGCTGTCGCCGCGGTGGTGGGCAGCAGCATCTTCGTGACCATGATCGAATGGCTTCACTTTGCCAAGCCTGTGGCCATGGTCGTGTCAGCAACAGTGGCCATCGCGCTGCGTCTGGGCTCGCTGTGGCTTGGCTGGGAGTCACCGGAACCACGCGACCTGACACATCACGTGACCGGCGTCCCACTCCGGCTATGGGAAGTAGGCGGGAGGGTCGTACGACGCACGTTCCGGTCCAGAGACCGAGGGCCTCGTTAGCCGGCATCTCTCACGAGGTAACGCGCCCATCGCGCGTCGACCCATGCTTGGACGTCGGCGATCGTCTCGGCGGTCATGCCCTTGAAGCGGCCCTGAGTGGCGACGTAGTCCGCCACCGTCGCCTGCAGGCCGGCTTTCGCGAGCGTCTTGCTACGGCCGGTGAGGCGAAACTCGCCCGCCGCAGCCTCGTAGAGCACGACGATGCCGGCATCGACTGCCATCTTGCCCAGGCGCACCGTGTCCTTCGGGTCGAACGACCAGCCAGAGGGGCACGGGGTGTTCATGTGGATGTAGCGAAGTCCGTGAATCGCTCGTGCTTTGACGACCTTGTCGTACACGTCCTCGGGGAACACCGCGCTGGTGGACGCGACATACGGGACGTTGTGGGCCTCCATGATCGCGGGCAGGTCCTTGGGATTCTCGCGCTTGCCCGCCCATGTGGTGGTCGTACGCGCGCCGCTGGGCGTAAGGCCCGAGCGCTGCGTACCGGTGTTCATGTACGCCTCGTTGTCGTAGCAGAGGTAGATGAAGTCCTCGTTGCGCTCGGCAGCGCCCGAGAGCGCCTGGATGCCGATGTCGCCGGTACCACCGTCGCCCGCCATCGCAAGCACGGTCATCTTGTCGGCCTTGCCGGTGGCGCGCAGCCCGGCCGCCAAGCCGGTTGCCGCTGCGGCCGTCGACGGAAACGCGACGTTTACCCACGGCACCTCGACTGAGCTGATCGGGTACATGCCGCCGAAGACCGTCAAGCAGCTGGCAGGCACGGTCATCACCATCTGCCCCTCGAGCGCCGCAGTTATCTGGCGCAGCCCTATGCCTATACCGCAGCCCGCACAGGCGCGGTTGCCCGGCAGTACGTAGCTGGTATCAGGAAGGTCGATGATCTTGGTCATGTGCTCGCCCTTAGAGATGTAGGTTCAGCCAGTCGGCTGCACGGTCGGTGACGCCGTCAGCCAGATCGGCGATGGCGCGATTCGCTGCGTCGTTAAGCTGCTCGACGGTCACATCACGGCCACCAAGGCCGCAGACCGCACCGAACACGACAGGGGCTTCCGGTTGCCCGTAGAGAGCGGCTTTGAGATCGCCGCAGATTGGGCCTTCATTGCCGTAACTGAGCGCCTTGTCGAAGACGAGCGCGAGCTTGCGTCCGGCCAGCTTGCCGCGCAACGCGTCGACCGGGAACGGCCGATACGAGCGGATTCCCAACACGCCCGCCTTCACGCCCTGTTCGCGCAGAGCTTCGGCGGCCACGGTGAGCTGCATGCCCACAGAGCCAGCCGCCACCAGCACGACCTCGGCGTCGTCGAGCAGATGCTCCCACGTCAGACCGCCCCATTCGCGTCCCGTGAGCTCCGACCACTCGGCGTCCGCGGCCGGAATCGTCTCGAGCGCACCGAGAAGCGCCTGCTGATGCAGAGCGCGTACCTCCATGTAGCCGTGGCATGACACGCCGTCCGCATTGGCGCGCGGATCCGCAAGCGTGACGGGCCCGATGTTGCGCGGGTCGTCCGGGTCGACAACGGTCAGCGGCTCGTAGGGGGGCAGATACGCGTCGACCTGCTCGGCAGAGGGGACCTCGACCGGCATGACGGTGTGGGACAGCAGGAAGCCGTCGTAGCAAACCATCACAGGGACGTGGAGCTGCTCGGCGATGCGGTACGCCTGTATCGTCGTATCGAGGATCTCCTGGTTGTCTCGGCAGTAGAGCTGGATCCAGCCCGCGTCTCGGACGCTCATGGAGTCCTGCTGGTCGTTGAGCACGTTCCACGGCGCCGCCATCGCTCGGTTCGCGATGCACATCACGATGGGCAGACGCGCGCCGGCGGCCCACCAGACCTGCTCGGTCATGTAGGCGAGGCCGTTGGCCGAGGTCGCGGTGAAGACGCGCGCGCCCACGGTGGATGCGGTGATGCAGACCGTGAGCGCCGAGTGTTCGGACTCGACGGTGACGAATTCCGCTGGCAGCTCGCCGGACTCGACCCAGGCGCTCAGCTGCTCGACGACCGAAGTCTGAGGGGTGATGGGGTACGCGGCGATGACCTGCACCCGCGCGAGCTTCGCGGCTGTGGCCGCGGCCTCGTTGCCGGCCATGACCGTGCGCTTGATGGCCGTATCGCTCACCGCTCGCTCCCTTCGCCGACGTTACACACGCCGTGCGCTGCCTCGGGCACCATCTCGATGGCGTTCGCCGGGCAGACCTCAGAGCAGATCCCGCATCCTTTGCAGTACTCCATATCGATCACCGGACCGACTCCGCGAGAGATGCATGCATCCGGGCAGTACGCCCAGCACAGCTGGCAGACGACCTCGCCCTTCTTCACCGCAAGGCAGGCCTGGGCCGTCATGACGGGGCGGTTCGCCCGCCAGTCACCCGTACGCCCCGCCTCGCCCGCTGATGGCTTGGACATCGAGATCGGAGAACCGCACTCACGCGTGCCCATCAGCGAGCCCCTTCCGTGCATTCATATGCGATGCGGGCGGCCTCGACGTTCTTCGCCGCCGCAGATCCGTTGAACATGTGCGTGATCGCAGACTCAACCGATTCCATGGTCACCACGCCGGTCGCCTTGGCGATACTGCCGAGAATGGCAGCGCTCACGATGGCATTGCCGCCCACCAACACGCCGGCCGCCTGCGCCGCCCCAGTCACGTCGGCCGTGACAACACGCGCGTCTCCTGCGACTCCCAGCTCTGCCGCCGAGCGCGTCGTGTTCACGATGACTGTGGCGCCCGGCTTGAGACCGGTGGCCGCCCCGCCCACTTCGAGCAGCGAGTCATCAAGCACGATGGCGATGTCGGGACTGGTGACCTGAGAGTAGATGCGGATGGGCTCGGAATCGAGCCTCGTCGATGCGGTGATGGGCGCGCCGCGCCGTTCCGCGCCGAACGACGGAGCGCTGGTCACACCCTTCCAACCGCTGAGAAAGGCAGCCTCGGCGAGCAACTTGGCGCTGGTGACAGCACCTTGGCCGCCGCGGCCATGCCAGCGAATCTCGACCATTGATGTGGAGTCAGTCATGTCCGCGCAGGTCCTCTCGGCTATGTGACCACCGCGCCTGCATGCGACAAGCGCCACGCCAGTATACCGAGAAAGTCGATCGCCCTGAGCACGTGGTGCCCAGGGCGATCGGTTGGTCCGAGTGCGCGTGCACGAGCTACTTCATCATGGCCGCTATCGCCTGATCGGCGACGGTCTGCGTGGGCGTCTTTCCATCACCCAGAAGCTTGATCGTCTTGACCGAGCCCGCCCAGTCCGTGAACAACCGCTTGGTAGGCGTGCTTAGCACGTAGGGATTGGTGATTGCCAGCAGGCCGCCGTCGTGCGCCATGGCAGGTCCCGCCGTCGTGGAGTAGATCCACGCCTGTCCATGTATCAGACCGATGGTCTTCGCACGGCTGTGGTCGTAACTGTAGGCCAGACGGGTGACCTGTTCGGCCACCTCATACCTGGTCGCGCCGTCAGCGCGCACGGCCGTGGCCTTGCTGGCCTTGGCCAAGGCGGTCTTGACGCCGTCAGACACCGCGCCTTTGGGACCGATGACGATGAGCGTCTTGAACCTAGCCGCGGTCACAAAGCTCTTCTCGGAGGCCGTATAGGCGGTACTGGTGACGAAGAGGACCGGGGCCTTGAGCTGGTATGCCAGGGCGGAGACCGCCAGCGTGGTCTTCCAGCTACTGCCGTTGGCAACAATTACGTACTTGGAGAAGTTGGCGCCGTCGTGCTTCTGGATCCTCTTGCCCACAAGCAGCGAGGTCTCGTAACGGTTCTTGCCGCCGAGCCTCTCGACGGAGATGCCCATCTTGGTGAGCGAGTTGGACACGGCGGGTTTGATCGCGGATGTGCCGCCGATGATGAAGACCTTCGTGGCACCCAGGCGCCTGATCTCGGCTCTGGCGACAGGGGAAAGCACGCTGCTTGAGGTGAGCAGAATCGGGGCCCGGTACGATCCCGCGAGCCCGCTTGCGGCCAGCACGTCGGCGTGGACGTCCCAACGAGCCAGGATGACAACCTTGCTCGAGGTCCAGGAGTCCTTCGAGAACTGGACCGCAGCATCCACGCGACCGGAACCGCCCACGGGCTCGACGGTGACAGGAGGCGCCTGTATCTCGAAACTCAGCGAAGCCTCCGCGCTGTTACCCGCAGGATCGACGGCCGTGACCGTGAGGTCGTAGATGCCGATGGCCGAGACTGCCGTGCCAAGCGTGAACGGATCGCCGTTGAGCGTGGCGCTCAGGACAGCTGACGGATCGGAGGACGATCCTGTGGGCGTGACTGCCGATGTGTAGACAGCACCGTCGGTCACTCCGGCGATCATGACGTCGGGAGCGGTCTTGTCGACGGTGAACTGAACGGCCTTAGCGGTGACGTGCGAGAACTGGTCGGTCGCGGTGACCTCGAGCGAGTAGTCGCCCTCGTCGAAGACCTCAGATCCGAGCTCGAACTCCGCGCCGTTGAGCGTGGCGACAAACTCCGCCGAGGGGTCGCTCGAAGAGGCGTCGGGCGTCACCGTGGTGTTGTATGAGCCACCCTGTTCCACACCCGTGATCGTGAGATCGGGAGCCGTGACGTCGAGGCCGAAGCCCAGCGTCTCCTCGGTGTAGTTGCCCGCTGGGTCAGTCGAGCGCACCACCAGCGTGAAAGCGCCGTCCCCGTTGATCTCGGTGCCCAGGGTGAAGGGGCCGCCGTTCAGGGTGGCGGTGATGATTGCGTCGGGATCGGTCGAGGTGGCCGTGGGTGTGACCGCGGAACCGTAGAAACCGCTGTCGGACACACCGTCGACGGCCACATCCGGTGCCAGCGTATCGAGCGTGATGGCGTCGGAGAGCTCCAGGACGTTCCCGGCCTGGTCGCGATACTCGACGTAGACGGTCTTCTCACCGTCGCCTGCAGTAACTTCAGTGGCTACCTGGCTGGCGTAGACGAACCACTCGCCCCAACCGGTACCGGCATCGAGGCGCATCTCCGTCGCACCGGCTACATCGGAGTCAACGTTTACCCCGACCTGGTTCGTGTAGTTGTGGCCATCGTTCACAGTCATTGTGCCGCTGGGCGCAGTCTTGTCGATGGTGAAGCTCGCGGATGCCGCAGTCTCGTTGCCCGCCGGATCGGTGGCCGTGACCTCGAGGGAGTACATGCCCTCGTCCGATACGACCGTGCCCAAGACGAACTCGGCGCCGTTGAGGGTCGCGGCGAGCACCGCACTGCCGTCAGTCGAGCTGGCATCGGGGCTGACGTCGGTGTTGTAGAACTCGCCGTCCGTGACACCCGAGATGGCGAGGTCAGGTGCCGTCGTGTCGATGGTGAAGATCCGAGTCTCAGTCGTCTGGTTGTCCGCCTGATCCACGGAGCTCACCACGAGTACGTAGACATCCTCGGCAGTGATTGCGTCACCCGGAACATAGGGATCTCCGTTGAGGGTGGCAGTAATCTCCGCGCTCGGATCGGTCGTGGACGCCTGTGGTGTGACGCTGCTCTTGTACGAGGCACCGTTCTCGACGCCGGTCACCGAAAGGTCCGGAGCAACCGTATCAAGCATCACCGTGGCGGTCCGTGTGTCTTCTACATGGCCAAGGTTATCGACAGATCGATAGTCGATCGTCCACGTTCCATCCGCGACAATCGGGACTCCGCCCAGATAGGGTGCCCACGGATCGCCGTTGAGGCTGAACTCTGTGTACGCCACGCCACTGCATTCATCAGTCGCGGTGAGGTGCACTGCCGACAGCGAGTTGGACCACCCAACCGGCGAGTCATCCGTCGTGACAGGTGCCGACTTGTCAATCAACACGTACCTGAGATTCTCGGCTTCGACATTTCCACGCTTGTCCACGGAGTGATACCGAAGGGTCGTAGTGCCCTCCGCACTTATCGTGAAGGGGTCACTGTACGGCTGATCCGAACCGCCATTGAGGCGATAGAGCGTACTCGCCACACCACTGATCGTGTCAGTGGCGGATAGCGTCACCGAGACGTCCGCAGTTTGCCATCCGGCCACTTCGTCTTCCCATGTGGTCACGGGGGAGGTCGCGTCGTGCTCGACAACAGCGATGCTTCGAATCCGGTTGTTGCCGGTGTCTCCAACCAGAAGCGTCCCCGGCCCCGCCAACCAGATGCCTTCTGGTCCGTTGAACCGAGCCGCAGTACCCACACCGTTGGTGGATCCGCTGGTTCCCGTCGCGCTCCCTGCCAACAGCGACACCTCGGCAGCAGAGGTAATCCGGCGGATCTGGTTGTTACCGTCATCGGCCACATACAGGTCGCCATTCGTATCCAGGGCGACGTCGCGGGGGGAATTGAACCGAGCCGTGTCTCCCGTACCGTTGGCGAGCCCCGACGTGCCTGTGGCGCTACCGGCGAACAGTGAGACAACCGCCGCCGAGGTGATCTTGCGAATCTGGTTGTTCTGGCGATCCGCAACCCACACATTGCCGTCAGAGTCGACCTTCAGCCCGCTGGGGCTATCGAAGCGCGCGGACGAGCCCGTCGCGTTCGTTGTCCCCGCAGTGCCTGCAGCACTTCCGGCGAACAGTGAGACAACCGCCGCCGAGGTGATCTTGCGAATCTGGTTGTTGCCGTAGTCGGCCACGAACAGATTGCCGTCTGAATCGATTGCAATGCCGCGCGGATCCTTGAACCGCGCAGCGCTGCCCGTGCCATTCGTTGTGCCGAGGCCGCCGCTCGCACTGCCTGCAAACAGAGTGACTACTCCTGCAGGAGTGATCTTGCGGATCTGGTTGTTGGCGGAATCAGCGACGTACAGGTTGTCAGAGGAGTCGATGGCGATGCTGCGCGGGCCATCGAACCGAGCCGCGCTGCCCGTGCCATTGGTCACTCCGGCCGACGAGCTCCCGCTGCCGGCGAACAACGTCACCGTGCCTGACGGGGTTACCTTCCGGATACAGTTGTTTGACGTGTCCGCGATGAACACATTTCCGTTGGAATCCAACGCGCCGCCTCTTGGAGATCGGAATGCGGCCGTCGCGGTGGTCGCCGTTGCAGCAGCGTCAGCCGCGGCCCCTGTGCCCGCATACGTAGTGACGGTGCCCTCCATCACGGCAGCGCCAGCCACCGCGACAAGCGCGAGAGACAGCGCAAGCAGCAGCAGAACCGCCGCGACACGTGTCACACGGACATGGTGCGTTCTAGACATGGTGCCCCCTATCGTTGCGTGCTTCATCCCCTACCCTGCACAATGACGGCGCTCGGCATCCCCCGAGCACCGTCATCTGTAGCCAGAATGACCCTATCATCAATTCGGACTGCGGGGTTGATTCCTCTACGCCCGCCTGCCCAAACATGCGTTCTGAGATCACACCTGCCCCCGAGCCGCGGCTGGCCTCAACCAGCGAACACCTTCACATCTCCCATTCCGGAGATATCGGACGCTATCTCGCGAAGCTTGAATTTCTGGATCTTCCCGCTCGCGGTCATCGGGAACTCCTCGACGAAGAAGACGTACTTGGGCGCCTTGTAACGGGCAATGCGGGTGCGCGCATACTCCTGCACATCAGACTCGGTGATGTCGGAGCCCGAGAACCGCATGATGAAGGCGCCGACCACCTCGCCGTACTTGGGGTCGGGAACGCCGACGACCTGAACGTCTTTGACCCCCGGCATGGTGTAGAGGAACTCCTCGATCTCGCGCGGGTAGATGTTCTCTCCCCCCCGGATGATCATGTCCTTGATCCGGCCAGTGATTCGGTAGTAGCCATCCTCATCGACAGTGCCCAAGTCGCCCGAGTGCAGCCAGCCGTCCTTGTCGATTGCCGCGGCGGTCGCCTCTGGCATGTTGTAGTAGCCGTTCATGATGTTGTAGCCACGACACAACAGCTCGCCCGGTACGCCCGGCGGGCAGTCTTCACCCGTGTCCGGATCGACCACTCGTACCTCGATCTCGGGCAGCGCGGTCCCCACGGTCTCGCAGCGTCGCTCCATGGTGTCGTCAGTCGAGGTCTGCGTAAACACCGGGCTCGCCTCGGTCAGACCGTAGGCGATGGTGATCTCGGAGGCGTGCATCTCCTCGATGACCTGCTTCATGGTCTCGATCGGGCACGGGGAGCCCGCCATGATCCCGGTGCGCAGGCTCGTGGTATCGAACATCTTGAACATGGGGTGGTCGAGTTCGGCGATGAACATCGTGGGCACCCCGTAGAGCGCGGTCGCCTTCTCCTTCTGAACCGCCGCCAGCACCATCACCGGGTCGAAGCTCTCGACCATCACCGCGGTCGCACCGTGTGTGAGCGTAGCAAGCACACCCAGCACACAGCCGAAGCAGTGGAACAGCGGCACCGGAAGACAGACGCGGTCTTCAGGCGTGAACTTCTGCTTCTCGCCGATGTAGTAGCCGTTGTTGAGGATGTTGCGACTGGTCAGCATGACGCCCTTGGGAAAGCCTGTGGTTCCCGAGGTGTACTGCATGTTGATGACCTCGTCTGCATGGCGGCCTGAGCGCGCCGCATCGTAGAGCACGTCGTCACAGTGCTCGCCGAGAAGGATCAACTCCGGCACCGTGTAGAAGCCGCGGTGCTTCTCGGGACCCATGTAGATGAGGTTCTTGAGCTTCGGAAACTCCGGAGAGTCCAAGTGGCCTCGCTGCTGGGTCGCGGCCTCAGGAACCAGCTCGCGGACGATCTCGACGTAGTCGACATCGCGAAACGCGTCGATGATGCAGAACGCCTTCATGTCGGACTGCTTGATCACGTATGCGAGCTCGTGGCTCTTGTACACCGGGTTCACAGTCACGAGCACGACGCCGATCTTGGCCGTCGCGAACATGAAGGTGAGCCAGTCCGGCACGTTGCGCGCCCATATGCCCAGGTGGTCGCCGGGCTGCATTCCAATGGCCAGCAACCCTTTGGCGAGTGACGTCGTTCGTGCGTCGAAGTCTTCGTAGGTCCATCTCAGGTCGCGGTCTGGGTAGACGATGAATTCGCGCCCCGGGTCGCGTGCGACCTGCTCTTCGAAGTACTGGCCGATCGTAAGATCGGTGTAGGGTCCGCGCTTCTCGGTAGTGGTCATCTTCTGTCCCCTAGAACGGCGCGTAGACGACGGCGAGTATCCGGGCCGGCGAAGGACTGGCGCCACGCACCTGGTGCGGGACGATCGAGTCGAGGTAGATGCTGTCGCCAACAGCGAGGACGTGTGTGTCCTTGCCGTATTCGACCTCGATGGTTCCCTCCAGAACGTAGATGAACTCCTCGCCTTCGTGCGCAGAGAGCTGCTTTTCGGTCGAGGGGTTCACGGTGATCATGAACGGCTCCATGTGCCGGGTGGCCTTGCCCTCGGCCAGGGAGAAGAAGTCCAGCGTGCCAGTGCCGATGCCAGTCTCAAGGTCGTGAGTCCGAGCGACCGAGGACGCGGCGTCCCTTCGCGTGATAACAGGCCCCAGATGGGAATCGTCGTCCAGCAGAGTGCCCAGTCGAACACCCAGCGCCCTCGTGATCTTGATCAGCGGAGCGAGTGAAGGGGCGATCGAGCCTGCTTCAAGCTGCTCGATGGTCGCGGCGTCACAATCACACCGCTCGGCTAGCTCCTCGATCGACAACGACAGCGACTTCCGCAGTGTGGTGATCTTGTCTCCCACAGCCGTGTGCTCAACCATTGACCCACCTCTCCCCGAGCGGTCGTGCCACGACCGCCACCCATGCAGACTTACGCGCATGATACGCGAAGAGAGTCACCCAATCAGTCCACACACCCCACCGTGCGCAAGGCGGCCGCTTCCCACACATGACGTGACCGATGCAGAAGGGACCGGAAACTCCCCGGTCCCTCGATTCTTGCTATCCACCCGCACCGCCAAACCAAGCTCTAGCCCTCGCCATCCAAGCGGTCCAGAAGCTCCTCGGCCCTTCCCTCGGCCAGCTCCCGCTCGGCGTCAACGATCGTTCCGCTCTCTCCGCCCAGAAGCGATCCGACCTCCACCGCGACGCCCCAAGCTTTGGCTGCGCCTTCACGGATGCCCTCTTTGAGCGTGTGCTTGTCAGGCTCCGGCTCAGACGCGACGGGTTCCTGCTCTACATTCTCGGAATGCTCGTCAGTCATAACAGCCTCTCAAGTCGTGAATCCACTACGTTGATTCTACGCCGAGAAATGCGTGCCGTGCAGCCCAGCGCCACAACTGGCCCTACTTCCGCACACAGTTGGTCGGCGACCGTTCGCCGTTTCCACCGACACGAGCCATGGCGTAGTGCGCCTCATCGGGTAATCATGTCTCAGGCGACCAATCTGAGGTGCGCTGTCAGGATCTAATCAGCGACCAGAAGAATCGCGGTGGTGGTCATGGGGCGCAAGCCCGACGAGGCGCGTCGCGAGGAGCTGCTGGACCAGATCGAGAAGATCATTCTCGCCGAAGGCTTCTCCACGCTGCACATGGGCGAATTGGCCGAGCGGCTGCACTGTTCGAGAACGACGCTCTACCAACTCGCTCCCACAAAAGACGAGCTTGTGCTGCGCGTCTACAACCGCATGATGGTGCATTCTTTGGACCGCTGTCGCCTCGCTGCTGAGGCATGCGACAACGCTGTCGCTCAGATTCGCGCGTACTTCGACACGGCACGCGAGGCCGAGACGAGCACGAGCGACGCCTTCTGGCACGATGTGATGGCGTGGCAACCCACGGCCGAAGCGCGCTCGGTGGCACATCACGAGGGCATGGGGCACGTGAAGAGCTTCGTCGAGCAGGGTATCCGCGAAGGAGTCTTCCGAACGGTGAACGCCGAGTTCATCGCCTACTTGGGGTGGTTGGGCTCGTTGGCCGTCAGGGACCGTGAGTTCCTGAGTGCTGCCAACCTGAGTCCCGAAGAAGCGATGAGCCAGTTGGGCGAGTTCATCGTCTCTGCACTCACCGTTGGCGAGAATGAGACCGAGCTCGCCTAGAGCGAAGTATCAGGGAGGCCACGGACAGCCGGCGCCTTCCGACATGCGCCCCGCAACGAGAACAGGCCGCCACGGCGCTATGCCTGACGACCTGCGATGTTCGTGTGGCGGGAGTGACGGGGCTCGAACCCGCGACCTCTGGCTTGACAGGCCAGCGCTCTAACCAACTGAGCTACACCCCCATTTGGGGCTTTCCACCGAGGCGGACAGCGAACGGAATTCTACCGACCAGTGCCTATGTTGTCCATAGGCGATTCGATTCCGCCCCCGCGAACACGCGCAGACGTCGCACTGGGGCATGACAGGGTCGACGAAACCCACCCTGCAAGCGCAGGAACATCAATCCGCACTGCGCACTATGACCTGCGTTCGGGTACCTTAAGCTTGGACGTTGAAAGGAGCTCTGCGTGGGCGAATCCGCAACCAACACGCTGCGCCAACAACTCGATGTGCTACTCGCGGCTCACGACCGGGCAGGCGCCGTCGCCGCGGTTCTTGATGCGGTCCACTCGGGCGAGGTCGATCTCGACGAGATCTACCCTGACGTGCTCACGAGGCTCCTGATAGACACCGGCGCCGCCTGGCAGGCAGGCACCACTCGGGTATGGGAAGAGCACTTCGTCACCTCGATCGTCCGCACGATCATCGAAGCGCTGAGCACCGACGTCGCCTCAATCGCCGAGAAGGCCCCGAAGATCGGCCGCACTGCGGTTCTGGCATGCCCTTCGGGGGAGCAACACGACCTAGGACTGCGCATGCTGGCCGATCGTCTTCTGCTGCGCGGGTGGAGCGCGTACTTCCTGGGCGCGGACACCCCCGCGGCCGAAGTCGTCTCGGCAGCTCAGTCACTCGGAGCCGACCTCGTGGCGCTTTCTGCGGCTACTCACTACAACCTCGTGCTGCTTCGTGCGTTCGTCGATGAAGTGAAGGCCGGACTTCCCGGTGTACGCATCGGCGTTGGCGGTCCGGCTTTCGCGTGCAACCACAAGTGGCCGGCCGAGGACCTGCTGCTCTCCGACGAGCTTGGTCTGGATGAAGCGCCGTCGGGCTCGTGCCCGCTGCCCGAAACGGACGGGTGAGCCGCATGTTGTCGCTTCGAATCGCGTGGAGGTTCCTGCGCTCCGCGCCAGTCCAGTCGCTCCTCATAATCAGCGGTATCGCGGTGGGCATCGCGGTCCAGATCTTCGTCGGTTCGCTGATAACCAGCCTGCAGGGATCTTTGGTGGACCAGACGATCGGCTCTGCGCCTCAGGTGACATTCCAGGCGCTCACCGATGGCGACCCCGTGCGCTACTCACCCAAGATGCAGGATGTCATCGCGAACGACCCGCGGGTCAAGCGCGGCAGCGTGTCACCGGTTCGCTTCGCAACCTCGCTGTATACCAACGGAACCGACAGCGCCTCGCTGAGCCTCATCGGCGGTGAGCTGCGAGAACTGGACGGCATCTACAACGTGTCCAAGCGGGTCACAGACGGTACGGCATCACTGCGGGCCACCGACATCCTGGTCGGCAAGGACTTCGCCGCCAAGTTCAAACTCACGCCCGGCGACTCGATCGCGCTGACCCTGCAAGGCGGTTCTCGAGCGACCTTCACGGTCGCGGGGATCTTCGATCTGGGCTCGGCAGCTTTCAACGAGCGCCAGGCATTCGTGAACGGAGACGTTCCCCGCTCGCTCCTGGGTTGGTCAGCCGATCAGTACTCGGCGGTTCAGGTGCAGTTGGTCAAGCCGTTCGAGTCCGCCCAAGTCGCCACCGACTGGCGCCGCAAAGTACCGGGCGTCGAGGTGGTTGAGTGGCAGGCACAGAATGCCGATCTGCTGGTTGCCCTCCAGAGCCAGGGCTCGTCGAGCTACATCATCCAGACGTTCGTGCTGGTGGCCATCGCCTTGGGCATCGCATCGACGCTTGCCATCGCCGCGGTGCAGAAGACCCGCCAGATAGGGATTCTGAAGGCCATGGGGCTCTCGGATGGCCGAGCAGGGCGCATCTTCCTGTGGCAGGCGATCATCTTGGGGGGTGTGGGCTCGACGGCAGGAGTTGCACTCGCCTACTTCCTCTTGTTCGGGTTCTCGTTCTCAGGAGCCAGTTTCAGCATCCAACCCAAGCTGTCCTTCGTGCTCCTCTCGGCGGGCGTTGGAATCGGCGTGGCGCTGGCGTCGAGCATCTTCCCCACTCGGCGAACGTCGAAGCTCGACCCGATCGAGGTGATCCAGAATGGCTGAGAAGCTTCTGGTGGCAGACTCGCTGGACAAGGTCTACGGAACCGGCGAGGGCGCAACACACGCGTTGCGCGGCGTGAGCTTCGAGCTGAACGAGGGCGAATTCGCCGCAATCGTGGGCCAGTCGGGCTCGGGAAAATCGACGCTGCTCAACATGGTGGGCCTGCTCGACACACCCACCGCGGGAGAGGTCCGTTTCCGGGGACGCAATGCCGAGGCCCTGCCCCGACCGGAGCTGGCGCGGATGCGCAACGAACTCATCGGCTTCGTCTTCCAGTTCCACTACCTGCTGCCCGAGTTCTCCGTCTTCGAGAACGTCGCGATGCCCGCTTTCATCGGCGGAACACTCGCCCCCGGGGAGATCCAGGCTCGCGCGGAGGAAGCGCTGGCGCTGCTGGGGCTCGAAGGACTCGAAGGCAAGAACGCCAACCAGCTCTCCGGCGGTCAGAAGCAGCGTGTCGCCATCGCGCGCGCGCTCATGAACCGGCCCGCGCTCCTGCTTGCCGATGAACCCACCGGCAACCTCGACACCGTCAACACGGACCTCGTCTACGACCTGTTCCGGAAGATCAGCGCCGAGACGGGCACCGCGTTCATGATCGTGACGCACGACCGCGGGGTGGCCCAGCGCACCGACCGCATCCTCGAGGTCACCGACGGCAGATTGGTCCAGGACATCCGTAACGACTACGCCCGGGCGACCTGAGGCCGGCCTGCCTTGCCTACGGCGCTGGAGTCGCGCCCGGTGACGCGGTCGCCTCGACGGTCGGAGTCGGAAGAACGCCAGCGACGAAGTACGGGTCGCCGGTCGCCTTCCGATAGGCAAGCCACGCCTGCCAGGAAGTGGTTATCTGCCAGTCCTGCTCGCCCTTCAGCCCAACCTCGCGCTTGTCGTAGTAGACGACCGCGTCGATATAGGGCCGCGCCTTGATCGAACCGTAGGAGCTGCGAATCCATCCCGGCTTGTCACCGCCGTTCGTAGCAGTGCCGAACTCGGTCAGGATGATCGGTTTTCTGGGGCCCTTCGGGTCGATCAGGTAGGTAAGCGGCGCATTGAAGATCTGGCTGAACACCCGCCACTTGAATCCGGGTCTGCTGGTTCCCCAGTTGAAGCCGCTTATCGAGGTCCAGTCCACATAGGCCGAGCCCGGGTAGTAGGCTGCATACCGGTTCTGGTAGGTATTTGGAACGCTAGCGTGGTTGATGCTCCAAACCCATGTGACGTTGGTCGCTCCTTCGTTGGCGAAGATCTTGTGAATCCGGATCCACGCTGCCCTGAACGCGGCCGGCGAGTTCCCGTTCACCGTCCCGCCCCACGGATACCACGTGCCGTTCATCTCGTGCAGAGGGCGTATCATCACCGGGCCCTCGACCGACTTCACCCCGCGCGCCCACGAACGAATGTAGCTGTCGTACTTGCCGGAGTTGATCTTGGCGAGACTGTACTGCGACTGAAGCGCCGGATTGACGACGTAGTTCGCGTCGGCTCCGGGATTCCACGGCTCCCAGGTGATCAGCGGCACAGACCCGCGTGCGAGTATGTCCGCACACGCGGAAGCGTCGAAAGAGGAGTTGCCCGAAGGATCCCACGCCTGGAACCACATGACTATCGCCGGCGTTCTGCTCGACACCGAGGCGTAGGTGTCCAGCGCGCTCATGTCGAACGGGGCATCGGGCTCGAACACTCCCAGATAGGCCCCGTTCGCCGGAGGCAGGACCTTCCCCGCTCCCGAGACCACAACGCCGTCGACGGCCTGCGTGCTGACCGCGCCCGCCACAGATGCCTGCCGAGGAAGGACTGCATACGCCGCCGCCACGAGTCCAAAGATCACGACGAGCACACTCACTCGGAATCGTGTCGGTATGCTGGTGCGCTTCATGTCGCCTCCCTACCTGACCGTGATCGAGCGCGGATAGCTCAGCGTCGCGGCGTGCAGCGCGTCCGCGGATGTGTACGCGTACAGCTTCCACCGCCCGCGATACGGAAGCGTGATCTTCGCCCTGTACCTCGTGTAGTCCCCATAGTTCGCGTTGACGGCGCTGACCGTCTTTCGCAACACGTACTTGCCGTCGCTCCGGCGCAGGTAGCAGCGGATCTTGATGGCTCGCGAGCCCACGGCGTGCCGAGGCTTGAGAGTTCCCCACGTGTAGAACACACGGTTGCGGTACTTGGTACTGGTGGAGACTCTGGGCGTCCCAAGGTACACCCGTGGTGCCACGGCCTTGCTCGCAGATCGTGCCATGGCATAACCGTCAACGGTTCCAGCCGAGACCACCTTGTAGCTCGTCCGATATCGAGGTACGACCGAGAAGGAGTAGAGGCCGCCAGTGGTAGTGATGGTCGAGGCCACGAACTTCGTCGCGTACCGGCTGGGATAGGGTGCGGACCAGAGTTCCATGCGCTCGCCGACGATGCTTTGGGCGTTCGAACCGCTGAGCGCTCCCGAGAACCTGACCGCGCGGCCGTACGACACTGCTGAGGCAGACGCCCATGTCGTCATGTGCGGAACGGCGCCCTTGGCCCAGTCGACCGTGTAGTCGCCCAGTCCTCCAAGCTCGATGATGCGCAAGTAGTAGTTGCCCGTCTCAGGTGCTACGAACGTCGCACCGTTCTCGCTGACAAGATAGCTGGGATAGCGGTCCGTCTCCCATCCGGCGACCACGAACTCATTCTGATCGAGTGACTCGGCCCCAGGCAGGTACAGAAGCAGCGCCATGACAGCGGAGCTTGGCGGCTTGATCCGCGCGGTGAACGCTTCGCCCTTCTGCAACTCCACCGAGTACACATCATCTTGGTCAGTGTGCGAAGTCACCGTGCCAATAACCGGTGATGCAGGCAGGGGCTCGGCACTGAACGTGGCCACTGTCGAGGCGTCGGCCGAGGCCACACCCATGGACACGGTCGCACGCGCACCAGTACAACCGCCCATCGCGACCATGATCGCCGCGGACAGGACGACTCCTGCGATTCTGAGAGCTGTGGACCTCATCGCGCCGCCTTCCTGGTGCTCTGAGTGGCCTCGGCGCTCGAAAGGGAGTTGCCGGTTTCGATTCCTGCAGCGTCGAACCACGTTAGATGATAGCGTGTTACGGGCCGGTGACGAGAGCGCCGCGAAGACGAGTCTCGTGCGACTCTGAACCCATGTCACTTACGATTCAGAACCCGCGCAGACAAAGAACCGTTCGCTGGAGCCCCACCTCGCCGGCGAAACGAGCACTCATCGTGCTCTTGGTTCTTCTCGCCATTCTTCTGGCGCGGGGCCTTACCGAGCCCTATAGCCTCAGTGTCGACCGCACCGTCATCACCAGCCCCGATGTTCCGCCCGGGTTCGACGGAGCGCGCATCGTATTTCTGGCCGATGTGCACACGGGGCGCGCGGCGTACCGTTCGCGCAGAAGCGTCGCGAAGCTCGTGGCACGGGTGAATGCCGAGAAGCCAGACGTGGTGATCCTGGGCGGCGACTATGTGGGCGGCCAGAATGGCGGCGACAAGCTCTTCTACCCCGAAATCGCCAAGCTGGTCGCGCCCAGTGGAGTCGTCGCCGCGATGGGCAACCATGACATCCGCGAGGGCCGCGACGTCGCGGTCGCCGGATTCGCGTCGGCCAACATCCCGCTCGTGGTCAACGGCTCAGTCACCCTCCAACGCCGTGGAGGTCACATCCGTGTTGCCGTTGTCGATGACCCTTGGGCCGGGTCGGACATCACCTCCGCCGCTGCGGACGGCATCTCTCCTAGCGAATTCGCGATCTTCGTGGCCCACACACCAGATACGTTCCCAACGGCGCTTCCGGCAACGGACGGGGTCTTCGACCTCGCCCTCGCCGGCCACACACACGGCGGCCAGGTCACACTGTTCGGGCTCTACGCTCCGGTCATTCCTTCGGCATACGGTCAACGCTACCGCGGGGGCTGGCGCACCGAGCAGGGCATTCCCGTGCTCGTAACGCGCGGTATCGGCACAACCGGACTCCCGCTGCGCTTCTTCGCTCAGCCCCAGTTCCATGTGATCGAGCTCAGACGCGGGCCAGCTGACGCCCAGCACTAGAACTCGAGACCGAGCTGCCCGTCCGTCACGTCGGGTCCGGAGCGCTCCAGGTCGGTCTGGGCAACCGGCTCGCCAGTGGCAGCTGCTCCCGCCCGCGGGGCGACCACATCGCCCAGAATCTCGGCCATCTCGCGGGCGTTTCTCGGCGCGTAGTCGTACTTGCAGTTGTTGAACATCACCCACGTGCGCTCTGTCTGCTCGGCGAGTTCCACTAGCGGCTCGTGCCACGGCGCGAGTTCCTCGGGCGTATAGAGGTAGTCGAACCGGTCGGCGGCGCTCACAGTGCGTGCGTTCCACGTGCCCTGGTTGCGGCCGTGGAAGCGGACGTAGCCCAGGGCGGACGTCGCAGCGGTGACGGGAGGCATGACCTTGCCGCTCGCAAGTTGCGGAGCGTCCACGGCGACGAAGGTGAGTCCCCGGTCCGAGAGGAACCGCATCGTGCGTTCGAGGTTGGGCCCCTTCACCCAGCTCGAGTCGCGGAACTCCACGAACATCGGCAAGGGCGCGAGCAGCGCCGCATCACGCTCGATCCGCGCCATGGCCCGGTGCCGGTGCTCCTGGTCGACGGCAGTGAACCACGGCGGATACTGCATGAGCACGCCGCCCATCTTGCCGGCCTCAACGAGCGGTGAGATCGACTCGACAAACAGCTCGAAAGCCCGCTCCACCATGCGCTCATCTGGATCGCGCACCCGGCCCCTGGGGGTGATGCGGTACTCGTAGCCATCGGCCAGGTCGGGGTGCAGCGCCCGCTCATCCACCTCGTGGCCGGTCATCATGCCGTACGCCTTGACGTGGAAGGTGAACCCGGGCGGCGTCCTTCGCGCCCAGTTCACCGCATACTCGGGCTTTGGAATCGCGTAGAAGGCCGAGTCGACCTCGACGGTATCGAACCTCTCGGCGTAGTAACGAAGGCGCTGCTCGGCCGAGGAGACCCCGCGCGGGTACCATCGCTCAACCATCGTGCGATCCGTCCAGGAACACGTGCCAACGACCATGTCGCCCACGCCTGCCCCCTTCGCACTCCGGTTCCGGTCATCAGCCTCTCTCGACCGAGAGTCTACGATTTCGTCACCGGACGCAACACGAAGGCCGCCTTGCGGCGGCCTTCAGAGCCAACTGATGTGGTGTTCAAGCGCCTACTACTGCTGGCAGTCCGCGCACGCACCTGCGGCCATACCACACGCTTCCGCGGGAGCGGCCGGGGCCGCTGCGGGAGCTGCCGCAGGAGCGGAAACCTGACCCTCGGTACAGTCCGCGCAGCCGGCGGCGGCAGATGCGCCAGTCTCGCCCGGGCAGGTGGCACATTCGGCGGAGGCACCAGGCAGGCTGACCGTACCGCCCGCGTTGGCGACACCGAGAGTACCCAAGACGACACCAGCGACAAGCGCGGCGACGATGATTGCGGCGATCTTCTTTGCGGCCATCGTTGCAGACCTCCGAGACGTAGATAGGTGCATGCAGCACCGGTACAGGTTAGTGAAGACTATAACGAGTGAGCGGCCCGCTGTCACTTCGCCTGTGTGGTGCTCAACAGCTCGTCGAGAGCGCCCTGCAACGCCTTCAACCCCGCGCTGTAGGCGGCGAAGTCGCCCTTCTGCTTCGCCGCGACAACCTGCTCAAGCAGCGCATCGACCTTGACGGCCGCTGCGGCCTTGTCGGCGGGCGTGGTCGCTTCCATCGCAGACCCGGCATCCGGACCGAACACCTTCGCGAGCGCGGCGTGCAGGGTGCCGGCCATCTCCAGCCTCTCGCCGGCCACGACCACGACGCCTACGAGCTCTGTGGCGGCGCTCTTCTCGGCTTGGAGGAACAGCGGCTGCACGTAGGCGATCGTGCCATCAACGGGCAGCACAAGCATGTCGCCGAAGAGCACATGGCTGCCTCGCTGGTTCCACAGCGAGAGCTGCGGAGAGATGATCGGGTCCTGGTTGATGCGGGCGGTTACCTGCTGGGCGCCTAGAATCACACGGTCCTTGGGCAAGAGATAGACCGTCTGCTTGCCAAAGTCCTGCGGATCGCACGACGCGGCCATCCAGCCGATCATGTTGTCGCGGTTCGCCGGCGAGTAGGGCTGCATGAGGTAGAAGCCTCGCCCACTCTTGGAATCCGGCAGGTCCACCATCAGGTAGGTCGGCTTGACCTTCGTGGATCCCTTGCCGGGAATCTGCCACTGGTCCTCTTTGTTGTAGAAGACCTGCGAGTCGGTCATGTGGTACATCCGATAGACGCTGGTCTGAGCACTGAACATGCGCTTGGGGTAGCGGAAGTGCTCGGCCAACGATGCCGGGATCTGATCGGCGGGCGTCAGGACCGTGGGGAAGATCTTCGCCCACGAGTCGCGAATGGGATCTTCGCCGATGGCGTAGAAGTGCATGTCGCCGGTGAGGGCATCGACGCTGACCTTCACCGAGTCCCGGATGTAGTTGGTGCCATCCGAGAGTGGCTGAGAGTACGGGTAGTTGGCACTTGACGTGTAGCCGTCGAGGATCCACGTGATCCGGCCGTCCACCAGCGCCGGGTAGGGGTCCTTGTCGTACTGCAGCCACGGCGCGATGCGCTGGACCCGGGCACTGATGTCGCGATTGAACAGCAGCCTGCTGGTGGGCTTCAGGTACGAAGACAGCACGACCTCGTTCGAGCCGAGTCTCAACGCCCAGGCGATCCGCTCGAACACAGAGTCCAGCGCGATGCCCGTCTTGGACTCATAGCGACATTTGACGTTCGTCTCACCCTGCGGGTAGTCGAACTCGTCGACCCCGGTGTCAACGATGGCATAGTCGCTCATCCCGGGGCCGAAGTAGATTCGAGGTTGCGTGGTCTGAAGCGCAGGCGAACCCGAAGCTTCACTGGAGACCTGCGGCGGCACATCGCCCACCAGGAACAGCGGGAATCCTCGCTCGCTCGCACCGCTGGACGCACTGATCACCATGCCATAGCCGTGCGTGTAGACCAGATGGCGGTTCGCCCACGTCTGGGCGCGCTTGGGCAACAGCGACGTGTCGATCACGCGCGCTGAGACGAGCACCTGGCGCGACTCGCCGTTGACTTCATAGCGGTCGGTATCGATCTTGGAAAGGCGGTAGTAGGGACGGATCGTCTGCAGCTGCGAATACGCCTGCTTGACCGTCTCGGGAGTCCATATGCGGGCATCTGCCAAGGCCGCCTGTGTCTTGGCGGATGTCTCGGGTGTGAACGTGTCGCTCACCGAGTACTGCTGCCCCTGGACCGCCGACAGGTCGAACGCTTCGCGCGTCATCTTGATGTTGCGCTCGATGTAGGGTTTCTCAAGCGCGATGTCGTTGGGGCTGGCCCCGTACTGCTGAACGATCGCAGGCCACAAGCTGCTGATCAGAAACGCCGAGATGACCCAGACGCCGATCGAGAACACAGGTACCCTCAGGCGCTTGGACCTCGCCGTGACGAACAGGATCACCGAGAGGACCGCGGTCAGCACGAGCATCACTATGTACGCGGGCAGCTGTGCGTGCACATCGGTGTAGGACGCCCCGAACGAGGCGGTGCGGTTGGACAGACTCAGGCCCAAGACGGACAGCACGTAGCCGACCGCTCCGCCCATCACCATTACCGCAGCTAGCCTCTGGACCATCGCGCGGATCGAGCTCCACTGCTCAGAACTCAACGGGGTCGAACCGGTTGCACGGCTCGGGATGAGCGCAGCTGCAACCGCGAACACGATCGCCAGGAAGAGCGCAGACGTGAACCACCCCGCCAGCACCTGAAGTGCAGGAAGCGTGAACACGAAGAAGCCGACGTCAAACCCGGTCTGGGGATCAGAGACGCCAAAGGGAACCTGCACCAGCGCAAGCCTGATCACCGACCACTGGCTCGCAAGTCCCAGATTGGTAGCGACCGACAGAACCACTGCTGACCAGAGCACGAGACGCGGGGAGCGAGCCTCCGGCTCAAGCACGGCCTGTGCTGCTCGGCCGCATGAGAAGATCACGGCGAATGACGCTAGGGAACCCACCAACAGCAGACCGCCGGCGGATAGGACCTGCGTCACGAGCACCCTTTGTTGGCCCAAGCTTGCGAACCACTGGTAGTCGGTGAGAGCGCGCAAGAACACCAACAGGGCGGCTATCGCGGCGATGAACACGCCGACCGCGCCTGCGGTCATTGCGACCCGCCAAGCTATCCGCTTCTTTGCCACTGCCACCATCACTCTCGAATGCCGATGAGCCACGGAGGTCGCTCTCGAACTCCGGAGGGGATTCTACTCCTGCAGCGGGTCACGCAGCGGGCTGTCATCAAGCGGTCACAATCCGGCGGTCGGCTCCAAGCGGCGCCCTTGGCGCTCCGCATCTCCCCCGCCATATGGGTAGACTCTCCCAAGAGGCCTTTGAGGCCGCCACCAGACCCTGAACCGGGAGGTTCATCCATGAAGCCTACGGTCGACGAAGACCTGTGCATTGGCTGCGGTGCCTGCGAAGACACGTGTCCCGAGGTGTTCGAGTTGGGTGAGGACGGGGTCTCCCATGTGATCACGACTTCCCCTGACTTGGAGCTGTATGGGTGCGTACGAGATGCGGCAGACGGCTGCCCCGTCAGCGCGATCTCGATCGGCGAATGAAACGATTCCCCGTCCCCGAGGGCTACCAGCTTCCCGAGAGCGCTGAGGCGCTCCTGGGTGAGTGCGACGTGTCGGCCTTCCGCGCCACAGGACCCGGCGGCCAAGGCGTGAACACGACCGATTCCGCCGTTAGGCTCAAGCACCGCCCCACGGGCATCGTGGTGGTCTGCCGTCGCGAGCGCAGCCAACTCCGCAACAAGGAGACCTGCCTCAAGCGGCTTCGCGAGCGTATCGAGGAGTCGATGGCTCCGCCGCCTCCGCCACGCAAGGCCACCCGCCCCTCACGCGGGGCCAAAGAACGCAGACTCGCCGAGAAGTCCCTGCGCTCAAGCACCAAAGCAACCCGCAAACGCCCAGGGCACGAGGAGTAGTCACGATGCTGCTGAAGTCGATCGTAGTGTCACTGATTCTCACGATTGCGCTGAACTACGCTATCAACCGCTGGCGTCGACGGAAGTAGACAGGGCACCTATCGCTGTTTTCCGACCTTCACGAATGTCCCTTGGTCGTACTCGCGAAACGCGGTGCGTAGCTCCTCCGGGGTGTTCATCACGATAGGGCCGCGCCACGCGATCGGTTCACCCAGCGGCTTGCCCGACAGCAAAAGGAATCTGGCCGGTGCAGACGATGCCTCGACCTCGACGCAATCTCCTGCGGCATACAGCACGCCCTCGCGGTTGCCCAGAGAGACGCCTTCGGCGAAGTCGGCCTCACCCTCTATGCAGAAGGCGATCACGGTGTGACCCGGGTCTGTAGGATGCGCGAACGAAACACCGGCCGGCAGCGTCACGTCCAAGTACTCCGGATCGATCACGATCCCTTGGACCGGCCCCCGGACTCCTTCGACCTCTCCCGCGACAACACGCACTATCGCGCCTTCGCTCGAAACGTAGGTGGGAATCTCGCAGTCGGTGATCCCGCGATACCGGGGATCGCACATCTTCTCGGCAGCAGGCAGGTTGGCCCAGAGCTGGAACCCCCACATGTGGCCGTCGTCGCCTTTGGGCATCTCCTGGTGGACGATTCCGGACCCGGCTGTCATCCACTGCACGTCGCCGGTGCCGATCACCCCGGAGTTGCCCAGCGAGTCACCATGCTCGACATCGCCACGCAGAACGTATGTGATCGTCTCGATTCCCCGATGCGGATGCCAAGGGAAGCCTGCAAGGAAATCGCTCGGCTCGTCTGAGCGGAAGTCATCGAGCATCAAGAAGGGGTCGAAGTCACGCTCGGAGCCGAATCCGAAGGCGCGGTGCAAACGAACGCCCGCCCCCTCAATTGTTGGCTTCGCCGAGAAGACCATCTTCGCGGATCGTCGATTGGCCATCGATCTCACCTCTTGTTCATAGGTAGTGAGATAAACGTGCAAGCTGGATGCCATTCATGACTAATTCAGTAAGGTTTTCCGATTACATTGGAACACGGAGAGTGAACGTCGACCCTGCCCCATACGTGCTCGAGACGTCGATCGTCGCGCCGATCAACTCGGCCAGCCGCGACGAAATGGCTAGCCCGAGACCTGCGCCTTCATTCTTCGCTTCTGCCACGGGTGCCGCCTGATAGAAACGTTCCATGATGTGCGGCAACTCGGCCTCTGTAATGCCACGCCCGGTATCGGTCACGGCGACGACGACGACGAAACCATCTTCCGCAACAACGCTGAGCGACACCTCACCGGAATCCGTGAACTTGATCGCGTTGCCCAGAAGGTTGGTCATGATCTGAACCAGAACGCGCGGATCAGACCTCAAGGATTCGATTCCCGGTTCGCAAACAAGTTTCAGACCGATACCTTTGGCGTCTGCAAGAGGTCGGAGCATCTCCACAGTGGCACTGATAATCGGCTGTATCTCGAACTCCTCCACGACGGCGGCACTCTGCCCCGATTCGACCTTTGAGAGGTCGAGAATGTCGTCGACGAGCGCAAGGAGGCGCTTGCCTGACGAGCTGACCATGCTGATTTGCAGCTCTTGCTCCGCGCTCAAGGGACCTGAAAGTCCTTTGAGCATGATCCCAGAGAAGCCGATTATCGAATTGAGCGGAGTGCGCAGTTCATGGCTCATGGATGCCAAGAAGTCACTCTTGGCACGGTTCGCCTCGACGAGTTCCTCGTTTATCGCCGTGAGTTCCCTCGTGCGCTCCTGAACCCGATCCTCGAGTTCGTTGTTCAAGCGCCGAATCTCCTCTTCGACCCGTTTGCGCTCAGTGATGTCACGGAAGGACCAGACGCGGCCGGTCAGTCCGCCTGCGGCGAGCATGGAGCGCGAACTACGCTCGAAGACTCGGCCGTCCTTGAAGTTGAGTTCGTCAAACGCCCCGCCGGGGTCGTCGTACAACCGCGCCACTGTGCTGAGGAACTCCTCGGGGTCTGACAGTTGGTCGACCACGTATCCAAGCAGCTCTGCGTCATCGCCCGAGGCCAGAATCGGCTCGGGAACGTTCCACAGTTCGGCGAACTTGCGATTGGTCCTGAGGATCTCCCCATCGCCGCTCACAACAAGAACCCCGCTGTCGACCGACTCGAGCACTGCCTCGATGACCGAGAGCGACAGGTCGAGCTGCGCGCGCTCGCGAACTTGATCGGTTACATCACGCCAGATGCAGTGGTAAACCGGGTGCCCGGCTACCTCGATGAGCTGTGCGGTCACGCGTACGTTCCTGACCTCACCGCTCTTCGTGCGTTGCCGGGTGTCAAAGTCGGCGCGGCTCTCACGCAACACCGAATCGATTCGCTCTCTGGTGTCTGCAGGCGTCTCCATGTCCTCGATATCCGAGACCATCAGGCGCGCGAACTCCTCACGCGTGTAGCCGAGCTGCTTGTGCGCTGTCTCGTTGAACTCCAACAGACGGGCCGTCGACGGGTCGAGGATCACGATGCCGTCCGGATCTCGATCGAATAGCAGCCGAAGCCGCATCTCACTCTCACGAAGCGCCTCGGCCACCTGCTCGCGTTCGGCGATGTCGCTCACGATGCTGAGAACTGCTGGCCTGCCATCGAGCTGGACGGCGACCGAGCGGCATTCGGCCGGGAACAACGTACCGTCGCTTCGCCGCGCAAGCAGTTCGAACATCACCCCATGCTGGACGGGCTCGCCGTATCTGTCCTCCGCAAGTGCTCCATCCGGCTGCACCCGAAGGTCGCGAAGGTTGAGTGCGAGCATCTCATCGAGCGAGTAGCCATACCGTTGCAGTGCCGCGGGGCTAGCATCCAAGACGGAACCATCGGGCTCCACCAAGAACACCGCATCAACCAGTTGGTCGACGACCTCCGCCGACATGAACCTATCGATTCCCACAGGTTCCAACTTTCGCGAGCTTGAACCAGCGACCGCTTCAAGCAGTTGGGTGCGGTTGCCAGCAACATCAATTTCGGAGACAGCGGGCGCTCACATGCGGTGCCGCCCGGGGTGCCGTTCTTAGGTTGTGCATCGGCAGTTCGAGACGCATTGATGAGGATGACAAACGCTGTGGCTCTGATTCTGGTTGCGAAGATGCAAGAACCGGCCCAGAGGACCGGTTCGAGAGCGTTGGAAGTATGCGGGCTGGTGGCGAGATCAACCGACCTTCTCGGGACGGATCTCGTCCTTCTTCGTTGCCGACAGGAAGGCGACCAAGCCCAGAATGGCAGCGAAGAACAGGGCGCTGGTCACGGTCGTGCCAAGCCCAAGACCTCCATCGGGACGAGTCTGCGACAAGTAGTCGCCAATGGACGCACCCAAAGGCCGAGTCAGGATGTAGGCCAGCCAGAATGCCAGAACCGCATTCGTTGACTGATGCTTGTGCTCTGCAGCCAAGAACCCTCTCACTGCATAGTGTCCAGCGGTGACGACCGCAATCAGACTGGCGAAGAGGAGCAGCGAGGTCAGATAGCCCAAACCATACTTCTCGGCAACCAAGTCTCCGGCCGCCGTTCCCAGAGCGAAGGTGAACAAGATAGTGAGCCAGTAGAATGCCTCGCGCCGTGTCGTGACGATGGCGTGGACTGACAGCGTCCTCTCAACCACATACCACGCGGCGAAAGTGAGAGTGAGCAACACCGAGAACACCAAGGTGGTCGTCAGCAGCGGGACTCCCATGCCATCAGTCAAGTTGTCGGTTATGAGCGTCCCGACGACGCTGATCAAGACTACTGACAGCCAGTAGACCGATGGAACATACTTCTTCGACCTGAACTGGAAGACCAGAGTGAGCACCAGAAGAGCGCCCATCACGAGTGACGTACCGGTGAGCCCGAAATGCAGCGTCTCGTTCAGGTAGTCGGCGGCAGTCTCACCGATAGTCGTGCACAGCACCTTGATGATCCAGAAAAAGGCCGTCACCTCCGGCACCTTGTTCAGCATCTGTCTGATTTGGGACTCCATTCGCAGACTCATCCTCCTTTGACACAAGACGACGCTTGGTTTCGAACCGCGGTCGGTTCGCGATCACGGCTGGCCGCGACCCTGGGTGTTTATCGCACGCCGACAATGAGATAACGATGAGAGGAATGCCGCGCGCTCTCATCGGACTCTCATCTGAAATGGGCATACTGGTGGTCGGGTGATTGGAGCCGGTGTGCGGATTCTTGTGGCTGAAGACGAAATGAAGATGGCCCGAGCCATCCGACGCGGGCTGGAGAACGACGGTCATGTCGTTGAGACCGTCGACAACGGCGATGACGCACTCTTCTGGGCAAGCGAGCAGAGGTTCGATGCCGTCGTCCTCGAC
Organism: Actinobacteria bacterium HGW-Actinobacteria-7; assembly: GCA_002841275.1. Taxonomy (GTDB): domain Bacteria; phylum Actinomycetota; class Coriobacteriia; order Anaerosomatales; family PHET01; genus PHET01. The sequence continues at coordinate 70,042 of PHET01000003.1, read as the reverse complement.
GTGATGCTGCCGGGTCAGGATGGGTTCGCCGTGTGCCGAGGGCTACGTGCGGCTCGGATATGGACTCCCGTTCTGATGCTCACAGCGCGCAGTGCCGTCGAGGATCGTATCGCCGGGCTGGATGCCGGCGCGGACGACTACTTGGTCAAACCGTTTGCCTTGGGAGAATTGCTGGCGCGGCTTCGAGCACTTCTGCGGCGCGGACCCACGGAGCGCGCACCACATATAGCCGTAGGAGACATCGTCATAGATCCTGCAGCCCATACCGTGTCACGTCGCGGGGTCCCCATCGACCTGTCGCCCCGAGAGTTCGCACTGCTGGAGTACCTGGCGCGTCACCCGGGCGAAGTGCTTCGCCGAGGCGACATTCTGGACAACGTCTGGGCGTACGACTACGAGGGGATGTCGAATGTGGTCGACGTCTACGTCGGCTACTTGCGAAAGAAGATTGAACACCCATTCGACTCCTCGGTCATCAAGGCGGTGCGCGGGGTCGGCTACGCGCTCGAGGTGGATCAATGAAGTTTGCACTCAAGACGCGGATCACGCTCTGGTATGTCCTGCTGTTCGCACTCATCGTGGGTGGATGGAGCGTGTTCGTGGTCACCATCGTTCGCGCCGATTTGTATGCGGACATCGACCGAGCCCTCGCTCAACGCGCGACACAGATAGCCGTCGGACTTGGTACTCCGGGGAGCAGCAAGTTCGCGGATGTTACTGAGCCCACCCTGCTTCGCGTGCCGAGAGCTGAAGCGACCGCGCAGCTCCTCTCGGCCCAAGGCAGCTTGCTCGCCTACTCGGGTGACGCCATCTCCAGAAGGCCCCTCGTCAAGCGCTCGACTCTGGAGACCGTCCAACGGGCGGGCTCGGCGCATATCGAGAGCGTAAAGACGACCGGGGAGACCTTCCGTATCCTTATCGTGGGGCAGCCAAAATCCAGCAACTTCATTGTGGTGGGTCAATCCACCGAGACGACCGACAATACGATGTTGCGCCTCGTGTTGGTCATGCTGTTCACCGGCCCGCTCGCGCTTGCCGCTGCAGCCCTTGGCGGGTGGCTGCTCGCACGCCGCGCGCTCAGACCCGTGGTGCGTATGGCCGAGACCGCCGCCTGCATCGGCATCGACCGCCTGGGTGACCGCGTCCCTCAACCAGCTGGCAACGACGAACTGTCAGTTCTGGCCGCAACGCTCAATGGCATGCTGAGCCGCTTGGAATCCGATGTCGAGGACAAACGCCGATTCGTGAACGATGCCTCGCACGAGCTGCAGACGCCGCTCGCGATCATGCGCGCTGAACTCGATGTGAGCCTCTCCTCGACCACGCTGCCGCCGGAAGCTGTTGAGGTTCTCGAATCCGCTCGCGAAGAAGCCGACCGCATGTCTCGGATCGTTCGCAACCTGCTCGCTCTGGGCCGGTTTGACGAAGGTACCCTGAGACTGCTCACCAAGCCGGTCGACCTGTCGGAAGTGGCTCGCTCAGCCGCTCTCTCGCTTGAGGCACTAGCACGTGAGCGTTCGGTGACCCTGGAGGTGACGGGGGGTGCTTCGAGTGTGCTTGGTGATTCCGAATACCTGGCGCTCGTCGCGGTGAACCTCATAGAGAACGCGATCAAATACTCACACCAAGGCGACAAGGTCGGAATCCTGACGAAACACGAGGATGATGTCGCCATGCTGGTGGTCAGCGACGCAGGGGTGGGGATACCCGCGGAATCATTGGAGCACCTCTTCGACAGGTTCTACCGAGTCGAGACTTCGCGCTCAGAAGGCACTGGAGGGACAGGCCTGGGGCTCGCAATCTCCCAGGAGATCATGCTGGCGCATGGCGGCACCATCAAGGTCATGAGCGAGCCCGATGTGGGGAGCACATTCACGGCCAGCTTCCCCAGTGCGTGAGTGCCCCCCGTCTCCCGCACCGCCTGCGCGAAGACTGCTTCTACCGCGGTATCCCTGGCTTCTAGCGCTGTAACGGTCGATAGGTTGCGACGCATCATCGTGGTTCTGCTCGGCGGTCACACTCAAGAGCGCGTGCGTCCGCGATAATGCGCGCCGACCAATCGGACCCCAACGAGTCGAGCCCATCCAGCGTGTAGGACTTGGTCCGAAGGACGCCATTGTTCATACACGAGAGCACAAGGAGCGCTCTGTCCAAGTCAGCCGCAACGTCATGACCGATGGTGAAGGTGGTTTGATCGTGCGGCTCAAGTACGAGGTGCTCGCGAAGGTACAACTCGCGAACCTCCGCTTCCCATTCGACGAGCGACATTGCCGGGCGCCTTCCTCAAGAGCGACAACCTTCGAGCATCATACCGCTTGGTACGCACAGACCCCCGAGGGACCTGACTCATTGATGGTGGTGCCGGATGCGCTTCGAACAACAAAGGTCCCGAACCCGGAGGTTCGAGACCAGTAGTGTTGGTGGGCGATGAGGGATTTGAACCCCCGACCTTGTGCGTGTAAAGCACCTGCGCTCCCGCTGCGCCAATCGCCCAGTTTGCGCTGCAGCGGCAACTGCGAGCCGCCCAGCGAGACGACATTGTAGCGCGCGACGCGCGATTCTGCTCGGAATCCATCAGCCTGCGCCGCCGCATCTCGCCCGGGCCGCACGCAGCTATGGCCTGAGCGCCGCCACCTCGGTACGCGCGAGATCGAGAAGCCAGCCGCGAACCAGCCGTCCCGTGCGCCGAACCCGATTCGCCGAGACGTGCCGGTGTGTATCACGCGTCGTGTGGTAGACGGGGTCGTTTCGCCACTCGAGCCACGCCACCGGGACTCCTCGGAATTCAAACGCTTCATGATCGCTCCAGCCGTCACGGCCGGGATCTTTGAGGAACGGCAAGGGCTGTTTGGTGAAGCTTCCCCACGACTGCAGCGATTTCACCGTGGTCATGGGACCGACTCTGAGGTTGCGGGCGTTGAACACGCTGCCGTAGCCCACCATATCGATCGAGACCATGCTTTCGACAGCAGCGAGCTGGCTGGATGACAGCGACTTCACGTAGCGACGCGACCCGAAGTGGTGGTCAGCCGAGCGGGCTCCGGAGATCTCCTCCGCACCAAAACCGATGAACCGTACTGTAGGCACGAGCCCCTCGGCATTCGCCAGACAACGGGCAATCTCGAGGGTGACTGCTACACCCGAGGCGTTGTCGTTGCCGCCGGGAGACGGATACTTCGAGTCGAGATGCGCGCCGAGCACGATCACGTCGCTCGACGAGCCGGCCTTCTGGGCGATGACGTTTCGCGACGTCTTGCCGCCGGGAATCGCCACGCTTTGGATGGTGACCTTGTAGCCGTACGCGCGAAGCTGAGCGGCCATGTAGTCCGCGGCCTTGTGCTCCGCCGAGCCACCGGCGCGCCGTGAACCGAATCCCGTGAGCGCCTTGATGTGCGCCATCGCCTTCGCTTCCGAGAAGGGCAACGCGCGCAGAGCCTGCTGCGCCTCGACCCGAAGGCGCGTTGGAAGCGAACTCGTGGTACCTACGAACGCCAGAGCGCCAACGGACGCTCGGTGGGCGAACAGGTTCGCAGACGCGTGGTCGCCAACCCCGGCCGGTCCTGCGAACAGCGTCACGGAGCGGCGGCGGGCGGCGAGGGTTCCTGCGAGAATCGCCCCTGCTGACCCGGCCCCCGACACGATCACCGGTGCAGAGTAGCCAAGGCCGGCGGAAACCGCGACCGAGTCGGTCATGGCTTGCGCAAGCGCATAGCGATTCGCACCACTGACGCGACGGATATGGCTCGATCCCACTGCGGGAAGCAGCGCCGTCATCTCGCCGTCAAGCGCGGCAGACGGCCCACCGACAACCACTACGTCTGTGATATCCAGTTCTGCCAAGGTGCTCGTGTTGGCACTCGGCCGCGCGGGATCGGCGAACAGCACCGGCCAGGCGGCGGCAGCCGGGCCAGCGGCAGCGATGGCAGTAGGCCACGACTCCGGGTTCAGTACGAGTGCGCACGTGGGCGCCACCAATCGTTCTGCTGCGACCAGGCGTGCGATGGCGCGCGCGCCACGAGGCACGTCCTCTGTGCGGACAGTGAGTATCTCGGCACCATCCGGCATCGACGACACGAGCGCCCACGCGAGCTGCATCGACATGCGGGAGTGGGTGAGCACGAATGCGCGTGTGGCTCCCAGGCGTGCGATCTCCGTGTTCAGCGCGGCTGACGGAACTGCAGGCGACGAAAGCAGCAAGGGGCCACGTACGGCTCCTGCGAGTCCAGCACCAAGCAACTGGTCTTGCCAGACAGTTTCCTCGGCGATCACTACCGTGGTGCACCCTGTGGGAAACGAGGAGCGCGATATCTCGATCGAGGTGCCCGACGGCGTCGTCCCGCCCAGATTCAGCTGTTGCACAGCCAAGGCGGGCGTTGCTGCGCACACGAGCGCTCCCACAAGCACGAGAGCGGCGATCATGCAGCGACAGCTGGTGCGCACGTGGCACCTCCGTGTGGCAGGTGTGCGCTGGTGCCCCCACGAGAATTCGAATCTCGGTTTCCGATCTGAGGGACCGGCGTCCTTGGCCACTAGACGATGGGGGCGCTGCGTACACTACGCCACCCGACCCATGGCTTCCACCCCGACGAGACGGCAGCGCGACTACCAGACGCGTAATCGCGGAACATACTCCACGCAGCGGGATGGCACGGGATGTGTTGCGACAGGTACGAGATGAGACGCGCACTGCGACAGCGGTTGGGGCGAAGGCCGGTACGAACGGTCCTGGCGGCCCTGTGCGCCATCGCGCTTCTCGGTGTTCTGGCCCAGGAGGGTGCAACGTGGATACAGTGGCGCGTGTTCACCAGCCAGCTCACCGCACTCGAAGCGGCGTCACCGTCCCCTGACAAGCTTGTGACGCTCAGTTTCGGGTTTCACGGTCGCCTGGTGACGCTCGACGTGCCGGTGTCCGATTATGCCGTGCGACGTGCCGAGGAGTTCGACTTCTCCCCCACCTTCGGGCGGGTCGGCCACTGGCGCGAGAGGTACGTCTCGGCAGCGGTCCTCACCGAGTCACGAACCGGCTTCATGGACGCTCTGGCGACTTCTCTGCGGCGCCAGCGCACGCGCTTGGAGCTCGACGCTGACGAGTACGTCGAGCTGATGACCCGCGCCACCCAGAGCATCCCCTACGGGCACGTGGGCGACCCGCTGAAGACCCCGCTCGAGGTGGTGGCGACCGGTTCGGGGGTCTGTACCGAGAAGAGCGTGCTGCTCGCCTCCCTGCTCGTGCACGAAGGCTACGGCGCGGCGGTATGGTCGCTCAAGGGCCACAGCCACGTGGGTGCCGGAGTACTCACGTCGGGTGAGGGGTTCGCACACACTGGCTACGCGTTTGTAGAGACCACCGAACCCGCGTACGTCGGTCAGCTTCCCGGCGGCTACGCGGCGTCCGGACCGGTCTACCCGGCGCCGCAGCTCATCGAGATTGCCAGCGGACGCAGCTACCAAGCCGACCCGCAGGTGGGCTACATCCTGTGGCTCCGCGCATCGGCCGAGCGAGCATCCCGGCACGGCGGTTCGGGACGCCGAGACGTGCTCATGGGCCTCTAGACGGTCATCGGTCGAGGGACGTTGTGCGCCCCCCGACCGTACCGGGCGTTCAGGAATCAGTCTCCTCCAGCTTCCGCCCCTGCCGCGTCCTTCTTCACGCTTGACGTCTGCGGTGCAAACCCGCTTGCATGCAGGGTGGTTTCGATGACGAGGGCATTCTGCCCCTTGTAGAAGCTTGTGTTGGGGTCCGCGCGGAAGTGACCCGGCTGCTCTTTGGTATCGACGTGCAGATGCGCTGTCTGGCCCGCTTTGATCGAGAACCCCGGCAGCTTGAGGTAGAAGCTCTGTACCTCCTTGGTCACCTGGTCCGTCATGGTGTAGTACAGATCCCACCCGTCGGTGATATCGGCATTCGTCGTGTTCGTGACGGTGAGTTCAAGGTGGTCATCGACTGCCGCGCCACCAGAATCCACATTGTTCTCAGCGAGAACTGCGTCGATCTTGAAGCCTTTGGTCGTGGAGGTTTCAGAGATCGGACTGTCGGCCTTGAGCGGAGCTGGATCGACCTTGTCTGTTTGACCGTCGCCGTCCGTGTCGGGGTTCTGCGGGTCGGTGCCCAGCAGAGCTTCGGCGCTATCAGGAATCCCGTCGCCGTCGCTATCGGCACCGGAGGCACCGCTGCTTCCGGTGGTAGCGCTCGTAGCGATACTGGATGCCGTCGGGTTTCCGCCGACCTTCGCGACATTCGAACCCGCGCAGCCGCCCAGCGCAAGCACAGTGACCAGTGCCCCTGGGATCATCAGCGCTGCAGTCCATCTCTTCATGTCCGTTCCTTTCGTAGTCGTCTTCTGCATGGTTATGACTCCTGTCTGAGAAACACCACATACGAGGCGCCAGTGAGCAACACGATGGGCACGAGTAGCCCCACTAGGTTCACCAACTTGAGCTTGAGTATCTCGGCAGGGGTGTTGTTCACGAATTCGGTCTTGATGCCCAGAAGAGCGAAGCTGATGCGCTCGTAGTGCTTTGTTGGAGAGAGTTCCTCCACGCCATTTCGCACCGTCTCATACCATTTGAACTGCTGTAGCGCGGCAGTCTCGCCGGCTCTGTCCATACCGAGGGTCGCGAAGAATCCGCCCGGCAGCTGATTGTCGAGGTCCATCGTGTCGCCGATCTGCGGCAGGATGAATGCAAAGACGAGCCACACAACCACTGTGAGCAAAAGCGCTTGGTTTCCCTCGGGCCGCCAAATGGTCATGAACATCGCAAGCAGGAAGAAGGTCAGCATGTAGAGCCACGACATGACCATGGTTAGCGCTAGCTTGATCAGCTCGCTGTGTGTGAGAGAAACACCTCCCACAATCGCCAACGCGCCTGCCGTCACCACGCCGACGGCGGCGACGAGCACCAGCAGCAGGCCAGCGTTACCCACGATCTTGCCGGCGAGCAACTGGTCTCGGTAGACGGGCCTGGACAAGATGAGTCCCAACGTCCCACCCTCCCGCTCTTTGCGGATGGTCGTGAACCCCAGGATCATCGCGAGCAATGCACCCACCATGGCCAGGTAGTTGATGAAGGCCTTCGATACTGCGATGGGGTTCAGCGAGGGCATTGGCGGGACATCGGTGCGCCCCAGGTCCCTGAGCACTTGCACGGACTGGCTGTACTCCGTCACTCTCGTATGTACTGCGGCCGCGCCCATGCCCACCGCAGTCAGCGTGAGTGCCAGCAGCATGAGGAGCGCGACGAGAAACAGCCTGTTACGAAAGGCGTCTGTGAACTCCTTCATGGCGAGCACACGCAGTCGACGCACTGGACCCGGCTTGCGTACATCTGTTGAGGAATCGGTCATCTGATTGCTCCTTGTTGTTTCAGCGGACATCAGCGGCGACCTTTGCGGCGGAAGTAGATCACAACCGCACCGAGGGCAATGATCACGACACCACCGGCCACGGGCAGATACACCGGGTTGTTCTGTACTCGCACCGTCACCGGACTGGCCGGACTTGCGGTCTGGTCACCCGCCACGCCAACCGAGACAGGCTGATCGATGGCGACTTGAGACGCCGGCACAGTGATCGTGAGGTGAAAGACCGCTTCCTTACCCGGGTCGAGATTGGGGACGAACTGAGGGTCGGAGACGAGCACCCACTTGGGCGGCATCTCCAGCTTCGGGAGTACGTTGGTCACCGCGGCTGCGCCGGCATTGGCCACCACCATGTCGAGCTTGAAGTCCTGTCCGCTGAACGTGGAAACGCTCTTCGAGGCGCTGGTGATGCGAAGCGCATAGGTGCTCTGCACCTCAAGCCCGAACGGCGTTCTGACTACCGCGCCGTCGTCCCTGCGGGTGACGAATGTGACTTCCGAGATCGCAAGCGCCGCCTCTGGTAGCACCTGCACCCGCATGTTCACTTGGGCGGTCTTGCCCGCACCGACCTTGATTGCAGTGACCACGGGACCGGTCTCGGCAAACGTGGCGGTCGCCCGGCCTGGCAGGCCCGTCGTCGTCAGTTCATAGGAATGCTCAACGCTCGTGTCATTTGTCAGCTGAAACGTCAGCGACGCGGATGATCCGGCCTGGACGGTGATTGCCGGCCGTACTGAATCTGCCCATGCGGGCACGGCAAGCGAAAGCGAGAGCATCACCGCCGCGACTGCGACGGCCGATCTGATGAGCTTCTTCATTCTGTCATCACTCCACGGTCAAGGATTCGCTGCGCAGGAAGGAGGCATACATCAGTGCACCGAGAACAATGCACGGGACAAGCAGAGCGAACAGGCTCTTGAGAAACTCAGTTGACAGAGCCGCGGAGGATAGCGCCGCGCTTCCAGGGGTCACCTCGAGCAGCTTGCCGCCAATCGAGCGGAGATGCCATGTGGGTGAAAGAAGGTCGATGGCGCGGGAAACGGCGGTGTCTTGGGGAATCTGGTTGGTGGCCCCGCTCACGCTGTTCACGACCGTGCTGTTGGCCATGAGAGTCTGCGCCATCTGCGGCAATACGAAGGCCGACGTCATCCAAAGCACCAACGAGACGAGAAACACACTCGCGCTACTCTTCATGTTGATACTCAGCAGCATCGACGTGATCAGGAACACCATCATGTACGCAAATGCCGCAACGATGAACAAGGCCACGCGGGCGATTTCCCCAAACGTGGGCACCGCGTGTCCCACCAGGAACAGCAGCGCCAGGTTGAACACGAACACAATTCCCAGAAGCATCGCAATCACGAGCCCGTTGCCCAACAACTTGCCGGTGATCAGACGATCTCGGAAGACGGGCCTCGTGAGAATCAGCTGCAGGCCTCCCGATTCGCGCTCTCTTGTGATCGCGTCGTACCCGAGCATCACCGAAAGGATCGCACCGACGATAGCGACGTACTCCGTGAGATTCCCAAGCATGGTGAGCGCGTGGATCTCAGGTTTGGGAGGCAACTGAGTCACACCTTGTACGGTCAGCTTCGCAACCGTCTCGTTGTAGATCCGCATCTCGGCATGCTTCGTGGTGCTCCCGATATACGCGGAGAGCACCGACAACCCCAAGAAGAGCACCGTGATCGTCACGAACATGCTGTTGCGAACGGCAGTGCGTGTCTCTTTGCGCGCAATCGTCCATACGGCGCTCATCGGGCCACCTGCTCTGAGGGCGCGGGGTCCGCAGTGCCGTTGTGCCAGAAGTGCATGTAGATGTCCTCAAGGGAGCGATCCTCGGCGAAGCGTGACTTGATGCCTTCAAGTGAGTCCGTGACCATCAAACGCCCTTGGTTCATGATTCCGATACTTGTGCAGATCTTGGTGACCTGATCGAGCATATGGGTGTTCATGAAGACCGTCATGCCGAACTCACGGTTGAGTCGGACGATAAGCTCATCGACCTCGCGTGTGGCCTCCGGGTCGAGACCTGAAGAAGGTTCATCGAGGAACAGAACGTCCGGTTCGTGCAGCAAAGCCTGGGCGATGCCTACCCGCTGCCGCATACCCTTCGAAAAGGAGCCCACCCGACGGTTGTGCCAGCCTGGCCGGTCGAGAAGCGCGAGCACCTCGGCGATCCGACGCGGAACAGCGCGGACGCCCGAGAGCTCAGCGAAGAACCGCAAGTTCTCATCGACGGTCAGGTCGTTGTAAAGCCTGACGTTCTCGGGTACGTAGCCAATGCACTGCCTCGCCGCGAGGTTGTCGTCAACGACATCATTGCCACACACGGATGCCGTCCCCGAGGTGGGCAGGATCAGCGTGGTCAGCAGGTTGACGGTCGTGGTCTTTCCAGCGCCGTTGTGCCCGAGAAACCCGAAGATCTCGCCGCGCTTCACGCTGAGAGTGAGTGCGTCAACCGCGAGCGTCTCGCCAAAGCGCCTGCTGAGTTCGTGCGTCTCGATTGCGAATTCGGCCATGGGTGTGTCCCTCCGTGCGTCTGCGTTGAGCTGCGGCGGAGCGCCGCGCACTGCAACCATATGAGGGCGACCCTGAGAGAACCCTGAGAACTAGCGGAGTGTGCCGAGTGGCAGCCGGACCAGAAATGTGGCACCTGCATGCTGCGGTTCCGTCACGACAATCTCTCCGCCCATCGAGTGAGTGACAGCGCGGCATACCGACAGCCCCAACCCAGTCCCACCGTAATCTCGGACGCGGGACTCATCGAGTCGCACGAAACGCTGGAATACCCTCTCCCGGTCTTGTGGTGCGATTCCTGCGCCGTCGTCGCTCACGATGATGACGGCAGCCCCATCCACCACCGACGATGATATCCATACCGTTGTAGCAGCGTGCCGCATCGCGTTCTCAACAAGGTTGCGGGCGAGAGACTCGACGCTGCGCAGCTCAGCGATCAGTCGGACCGGATGAATGCCCGATATATCAAAGCCCACCCCGCCTGAACGCTCGCAGGAGGCCACGCAGCCTAGCAGCACATCGTCGACGTCCACCTCGACAGCGTCGCCCCCGCCGGAGCCTTCGTCGAATCTGGTGAGCACAAGCAGATCGTCCACCAGGTACCCAAGCCGCGCATCCTCGGTCGCCAGATCATTAAGGAAGCCCGCAAAGTCATCGGGTCGTTCGCGACGTGCAACATCTACCATGGTGCGAATCGCGGCCACGGGGCTCTTGAGTTCGTGTGAGGCATCCGATACGAACCGTCGCTGCGCAGCAGCGGAACTCTCAAGCCGATCGAGCATGCGGTTCATCGTCTCCGCGAGTCGACCGATCTCATCGGCGGTCCCGGGTTCGGGGACCCGCAGACCCAGAGACGCCGCCGAGATGGCCTCCGCCTCACTTCGGATCGCCTCGACCGGTCGAAGGGCGCGGCCCGTGAGTGTCCACACGGTCAGACCCACCACCACCATGATGACGGGCAAGCCGAGCGCCAGCAGCGGGACAATCACATCGATCATTTGTTGGACTGGATTGAGCGATGAGGTGACGATGACGGTCATCGGACCGTGCGGGGAGCTGACACCGGTGGCCGCAACCAGATATGAGACGCCAGAATCAGCGCCCCCCTCTCCCTGGGACCCGCCACCTTCTCCCGACTCCAAGAGCGAGCCGACGGTGAACGTCCGAGAAGCCCCTGGGGCGATCTTCACATCGACCAGGGGGGCCTGGCCTTCGATCGATCCGCTTGAAGCGACCACCGTGCCCCGACTATCCAGCACCTGGACAAGCAGATCCTCGCCCCTCCCGGGGATCGGGTTGGGAACCGAGCCGGCCTTAGCGAGCAGCGCGATGTCCTGAGCGCGCGCATCTGCGTTGGAAGCGATCTGATCGATCAGGCTCTTGCGCGCCGTGAGAACGAGCGCAGTCATCGCAAGCGAGACCGAGACGCCCACCACCAAAACGGCGATCAGCGTCGTGCGCGAACGAATCCCCACGGGGCGTAGCCCGATTCCTCTAGGCATCGGGCACCAGCCGGTACCCCACTCCGCGTACTGTGCGAAGTGTCTCGAGACCAAACGGCGCATCGATCTTCTTTCGCAGGTATCCCACGTAGACCTCGACGATGTTGGGGTCGCCCTCGAACTCCCAGTCCCACACATGGCCGAGAATATCGGTCTTCGGGAGTACGTCTCCCGGATGGCGCATCAGGTATTCGAGCAGTGAGTACTCACGCGGCGTGAGCGTGAGTAGCTCACTTCCTCGTAGCACCTCGTGCGTGGAGGGATCCATGGTAAGCGTGCCCACTGATAGCGATGCGGGCCTTTCTGGCGAGCCGCGCCGCATGAGCGCACGCAGACGGGCGAGCAGAACCACGAATGAGAACGGTTTCGAAAGGAAGTCGTCCGCCCCCGTGTCGAGCGCCTCGGCTTCATCGTACTCGCCATCCTTGGCCGTCAGCATGAGAATCGGAACCCAGTTGTCGGCCTTCCGCAGCGATTCGCAGACCTTGTAACCGTTCATGCCCGGCAACATGATATCGAGCATCACAGCGTCGTAGCTCTGCTCCATCGCCATCCACAGTCCATCGGTACCCGTTTGGGCGACATCGACAGCGAATCCTTCGGCTTCGAGCCCACGTTTGAGGTAAGCCGCAAGGCGTACCTCGTCTTCGACGACAAGAACGCGCATGCATGGCACCTCCCGTTCACGCATCGCCGACAAGAGGGCCGGTGGTCCGGCTCCTGCCAACATCATGGCACACTGATTCTGAGAATCGACTGAGAGACCCGCAGCACCCTGATGCACCTGCATCCCACGCAACAGGGGCCCCCGGGAGGGGGCCCCTGTCAGTCCAACACTCAGACTCGATCTACTTGGCTTCCGAAGCCTCGTTGGCATCGGGAACACCGTTGCCGTTGTCACCGATCTCTTCGCCGTCGAACTCGTGATTGATGCCGTCCTTCTCGCTTGACGCACCCTTGGCCTCGTCGGCCTGCTCGGCACCCTTGGCCTCAGTGGCATCGTCTGCACCGTTCTCGTCCTGCACGTTGTCGCCGTCAACCTCGACGGCCTCGGCGGCCTCGGCGGGTGCCTGCGACCCCACGGCGCTGGCCGCGGGAGCTGTCGACACCGTCGTCGGTGCCTGAGCTTGCGGCGCAGCGATAGCCATCGCTGCGACCAGTGCGCTCGTGGCCAGTGCCGCCACGGTCGCCGTTCCAAGTACGAACTTCTTGCCTGTCTTCATGATGCTCTCCTCTCAACGCGGTACGAACAACCGCATTGTGCGACTGACCACCTGAGCCAACGCTGAGCGACGCTGAGAACCGGCTGAGAGGCACTATTCGTAACGCGTGAGGACCGCCTCGGCACAGCGCATGCCGTCCACGGCGGCAGACATGATGCCGCCCGCGTACCCGGCGCCCTCTCCGCAGGGGTACACGCCCCGCAGATTCGACTGCCACGTGTCGTCTCGCAGTACGCGCACCGGAGACGAAGAGCGTGTCTCCACGCCGGTGAGCAGCGCGTCGGCCGTGGCAAAGCCGCGCAAGCGTCGTTCGAACACCGGTGCCGCCTCTCGCAGTGACGCGACGGCAAATGCGGGCAGACAGTCCGAGAGGTCCGCGTAGCGCACACCCAGCGGATAGGTGGGCACGACATCACCCGCCGCCGAGGATCCGACGCCCTGCAGGAAGTCGCCTAGGAGCTGCGCCGGCGCACGGTAGTCGCGCCCACCCAGCTCGAAGGCGGCACGCTCCCAACGGCGCTGGAACTCCACTCCCGCCAAGGGGTGGTCATCGGCGAAGTCCCCCGGGACGACGTTGACCAGGAATGCCGAGTTCGCATTCGCACCATCCCGCGCAAAGCGACTCATGCCGTTGACTACGACGCCGCCTGCTTCGCTTGCCGCCGGGACGACCTCGCCACCGGGACACATGCAGAACGTGTAGGCCGAGCGCCCGGTAGGTAGATGGCACGAGAGCTTATAGTCCGCCGCACCAAGCGCGGGATGGTCGGCCGCAGACCCGTACTGCGCGCGGTTCACCATGCGCTGGTCGTGCTCGATTCGCACTCCAATCGAGAACGGCTTCTGTGTGAGGTTCGCCCCATGGGCGTGGAGCACCTCGAACGTGTCCCGAGCACTATGGCCTGTCGCCAGGATGAGCGCCTCGGCCGCGATCTCCTCACGCCCCCGGTCGCAGTGCTCGGTCACCACCGCACACAACGAGCCGTCCGCATCGAGCACGAGATCGATCAGCCGCGTGTCGAAGCGCACCTCGCCTCCGAGCGACTCGATCTCCAGCCTCAGCCGCTTCACGGCCCCGGTGAGCTGGTCGGTACCGATGTGCGGCTTGGCCTGCCACAGGATCTCCTCGGCAGCTCCGGCCTTTACCAGCGATTCGAGCACGCTGCGGATCCGAGGATTGCGCGTGTTGGTAGTGAGTTTCCCGTCCGAGAAGGTCCCGGCGCCGCCTTCGCCGAACTGGATGTTCGAGTCGGGGTCGAGCACACCGTTTCGGATGAAGGCGTTCACTGCGCGGATGCGCCCGTCGACCGCAGCGCCGCGCTCGAGCACGATCGGCCGCGCACCCGAACGCGCGAGGGTGAGCGCTGCGAAGAGCCCCGCAGGGCCTGTGCCCACGACGACCGGACGCAGCACAGGAGCGGTCGCGAGGCGCACGACGGCGGGTGGTAGCTCGGTCACAGTTAGGTAGATATCGTCGCTATTCACGCGCTGCACCACAGCGGCTTCGTTCTCAGGACCTGCCGCGTCCAGTGTCGCGCCCAGCGTCGCCACGAAGTGGACGTTGCTCTTGCGTCGGGCGTCAACGGAGCGCTTGAGCAGCCGCAACGAGGCGATCTGCCGCTCGGCCACTCCCAGCCGTCTGGCAGCGATGCCCTTCATCGCATGCGCGCCCGATGGGGCGCCCGTGCTCAGGGGGAGCTCGAGATTACGTAGCTCGATCACTCGGAACCCCCCCCCCTCGATCGCCGAGGCGCAACAGGCCGTGTCGCTGCAGCACACGGTAGATTGTAGGTTCATTCGTCGGGCACGGCGATTCAGAGGCGCTCGAGCGCACGAATAGTGCTCTCGCGTGACATGATTAGTGCCGATAACAAGTGCGACGGGATGTGCCCCCGTCTATTCTGCTATACACAGACACTGACACGGGAGGCTGGACAGGCATTGCGGGTAGGGTTCAACGCGCATAGCTCTCGGAGATTCGAGGTGCGCAAGGCCACGGGGGTCGCCGTATTCGCAGCCCTGATGCTGCTCGGCGCCCTGATCGGTGCAGCCAGTGCACTCACGGTCGCCTCGCCGTCTGCCGCATCCACGAACTACTCCGTGAATGCCATCGCGGACTACACCTTGTCGACCATGAGGATGGGCAACGAACAGATATCCAACACGACCACATCGACTGTGATCACGTTCCCCTCGAACTTCGACCTCAGAGGAATCACGGGAGTGTCGATTCCCAGTGTCAGCAACTCCGGTAGCTTCTCGGTTTCCGGCCAGACGCTCTCGATTCGCTGGGTAAGCACTATCAAGAAGAACCGTACCCTTAGAATCACCATCAAAGGGCTGCGAAACGCGTCCCAGCCGGGTACAGGAGCGGCGTACTCGATAGTAGGAACCATCACGACTTCGGCGAGCGCCACGAAGATCACCTGGCCGCTGGATGCGCCGCTGACCGCCAACGCGACCGCCGTGACCTCCATAGTCTCAGTGGTTGACACTTCCGCCGTGTCCACCGCCTCGACGTACACCGTCGGCTTCAACCTTGGCCCCCAAGGACGGCTCGCTGGAACAACCGCAGCCGGTGGAAACAAGATCGTGATCACATTCCCCGTCGACACCACGGTTCCCGCAACCCCCTTGGCGAGCAACGCAACCATCAACGGTGTATCGGCGAGCGCGGTCAGCGTGAGCGGCAGGGTCGTGACCTTGACGATGCCGGCAGGCTCCACCATCGCCGGTGGACAGGCGGTCACCGTTGTCTTCAAGAAGGCGTTCGGCCTAGTGAACCCGACCGTCGCCAGCGATACCTACCAGGTGAGCGTGAGCACCAGCGCCGAGACGAACACGGGGCTCAGCGCGCCGTACACCATTGGCGTCGTCGAGCTGACCAAGGTCGGGCTGTCATCCTCGAACCAGCCGACTACCGGATTCGTCGCGCCCGGTCAGAAAGAGGTCGTCGACGGCTTCTCGCTACAACGCACTCAAGGGTCGAATCCAGCTACCGTCTCTGCCGTTACACTGTCCAATGTTGGCACTGCTCCCTCGGCCACGATCGCCGGGGTCTCCGTCTACCTGGACGACGGCGACGGCGAATACGGTGCGAGCGACACGCTTCTCAACACGACGGCGGCTTACTTCTCGGGGTCGACTGTCTTGGTGACGTTCGACCCGGCTCTCCAGCAGGTCATCTCAGATAGCCTTCCCCACCAATACTGGGTGGTGTACGCCTTCGACCTTTCGGTGCTTGACGGACAGACCGCCTCGTCAGAGGTCACAACCTATTCGACCACAGCGCCCCTTTCGGGCATCTCTGCATCTGCAGGCGCGAAGTTCACCGTGGACGGGACCCCACCCACCGTCACGTGGACTGACCCATTCACAGATAGCCAGTCGATCCTCGACCCAGGGAGCACTCTTCTTGGCGGTACCGCTTCGGACTCGGGCGCAGGAATAGCCTGGACAGAACTCCAGATTCGTCGCGAGGATGACGGACAGTGGTGGGACGGAACAGGCTGGGCGTCCAGCGCGACCACGCTGACCGCCTGGGGGATGAACTGGACGTACGACTGGACGCTCCTCCCCGCGCTGCAGAACGGCACGCCTCCATATTCGCTGTTCGCGACTCCTGTCGACCGGGCGGACAACAGAGGCGCCACTGTCGTGCTCACCAACATCCGTGTGGACAACATGCCCCCCACGGTTGTCTCGGCGGTGGCAATCGATGCAACCCACGTCGACGTGACCTTCTCCGAATCGCTCGAACCGACCGACTCGGTCACCCTGCGCTCATCCTTCACCTTCGACAAAGGTCTTTCGCCCACAGCGGCCACGTTGGACGCAGGCGGAAAGATCGTGCACCTTACGACGAACGCTCAGTCTGTCGGCGTTAACTACACCGTGACGGCGGAGCTCGACGTTCTCACTGATCTTGCGGGCAACGGGATTGATGTGCCCAACAAGGCAATCTTCCTCAGCGGCGCGATTCCGTCGGTCGCCGTGGCGCAAGGATCAGACATCGGGCGCCCCTCAGCGGAGTACTACGCGACACATGACGCGACGGCAGTTGCAGACGAGATCCTGCTCTCCGCATCGGGGGGTTCCGCCAAAGTCAGCACAATCACGGTGCGTGGCTTGGATACCGCGGCGACACTGCGCACCGATATCGCATCAGTGACGCTATTCCGAGACAACGGCGACCATCTGTTCGGGCCCGGAGACGCTATTGTGGGGGCCTCAGGCGTCTTCTCGGCGGACATCTCTGGCACGGCGTTGACGTTCGCTTCTGTGAACTCGACGGTCACCCCGGGTTCTCCGGCAGCGTTCTGGATCGTCTACAAGATTGGCCCGACGCCCGTCAACGGCCACGAACTCGGTAGCCGAGTGCTCAACGGAGATGTGCAGATCATCTCGGCAACGGTGCCCGCATTCGTGACGATCACCTCGGCCAACTCCGGCAAGACCATTGCAATCGACACCGTCGCACCCAGTGTGCCTGCGACCGTTCGCGCCAATGCGGTCGCCACGACCAGTGCCGAAATCACGTGGACCGTCTCGTCGGATGCGCAGTCGAGTGTATCTCGCTACAACGTGTACCGAGACGGCACGCTGATTGCGGCGAGCGTCCCGGCCACCTACACCGCCACGGGACTCACTCCCGGACAGACATACACCTTCTCGGTGAGCGCGGTTGATGGTGCGGGCAACGAATCGGCCCAGAGATCCGCTACGGCCGTCACGATGCCCTCAAACTCGATCTGGGTGACGATCACGGCGCCTGGTGCGGGACAGACTCTGGATCTCGGGACCATCGTGCCGAATGCGGTGTCGACGTTCGCGTCGGGTACCACCGTCGCAGTCGGCGGGGTGGGATCCAACCAGTACAACCTCAGCGTCAATGCCTACGACTTCAACAACACTGCGGGGCCAGCGCTGCCCAAGATGGTGGTCTCGGTGATGAAGTACGCCACAAGGGGCTGGGTGACGTCAGGGGCAACAGCGTTCTCGACCGCCCCTGCGCTCGTTTCCACATCGGCCGGGACCAAGTACACGTGGCAGCAGACGTACATCTTCGACTACAGCATCAATGCGCCGTACACCGTTGATCCGGGCGATTACTCGACGACAGTGACGTTCACGGTGGTGCAGAACTAGGACTGCTGTTGTTGTTCCGGGACGGCACACACGGGATTCGAACCTGTGACCTAGTATCCGAACGACTTCAGCGCCCCGCCGATTCCTTTGAGCAGCAGCTGCACGCCCACTACGGCCAGGACCAGCCCCATGAGGCGGTTGAGTGCGCGAGTGCCTGTGCGCCCAAGCCATCGAACAAGAGGCTTGCCGAACACGAACAGCACATACGTGACAACGCACAGCGCGCCGAACGCCGAGATCGTCAGCGCGACCCTATCCGCACCAAGACCTCATCGACTTTCGAGGGGCCGGGGACCGATGCTTTGCTGCACCACGCTCGCCCCGTCTGCAAAAAGCTCCAGAGTGATCGGCGATTCACCAGAAGCATGCGGTCCTCTCCAAACGGTCGCTAGAAGTCCAGCTCTCGCTAGACAGCCCGTTTCGGAACCAGCACGCCGACGGCGCCCGGCACGACGGTCACGTCGACCGGCGTCATGCCGGCGTCCTCGCCGTCCGCGAGGACGGCCTGCGGTGGCGTCGTCTCCACGTGGATCTCCTTGCCGCGCCACCGGCTCATGATGCGCGACTGCTGCCCCTGCGCAGCATCGGCGGCGCCGCCGATGAGCCCCGGCAAGTCGGCTCGCTGCACGACGACCACGTCGAGGAGCCCGTCCGAGACGTCGACGTCAGCGGCGATCCGCAGGCTCGAGACTCCCACCATGGCCGAGTTGGCGACGAGCGCCGCCAACCCCTCGCATTCGACCTCAGCGCCATCGACGGTGATGCGGTAGGTGGCCGTGGGCGCGTCCGAGATGGCCATGAGCCCAGAGAACGCGTATGCGAGCCAGCCGAAACGGTCCTTCATCTGCTGGGTCGCAGCACTCACCATGTCGGCCTCGAATCCCGTGGTGAGCCGGAGTACGAACCACTGCTTGCCCGAGCGGCCCACGTCGACCCGCCTGACCTCTCCGGCCTCCCCCACCGCAAGCGCCGCGGCCTCAGCCAGCCCGGGCGGGATGCCGAGGTCAGCCGCGAGGGCATTGCCCGTGCCGCCCGGCAGCAACAGAATCGGCGGACCGCCCTCGGCCAATCCGGACACCACTTCGGACACGCTGCCATCCCCGCCGTAGGCGCCGATGAGGTCGTAGCCCTCGTCGGCCGCTCTCCGCGCCGCGGCCACGCCGTCGCCGCTCTTGTGCGTGATGTCGACGCCCCAGTCGATCCCGGCCGGGGCGAACGCGTCGTTGAGCACGCTCAGGATCGGCTCGGGCTTACCTGCCGCCGGGTTGATGATGACCTTCACGCGCATGTTCGCGACCTCCTTCTGGGCGTGCGCCTCACGTCGTTGCGGGCCGCTGCCGAGAGAGCCAATCCTTCTCGAACGCCCGTATCCGCCGCTCGATGTGGGGGGCGTGGGGGTCGGCGACGGGCCGATGGGCCGTGATGACTTCCATGGCCTCGTCGGCCGTCATGCCCCGAGCGATGAGGATGCACGACGCCATCGCGACACTGCGGTGACGCCCGGCGCGGCAGTAGATGAGCACCTTCCCGCCGGTGGCCATCACCAGAACGGCCGCCGCGGCGCCCCGCCGAAGGATGAACAGCGGAAGCGGTGTCAGCGGGAAATCGATCATCGGGAGCCACATCGAGCGGAACGGTGTCCGGCGGAACGCGCGTGTGGGCGCGAGCCAAATCGTGCTCAGGATGAGGTCGATCCCCAGGTCGCGGACGTGCTCGACATGCCGCGCATGGAGACGCGACGCAATGAAGAGCTGGTCCGTGATCTCTGAGACGTCAGAGACCGGAAGATCGGCAGGTTCGACCATCTAGCGCACAAGCGGGCCTAGGCCGGTGAGCACGTGCAGCACCCGGTCGCCCTCTATCGTTGGAGCGTCAAGGAGCGCCACAGGGCCGGACCGGCCGTCCGCCGTCACCAGGCGCATCTGCTCGCCGGGCTCGAGAACCGTGCCGAGTGGCAGAGCCACATGCGCGTGCCACCCGGCGTCGTCGGTAGAATCCCCGACTGCATCCAAGACGTCGAGAAGCACCATGGTACCCGCCACGATGACGGTGTCCCCGTCGAAGATCGAGCCCTCGACCTCATCCATGTGAGCAACCCCTCGCTAATGACGTGTGATTAGTACCTACCCTCGAACGGGGCGCTGAAGTCGATCTCGACCTGTCGAGTGTGGCGTGGACGGGTTTGCGCCGGCCGAAGCGTCAGTCCGCCAACCGAACGCACACGAGGCCGAGCCACACCCCGCGCCAGGGGCTGCGTTCAGGCCTCGCTCGGATTAAGACGCTCGCCGGCCCTCTCGATTCTCCGACTCAAGACGACAGAACCGAGCAACGGCGTGCGCTCGAGGTCTCGGAGAAACTCAGTCCGTCGTGATGTCCCTGCGATAACCCCGGGCCGTTGACCTCCCTGGAGGGTACAGACTCTGTGAGCGGACGCTGGCTCCTCACCTCGCAAGGATCACCCAGGAGGAAGACTGCTTATGCGGGGCTCGTCGCACAGCCAGAAACCCAGAGGGTCGCGCGCAGAGCATCTGAAGGCATATGCAGAGTCGCGCGGATCGAAATTCATCGCGGCGTGCGTCATCATCGCCGGCCAGGCATGGCTGTCCAACACCCTTGAGCTGAACCCGGTCTGGCTGTTTCCCGTGCTAATCGAATCCACAACATTCGGGTACGAACTCGACAGCGAAAGGAGCAGCAATGAGTCGAAGCCCACAGATAGTCGCAGTCGCTCTCTGGATGTGTGCTATCGCGGTGTCCACCACTGTCGGATGCTCATGTTCCGCCAACATCGGAGGAACCAACCCAGACAACGGTGGAACGATGAACGGGAACGGCAACAACAACTCCGGGGGCGGAACGAGCGGCAACTCGGGGGGCGGCATGATGGGCGGGAGCGGCTCCGGAGCGAGCACCGGAACTCCGTAGCACTCATTCCCGCAGGCAGCGTTGCCGACGGTATCTGAGAGGTCGGCGAACGCGTTCGCCCGCAGACGCGTTAGACATAACGCGCGCCCCGTTGAAGCGGGGCGTGGTACTGTCGGGTGGCCGGCGCAGTTGTGGGGGGTTGTCCATCTCGAATCGCCACGACATGAAACGCTCTCGCGCGCTTGCCGCGCTGGTGGCGGGTGTGGCGCTCTTCTGGGTCCTCCGACTCGTGTCGGCATGGGCCGACCGCACGGTCGCCTTCGTCACCTTTGTCGCGTTCATCTCCGCAATCGTTCTGCTCGCGGACTGGCTCATCGCGTCGTTCGGCCCGGGACTCTGGCGATTCACCCGCAGCGTCGGGCTGAGCATCGGACGAGCGCTGCATGACGACGCAGAGGTGCGCGTTGTCGGCGGGCGCTACCCGCGCTTGTTTAAGTGGCTGGGCGGGCGGTTCTCCGTCGAGAGGCCCAGCGGCCTCTACCTGACTGTCACCGCTGCGTCCGCCCTCTACTTCTTCTCGAGCTTCGTGTCCGTCGCGCTCTCGCTTGCACTCTCTCGAGCAATCACCGACTACGACCCTCAGTTACTGGCGCTCCTGCGGGTATTCCGAACGCCCGGACTGACTCGCGTGTTGTGGGTCGGGACGGTCATGGCCGACCCGCGGGTGATTCCGTTCCTCGCAGTCCTGGTGGCATCGCTCTTCGTACTATGGGGGCGGAGGTCCGAAGCGGGGTTGCTGCTCATCGCACTCATCGGCGGCGTCGGGCTGCAGACGATCACGAAGTTCGCGTTTCACCGGGTGAGACCTCCGATCGACTTCGCGCTGATAAAGGAACCTTCCTCCTTCAGCTTCCCTTCCGGCCACGCGTTCACAAGCCTGCTGTTTATCGGCATCCTGGTGTTCGTGTCATGGCGCACCTTTGGGTCGCTCCGGGCGCGACTGGCGATCCTGTTCGTAGCGGCGTTCGGCGTCGGCGCCATCGGACTGTCGCGCGTGTACCTGGGTGTCCATTGGCCAAGTGATGTGATCGCGTCGTGGTCGCTCGCGATGGCATGGCTGTGCGTGGTGTGCGGGTGCTACCTGATGCTGGTGCGCTACCGCGGGCTGCGCGAGGTGTGGCCGGCGTGGTCGACCCAGCGGCTACGCAGCGTCGTCACCGTTGCGGTGTCGTTTGCCACCATCGTAGGAATCGCGGCCGGAGCGCAGGCCGATCCTCTGCTGGCCCGGGCAACGGCAACTGCGCCCGTTGTGCCGTGGAATATCGCCAACGGGCCGACGGGGCGGCTCGCGCCGACCCCGTCCGAGATGCAGCAGCTTCCTCTCTTCTCCACCAAACTCGACGGCTCCAACCAAGAGCCGATCGGGATCGTGTTCGTCGGCACGCGCGCTCAGCTGAACTCGGCATTCGTAGCCGCGGGGTGGGAGGTCGCCGACTCTCCCTCGTTCAGCACGTTGGCACGGGCGGCAGCAGCGGCGATCGGCAACCAGCCGTACCCGACAGCGCCGGTCACGCCGACGTTCTTGGATGGGGCCGTTCAAGACGTCGCCTTCGAGAAGTCGTCGGGCACCGCCACGGTACGCCGACGTCATCACATCCGCTTCTGGCAGACCCACGCCACAATCAACGGCGTGCCTGTCTGGGTTGCCACGGCATCCTTTGATTCTCGACTGGAGATTGGCACCACGATTCCCCTGCCGACACATCACATAGAACCCGACATTGACGCGGAACAAGCGTATGTCGTCGCCGATCTCACCAGAACGGGTCGAGCCGAATTCGTGGCGCGTGTTCGTGTAACGCAACCGAGTACGGGCACGAACGCGCAGGGCGACGCCTGGTTCACTCAAGGCTACGCGTCGTTGCTCAAGGCCAAGCCTTAGCGCGCACCACTTCGCCGGAGTTGGGGGGCGCGGCATGACTTCTCACGCAAACGCTATCCAAGATGTTGTTCGTATGCCAGCTAACTTTGGGCAACAGATCGGGCAACAAGCCGTGGCCGCCCGCCGCCTGACTCGCTCATGCTCTTCAGCCTCGTGAGTACTTGGATGCCCTGTATGCCTCAATGGCAGCGGACTGGAGCGATACCGCCCATCGGTGCCAATGAGCGAAGCGCAAGATGGTGATCGACTGCATCCGGCACCTCCCGGCGACCTCCCGATATGCCGACATCGAGCGAGTCTGTCCGGGAGTGAGCCGTCCCACGATCGTGCGGGTACTCGGCGAGCCTAGGGACAACGGTGAGATCCGGTGCACAAAGGGCGGGCGCGATGCGACCTGGGAGAGAACGACTCAGTGAGTCATTAACGATATCATCTGTAGGCTCGATGATAACGTTCAGCCAGAGCGGCGAATCGTCGAAACCATCATTGGACCCTGAAGAAGCAGTTAGACCCGCCAGTTGTGACTGGCGGGTCTACGTGAAATCTGGTGCCCCCAAGGGAATTCGAATCCTGATTGTGCTTGTGACTATTGGTGACTGTTGGGACTCGTTGGTACAGCGGAGCTGCGGTGAGTCCCAATAGTCACCAACGAGTACCAACAGTAACCATGTATGTGGGCACCAAATCGGGCACCAAATCGAAGGCGTGATCCCGGCATGAGAGCATCGGTCACAATCGGGAGTCTCAGGGGTCGATTCCGTCGTCTACGCGATCTTGTCATCGGCAACGTGGTAGTGCGGGTCCTCAAGCACGTTGACCTCCATCATGTCCTTGGCCTTGTCGAGCAGTTCGAGGCAGTCCGGGCTGAGATGCCTGAGGTGCAGACGCTTACCTTCGGCCTCGTAGCGGGTGGCGAGGGCGTCGATGGCTTCGAGGGCCGAGTGGTCGACGACCTTTGCTCGGCGAAACTCGACGACGACATCGTCCGGGTCTTCCTTCGGTGCGAACAGGGTCTGGAACTCGCCTGCTGAAGCGAAGAACAGCGATCCCTCAAGCTCGTAGACTCGCCAACCATTCGTGTCGTCGTACTTGGTCACGTTTATGTGCTTTGCGTGCTCCCATGCGAACACAAGCGCCGCGATGATGACGCCGGCGACAACGGCGATGGCCAGGTCGGTCATCACGGTCACGATGGTTACGCCGATGACGATCAGCGCATCGGCGCGGGGAACGCTGCGCAGCGAGCGGATGCTGCCCCATTCGAACGTCTTCTCGGCGACCACGAACATCACGCCGACGAGGGCCGCCAGCGGGATGCGCCCGATCAGCGACGACCCGAAGAGGATGAAGGATAGGAGGAATATCGACGCCGCGATACCTGAAAGGCGTTTGAGCGCACCGTTGTTCACGTTGATCATGCTCTGGCCGATCATCGCGCAGCCACCCATGCCGCCGAAGAATCCGGTGACGATGTTGGCCGCCCCCTGCGCGAGGCACTCCTTGTTCGGACGCCCGCGAGTATCGGTCATGGTGTCGATGAGGTTGAGCGTCAGCAGCGTCTCGATGAGACCGATTACGGCCATGATGAGCGAGTACGGGAGGATGATCCGCAGGGTCTCGAGGTTGAACGGAACCATCGGGATACTGAACTTCGGCAAGCCGCCCGCGATCGAACCCAGGTCACCCACGGTCCGAGTGTCTAGGCCAAGTGCGAAGACCAGAGCCGACACCGACACGATGCCCACCAGCGTCGCGGGGACCGCCTTGGTGAGCTTCGGGAATAGATAGATGATCGCAACGGTCAACGCAATGAGACCGATCATCAGGTAGAGCTGCGGACCGGTCATCCAGACGCGGGTGCCGTCGGGGCCCGGAACCTTCAGGCTTTGGAACTGCGCCAGGAAGATCACGATGGCCAGTCCGTTGACGAAGCCGAGCATCACGGGGAACGGCACCATGCGGATGAACTTGCCGAGTCTGGCGAATCCGAACAGCAGCTGGAGGACGCCCATGAGCACGACGGCGGCGAACAGGTACTGCACGCCGTGTTCGACGACGAGAGCGACCGTCACGACTGCGAGCGCACCGGTCGCGCCCGAGATCATGCCGGGACGACCGCCGAATACTGCGGTGATCAGCGAGACGATGAAAGCGGCGTAGAGGCCGACAAGTGGATCCACCTGTGCGACAAGCGCGAAGGCGATCGCTTCGGGCACCAGAGCCAGCGAGACGGTCAGACCGCTCAGGACATTCGTTCTGATTTCTTGCGAGGTAAGTCCGAACAAGTGCGTGCTCCATTCGTCTGTGTTGCGCTGTAATGCGATGAGCGCCTCAAGAGGCACGCCACCGCTGGCGCGACTGTCGATAGTGTCTCGAGCCGCCCGGTTGGTCCGGACGACCCGCAAGTAGCGTGGTTTGGTTTTGCTGCAGACGAGACACCAACGAGGGACCGCCAAGCGGTCATTCGGTGCCGTGCAGCGGAAACGCGAACATTACCTTAGCCGGGCAGGGTTGTCGAGTCTGCTCTATCTGGCCGCGTCATGACGCCGCAGGGAGCGGCTCGCCTGCCTTCTTGGCCGCAGGGGGCAACCCCCGCTCCAAGTCGTGGAAGATCCGTCTGAACCACACGACAGCGACGATTCCACTCGCAACATTTGCGGCGAACGCGGCCCACCACACGCCCGTCAGCCCCATCAGCGCCGAACCAAGGAATGCCAGCGGCACATACAGAACCAGCATTCGAACCAGTGACAGCATCATCGACACCAGAGGCTTGTGGAGCGCGTTGAGTGCGCTGTTGACGGTCGTGAGCGCTCCGAGCAAGAAGAGGCTGGGGAACACGATCGCCATGTAGCTCATGACCGTCGCGATGACGAGGGGGTTGTCGTTAAAGATTGAGGCCACCGGCCGACCGAAGGCGATCGACAGGAGCCAAACCATGAGCCCCCACCCTGATGCAAGGGCGAGTGCGACCTTCACGGCTCGCCCGACCCGCTCCTTGTTGCCCGCTCCCCAGTTCTGGCCGATGAAGGGCACGAGTGCGCTACCCAAGGCGTTGATGACCATGACCGCGAACATCTCCAGCCGGCTTGCGACACCGAAACCCGCGACCGCGGCAATCCCGTACGTCGCGACGATGCCGATGACGATGCCCGTTGAAACAGGGGTGATGAGCTGTGTGACAGCTGCGGGGACACCGATGGTCAGAATGCGTCTCCATCCATCGGCCAGCTCGCGCCATGACTGACGAGCGAACGTGATCAGACCCCGGCGCAGCAGCACGTTGAACGAGACGATAAGTGCAATCGCTTGCGATAGCACGGTCGCAATCGCCGCTCCCTGCATCCCCATGGCCGCCACGGGACCGAGTCCGAAGATGAACAGCGGATCCAAGACGGCGTTGGCGGTCATCGCCGAGATCATGATCAACGCCGGCGTCTTGGTATCGCCGGTCGCACGGATGGCGCTGTTGCCGATCTGCGGCACGATGACGAGGGGAAGACCCAGGAACCATATGGCCATGTAGGCGTGGATGTGGTCGAGCACGATGCCGGTTGCCCCCATCAGGCGGAAAAGGGGATCGATCGTGACGAGTCCCACGACTGAGATGCACATCGCCACCAGCAAGCCGAGCAAGATCGCGTTCATCGAGAGACGCTGCATGCCGAGGCCATCGCCCCGACCGATCACACGCGAGATCACGGCTGTCGTCCCGACGCCGAGGCCCATGCTTATTGAGCTGACAGTCATCACCACGGCCAGCGTGAAGCCCATCGCGGCAAGCTGCGCGGTGCCAAGCTGTCCCAAGTAGAACGTGTCGACGATGTTGAAGCCAGCCATGGCCAGCATCGCCACGAGCATGGGAAGTGTGAGTCGCACGAGTGTCCGCGCGACCGGACCCTGCGCCAGCAGCGGCACCGGGACGCCTTCGTCAAGCGGTTCGTCAGGAAGTACGGGTGTCGTGTTCAAAGGCGGACCTAAACCTCCATGACCACAGGGATGATCATGGGCCGACGGTGCCAGCGCTCCCAGACGATCTTCGAGAGCGCTTCACGAACCGCATGACTGATCACGGATTGGTCGGTCGCACCTTCCGCCGACGTCTTGGACAGCGTCTTGACGATGGTGGCCCGAGCGGCGATCTCGAACTCCGCGGCATCAGCACCGACCACGACTCCGGTCATGACGATCTCAGCCTCACCGATGAGCTTGCCTGTCTGCGCATCGATTGCCAGGACGACGGTCATGACACCGTCTTCCGACAGCATCTTTCGGTCCCGGAGAACCACTTGGCCAACATCACCGACCGACGTGCCGTCAACGTAGACGACACCGCTCTCCACGTGCTCGGAAACCCGCGCCCCATCCGCGTCAATCTCAAGACAATCGCCGTTGTCCAGCACGAAGATGTCCTCTTCGTACATCCCGATGTCCTGGGCGAGCCGTTTGTGAGCGGCGAGATGACGTGTCTCACCGTGGATGGGCACGAAATAGACCGGCTGCGTCAGATTCAGCATCAGCTGTAGCTCCTGGGCAGAAGCATGGCCCGAGACGTGCACGAGGTCGGTTCCCTTGTGACGTACGTCGGCACCGGCCTTGACGAGGCGATTGATGACGCGAGTGACCGCCTTCTCATTGCCGGGTACCGGAGTCGCGGCGAAGATGACCGTGTCTCCACGCTCGATCTGGACCGTCCGGTGGTCGCCGTTGGCCATTCTGGCCAGTGCCGAGAGGGGCTCGCCCTGACTTCCGGTACACATGATGACCATGTCTTCCGGGGGCAACCCGTGCGTCTCGAACGCGTCCACGATCTTGTCCTCGTCGATTGAGAGATAGCCGAGCTCGCGTGCGACCTTGGTGTTGTTGACCATGGAGCGGCCGGTGACCACGACCTTGCGGCCGGCGCCCACAGCGGCGTCACACACCTGTTGCACGCGATGGATGTGACTTGAGAAGGACGCGACGATTACCTTCTGCTTCGCACTTCCGATGATCTGCCTCAGCGCGGGCCCCACCTCGGACTCCGAGCGCGTCATGCCAGACGACTCCGCGCCGGTTGAGTCCGACATGAGGAGCGTGACGCCGGCCTTGCCGAAGCGAGCTAGAGCAGCGTAGTCGGCGAGTCTTCCGTCAAGTGGGGTCTGATCCAGCTTGAAGTCGCCGGTGTGCAAGATGTTACCGACAGGCGTGCGGACGAACACGCCTACACCGTCGGGGATCGAGTGGTTCACGGCGAAGAAGTCCAGGCCGAACGGGCCGAGCGACATGTGACCGCCGCCTTTGACCTCGCGCAGTTTCGGTCGCTTGATCTTGTGCTCGGCGAGTTTGCCGGTGATGAGTCCGAGCGTGAGCTTCGTGCCGAGGATGGGGACGGCCATCCCGTCGAGGTCTTTGAGCAGGAACGGCAGCGCCCCTGTGTGGTCCTCGTGCCCGTGCGTGATGATGATGCCTCTGAGCTTCTCCTTGCGCTTCACTATGTAGCTGTAGTCGGGCAGTATCAGGTCTACACCCGGGTGGTCATCGTCGGGGAACATGATGCCCGCGTCGATGACGATCATGTCGTCGCCGTACTCGATGACGGTCATGTTCTTTCCGATGCCGTCCAGACCGCCGAGCGGTATGACGCGCAGTGATGTCTTCTTCTCCGGCGTCGTCTTCTTCTGTCTAGCCATGGTTGGTTTCGTGCTCCTCTCGGGGTGCGCTCGCGCGCGTCCCGTTGTTCATGAACGACCGAGTCTTCGGTCGTGTCTATTCGTTGTGTGGTAGATACCGCGTCACTCGGCTGTGATATTGAGCGGCTCGATTGTCAGTTCGGGCGCATCTGCCCCGGCGCGGTCCATGCTCCACCTATCCGTGAAGAGCGCCAGTAGGATGCCGTCGCGGGTGCGCGTCAGGACTTCTACTCCGCGCATGCGATTGAGTCGGTCCTTGCTTGCCTGATCGGTTCGGCGGGCCAGCTTGTAGGGCAACGGCTCTAGCACAGCTGGAGCCCCGAACTCATGCTCGAGCCGATGGAGCACCACCTCGAACTGCATCGGTCCGACCGCGGCGAGCACAGGTGCGTGTCCTCCTCGGAAATCCGATGTGAGGACTTGGACCACGCCCTCGCTCTCGAGCTGGGTCACTCCTCGGCGGAACTGCTTTGACCGGCTGGGGTCCTTCGTGCGGACAGTCACGAAATGCTCAGGGGCGAAGGTCGGCATTGCGGGGAACTGGACCGGTTCGCCTTCGTGGAGAGTGTCTCCGGGCCGCAGGGCGCCGGCGTTGACGAGCCCGACGATGTCACCGGGGTAGGCCTGCTCCACAACGGTTCGATTCTGGCCGAACATAGCGTTTGCGAACTTGGTGGTGAACGGTCGGCCAGTCGCAGCGTGGTTGAGAACCATTCCGCGCTCGAACACGCCGGAGCAGACACGGACGAACGCGATCCTGTCACGGTGGGCGGGATTCATGTTCGCCTGGACCTTGAACACGAGCCCGGAGAAGGGTGCCTGAACCGGACGTCGGGCCCCCTCCAGCGTCAGTCTGGGCGTTGGAGACGGAGCGATGCTGACGATAGCATCGAGAAGGAGCCGGACCCCGATGTTCGACACCGCAGAGCCAAAGAACACGGGCGTCGACGTACCTTCCAAGAATGTCTCGCGATCGAAGTCCGCCCCAACGGCGTCCAGCAACCGCAGTTCGTCTTCAGCAGCGTCCAAGCCCGAAAGCTCCCTTGCTGCATCGGCGTCGGCGGAGATGCGCGACTCGGTTGCGGCGCGGCCGCCTGTGGACCGCGTGAACCGGATCACCTGTGCCGGATCGCGCCGATCGATCAGTCCTTGCAGATCGCCGGCAACGCCGACGGGCCACGTCACGGGCGTCGTACGGATTGCGAGCCGCTGTTCGATCTCGTCGAGCAGTTCGAGAGCGTCCAGACCGGGGCGGTCCCACTTGTTGATGAACGTGATGATCGGAACGCGTCGGTGGCGACACACCTCGAACAGCTTGAGCGTCTGCGGCTCAAGTCCCTTGGCTGCGTCCAAGAGCATGACCGCGCAGTCCACCGCGGACAAGACGCGATACGTGTCCTCGGAGAAATCCGCGTGCCCCGGTGTGTCGAGCAGGTTCATCACGACGTCGCCGTAAGCGAACTGCATCACGGCGGACGTGACCGAGATGCCGCGCTCCTGCTCCATTGCCATCCAGTCGCTGGCTACGCCGCGACGGCCCGACTTGCCGTGAACCGCGCCCGCTTCACCGATAACGTGAGCGTGGAGGGCCAGCGCCTCTGTCAATGTGGATTTCCCTGCGTCGGGATGACTGATCACGGCGAACGTGCGTCGCCGCGTGGCCTGTTCGAGAACGGTCGATTCGCTGCCGTGCATCTACCGACTGCCGCCCTGACCAGAGAGAGTCGGCGCGTGCGCACGGAGCAGTTCTGCCAACTCACCAGCGGCCAGGACCTGTTCCTTCAGCCGCTCGCGGCGCTCATCCACCGACTCAGCAAAACGCTCTAGCCGCTCTCGGAGAACATCCAACGTGGTTGCGTCGGCGCCATCTGCCAACTCGTCGAGAACATGCAGCATGTCGCGCATCTCGTCCAGGCTGAACCCGAGGGGCTTCATCCGCTTGATCAGGTCGAGTCGATCGCAGTCTGCCGTGGTATAGAGACGGAAGCCGCCAGTTGTGCGCGTCGAAGGAGTCACCAGACTGGCTTCCTCGTAGTAGCGAATCGTACGAAGAGACAGTCCTGTATGTTCGGCGACATCGCCGATCTGCATGCTCGCCTCACCATGGTCCTGTCGATGGGTCACTGTTCAGTCCCTCTGCGCTGGGATCGCACGCATCGCGCCGCGGGTTGCCTCATCGCTACGAGGTCACCTCGACCGGAATGTCCTCTAGGTGAATCCAAAGGTCGCGCATCGTGGTGAAGCCGTGGTCCGGCAATCTCCGGAGTGCCGTAAGTACTTCCGGTTTGGCCTTCGAGGCCTCTGCGTGCTTTATCAGTTCCGTGCGATGCACGCTGCCGGAGCCGAAAGCGCTCGCAATATGATCGGCTATCTGCACACGCGTGATCTGGCTTCGTTTCGTCAAGAGCCCTCCATTGTGTCGCTTGGGATGTAAAAGGTCTGGTCGTGCTTGGGTGGCATGCCTGCTCGAGCAACTCGCTACGGCGTCATTCGCACAGGCCCTTTCCCCTCCGGGTCCAGGCCTTCTCCATCGGAGTCAGGGTCGAGTGCGGCAGACCTGTAATGAAACGGCACAGCCCGTCCAGTCTTGGACCACTCAATCATCTGCCGGTCACACGCCCTGCACAGCAGGACCGATCCAAACCCAACGATTGAGAGCTGGGTGCCTCGGGAGTATTGGGTAAGCGCACGAGTGCACTCTTCGACGTCGGTGCCGCCGCATGTGGCGCACTTCTGTGGAATCGAGTCGCGCAGCCACGTCGTTTCGCAACGACCGCAACGAATGACGATTCCTTCATCTGACGGACTACCCTTGAGGTTCTGCGACTCGCCGCACGCGGGACACGCAATCTGCAAAGCCACGACGCTTCCGTTCCAACCGCCCTGCGGCGACACGTATTCGATGGAGTGAGGAACCCTACTCTAACGTAACTGTAGGTTTAGGACAAGGGGCGTAGACCCCTGAGCGCAGCGTGAATGCGGCGCCGCGCTCGGTGCGTAGATCAGCCCAATCGTGCGCAGCTAGTCCGCGACGTTCGGGGCCTTCAGGTGGTTGCGTTCCAGCACCCGTCGGACTGACAGCAGGGCGGCTATGCCTTCACCGACGGCGCTGCCGACCTGTCTGGTGGCGCCTGACCGGACGTCACCGGCCGCGAAAACGCGGTCGAGAGAAGTCGCGTAGGAATCATCGGTAGGGATGAACCCCATCTCATCGAGGTCGACGATACCGCGCAAGAACTGGGTGTTCGGATCCAGGCCGACGAAGACGAATGCCGCCGCCGGCTCGAAGCGCTGCTCGCGTCCCGAGGCGCGTTCCCGGGCGATCACTGCGCCAAGGCGCCCGTCCTTGCGCTCGAAGTCCACGATGTCCATCCCGGTGTGAACCTCGATCTTCGGGTTGGAACGGACGGCCTCCTGAACGAGCGCGCTCGCGCTCAGCTCTCCACGCGTGAGGATTGTGACCTTGTCGACGATCGTCGCGATGTACAGGGACTCCTCAAGTGCGGAGTTCCCACCGCCTATGACCACGATCTCGCTCGCACCCTTGTAGAAGGGAGCGTCGCAGGTTGCGCAGTAGTGGACACCGAGCCCGATCAGACCGTCTTCGCTTGGGATGCCGAGTCGGCGGTAATGTGAGCCTGTGGTCACGATCACCGCGTCGGCGCCGTACACGTCGCCCGACGCGGCGGTGACCAGCACGCAATCGGACTCGCGGTGCATGGTCGAGACCTCCACGCCGGACAGGAGTTCGACATCGTAGCGCCGCGCATGCGCGATAAGCCGATCTGCTAGCTCTGCGCCGCCGATGCCCTCCGGGAACCCAGGGTAGTTGTCGATCCGCTCGGTCGTACCGGCCTGACCGCCGAGGGCACCGCGTTCCAGCACAAGCGCGTCCATGCCTTCTCGGGCGGCGTAGATAGCGGCTGAGAGTCCGGCCGGACCGCCGCCGACGATGACGATGTCGTAGACCGTGCGCTGGGCCCGGAGCTGAAGACCGAGCTTCCCGGCCAACTCCGCATTCGAGGGCTCGATCAGGTGGCTGCCGTCGGGGAAGACAATCGTGGGGATAGTGCGCCCACCACCTTGGAGTTCTTGTACGTAGCGCAGTCCCTCTGCGTCGGCGTCAACGTCGATCCAGGTGAATGGCACTCGCTGCTCCACGAGGAACGCTTTGGAGCGGCGGCAATCCGGGCACCACGGCGCTCCGTAGACAGTGATCTGGTCCATCTTCACTCCTCGGTGTCCATTGGAAGCCGTTCCACCCAAGGAGCTCGCCACTCCGGTGCATCGAACACGGGCGCAAAGAAGCTGGTTTGCCGCAGGATTCGATGGTGTCTGAACACGACCAAAGTGACCACATACCACTCCGACCCGTCGGGGTACGTGGTAGTGCCGTACGCGGTCAGGGTCTCGCCCTCATCTCTGACCCTCACCAGATTGAACGTCGGCATCGGCATGCCGAACCCGGGAACCATCAGATCCGCCGGCTGCGATTCGACAACGTGCCCGACTCGGAACCCTCCGACGTTCCCTTGCTCCTGGCCGTATCGCTCCAGGCTGCGAATGTTCTCAACACCACGCACGAGCTCACCGCACTGCGGAATCACCTGGGTGTACTCCGGGTCCAGGACTTCCTCAAGCCGGTCCAGCTCGCCAGCGACCGTCATTTCGTTGAATCGATGAAAGACCTCACGATTCCTGCTCTGAGACGAATCGGTCGCGGCCATCGGAGTCTCCCCACTAGAGGCATTGGGTACAGCTGCCAGTGTACAGTGTGCGGGGCGTATACTCCTGCCCACATACATTGGTCCGCGCGTCATGACGGCGCCCTGAGCTATTGTTGATTGTGAACGATGGCGGCATCCACGACATCCACCAGGAGGCCAGTAGATGAGCTTCAAGGCTTTGTTCCTCAACTGCACACTGAAACGTTCCCCCGAGGTCTCCAACACCGAGGCGCTCATCGATAAGGTAGCAGCGCTGCTCGCCGATCTCGATGTGGCGAGCGAGACCATCCGGGTCACCGACTACAAGGTCGCCTTCGGGGTCTCATCGGACGAGGGTGACGGTGACGAGTGGCCCGCCATCCTTGAGCGGGTCAAGGCGTGCGACATTCTCGTGATCGCGATGCCGATCTGGTTTGGGGTGCGCTCGTCGGTCGCGCAGCTCGTGATGGAGCGGCTCGATGGCACCTACGCCGAGGGCGACCCGATCACCGGCCAGTATCCCCTCTACGGGAAAGTCGGCGGCGTCATCGTCACCGGCAACGAGGACGGCGCGCACGACTGTTGCGCAAACACGCTATTCAACCTCACCCACCTCGGATGCATGGTTCCGCCGAACGTCGACTGCTACTGGGTCGGCGACGCGGGTCCGGGTCCAAGCTACCTTGCCGCCGGCGGTGACAAGCACCTGTACACCAACAGAACGGCTCGCTACATGGCCCACAATCTCGTGTGGGGTGCGAGGACCTTGCGGGCCAATCCCGTCGACACCAACCTCAAGTCTCTGGATTCTGAGGCCAAAGCGGTCAGCCGATAGGGGCGCGGTCGAAAGTGGGAGCCATGGTTCCTTCGCGCGAAGAAGCACGCGCGTTGCTTGCCCGGCACGGCGGCGACGCGCCGTGGACGCAGCACTGCGATGCGGTCGCGAATGCAGCGGTGGCCGTGGGCGCGCTCCTCCGCGACGCCCGGGCTGTGGATCTGGACGGCCTCTGGTCGGTCGCGCTTCTTCACGACATCGGCAGATACGCCACGCACGACCCGATTCTTCACGGTGTCGAGGGCTACAACTTGATGAAGAGCCTCGGTCAATCCGACGTCGCCTTCGTCTGCGCCTCCCATGTCCTGTTCGGCATCCCCGAAGACGAGGCGACGCTCCTCGGCCTGCCCGCCCGGAGCTTCGAACCCCGGTCGACCGAAGAACACATCGTGCCGCTCGTCGACTTCCTGATTGAAGGAACCCGGCCGACGACTCTGAGCCTGAGATTCGCTTCGCTGCGTGAGCGAAACGCAGACAACATGGCGTTTCTCAGCAGACTGGACCGGGCCCAGCAACGGGCAACGGCGTTCATGGCAGAGGTCGCCGAGGAGACAGGCCGCTCGATCGAAGACGTCGTGGCGTCGGGGTAGCACCCCCGCCGACTCCGTGCGCTTCAGCCGAGCAGGTCGCCCAATTCCGCTGGAGTTGTAACGGGTCGCTCGCACGCGAAATGGCGACACAGATACGCGGTCGTGGATCCGCCGATGGAATCGCGCCCTTCGAACAGCGAGATGCCGCTGGCCTCATCCCGCGCCTTTGCGGCGACGACGAGATTGGGCCTGTAGGTCACACGCACCAGCGCGAGCATCGGCAGAGGGTCGGGACCGACAATCGCCAATTCGCTTGGCGGCGACACGATGAAGTCGAGTGCCGAGAGCCACGCGGCGAATCCGAGAGGGGCCTGAGCCATCTGCTCGCCCATCCCGGCGACGGCGGCCAGCGCCGCCTCAGAGTACCTCGATTCACCCGTGTACTCGCCGAGCTTCGCCAGGACCATCGCCGCCACGGACCCGCCAGAGGGCATAGCGCCGTCCTGAGTCTCCTTGGGCCGGAACAGCAGCTCCTCGTGGTCGTCACTCGTGTCGAAGAAGCCGCCAGCGGGATCGGAGAAGTGAGCAAGAATCTCGTCCGCAAGGCCCGCCGCCGCGTCGAACCACGCCGGGTCGAACGTGCTCTGGTAGAGCTCCAACAGCCCCTCCGCATAGTGAGCGTAGTCCTCAAGGTAGCCATTGAGCCGCGGTTGATCGTCCTTCCAGGTACGCCGGAGGCGGCCGTGCGGGTCGCGCATCTGAGACAACACGAACTCGGCGTTCATCTCCGCGATGTTCAGGTAGTCCTCACGCCCGAGTGCCCGTGAAGCCTCCGCGAACGCGGTCAACATCAACCCGTTCCAGCCGACGAGCACCTTGTCGTCGGTGCCCGGCTTCACGCGCCTATTCCGAGCCTCAAGAAGCGTCGCTCGCGTCACGCGCATCCGCGTCTCAACGTCGCCAGACTCTCGTGCAGATTCAGGCCCCGCTCCGGCGATCGACTTGGCCGCGTACAAGATGTTCGCGCCCTCGAAGTTGCCGCGCTCGGTGACGCCATATGTTGACATCAGGAGCTGAGCATCACCCTCCGGATCAGCTGAGTGGCCGTGGAGCGCCGCCACGATCTCGTCGGGTCTCCACACGAAGAAGCGCCCCTCTTCGCCCTCGGAATCCGCGTCTTGTGCCGAGTAGAAGCCGCCGTGCGCGTCTAACATCTCGCGAGCAACGTAGTCGAGTGTCTCCTCGGCAATCCGCCGGTAGAACGTATCGCCAGTGACCTGCCACGCGTGCAGATAGACGCGGGCGAGTTGAGCGTTGTCGTAGAGCATCTTCTCGAAGTGCGGCACGAGCCAGATCGCGTCGGTGGCGTAGCGATGGAAACCGCCGCCGAGCTGGTCATAGATGCCTCCACGCGCCATCGCATCCAGCGTCTGAGTCACCATCATCAGAATCGACGTGTCACCCGTGGCTAGATGCCTGCGCAAGAGGAATTCAAGTACCGCTGGCTGTGGGAACTTGGGAGCGCCGCCCCAGCCGCCATACCTGCGGTCGAACGTGCGCCGCAGTCCGCGAACAGCGGAATCGAGCACGTCACGGCTGGGCGGAGCGCCCGACGTGCCTGCCGCCGCACGGTGTTGGGCGAGCACCGCAGACAGCCTGGCGCCGGCGCCGACGACCTCGTCGCGTTGTGTCTGCCACAACTCGGTGATGCGCTCAAGCACCTGGGTAAATGACGGCATGCCGTGGCGAGGGGTGTCCGGATAGTACGTACCACCGTAGAACGGCTCACGGTCAGGAGTCAGGAACACGCTCATCGGCCATCCGCCGTGTTCGGTCATGGCCTGGACCGCCTTCATGTAGATGGCGTCCACGTCAGGTCGCTCCTCGCGGTCGACCTTGACTGCGACGAAGTGCCCGTTCATCAACTTCGCCGTTGCCTCATCTTCGAAGCTCTCGTGCGCCATGACATGGCACCAGTGGCAGGCCGAGTAACCCACACTGAGGAAGACCGGCTTGTCTTCTCGGCGCGCCTTTTCGAACGCCTCGTCGCCCCAGGGGAACCAGTCGACGGGGTTGTTAGCGTGTTGGCGGAGGTAGGGACTCGTCTCCGACGCAAGGCGGTTGGGCATAGCTCTCCTTCGCTGCATGGCGCCAGGGCGTGCCATAGTTTGGTGGATACCCGACGCTGAGGACTCGATATCCGGGCTCGCTGCGCTCGGGCCCCGAGCCAGCGAGGACGCTGACGCTGACAACAGCCGAACGTCAGTCGAGACTGGATTCGGGCGCGAGCCACATGGCGAGCACCGCAATCGCCCCATCGAAGAGCAGCGCGAGCACTGACACCGTGACCGCGCCCTCGACGACGTAGCCGATGTTCTCCGTGCTGATGCCGGTGAATATCGGGAGACCCAGCCCACCCGCGCCGGTGGCGGCCGCAACCGTAGCGGTGCCAACATTGACGATCACCGAGGTCCGAATCCCAGCCAACATGACGCCCATGGCGAGCGGGAGTTCCACGACAAAGAGGATGCGCCAGTTTCCCATCCCCATGCCGCGCGCCGCGTCGATG
This sequence comes from Actinobacteria bacterium HGW-Actinobacteria-7, assembly GCA_002841275.1. GTDB lineage: Bacteria > Actinomycetota > Coriobacteriia > Anaerosomatales > PHET01 > PHET01. Next base: position 33,167 of record PHET01000003.1, on the reverse strand, counting down.
ACCTCAGGAGGCACTGCTTCGAGTCCGGCAACCGTACCGCTCACCACCGGAAACAGCCCGTAGAGGAAGAGAGCCAGAATCGCGGGGGCGGGGCCCAGACCCCATGCGCTAAACATCACCGCGAGCACCGCGATCGGTGGGAACACTTGCCCGAAATCGACACCTGCCGAGACCACGTCGCGAAAGTCCCGACCACTCTCTCGCGTCACCCAGATGCCCAGCGGCAGCCCCACTGCAATCGTAAGCGCACTGGAAACGATCACGATCGCGATGTGCTGAGGCGTGAGATCGAGCAGCGGCGTCGGAAACACCGGGTCGCGTGCCGTTCCGAACACCGCGATGAGCATGCTGGCCACGAGCGCTTGGTTGGCGACGATCGCGAAGAAGATCACCACTGCCAGGACGATTCCTGTGGTCGCGATCATCCTGCGCCGCGCGTGGGCGAGTGTGGCAGCCGCCTCCACGCTACTCCCCGCCTCCGCCTATGCTACCGGCCTCGTTGTCGGTGTGGTCGGCGAGGTGCGCGTCGCCGCCCTCCATCGTCTTTTCCACGTCACTCAGGGTGACGTGGCCGAGCAGCCTGCCGCCGGCGGCGACAACCGGCAGCGAGCGGTAGCCAAGCGCGAGCATTCTCGCGAGGGCCTCCTTGAGTGAACCGTCTGGCCGGACAGCGGCCTGACGCCAGTCCACACGTGTGGCGGCCTCGGCCGCCGGCGTTCCGCGATCGAGCACTCGGCTGTCAATCCAGCCCACGAGCACGCCGTCTGCATCCACCAAGTAGACGAAGCGCGACTCCGAAGCACATGCGGCTTCGATGGCATCGGGCTGGTCAGCGCGCACCGTCGCCTGCCCGGTGCGCATCACACTGTCGACCCTCACCCGCCCGAGCCGCTTGAGCGCGGCATCTGCACCCACGAAGTCATGCACGAACTTGGTCTCCGGGTGGTCGAGCAGTTGTTCGGGCGAGTCGTACTGCTCGAGGTGGCCGTCGCGCATAAGAGCGATCTTGTCCGCGAGACGAATGGCCTCGTCGACATCGTGTGTCACGAACACGACGGTCTTCTTCAGGTCCCGCTGGATGCGAAGGAACTCGCCCTGCAGCCGATCGCGGTTGAGCGGGTCGACTGCCCCGAACGGCTCGTCCATCAGCAGGATCGGTGGGTCAGCCGCGAGCGCGCGCGCCACACCCACGCGTTGAGCCTCGCCCCCTGACAGCTGCCGTGGGTACTTGCGCGAGTACTGCGCCGGGTCCAGTCCGACGAGCGCTAGCAGCTCCTCACAGCGGCTCACGATCCTCGCCGTCTTCCAGCCGAGAAGCTTCGGCACTGTCGCGATGTTCTCGGCGACTGTGAGATGCGGGAACAAGCCGACGGACTGGATCGCGTAGCCGATATGCTGGCGCAGCTCCTCGGGTTTGAGGGTGGCGGCGTCGGTGCCGTCGATCAGAATGCGCCCGCTGGTGGGCTCGATGAGGCGGTTGATCATGCGCAGTGTCGTGGTCTTGCCGCACCCCGATGGCCCGATCAACACGGCGACGTCACCGTCGTCGATCTCGATGCTGAGATCGTCTACGGCCATGCGGTCACCGTAGCGCTTGGTCACGTGTTCGAGCGATATCACGCCGACAACTCCTCTTCTCGTGGGATGCGGATGCCCGGCGAGACGACGACCGATTCCAGAGCCCTCATGCCTTGGTCGGCGATGATGGAGAGCACCACCATCGGAATCGCGCCAAGCAGCACGAGGTCCACCGCAATCGAGCCCCAACCGAGGAATATGAGTGTCCCGAGGTCCTGCGCTCCGGCAATGGCCATGACGGCGGCAATGCCGATGGTGAGCACCAGCGCTGCCCGCAGCCCCTCGAGGACCAGAGGTAGGGCGAGCGGGAACTCGACGCGCCACAGGAGTTGACGTCGGCTCATCCCCATCCCGAGCCCGGCATCGATTGACGACGCGTCCACACCGGAGACACCCAGGAACGTGTTGCGGACAATCGGCAGCAGGGCGTAGAGAGTGAGCGCGATCAGAGCGGGCACCGTTCCCAGCGTGGGGAGCCCCAATGCGGCAAGAGGGATGACGAGCAGACCATAGAGCGCGAGTGACGGTATGGTCTGGATGATGCCGACCACCGGGATGGCGACGGCTCGCGCGAAACCGCTGCGCGCCGCAACGATGCCAAGCGGGATGCCAATCACCGTCGCTATCAGCGTGCCGCCAAGCACCAGCAACACGTGACTATAGGTCAGCTGCCAGAACGTGTCGGCCTGCGCCCTGTATTCGACGGCGAGCGAGAGTTGCGAAAGCCCGCCGAACCACCAAGCGGCGACCAAGAGCGCGGTCCCCGTGAGGGCAGCGGCGGCGGACGCCTTGTGCGAGCGGGCAACGCGGTTGCCCTGAAACCAGATCATCGCGATGCCCACCAGGGCAATCCACGCGCCGCCAGCGATCGACACTCGAGCGGGTGTGTCGCCAGCCGGCATCAGCTTGGTCGTCGCGGAGCCCAGCGCGAACAGGAGCGCCCCAAACGAGAGCACCGCACCGGCGAGCAGTCCCCGCCCACGATACCTACCGGGAAGCAGCGCCGCGCCGAGCGACAGCAAGAGAACCGCGAGCAACACCCATCCCCACACACCCGCACACTGCAACAGATGAAGAAGCCGACCATCCACTATGCGGTTCGGACGGAACTCCACAAACGGCAACAGCAGACAGCCCGCCAAGGCCACGACGGCGCCAGCTGACGCGGCGCGGTCGACGACCTTGGCGGACGGGTAGCTCTCGCTGGGCATTGCGCTTGCGATCGCCAAGTTCTTGACTGCTACTTCAGAAACCCGTTGGCGGTCAGCCACTCAGTGGCCACGGCCTTGGGGTCCTTCCCGTCGACAGCGACCGTCTTGTTCAGTGTCTGGAGCGTTGCGAGATCTAGCTTCGCGAATACGGGATCGAGAATGCCTGCAATCTCCGGGTACTTCTGCGTGATCTCGCTGCGGAAGGTCGGTGCGGGCTGGTATATAGGCTGCGCGCCCTTCGGGTCGCCGAGGACCACCAGATCGAGCGCGCTGATCGTGCCGTCCGTGCCATACGCCATCGCGGCATTGGCGCCCTGCGAGCCTTGAGCTGCGGCCTTCTCGGTGACCGCCGTGTCGCCGGTCGCAAGCGCGACCTGCTGCGCCGGGGTCGTCTTAAAGCCGTAGGCCTTCTCGAACGCGGGGAATGCTACCGCGCTCGTGAAGAACTCCTGCGAGCCGACGATCTTGAAGGTGCCGCCGCCGTTGATGTACTTGGCGAGGTCCTCAAGCGTAGCGAGCTTGTTGGCGTCGGCGAACTTCTTGGGTACCGCGACCGCCCACGTGTTGTTGGCAGGCGCCGGCTTGAGCCAGTCGATTCCGAGCGAAGCGTCTTCGCTCTTCGCTGTCTGGTACGTCAAGTCCGCGCTTTGCAGCACCGCCGGATCGACCTTCACGTCACCGTGGAACACGAGCACGCCGTTCGCGGTGTACTCGGGGTAGACGTCAATCTGCTTGTCGAGCAACGCTTGGCGCACGACCTTCGTCGCGCCAGTGCGGGTCTTGTCGACGACGTTGAATCCGTTTGCCTTGAGCGTCTGCAGGATGATCTGGCCGAGCAAGGCACCTTCCCCATCGATCTTGGAGCCGACGACTATGGGGCCCTTCTCCGTCGGCGCCGTCGTCGTGCTCGAGGTCGAACCGCTCGAACAACCGACGAGCGCCACTACGACAGCGACAGCTGCGAACACCGCTGCCGCGCCCTTCCACTCTTTGCGCATGATTCCTCCTCATGGACGGACGGCTGCGCGGTGTTCCTGACAGCCATCAACTACTTGGTTGGGATGTTCCCCAACTTCAGGCTCCGTCATCGTAGCAGGCAGGTTGATGCGCAATATCGCATAGGCGGCCTTCGTCCGATTCGTTTGGTTGACGAGTGGACAAACCGGAAGGACGCCAGTAGCGAGGCCGTCGGACTGGGGACGCGCCAACCGATGCAGGCCGCCCGAGTCGTATTGGGAACATACCGAAGAGATCCGATGAGAGGAACACCCATGAAGGCTATGTTCAACAGCACCGTGATCGCCGAGAGCACGGCGACGGTCGTCGTGGAGGGTAACCACTACTTCCCCGAGCGGGACGTCCACATGGAGTACCTCTCCGCGAACGGCGAGACCTCGATCTGCCCCTGGAAAGGGAAGGCTGAGTACTTCGACGTCACCGTGGAGGGCGAGACCGCGAAGAGCGCAGTCTGGATGTATCCACACCCGAGCTTCCTCGCAAAGAAGATCACCGGCCACTTCGCGTTCTGGCGTGGCGTAGACGTGACCGAGTAGCCAACCAACCGAGCACCAAGGAGGTGTGTTCCGCATGGAGCACTTCGACGTAATCGTCATCGGTACCGGCGTCGCAGGTCAGACTGCGGCGGGAGAACTGTCCATGGCCGGCAAGAAGGTGGCCGTGGTCGACAAGCGCGAGTTCGGCGGGACCTGCGCCTTGCGCGGGTGCGAGCCGAAGAAGGTCCTGTACGCCGCAGCCGAGGTTGCAGAACGCGCGCGCGGCCAGGCCGAGAACGGCTTGTCCGGAGTGGTCGCAGTCGACTGGCCATCGCTGATCGCGTTCAAGCGCACCTTCACCGACCCCATGTCGCCGATGATCGAGAAGGGACTCGTCGACGGTGGCGCCATAGCGATTCACGGCACCGCTCGTTTCGTCACTCAGGACACTATCGACGTCGACGGCGTCCAGTACTCCGCCGACCACTTCGTGCTGGCGCCGGGGGCACTCCCACTGCCGCTCAATATCCCCGGCCAGGAGCTCGTCCTCGACAACGAGCAGTTCATGGCATCCGAGACCCTCGGGTCCCGGGTCGTCTTCATCGGCGGGGGCTACATCTCCTTCGAGTTCGCCCATATCGCCGCAACTGCCGGTGCGAAATCCACGATTCTGCACCGGAGCGCCCAAGTGCTCAAGGAGTTCGATGTCGACCTCGCCGAGATGCTAGTACGCAGCTACCGTGACGCAGGTATCGACGTGCGCACCGATGCGCCGGTGACCGCCGTTCGCAAGGCCGGCGGCGCTTTCGAGGTCGTGCTCGGCGACGGAGCCGTGGCCGAGTGCGACATGGTGGTGCATGGGGCCGGCCGCATCCCCGATCTCGCCGGACTGGACCTCGAAGCCGGCGGCATCGCGTTCGGTAGGCACGGCATCGAGGTCGATTCGTCGATGCGCAGCACCACCAACCCGCGCGTGTTCGCCGCAGGCGACGCAGCCGCCCTCGGCGCGCCGCTCACTCCTGTCGGCATCGCACAGGCACGAATCGCGCTCGCCAACATCCTCGAGCCGGGATCGGCGACCTTCGCGCCCAAGGCAGTGCCGTCAATCGCGTTCTCGGACCCGCCGCTCTCATCGGTGGGCCTCACCGAAGCGCAGGCGAAAGCGCAGGGTCTCGACGTCGAGGTCAAGCTCACGGACACGTCGATGTGGGCATCGTCGCGTCGCACCGGGGTACGAATCTCAGGCACTAAGACGATCGTCGAGCGTGGCACGGGCAAGATCGTCGGTGCGCACCTGCTCGGACATGGCGCCGACGAAGTCATCAACGTCTTCGCGACCGCGATCATGGCGGGGTTCACGGCAAAGGACCTGAAGTCGGCGATCTGGGCGTACCCAACCGGCGGGTCCGAAGTCGTCTACATGTTCTAGCGCCCGCCTCCGTCGACCAGGGAGTCCCGACCAATGACCGAAGCCTATTCGGAGGCGCAACTCCGGAAGCTTCAGCGCGATACGCTGGGGTACTTCATCGCTGAGGCGAACCCGGATAATGGGCTCGTGCGTGACACGACGCGCCCGGGCTCCCACTGCAGCATCGCGGCCGTGGGCCTCGGGCTTGCGGCCTACACCGTCGGTGCCAAGAACGGGTACCTTTCCCGCCCGGATGCGGTCGCCCGCGTGCTCACCACGCTGAGGTTCTTTCGCGACTCTCCACAGGGTACCGAGCCGGATGCCACCGGCTACAAGGGCTTCTACTACCACTTCCTGCACATGGACACCGGCCGGCGTGCGTGGGAATCGGAACTCTCCACCATCGACTCCACATTCTTGATCGCGGGCGTGCTCGCCTGCGGCGCATACTTCGACCTCGATACCGCCGATGAGCGAGAGATCCGCGATCTCGCCGAGGAGCTGTATCGACGCGTCGACTGGGATTGGGCGCGCAACGGCAGCACGGCTGTCACGCACGGCTGGAAGCCCGAGACGGGATTCCTGCGCTTCCACTGGACCGGATACAACGAGGCGCTGCTGCTCTACGTGCTCGGTCTCGGGTCGCCAACCCACCCACTCCCGCCGTCCAGCTACGACGCATGGCTTCACACCTATCAGTGGAAGAAGCTCTACGGCCAGGAATTCGTCTACGGCGGCCCGCTCTTCGTCCACCAGCTCTCGCACGCGTGGGTGGACTTCCGCGGCATCCAGGATGACTACACGCGCTCGCGCGGAATCGACTACTTCGAGAACAGCCGCCGAGCAACCTACGCGCAGCGCGGCTACGCCATTCGCAACCCACGAGGCTTCAAGGGCTACGGCGAGAACATCTGGGGCATCACGGCGAGCGACGGCCCCGGACCCACGACGTTGTGTGTCGACGGCCGCGAGCGGCGGTTCCTCGATTACCGCGCCCGAGCGATTCCGTGGGGCCCCGACGACGGCACCATCGCTCCGTGGGCGGCTATCGCCTCGTTGCCGTTCGCGCCTGAGATCGTGCTACCCGCGATCGAAGCGTTCCACCGACAGTATCCCGACATGGAGAGCGTTTACGGGTTCAAGTGCAGCTTCAATCCCACTTACGATGCAGCCGGTGATGGGCACGGCTGGATTTCGAAGGGCTACTACGGGCTGGACCAGGGTCCGATCGTGATGATGATCGAGAACCACCTCACCGGATGGTTCTGGGAGTTGATGAAGCGCTGTGGGCCTGTCACTGAAGGACTCAGGCAGGCGGGGTTCCGCGGCGGGTGGCTGGAGGCTAGCGACCCGGCCAGCGAACGGAGCGCGCGATGACTGGGGAAGTCGAAGTCGAGGTCATCAGAATCCGGCCCGGATGGATGCTCGAGCACTCGAACCTGCTCGTGTTCGCGGTGGTTCCGCTGTTCTGGGGTGCGTTGATCACGACCCAGGCACAGCCAGCTTCCTATTGGTTGGAATACTGGTGGATGTTTCCGATCGCTCTCGTGTTCGCGACGACAGCCAACACCACCGGCATCAGCGGCGCGGCCCTCTTCGTTCCGTTCTTCCTGTTGGTGTTCCCGCTCATCGCGGGACACGCGCTTCCGCCGCAACAGAGCGTTCTGCTCGGCTTGGTGACCGAAGCGTTCGGTCTGTCCAGTTCGGGGCTCGCATTCTTCCGATTTGGGCTGGTAGACAAGAAGATGGCCGCCCTCACCGCGCTGGGCGCGACACCCTTCATCATCGCGGGCGCTGCACTCTCCTTCGTACTACCGAAGTACGCGTTCTACTTCCTTGTAGGCCTAGCCCTGGCTGGTGCCGCGTATCTGATGTTCAGCAAGCTGCGTCGCGATTCCAAGCTTGAATGCATCGAGAAGAAGATCATCGACCATCAAGACCCGCAGCACGAACAGAACGTCGATCTCTTCACCCGGGACGGGCAGGAGTACCTCTACTGCCGTCACGGGTGGGGAACGCGCTTCGCCGGCTACGGCTTCGGTGGACTGTTCCAAGGAATCGGGGGGTTCGGTTTGGGAGAGTTGGGCATCGTCTCAATGCTCCGGACGGACATCCCGCTTCGCGTCGCAATCGGAACGACGCACGCTGTCGTCGCATTCGGGGCGATCGTGGCGGCATCATCGCATCTCATCGGCATCGGACTCGCGGGCGAGACGCCGCCGTGGAACATCGCCTTCATGACGGTGCCAGCCGTGATCTTGGGTGGACAACTCGCGCCCTACGTTGCCGCACGTTTCAAGCCCGAGACGCTCGAGCTCATCGTTGCGAGCCTCTTCGTGCTCCTGGCAGTGGTGCTGGGATTCTTGGGCGTGCGCGGCGTTCTCGTGCCATAGACACCGCGGTCAGCCCTCGCCGAGAACCACGCGCACTTTGCACACCCGCTCATCGTCGACCAGCGGCACTCGGCCATCCACCGCGCTTTGTCCATCTATCTCGACGCAGCTCACGCCCCCGCTGACGTTCGTCGGGTTCTCAACGCTGATCTCAACGGTCGTGGTCGGCCCGACGCGGTAGGTCGCGCTGAATCCACTCCACCCCTTCGGGATGCACGGGTCGATCTCCAGGTAGCGGTCTCCGCCGGGCTCCGCGAGCACGCGTAGTCCCAAGAGGTGCCGCACGGAGACGTTGTAGAACCATGACGCCGAGCCGGTGTACCACGTCCATCCGCCGCGCCCGACGTGCTGTGGATTCGAATAGACGTCGGCAACGATTGCATAGGGCTCCACGTGATAGGTGGTCGCCGCCTCGTGGGTCAGGGCGTGGTTCACGGGATTGAGAAGATCGAGCACGCCGAGCCCCGCGTCGCCGTCGCCCAGCATCAGATACGCGAGCGCCACCCACGTTGCCGCGTGCGTGTACTGGCCTCCGTTCTCGCGCACCCCGGCGAGATACCCCTTGATGTAGCCGGGATCTTCGGGCGTGTCGGCGAACGGCGGGGTGAGAAGGAGGACGAGTCGGTCGTCAGGTCGCACGAGATTGCCAGAAAGCGACGCCATCGCCTGTCGAGCGCGGTTCGGGTCGCCGGCACCCGAGATGACCGACCACGACTGCGCTATCGAATCGATCCGCGCCTCGGTCGCGGACTTGGTTCCCAAGGCCGTACCATCGTCGTAGAACGCCCGCCGGTACCAGTCACCGTCCCATGCGTTGGTCTCGATCGCGCCAACGATGGCTGCCGACCAAGTTCTGTAGGACGCCGCGCGATACGTATCACCCCGCGCCTCGCACAGCGGAGCAAACCGGGTCAGGATGACATTGAGGAACCAGGCGAGCCACACGCTCTCGCCCTTGCCACCGACTCCGACACGGTTCATGCCGTCATTCCAGTCGCCGCCGCCCATAAGCGGCAGCCCATGGGCGCCCGTGGGGCGACCGGCCTCGAGCGCCGCGACGCAGTGCTCGTAGACCGTACCGCTGCGCTCGGAGACGGTGGGCTCCATGTAGTTGTCGTCCCGGTCCGCCGGCAGCTCGGGCCCCTCGATGAACGGGACGACCTCGTCGAGCACCGAAACATCACCTGTCGCCTCAATGTATTCGGTCACGATGAACGGGAGCCAGTGGCGGTCATCGGAGAAGTGCGTACGCACGCCTCGGCCGCTTACGGGCATCCACCAGTGGAGCACATCACCGGCCTCAAACTGATGGCGCGATGCCTCGATGATCTGCGCCCTGACGATCTCGGGTCGGACGGAGAGCAGGCACAGGGTGTCTTGGAGCTGGTCTCTGAAACCATAGGCTCCGGATGACTGGTACAGAGCCGATCTGCCCCAGATCCGGCACGCGAGCGCCTGGTACAGGGCGTGGCCGTTGACCATCAGGTCGAGAGCGGCATCCGGAGTGTGCACCTGGATGGTGTCGAGAAGCTCACTCCAGAACTCGCGCACTTCCACGAGCGCCTCGTCGACTCTACCTGGCTGCCGGTATCGCTCCACCAAGGCTGCGCTCTCCTCGGCCGTTGCAGTCTGGCCGATCAGGAACGACAGCTCCGCGGACTCGCCCGGTGCCAGCGCAATCGGGACGAGCAGCGCACCACAGCTGTCGAGGTAGCGGCCAACCGCGCCCGCGAGACCCGCGCGATGCATGGCGGCCGGGTCCGCCAACGCCCCATTTCGGCCGAGGAACTCCGTGCGACTGGCAGTGTGAGACCCGATCGGCGCCGTGCAGGCGAGGAACGCGGGCTGTCCGGGGAAGTCCGCGTTGAACCAGTTGCGTGCCGTCAGCGTCTCCCGCTGAGGATCGTACCCCGTAGTGACCTGGTGCTGCGCACTGCTGCGCCAAGTTCCCAGCGTCCACTCGACGAAGTGAGTCGCCGACAGCATCCGATGACGCTCGGAAGTGTTCGTGAGCCGCAATCGAGCGATCCGGATCGTGTCATGCCGGGGCACGAACCAGGTCAGCTCGCTGGCGATACCGTGAGACGTGTGCTCGAAGACCGAGTACCCCCGGCCGTGGCGGACGATGTGCGGCTCCAAAGAGCCCACGGGCAAAGGGGTCGGACTCCAGAACTCCCCCGTCTCCTCGTCTCTGAGATAGAAGGCTTCGCCGGTACCGTCCGCGATAGGGTCGTTGTTCCAGGTCGTCAGACGGTTCTCGTGGCTGTTGCCGGCCCACGTGCAGCCGATGCCCGCCTCCGAGACCATGGTTCCGAACTCCTCGTTTGCGATGATGTTGTCCCAGGAGACAGGTGTTGTGAGCCCATCGGCCAGTACGATGACGTACTCGTTGCGCTCAGGATCAAAGCCGCCAAAACCGTTGTCGAACGCGAGTTCCGGGCGCACGAACTCCGGGCGGGCGCACGTCTCACGCGCCCGAGAGGGTTCGAGCATGTCCGGCAAAGGCGGGTGTTCGATGTGCGATTCCAGTTGCGAGCCGAGAGGCCCCTTGTCACCGGCGAGCACGACGCGAGCGACTGTTCGCAGCAGCCCAAGTACCGTCGGGTCGATCTGACCGGCTCGGCGCACAAAGACGCCACCGGGCTTGTCCAGCATGTCCTTCGTGGGTCGCTCGGCAAGCAGCATCTGTAGTCGCGCATCGAGGTCGGGCGCCACCGCATCCGCTCGCGTGTCGAGAATCACCAGGTCGGCGATGAACCCTGCTCGGCGCCAGTACCGCTGAGCTGTCAGCGCCTGCCGAGCGAGCGCGATCTCAGAGGCTGCGCCGACGTTCACGAGCAGAATCGGATAGTCGCCCGAGATTCCCAGCCCCCAGAGTCCGCTGACTGGTAGCTCGTTCTCGATGTCAGGGGACGTGGTGGCACGGAGATCCGGATCCGTGTACAGGAGCCGGGATGCCAGGCGCTGGTAGTCAGCGGCCTCCTCGGGCGAGATTCCCACCTCACTCAGCATCGCGTCGCTGGCCGATCGGGCATGTTCGAACGCTCGCTCGACCATCCCCGGTTGCCGATATGTGGCCGCAAGCGCCTCGGCATCATCTCTGGTCTCCGCCACGCCCGTGATGAACGAGACGGATACTGACTCGCCCGACGCGATGCGAACCGAGCGGCGGATGGAGCAGACGGGATCGAGCACCGCGCCAACCGAGCCGGAGAGCGCATCGTCGTCGAGTGCAACCGGGTCCGCCGAGGAGCGCAGCCTGCCAAGGAAACGGGCGCGATCCGTCTCGTACGAACACACGCACTCAGCCTCGGAGCTGCACACGAGCGAGTGTACGCCCCAGTAGCGCGCCTCGTGGGTGGACCGGGGCCGCCGCGTGAACAGGAGCGCGTTGAGGGGCTCTACGGCGAACGTCTCCACGAAGAGGTTCGAGAATGCGCGATGCGAGTGGTCCGCCGCCTGCGGGGCGAGCACGGCCTCGAAGTAGCTCGTGACCTCGATCTCGCGCGGGCGATCACTGCAGTTGGTCAGCGTGAGCCTACGGACCTCGACGTCGTCGTCTGGGGACACCACAACCTCGGTGAGCGCCTCGACATCACCATCGCGGCGGCGATACTGAGCCCGGTCGGGGGTGAAAGTGACCTCGTAGTCGGCGGGAGGCACCATCGTCGGCTGGAGTGCCGCCGACCAGGTCCGACCGTCACCAACATCCCGGAGATACAGGAACGTCCCCCAGCAGTCGCGCGTCGCGTCTTCTCGGAACCGCGTGACTGCGAGGCCGTTCCACACACTGTATCCGCCTCCAACATTGGTGAGCATGACGGAGTAGCGGCCGTTCGTAAGCAGGTGCGCTTCCGGCATCAACGTGTCTGCGAGCGTGAAGCGGCGCGCGGCTGCAGCCGGGATCGGAGTCTGGTCGTCCAAAGCGTGTCCTTTCGCGGATATCTCGACATCCGGCCTATACCCTTGACGGCGGCCGCGTCGTGTCCGGACGCGCCGCAGGTGTTCGGGGGAATAGACTGAAATGCCCCATCGGACGACTCCAGGAGACGCTCATGGCCCGCCCCGACGAACCGATTCACTTTGGTACCGACGGCTGGCGCGCCGTCATCGCCGATGAGTTCACCTTCGCAAACGTCCGCCGCATTGCCGACGCGACGGGAAGCGTCGTCGCCGCCGAGCACCCCGGTGCTGCAGTCGTCGTCGGCTACGACATGCGCTTCGAGGCCGATGCGTTCGCCGCCGCCGCCGCAGAGGTGCTCGCGTCCCACGGCCTGACGGTGCGCCTCTCTGACCGCCCCATTCCCACACCGGGGCTTTCATGGGCTGCTGACCGAAGCGACGCGGTCGCTGGGGTGATGATCACCGCGAGTCACAACCCGGCGAAGTACTGCGGCTTCAAGATCAAGATGGCCGATGGCGGATCTGCGGCCCCCGAGTTCACCAAACGCATCGAGGCGGCTCTTTCTGACGAGGTGCCGACTGCCCGCGGGGAGTTCGAGACGGCCGATCTCGTCGGACCGTACGTCGCGGATCTTGCGACACTCGTGGATGGCGAGGCTATCCGCTCCGCCGGCCTTCGCACGGTCATCGATCCGCTCTACGGCGCGGGACAAGGCTATCTCGCCGGGATCATGCGTAGACTCGGCGTCACCGTCGATGAGATCCACGGGGAGCCGAATCCGGGTTTCGGCGGCCTGCACCCCGAGCCGATTCCACCCTACATCGACGACATGACGCGCCGCGTGGTCGAGTTGGGGTTCGACGCGGGGTTCACAACCGACGGCGACGCCGATCGTATCGGCGCCTGCGACCGGCACGGTGCCTTCGTCAACCCGCAGCGGATCTTCGGGCTCGTGCTGCTGCACCTCGCGCGAGACCGCGGCATGACCGGGCGCGTGCTCAAGTCGATCACCACGACCGTATTGATCGATCGCCTGTGCGCTCACCTCGGTCTTCCGTGCGAGACAACCCCGGTCGGCTTCAAGTTCATCCACGAGAAGATGGTCGACGGCGATGGCCCCGTGCTCATCGGCGGCGAAGAGTCCGGCGGAATCGCCGTGACCTCGCATCTGGTGGAACGCGACGGCCTCGCGATGGCGCTCTATCTCGCCGAGATGATGGCGCAAGGCGGACATTCGCTCGATGAGCTGGTGTCGGACATGTTCGCAATCACCGGCCCGATGGAGTATCGCCGAGTAGACCTCACGCTCGACCCGGCGATCAAGCACGCATTCGTCGGCTCGATCCCGGACCTCGCACCCGCGTCTTTGGGCGGCCAACAGGTGCTCGGCATCCTGCACACCGACGGCGTGAAGTTCCTGCTGCCGGAGGACTCCTGGATGCTGCTGCGCGCCTCGGGAACCGAGCCCTTGGTGCGCGTGTACGCCGAGGCGTCTTCGACGAGCGCCGTCGACGCGCTGCTCGATGCGGGACGTGCCCTGGTGACCCGCGGTTTGTGACATGCGTCACGGGGTATGCACTATTCACCTAGCGCGTTCGTGTTCCAGATTGGAGCGAGATATGAGACTGCGTAGAGCCATTCTGATTGCCGTGGCGTTTACGATGCTGGCGGTGGCCTTGCCAGCGATTGCGATGGCAGCACCTCCCGGCCCGGACGCCGGTCCTTTCGTGTGCCCATCGGTGAGCCTGAACAACCCCAACGGGATGTGGGTTTTGGGTCAGCACGGTGCGTACTACGTGAACGTGCCCAAGCGCGGCAGCACCGGCGACAAGGTGTACGTGAAGGACGGCAAGAACATGGAGGCCCAGACCGCGGCGCGCTACGGGCTGTACAAGGACTACCCCGGGTACCCGCTGTTCTCGTCGCAGCCCGGCGAGATGATTGGGCTCCTAGCTGAGGGGCTCGCATGGTTGCCTGGAGCTCCGGTGAATTGGATGGAAGGCGACGTCCTCAGCGTCATGGACAACATGGACGGCACGTATACAGTGATGAACATGGGCAGCATGATGGACATGCCCATGGTTCCCAAGGGCATGCTCGTGATCGACGAGCCCATTCCGGTGTATAGCGCTCTGTTCTGGTAGGCCGTTGGCACACCGTGCGTTACCGAGAGACCCGGGCGTTCCGTCCGGGTCTCTCTCTTTCGCGGTGGTGCGCACGGCGGGCTCGAGCCAAGGAGGCCAACCACGTGAGACCGCCCACTGAGTACGACCTCATCGTGATCGGAGCCGGTTCGGCCGGCCTCACCGCCGCCTACGGCGCGCGTGCGCTGGGCAAGCGGGTCGCTCTCGTCGAGCGTGACCGCATCGGCGGTGAATGCACGTACACCGGCTGCGTGCCCAGCAAGGCGCTGCTGGCCTCGGCGCGGGTCGCCGCGACCGTCGCCCGGCTGTCCGATTTCGGCCTCACTGCCGAGCCGCCCGTCGTGCTCGATACCTCGGGAGTACTGGCGCGCGTTCGAGCCGTCGTCGCCGAGATCGCCGCGGACCACACGCCGGAGGGACTGGAATCCGAGGGCATCAGCGTGCTCCTGGGGGAGACGCGATTCGAGGGCCCCCACGCGCTGCGCGTGGGCGAGATCATCCACACGGCATCGCGGTTCATCATCGCAACGGGCTCGAGCCCCCGCGTCCCAGACATCGAAGGGCTCGCGGACTCCGGCTATCTCGACAACAAGACTGTGTGGGACCTCGACACCGTCCCGGAGTCCCTGGCGATCCTGGGAGGCGGACCGATCGCCGCCGAGATGGGACTCGCACTCGCGCGGTTGGGGGCTCGAGTCACGATCATCCAAACCGGGGATCGTATGCTTCCTCACGACGACTCGGAACTGGTCGAGCGGCTGACCGCGATCCTCACGTCGGGAGGGATTCGGATTCTGACCAGCGTGAAAGTTGAGCGCGTCGAACGCGTCGGGATGTTGACTGCCCTGTTCGCCGAGGACGGCTCGGAGGTCGTCTCGGCATCCACGCTTCTGGTGGCAACCGGGCGCAATCCCAACACCGATCTGGGGCTCGAGGCTGCCGGAGTGGAGTACGACCGCGACAGGATCACGGTTGATCGCAACATGCGCACCACAGCCCGCCACATCTACGCCGCGGGCGACGTCGTCGGCCCCTACAGGTTCACGCACGTCGCTGAGCGCCAAGCCCTCTCGGCGGCGATCAACGCCTCGCTACCCGTCAATCGCGCTGTCCGCTACGACGACCTCGTGTGGGTCACGTTCACCGATCCGGAACTCGCGCACCTCGGACTGACCGAAGAGCAGGCGCGAGCGCGGCACGGCGATGACATCGACGTGTACTGCTACGAGTTCGCCTATCAAGACCGGGCGCGCACGGAGGCCGCTCCTGCAGGCCTCGCCAAGTACATCGTGGGGCGTGACGGCCGTCTCCTCGGCGCTCACATACTCGGGGAGCGCGCTGGGGAGATGATCGCAGAGGCAGTCGTCGTACAGCAGCGCAAGCTACCGTTCTCGGCCTTGAGCTCGGTCATGCATCCGTACCCGACGTTCTCGGACGCGGTGAAGAGGCCGGCCGACAAAGCGAGTCTCGCCGAACTCCGGAGGAATACGGTGGTGCGAGCCTTGCAGAGGCTGCTGCCGGGAGACTCCGAGCTCGAGATTCCGCTGTAGTCGAACAGATACCTGCTCAAAGAGGAGTGCAGCATGACGAGAACCCGCTCGGTGTTGCTGGTACTCGCCCTTGCGACGCTCGTGCTCAGCGGGTGCCGCCAACCGGAAGGAATATCGGTGAAGGCGTTTCCCGGATTCGAGACCAATACCGCGAAGAGCTCGATACCGCTCGCTGAGGTGGTTTCCGGCGGGCCAGGCCGCGATGGCATTCCCGCAATCAGGGCGCCGAAGTTCGTGTCGGTCGCCGACTCACCCGAACGAGACGACGTGCGCGGCATCTTTCTCGACATTGGTGGTGACCAGCGATTCTACCCGTTCAGCATCCTGGTCTGGCACGAAATCGTCGATGACTGGGTGGGCGGCCGCCCAGTTGCTGTGACCTTCTGCCCGCTGTGCGGCTCCGGGATCGTGTACGATCGTAGGGTTGACGGCGAGACTCTCCTCTTCGGCGTCAGCGGGTTCCTGCGCAAGTCGAACATGCTCATGTACGACGACGTCAGCGAGTCACTTTGGTCGCAATCGCGTGGCGAGGCGGTCGTCGGTGATTACACGGGTGCCCAGCTCGGACTCGTTCCGATGCAGCTGCTCACCATGCGCGACGTGCGACGGGGGCATCCCGACGCCAAGGTGCTCAGCCGGGACACCGGCCACGCAAGAGACTACGCTCGCAACCCGTACGCCGGCTACGACGAGACCGACGATCTCTACTTCCCGGTCGAAGTGACCGATCGACGTTACGGTGCCAAGACGCCGATGTGGGTCTTCCGCGTCGGCGACAAGTCAGTGGCCCTGCCCTTCAGCTCCCCGAACGCGAAGCCGGCAACGCGCACGATCGAGGGCAGCACCGTGATGGTGAGCCGTCCCGCCGACGAGGTCCTCGTCACCGTCGATGGCGAGCCGGTGCCGGGGTACACCGAGATGTGGTTCTCCTGGGCGGCCCAACATGAAGCGGACGGTGTCGTCTGGGAACTGGACAAGGAGTAGGGACTAACGGGCGAGGACGATCGCGATCGAACGAGGCAATAGGGCGTAGACCTTGCAGCCAACGCAGTAGCCGAGTGTCGCCTCGAGTGTGGCGCAGACGACGAGGACGCCGACGACCGCGAGCCCGGCGACGGGCGCGCCGACCAGGTAGAGCAGCGCAGACGCCACCGAGAACACGACTCCGATGCGCGCTGCGAACTTCTTGGGCGCTGCGTCAACTGGCTTGGGGGCGAGTCCCAACCCGCGTGTGATGGCGCGGCCAATCGCGGCAAGCGGGCTCATTCGCGGCGAATAGTAGCCCCTGACAATGAAGTCGGCCGCGAGCGCCAGCAGGATCCACGGCGCCGGTCTTCCACTCGCCACCGCTCCCGCGACAACGATCACAACAAGAGCGGCCACCGCACGGGCGACGTGTTCGTTACGGGTCTCGCGGGATATCGGACACGCTGCGAACATGTGGCGCTCCTTGAGTCGGAATCTGTTCCCGTGCAGAGAGCAGAGGGAATGCCAGAGGCGCCGCAAATCGCGCAGTCATTCGGTGCGCAATATGCGCAATCGCGCGGGACGGAACTGAGCGTGGCCTCTTCTCGAACACGGAAGCGCCCTTGGCGCCGCACTTCACTCCGGAGCGCGCGTGCCGATGGCGTGTCACACCGGGGCCAAAACGAGGCCCTGGGTTCGACCCCAGGGCCTCGCGGAACGCAGATATGCAAATCCTTCTCGGCATACGATCACGCGGGTCGCACTCAGCGCACTACTTCACGTAGACCCTCTGCGTGCCGGTCTTCGCTGAGACATGGTCGCTCGTCGCGGGTGCATACCAGCGATACGAAGTGGCCGACTTTCTCTTCGATGCGAACGTCACCGAAACGGCACCGGACGAACTGGTCGTGCGCGTCTTGTACGTGACCCAGTGCTTCGTCGTCGTGTTGTACTTCTGCAGGTAGACAGGCGCACCTACGACGGAGGCGCCGAACTGATCGTTCACGGTGGCCTTCAGCGTGTACTTGGCCACACCCGCCTTGCGCTTGTAGGTCACCTTCGAAGCCGACGGTGCTCGGGTCACCCGAATCGAGGGAGCAACGTAGAGGTCGACGGACGTCATCACCGGCATCGTCATGTTCGGCATGTGCTGGTTGTCGACGAGGACGGCATAGAATGTGTGCCAGCCCGGCTGGATCCCGGCCAGCGGCACCGTGACGGTGGGGGATCCACCCATCACCTTCATGAAGGGCATGGTCGCGTCATCGACGAAGACGTGCCAGTGGCCCCAGCCAGTGACGAGATCCTTGCCGAACAGCTCGCCACTCAGGCTCAGGTTGGCGACGTTCACGTTCATGTCGAACGAGCTTCCCTTGACCACCGCGCCGCTGGCCGGAGACGCGACCGCAATCGTTGGCGTATCGGGGTAGCTGATGGGCGCCGGCAGGGGTCGCACTGGTCCGGCGTAGGTGAACGGAATCATCACCGCTCCGGACATGACTTCCATGTGGTTGTTGTTGGACGGCACGAGTGTGAGCGTATGCGCGCCGGGAGCCACTCCTAGCATGCTCACGACGTCATGCTCGCCGGCGCCCATGTCGACGAGCTTGCCATCGAGGATGATGTGGTAGTGGCCGACGGTCTTGAGAACCGGGGCCCCAGCGAGGTCGAAGTTGAACTTGTATCCGACGGACTTCACGTAGATTGGCAGATCGCCTGTGATCGACTGGCCGGGCGTGGGTGAGATGACCTTCAGGGTTGCCGTACCAGGCAGCCCCATCGGCATGGCAGCGAACGCCATCCCAGCAGTAGTGCCCACAATAGCCAAGGCGGCTGCGAGCAGCACGACTACGCGGGTGAATCGATGCTGTGTGTGACTCATTTTCGGCTCCTATCTCCTTCTCCTCGGACGATCGAGCCAAGTGGTGCACATTGGCTCCAACGCCCATCTGAACTTGGCGTGCGGAACCACACGACATTGCGCGCCGTCGACTTCGCTTGTCTGTAAGCAAGCCTACAGTCGGAATCTGACGCACGATCGGAGTCGGCGCGGATTGTGGCGGGCGGGGACGTGACGCTCACGCGCGCCTAGTAGGGAGCGTCTGCTCGTGGGCGATGCAGCCATCCTTGATGTGCGGCGAACCGCTTCACTCTCGCGACTCGGCCAAGGACTGAAGCTTCTCGCGATCCAAGATAGAGATGCACTTGCGTTTCAACTCGATGATGCCTGCCGCGCGAAGCGTGCCGAGGGTCTGACTGACCGTCTCGCGGTACACCCCCAGGATGTCCGCCATTTCCTGGTGAGTGAAGTCCGCGATGGAGTTCGTCTGCTCTTGGTCGAGTTGGAGCAGCAACTTCGCCAGGCGAGTCGCCACGGTGCCGAAGGTGAAGTCCTCGAGGCGTGTCTCCATCTCCTCAAGACGCGTCTCCATCTGTTCCAGCAGCCGCAGGCCGGCCTTGGGATAGCCGAGTATGAACTCCCTTGCCACGCGGTTGGGCATGATGCAGACCAGGGCGTCCGCCAAGACTTCAGCGCCGGTGCCGCTCGACGCTAGACCGAGAACGGACATCTTGCCGAATACGTCGCCGTATCCCAAGATCGCGACGGTCAACACTCGACCGTCAGAGGCAATACGGTAGAGCTTCACTCTCCCCTTCTTGATGATGAAGAGGCCCTCTACTTGATCGCCTGGAAGGAAGAACGTGTGCCCCTTTGATACCTGCTCCATGGGGACGGAGGGCACAAGCGCGTCAATCGCCTTCATGTCGATGTCCCGGAAGAACTCCGAGTGCGACAGGTAGTACCGCTTGGCTTGTCCGTCAATCACGACATCCTTGTGTCTTCTCCAGCGCATGCTACAAGTATCCTGCCTAGTTGGTCGTATCTCTGGGGACGTTCCGGGGCGCCACCCGTTGCTCGGGGGTCATCGGCCGCCAACCTTCCCGCCGGCCGCCTCGGTATCCACGATACCCTGGACGACTCGCATGAGCTGGTCGGGCTCATTGACGATAAGCTCTTGGGGCAACAGGTCGGACTCGAGCACTCTGCGGCGGCTGAACGGCGTTGTCACCGCGACGCAATGCATTCCCGCATCGACAGCTGACTTGATTCCATCGGGAGAATCCTCGATCACTAGGCACTCCTGGGGCCTGAACGCGAAGTGCGTTGCCACGAGACCGTATATTTCCGGATCGGGCTTACCGCGCGCAACATCGTCCCCCGATGCTATGAAGTCGAAAGCCTCGCGGACATCGAGCGCCTCGAGGACTTCGTCGATGCGGCTCGCCGATGACATGCTCGCCAGCGCCGTCCGACAACCGACACCACGTGCGTACTTCAGAAGAGCAACGTTGTGGGGCCATACCGCCGCTCTCAGAATGTCAGAATCGCAGGCGAGCCGGTCGTAGTACTTCAGGCGAACCTGGATCAGCGCCTCCCACGGAGTGTTGACACCGAAGTCCGCCATTCGCGCGGAAGCCGTCTCAGTGAGGTTGAACCTCGCAACCAAGTGCTCGGCTACTTCGCGTTTCGACTGGCCGACCACGTCGCGATAGCCGTCGATAGCATCCTCTTCGTCCACAGTGTAGGGGCAGAGTTCAATGACGGCCTTCGCGTAGGACTCCGCCCGCAGCCGCTCCGTCTGAACCAATGTTCCGTCAAGATCGAACACGAACAGGCGGATCACCAGCGCCTCCATCCACGGCGGATCGCAGTTCGCTTCACCACATCACCGGACCGGTGTCCTCAATCGCCAGGCGCACGCGCTCGACGACGTGCTCGACCGTGAATCCGAGCTCCCGTAGGGCCGTATCGCCTGGCGCCGACGCGCCAAACCGGTCGAGGCCGACCGCCGCCGCGCCCGCGCCCAAGTAGTTTCGCCAGCCGAGCGTGATTCCCGCTTCGACGGACACGACCGGCCTGCCCGGCGATACCACGGAGTCGCGATACGAATCGGGTTGTTCGGCGAAGAGCTCCAGACACGGCGCGCTCACCACGCGGACGTGGAATCCTTCGCCCGCCAACTGCGAGCGAGCGTCCAAGGCGAGCTGCACTTCCGAACCGGTGGCTACGATGACCGCGTCAGGAGACCCCTCGCGGCCCGCCTCGGCAAGGACGTACGCACCGCGTGCCACGCCCTCGGCCACGCCCGGGTAGGTCGCGGGGTCGAGTACCGGCAGCTTCTGGCGGGAGAGAGCGAGCAGCGTCGGCCGCTGTTGCTGGGTGAGCGCGATCCTCCATGCGGCTGCCGTCTCGTTGGCGTCCGCAGGGCGAACTACCAACACGTTTGGTATCGCGCGCAAGACCTCCAAGTGCTCGACGGCCTGATGAGTCGGGCCGTCCTCTCCGAGGCCGATGCTGTCGTGCGTGAAGACATGGATCGCGTGCAGCTTGCTGAGCGCCGCGAGTCTGATCGGCGGGCGCATGTAGTCGCTGAATACGAGGAAGGTGGATCCGAACGGCACGAAACCTCCGTGATACGCCATGCCGTTCACGACCGCTCCCATGGCGTGCTCACGCACCCCGAAGTGGAGGTTGCGGCCACTGCGATCGTCCGGCCCGAATGCCCCGAAGTCGCCCAGCCACGTCTTGGTGCTGGGCGCGAGATCCGCCGAGCCGCCCATGAGCTCGGGCACACATCCGGCGATCGCGTTCATCACCTTGCCGCCCGCGTCGCGCGTTGCCACCGCACCGCCCGCGTCGGTGAAGACGGGAACATCGACATCCCATCCATCGGGCAGGTCCCCGCGCATGCGGCGCTCGAACTCGGCCCCTTCGACCGGGAACTCGATGCGGTACGCCTCGAAGCGTTCGTGCCAGTCGGCACGGGAAGCCGCACCGCGATCTGCTGCTGCGCCGAAGCGCGATCGCGCCTCATCGGGCACGAGGAACGCTGGTTCGACCGGCCAGCCCAGGGCCTCCTTGGTAAGGCGGACCTCCTCGGCGCCGAGCGGCTCACCATGCGCCGACGCGTCATCTTGCTTGTGGGGGCTACCGAACCCGATGTGCGTGCGGACTGCGATGAAGGAGGGTCTGGCGCGGTCCAAGCGAGCGGCCCCGATTGCCGCGGCGATGGCCTCGACGTCGTTGCCGTCAGCGACACTCTGCGTGTGCCAGCCATACGCGTCGAAACGTGCGACGCGGTCCTCGGTGAACGCGAGCGCGGTCGAGCCCTCGATGGAGATGTGGTTGTCGTCGTAGAGCACGATGAGTTTGCCGAGGCCAAGGTGCCCGGCCAGCGACGCGGCCTCGCTCGACACCCCCTCCATCAGGTCGCCGTCGCCACACATCACATACGTGTAGTGGTCGACGATCTCGTGTCCGGGCCGGTTGAAGTGGGCCGCGAGCGACTCCTCCGCGATGGCCATGCCCACAGCGTTGCTGATGCCCTGGCCGAGCGGACCGGTGGTAGCCTCGACTCCCGGCGTCATACCGAATTCCGGGTGTCCGGGCGTGCGGCTCCCCCACTGGCGGAACTGCTGAAGCTCGCTCATCGGCAGGTCGTAGCCGGTCAGGTGCAGCAGTGAGTACAGGAGCGCGCAGCCGTGGCCGCCGGACAGCACGAACCGGTCGCGGTCGGGCCACTTTGGGTGAGCGGGGTCGAAACGAAGGAACCGGTCCCACACGGTATAGGCGGTCGCGGCGGCTCCCATCGGCATTCCCGGGTGCCCGGAGTTGGCCTTCTGAACCATGTCCACCGCAAGGAACCGGGCGGTGTTGATACTCAGCGCGTCGATCTCGGTGTTCATGCGGATCTCCCTTACTTGGACGGCTTGGGCGCGAGCCCGTGCCCGCCGAACTCATTGCGGAGCGCCTGGACGACCTTGCCGGTGTAGCTCGGGTCGGTCTCGGAATCGATCCTGAACTGCAGTGCTGCGGAGATGGCCGGCGTGGGAATGCCCACAGCGTCGGCGGCCTCGATGGTCCACGCACCTTCGCCAGTGTGACCCGCCGATCCCGAAACCGGCTCCAAATCGCCGCCGAAGCGTTCGTAGGCACTGCCCAGCCAACCTACCAGACGCGATTCCACGACACTCGCGTGCTGATACACGTCAGCGACCGCCGAGAGGTCGAGGTTGCGCGGAGAGTCGTGCATCACCGCGAACCCCTCGGCGATGGACTGCATCATGCCGTACTCGATGCCGTTGTGGACCATCTTCACGAAATGCCCCGAGCCGACCCCGTCGAAGAACCGGTAGCCATCTTGAACCGCGATGTCGGCGAAAACCGCCTCGGCGCGATCGAAGGTCGTCTGGTCTCCGCCGATCATCAGACATGCGCCGTTACGCGCGCCGACCGGTCCGCCCGAGGTCCCGCAATCGAGGAACCCGATGCCAAGGTTCGCGAGCCGCTCGGCCCTGGGAGCATCCTCTGTGTAGTGAGAGTTGCCGCCGTCGATGACGATGTCGCCGGGCTCGAGCATGTCTGCCAGCCCTGTTGCGTCGCCGGCCCCGAAGAGCACGTCGTCGACGGGCTTGCCTGCCGGGATCATCAGCCAGACGACGCGGGGCGGACGCAGCGCAGCGGCTACGTCCGCAAGCGTGTCCGCTGGAACGATACCGTCACCCGCCATCGCGTGAGCGACCTCTGCATGACGGTTGTAGCCGATGACCTCCCAGTCGTGGTCGGCGAGATTCAGCGCGATGCCGGCGCCCATCTTGCCCAGTCCGAGAACGGCGACTTGCGGCTTCTGACGATCGCCGTTGAGCGCCGCCTTCGCGCGCCTCGGCGCATCATCGGTGTCGGGCGCGTACGTCTCGAGCGGCGCAGCTCCCGCACCCCAAACGTCGATGATCGGATCGACAAAGGTCCACATGGCGCGAACCTCGTCGGTCGACACGAACGCGGTCTGGTCGCCGAGGACGGCATCGTAGAGCAGCTTGGCGTACTCCTCGACATACTGGAGCTTCTCGGTCTTCTCGTAGAGCGAGAAGTCGAACGTGCGCTGTTCCACCTCGTAGTCAAACCCGGGCCGCTTGGCCCAGAAGGTGATTTTGATCTCGTCGTTAGGCTCGAGCGTGAAGACGACCCTATTGCGCAGGTGCGTCTTGCTCTTGCCGCACAGGCATGGCTGCCGGTGGCGGAACGTGACGACGATCTGCTTGAGCGGCGTGATGCCGATGCGCTTGCCGCTCTCGAGCGTCACGGGGACGCCGGCCCAGCGAGGACCGGTCATCGTCGTCTGGAGCTTGAAGTAGGTCTCGGTACGCGAATCGTCCGCCACGTCGTGAATCGCCCGGTAGCCGTCGTATTGGCCGCGGTACGTGTGGCGTGCAACCTCGTCGGCCCTCAGCGGCCGCAACTGCGCGAGGAGCCTGGCTCGCGCTTCGCGTATCGCATCGGCCTCGAGCGACTCGGGCTTCTCCATTGTGACAAGTGCGAGCATCTGCAACAGGTGATTCTGCCCGACATCCCGAAGCGTCCCCACCCGGTCGTAGAACGCACCCCTATTCTCCGCCCCCAGCGTCTCGAGAAGCGAGATGTCGATGCGTTCAATGGCGCTGCGGTCCCACTCCGACTCCAGCAAGTCGTTGTGGAATCGGAACGCCAATATGCCCTGGAGCAACTCCTTGGCGAGGTAGTGGTCGATGCGGTAGATCTGCTCCTCGCGCAAGAGTGTGGCGAGCAACTCGTCGAGCTGCTTGGAGCTTGCGACGTCATGACCGAACGGCTTCTCGATGAGAACTCGTGTGTAGCCCTCAGCTTCGCTACAAGGCGCCGTCAACTTGCTTTCGGCGAGATTGTGCAAGATCGTCTCGTAGTTCTCCGGCGGCACGGCCAGGTAAAAGAGCTTGTTCGCGCAGGCATCCCACGATGAGGCGATTCCCGCGCTCACATCGGCAAGCGAGCGGTAGGCCTCCGCCTCCGCGAAGGTCCCTCTCTGATAGATGAACAAGGCGAGGAAAGCCTCGACGTCAGCTGCGTCCGGGTACTTCTCGGCCAGAATCGTCTTGACGTGACTGCGGAAGTCCTCGTCCGACCAGTCGCGCCGCGAGAACCCCACGACACGGAATTGATTCGGGAGCAGGTCGTTTCGCCACAGATGGAAGATGGACGGAACGATCTTGCGAGCCATCAGGTCACCGGTCGCACCGAACACGACGAGAATCGTGGGCGCGTTCACTCGCTTGCTCATTTCGGTAGTCCCTCCGATAGATGCGGATAGCCGCCGCGCTGGCGCTTCAGATGCGGAGAGCCTCGCGACGGTACTTGGGGTATGTGCCCCTGCGCACGCTGGCATTCACGGTCGACTTGTACGCTAGACGCTGACTAAATGCGCGACGCGGGTACACACCCCAATGCACCTACACCGCGCTTTGGGAGGAACCATGGCCACCATCAAGGCATTGAACGACGCGGGTCAGTCGCTGTGGCTGGACGGCATCCGACGGGCGATGCTCGACTCGGGTGAGCTTGAAGCGCTGGTGGCGCAGGGACTCTCCGGCGTCACGACCAACCCGACCCTGTTCGACCGCGCCATCTCGGGCACCGAGGACTACGACGCGGCGATTGCGGCGGCCGCGGGCCGAGGAGCCGGGGTCACCGCGGTCTACGAGGAGCTGGTGATCGAGGACATCCGTCGCACGGCGGCGATCCTGAGGCCCGTATTCGATGCAACAGATGGCGGCGACGGGTTCGTTTCCGTGGAAGTCGATCCCCGTCTCGCACACGACACATCCGCAACGCTCGCCGAAGCCCGGCGGTATTTCGCCGCGATCGACGTCCCCAACCTGATGGTGAAGGTCCCGGCCACCGCGGAGGGGATCCCCGCAATCGAGGAACTGATCGCCGATGGCCGCAGCGTGAACGTCACGCTGATGTTCTCGGTGGATGACTACGATGCCGTTGCAGGAGCCTACGTGCGCGGGCTTGAACGCCTCGTTGCCTCGGGCGGCGATCCGAGCACGCTGCGCTCTGTGGCGTCGTTCTTCGTGAGCCGCATCGATGCAGCCATCGACCCCTTGCTCGAGGCTGTAGGGATACCGGAACTGCGCGGGACCATCGGTATCGCCAACGGAGTGGCCGCGTACCTGCGCTTCCGCGACCTGTTGGCGTCAGAGCGCTGGGTGTCCCTAGCCGCGCTCGGCGCGAAGCCGCAGCGCGTCCTGTGGGCCAGCACCGGCGTCAAGGACCCGGCCTTCTCCGATGTTCTCTACGTCGAAGAACTCATGGGACCCGAGACCGTCGACACCGTCCCGCTGGCCACCATGCGGGCGTTCCTCGATCACGGGAGCGCGGGGGACCGCCTCACAGGCCAGGCGGACGCCGCACGCGAGCGACTGGCGCGACTCGCCGAGGCGGGGATCGATCTTGGAGCGTTGACAGCGCGACTCAAGACCGAGGGCGTGGCGGCATTCGTCGGCTCGCTTAAGGGACTGTTCGGCTCGATCGAAGCAAAGCTCGCGCGGCTGCAGGCCGGGCATCCCTCCCGAGAAGTCCGCCTCGGCGGCGCGCAGGCCGGCGTCGACGCCGCTTTCGCCGAGATCGTCAAGAACGGGATCGTCGATCGCGTCTGGAACCGGGACCACACCGTGTGGGCTGAGTCGCCCGGTGAGATCGACAACCGGCTGGGCTGGCTCGACCTCCCTGACGAGATGACCGCGCAAGTGGAGCGCCTCCGAGCCTTCGCGGATCAAGCGCGCTCCGATGGTTACACTCACGCCGTCCTTCTCGGCATGGGCGGCTCATCTCTCGCGCCCGAGGTGTTCCGCAAGACATTCGGCATCGCCGACGGCTATCTGGACCTGCTCGTTCTGGACAGCACTCACCCGGATGTGGTGGCTGCGGTCGAGTCTCAGCTAGATCTCGCGCGCACGCTCTTCGTCGTGTCGAGCAAGTCAGGCGGTACCGCCGAGACGCTTTCGCTCTTCAAGTACTTCTACAACCGCATCGCTGCGCTCGTGGACACGTCCGAGATCGGCTCGCACTTCGTGGCTGTAACAGATCCCGGCACGTCGCTCGAGGCCCTGGGGCGCGATCTTGGCTTCCGAGAGGTGTTCCTCGCCAACCCGAACCTCGGCGGTCGCTATTCCGCGCTCTCCCACTTCGGGCTGGTGCCAGCGGCTCTCATAGGCGTCGACCTCGACCGGCTGCTCGCGTCCGCACAGGGCGCGGTGCTCGCGTGCGAGACGTGCGTGGCCACGGCTGCGAATCCTGGTGTCTGGCTCGGGGCCGCCTTGGGAGCACTGTCCAAGAACGGTCGCGACAAGGCGACCTTTGTCACTTCGGCGCAGTTCGCCAGCTTCGGCGACTGGGTTGAGCAGCTCATCGCCGAGAGCACGGGCAAGTCAGGCCACGGGATACTCCCTGTGGTCGGAGAGCCGCTCGGCGTTCCCGGCGTCTACGGGGATGATCGTGTCTTCATCGAGTTGTACGTTGCGGGCGATGCGCGTGACAGCCCCCGGATCGACGCGCTGGCGGCGGCCGGTCACCCGGTGCTGCAGTTCGGCGTCGTTGATGCCTACGACCTGGGCGCTCAGATGTTCCTCTGGGAGATGGCGATCGCGGTGGCTGGACACGTCATGGGCATCCACCCCTTCAACCAGCCCGATGTCGAGGCCGCCAAGATCCTCGCCCGCGGCGCAATCGAGCGCTACAAGAGCGAGGGCTCGCTGCCCTCCGAGACACCCTCGGCAGTCGCCGGCGACGTGGACATCTTCGGCGGGAATGCGGACGATCCGGCTCAAGCGCTCGGGGACTTGCTCGCATCGAAGCGCGCCGGCGACTACGTCGCGATACAAGCGTACGTGCGAGCGTCGGAGGAAACCGATGCCGCGCTGCGCTCGCTTCGCCTCCGCGTCCGCAACGAGACGCGGCTGGCCACGACGCTCGGCTACGGACCGCGATTCCTGCATTCGACCGGGCAGCTGCACAAGGGCGACGCCGGCCACGGGCTGTTCCTGCAGATCACATCCGAACCGGCGGCCGACATCGCAATCCCGGACGAGCCCGGCTCCTCGGCATCGTCGCTGTCCTTCGGCGTGCTCACGGCGGCGGAAGCCGGCGGCGACCGGCAGGTGCTACACGAGCGCGGCCGACGCGTCGTCAGTCTTCACGTGCGTGGCGATGTAGTCGCAACCATCAAGAAGCTGCAGACGTGGGACTCCGTCCGGCTGGCCGAGTAAGACCCCGGCTCACCAGCCATTCTCAGCCGGGAACTCGACCAAAGCGGGCGCGGTCAGTGCCTGGTCCTCAAGCATGGCCAACATCGCCTCGATCACGTCCCGCTGCAGTGCGGGGTCGTTCGGTCGTCCGAGGGGGTAGCCAAGAGGAAACGGCACCAATAGCGACCTGGGGGCGCGCATGCGCTCCGCGACGAACCTGACGGGGTGCACACATACGGTAGAGATTCCTTCCCGCTCGAGTGCTGCGGCGACCAGACTCACGGTCTGGGGACAGATCGGTCAAACAGGGAACAACAGTGCGACGTCGACGCCGTCCTCCGCGAGAAGACGCGCCGCTTCGGGAGCCGTTTCCTTGCGCAGGCGGCCAGGAGCCGGCAAGTACCCCTCGAACGAAACGTGCCGGGGCGCGACCCCTCCGATCCTGCCGCTTTCGGCCAGCTCGCGGATCCGGTCAAGAGGAAACGCGACGTTCATGTCCTCGGCCATGCCGGAGTGATCGAAACTCGAGCTCGGATGCGTCTCGACAAGTGTCTGGGGATCCGTGCCAGACGGGATGAGGCGAAACGTCGGGTCGCCGGCCTTGCCCGAGTAGTCGAACGGATCGTCACCGGGGAGCATGGTGGCCGCGGATGACACCAAGGCGACTCGGCACTCCGCCAGCGGCTTCGCGAGAGGCGTCCACGGAACGGGGTCGATGCGCCTCCACGGGTACGTCCTCATGAATGCCAGCGTTCCGAGTGCGATTCCTTCTGGCGGCATATCGCACAACCTCTCGTCGTAGTTGGGCTGAATGCGCCGAACACTGTGTAGCATCAGGGGTATGTACCCACTAGGCGTCTGCGGGACGAGAAGACGCCCACGGCGTATCAGGCGGACCCAGCACTCTCAACACACGCTCCGAGAGGATGCCGATGGCACTCACTATCGACCTCACAGATCAGGACAACTACTGGACCCTCCGCGTAGACGGTGAACTGGCCTATGACGAAGCTGCCAGGTTCCGTATGGCGCTCGATCGCATCCTCTCATCGCCCAACTGCTCGGTGCTTCTGGACCTGTCGTGCGTCGCGTATATGGACAGCTCGGCGTTGGGCCTCTTGTTGTCGTTCAACAAGAAGTGCACGACACAGGGGGGTAGCGTCGTGCTGATTACCGGTCCGATCACCGATCGGCTGCTCGAACTCACCCGGCTGAGCGCGGTCTTCCCCCAAGCGGAATCACGCGAGGCGGCTCTTCTCATGCTGCCTGAGCCTGTGCGGGAGTACGGCCGCTCCGACGGCATAGCCAATCGATTAGCAGCGATGGAGGCAGAATGAGACCTGACATATTCCCAGGCGCAACGTTCCCCGACTACGAACTGCGCGATCACCGCAATCAGCCCCGCCGGCTTTCCAAGCTCCAAGGAGACGACCCGCTCATCCTCACTCTGATGCGGGGACACTTCTGCCCCAAGGACCGCCAGCAGCTCTACGGTCTCGTCGAGTTCTGCCAGAAGATCGACGTGGGCTACGCCCGACTGGTCACCATCACCACTGACTCGCTGCTCGAGGTCAACGAGCTGCGCTCCGGGGTCGGCGCCCACTGGACGTTTCTGCATGATCCAAGCCGAGAGGTAGCTCGCGACTTGGACATCGCCGAGTACACCGACACCATGCACAACCCGATGATTCCTTACACGATCGTTCTCAAGCCGGGCCTGGTGATCCACAAGATCTACAACGGCTACTGGTACTGGGGGCGTCCGACCATCCACGAGCTTCACATCGACCTTCGTGAGATCACCGCTGAGATACGCCCCGACTACGCGATCGACACGCCGGAGTTGCGCGCGCGATGGGAGGCGGGCGACCGCTCGAGCTTCTGGCCGTACGGCAAGAGCCTCGCAGAGATCTTCACCGATGCCGACTGACGCAACCGGCCGCCTCGCGAAGCTGCTGCGCGAAGTCGCTGACGCCCATCATGATGCCTTCGCCGCGACCGGTGGCGAGGATCCCGAGTGGCCGCTGTGGTACGCGGCCCAGGTGATGCCGCATCTCGCCGGGACCGAGTTCTTGCCGTCGGCGTCTGCCGACTCGCTAACGTGGCTCACTGTCGAGCAGATGGTCGAAGCCGACCGGCTCGCCATCGAGGTGTTCGGCATCACGCTCCTGCAGATGATGGAGCACGCGGGATCCGCCCTCGCCGAACTCGTGATGCGGGCCGCGCCCGAGGGCAGGGTCACGGTGCTTGCCGGCGGCGGCAACAACGGAGGCGGTGGGCTGTGCGCCGTGCGCCATCTCGTCGCGCGAGGTCGTGATGTCGAAGTCGTGCTCGCATCGGACCGCCTCGGCGAGGCGGCGAGACATCACCTTGCCACGCTGGCCGCAATGGGGATCATGCCGTCGGATCGCCCGAGCGGCGACGTCGCGGTCGATGCCCTCGTGGGATATGGCCTTTCTGGGCCGTTGCGCGAGCGCGCGGCTGAACTTGCGCAGTGGGCCAACGACCACACGCCAATCTCTCTCGACTTCCCTTCGGGATACGACTTCGAGGGCGCTGTCGAACCGGCCGCTACCCTCACCCTCGCGCTTCCCAAGACGGGCCTTCGCGGCCTCGACAACCTATACCTTGCGGACCTCGGGCTGCCGCACACCCTGTGGGCGCGTATGAGCGTGGACTCGGGCACCCCGTTCGCCGAAGGTCACCTCGTGCGAGTGGAATCGTGATCACGGCCGAAGCCGGCAAGCGCGCCGCTGCAGTTGCCGCGATCGCCTACATCCCTCCCGGCGCCGTCATCGGAGTCGGCACGGGGAGTACGGTCACCTACTTCATCGACGCGATCGGTGAGAGCGGCGCGGGTGTCACGCGCGCCGTCGCGACCTCGATTGACACCGAGCAGCGCTTACGTCGCGTCGGCATCTCGCTGGTCGCGCTCGAGGACGCCGATAAACCCCTCGCCCTCTACGTCGACGGGGCCGATGAGATCGACTTCCTCGGCCGCGCAATCAAGGGCGGCGGCGGCGCCCATACGCGGGAGAAGCGCGTGGCTTCTGCGTCCACCGCGTGGGTGTGCATCGTCGATGATGGCAAGCCGGTGGATCACCTCGGCATCCGGGCGCCGGTCCCACTCGAGGTGGAGTCGACCGCGCTCACGGAAGTGGTTGCCGCTGTCACAGCGCTCGGCGGCTCGCCGGAATTGCGCGCCCGAATCCTGACCGACTCGGGGAACCCGCTTGTGGACGTGCACGGCCTCGACCTGTTCGACCCGCTGCGCATGGAAGATGCGCTCGAGGCGATCCCCGGCGTTATCGCTTGCGGCATCTTCGCGCGCAGGCGAGCCGACGTGATCCTCGTCGGCCGCGAGGACGGCTCGGTGCTCACGCTCATACCCAACGATGAAGGAAGCAGCCGATGATTCGCGCGGTCATCTTCGACCTGGACGGAACGCTCGTGCGAACCGAGCGGCTCAAAGCCCTCTCCTACGGTCGCGCCGCCGACGAACTCGAGCCTTCGATCGATCACGAGGCGCTCGCCCTGCGCGCGTTCGGCGAGGTCGTCGGCCAATCTCGTCGAGATGTCGCCATCCATGTGATGCATGCACTCGGAGTGGAACCGCTCGCTTCCCAGAGACGCGCGGAGTTCGGCGTCGATGAGCCGTGGCAGGCGTTCGTGCAGGTGCGGCTGCGCATCTACGAGGAGATGACAGCCGACGTCGACCTCCTGTGTGAGAATCGCTGGCTTCATAACGTCGAGCTCATCGGCACCGCGAGAGCGCTGGGCTGTCGCATCGGCTTGGCGACGGCATCCTCGTGCGCGGCTGCACGACACGTCCTCGGAGCAATCGGACTTGCCGACGCATTCGACTTCGTCGCGACCAACGACGACGTCAACCACAATAAGCCGGATCCCGAGATCGACCTGCTGGTCGCCTGCGAGCTTGGGGTGGCCCCCGCGGAATGCATCGTGATCGAGGACTCTCCATCCGGGGTTCGAGCGGCGCTGACGGCTGGAATGCGCTGTATTGCAGTGAGCACGGATTTCACGCGGGAGCGGTTGCATGCAGAAGGGTTGCTCGGCGAGGAATGGATCGTGGACGACCCGGCACTGCTTCAAGAGACGTTGCGGCGCGCATTCACCGAAGCTGATGGCGACGGCTAGGAACCCCTAGCAGACAAGGATTGGGCCACATGAACGAACACGCAGGACCTGTGACCGTAGCCGTGTCCCGGCGCGTCCGCCCGGAACGCGAGGCCGACTTCGAGACGTGGGCAAGCGGAATCTGCGAAGCGGCCGAGAAGTTCCCCGGGCACTTGGGCTCGGGCCACATCCGACCCGCCGAGACCGGTGGCGAGCACACCATCGTCTACCGCTTCGACACGCCTGAACACTTCGAGGACTGGCAGAACTCGCTCGAGAGATCGAGCTGGCTTGATGCCTCGCGCGAACTCATCGCGGGCGAACCCCGCGTCGAGAGGGCCACGGGGTTGGAGTTCTGGTTCCATGACCCTTCGTGCTCCTACGGGACGCCCCCTCCTGTCTGGAAGCAGGCGATCCTCACGGAGATCGGCCTGTACCCAACGGTGCTGGTCGTCGCCTACACAGTCGGTCTGCTCATTGCAGGGTGGCCGCTGCCAGTCCGGTCGCTCGTCACCACCGCGCTATCCGTGACGTTGATGACGTGGGTCGTGATGCCGGTCGTCAGCCGGATGTTCAGAGGCTGGCTGCGATCCAGGTCGAGTACGTAGAGCCCACGGCCCGGAGCTTTTGCCGTGACCCGGGTGGAGACGGCCCCCGCGGCATTCCGCGCAACAGGGACTGCTATTCAGCTGCACGAGTGCGCCGTCACCCCCGCTGAGCTGCGGTTCTACCCCGCGCCTACTGCTGGCCCATAGACATTTGTAGCCCGATTTCACGCTCGAAATCGGGCTACTCAGGCCTCTGACCTGCGGAAATATGGTGCCCCCAAGGGAATTCGAATCCTGATTGTGCTTGTGACTATTGGGACTCGCTGGGACTCGTTGGTACGGCGGAGCTGCGGTGCGTCCCAATAGTCACCAACGAGTACCAACAGTCACCATGTATTTGGGCGACAAATCGGGCGACAAGTCGGAGGCGCTCTTGGAGCGCTCAGTGTAGCCAGCCGTGAAGCATCCAGGCGCACGGGCAAGCCTCGACTCAGACGCCGATTCCTTGCGCGCGAAGTGCGTCCAGCAGCTCTCGGCAGAGCGCAGCGCACGACGCCACGATCACGTCGGTCGGCTCTGGCGCTGCCGCCTCGGCTGCGAGCTGACTGCCTGGAGAGTCGGCGCCGCCGAAAAGGCCCGGTAGCTTGCCGAGCGCCTCTGAGGTGACGGGCCCAGCAGTCTCATCTGCCAGCAGACTGACGAAGCCCTCAGCCAGCCGAGCGCTCGGGATCG
>PHET01000028.1 GCA_002841275.1 Actinobacteria bacterium HGW-Actinobacteria-7 | reverse complement strand
ACATCGCGGGCAACATCGAGTCGACCAAGACCGCGACGGTCAGGATCGACTACACCGCCCCCACCGTCACCGACGATGCTCCCGCCGTCTGGCACTCATCCCCCACTCTCGTAAGGCTAGCTGCGGAAGACAGCGGTTCCGGCCTCGCCAGCGTGCTGTACTCCACCGACGGCTCCCAACCGACGCTCTCATACACGGACGCGTTGGTTCTATCATCTGAGGGCACCGTCACGATTCGCTACCGAGCTGTCGACAAGGTCGGCCGCCAGAGCTCGATCAAGGAGACGACAGTCCGCATCGACGCTACCCCCCCGGTAGTTGTCGCTGCGACTCCGCCAAGCTGGGTCAAGGCACCGTACGCGCTCATTCTGAGCGCAAGCGATACGCTGAGCGGAGTGTCACAAATCCTGTACGGCATGGAAGGTGCCAGCCCGTCCATCTCCACATCTGGGACCGTCACGCTGTCGGCCGAAGGAGCGAACTTGGTTCGCTTCGCCGCCGTCGACTACGTTGGAAATCTGAGCCCGTCAGGCCAGACCACAGTCAATGTTGACTCGACACCGCCAACCACCTCCTGCAATGCTCTGGCCAGCTATGTGGGCAGCGCCACCATCAGCCTATCCGCAACCGACGCGTTGTCGGGAGCCGCAACAACCTCGTATCGGCTGGACAATTCTACGTGGACCGTTGGTGCATCCATGACGACCACCGTGAGCGGTCCCCATGTCTTGGAATTCCGTTCAACCGACGCTGTCGGCAATGTTGAATCGGTTCACTCCGCAAACTTCGACGTCCGTGGTCACACTGAAGAGACCGACCCGTTCATCTTCTACGGAGGGACGTGGTCTTCGGTAGAAGATTCTCGCCTTTCCGGTGGAGCCCACATGAGGAGCTCCACACCAACCGCCGTTGCGCGATTTACCTTCGCCGGGACCTCGATCCAATGGACGGCCATCAAGTCCAGCAGCTACGGCATTGCGAAGGTGACCATCGACGGAGGAGCGCCCGATTATGTTGACCTCTTTGCCAGTGCTCCCCAGTGGAAGGCCACTGCCTGGGGCAAGAGTGGACTCTCGAATGCCGTTCACTCGGTGGTTATCGAAGGAACTGGGACGAAGAACCCGGCGTCCTCTGGAACCGCGCTCAGTATTGATGCGCTCGATCTCGTTGGACGAATGATTGACCCCTCCCTCTCTCGCTATCAGGAGGATTCATCGCTGCTTGGCTACACCGCCGGCTGGACGACCGTGAGTGATTCGAACTTGTCGGGAGGTTCACATCGTCGCGCCAGCGGAATTGACACGGGAGTCAACATCATCTTCGAGGGAACTGGTCTGGACTGGATCGCCCTGAAGTCCAACAGCTACGGCATCGCCAAAGTCACCCTTGACGGAGGCACTGCCGAGTACGTGGACCTCTATGCCGCATCACCAGAGTGGAAGAACAAGGTGTGGAGCAAGACAGGCCTTCAGCATCGTGTTCACAACGTCAAGATCGAGTGGACCGGAACCAAGAACGTCAGCTCCTCGGGAACCCAGATAGGTCTCGACGCACTCGACGTCTCAGGTGTTCTTGTCGCAGCGTCGCCCCTGACTCCGCTGATGGTCCGAAGCGAAGAGTCTGACACTCGCATCGCATACGTTGGCGCGTGGTCTTCGACGGCCTACAGCTCTCTATCCGGCGGCAGTCACACCAAAGCCGATGTTGGCGCTGCCGCCAATATCGCCTTCACTGGAACCGCCATCGACCTCATCTCCTTGAAGTCGTCGAGCTACGGCATCATGAAGGTCACGCTCGATGGCGGAACATCAGAACTCGTTGATCTGTACTCCTCTGTCGCACTATGGAAGCAGAAGGTCTGGAGCAAGTCGGGCCTCGCCAACAGCGCGCACACAGTTCGGGTGGAATGGACGGGTACCAAAAACGCAGCCGCGTCCGGCAGCGCAGCTGCAATCGATGCAGTTGACGTGAACGGTGCGCTCGCGCAAGCCTCCGCACCCCCTGCGCCCATGGTTCGGTACGAGCAGGACAATCCCTACCTCTGGTACGGCGGATCATGGGACGAGGTCTCGTGGCCCACCCTGTCGGGAGGTACACACATCAAGTCAGACGGCGGCACATCGAGGGTCGCAATCAACTTCACCGGCAGAGCAATCGACCTTTGCGCAATGAAGTCAACCGGCTACGGCATTGCGCGTGTCATACTCGACGGCGGAACCCCCGAGACCTTCGACCTCTACGCTAGCTCGACCCTGTGGAAGCAGAAGGTTTGGAGCAAGGCCGGTCTTACTAATACCGCACACACACTGGTTGTCGAATGGACAGGGATGAAGAATCCCTCGTCAAGTGGCACGTACATCTCCCTTGACGCCATAGACATAGATGGGACGTTGTCCGCCGCCCAACCACTCACTCCCTCGGCTGTGCGATTCGAGGAGACTGCCACCGCTCCTGTCTTTGTCGGTACGTGGGCCGCCAGTCAATACGCAAGTCTGTCTGGAGGGTCGCACAAGAAGACCACGGAACCGGGTGCGAAGATCACGGTGCCTTTCACTGGCACCACGATCACCTGGGTTGCGCTTAAGTCGAGCAGCTACGGAATCGCCAGGGTCACCATCGACGGCGGCATCTCGGAATATGTCGACCTGTACTCCTCATCCCCGCTGTGGCAGACGCCGGTCTGGTCTTCAGGCGCGCTCCAATCGGGTCCTCACACGTTGGAGATTGAGTGCACCGGAGACAAGAACCCTGCAGCCTCAGACACGGCGCTCAGCATCGACGCTTTCGACATCGTTGGGACGCTATAAGTCGACACTCGCGCGCCTTGTGCGGACCTGCGGCTAGCAATCGCCGTGGGTCCGCTTTGGCGCGAACAGCTCGCGCGCAAGCATCCCGATGAACCTCGCATTGCCGACCAAATAGCGACGCCACATTCGTCGAGGCTCTTGCACAACTCGATACAGCCATTCGAGACCCATCGTTTGCATCCATAGTGGAGCGCGACGCGTCCTTCCGGCCCAAACGTCAAACGATCCGCCGACGCCCATCACAAGCAAGGGGCCCAACGAGTCCTTCTGCGTCGAGGCGAAGATCTCCTTGCGTGGACTCGAAATCCCCAAGAGCAGAAGCGAGGCACCGCTGTCCCTCACGCTTGAGGCGATACGTTCGTCGTCGTCGAAGTATCCGGAATGACTGCCCGCGATAACCAACTCGGGATAACGTGTTCGCACAATTTCGAGAAACTCCGAAAGCACGACATCCGTCGCTCCCAGGAAGAACACCGAGAACCCCTTCCGCGCGCAAAGTGCGAGCAGGTGGTCCATCAGATCGATCCCCGCCACACGCTCGGGCACCCGATGACCGAGTAGTCGGCCAGCCCACACAACGGACATGCCGTCGATGTTGATCACATCACAGTCCGCAATCATGTTCGCGAGGCCAGGATCATCGTGCGCCGCAACAATCTTGGCGGCATTCACGACCACATGCTGGGCACATCGGCCCGAGTTCATCAGATTCTCACAAGCCTGCACGGACTCGCGCATGGTCAGGAGATCCATCGGCAGGCCAAGTATCTCTGTGCGCGCGCTAGACATCGAGACGCCCAAGACCACTGTGAACTACATAGTCCTCAAGTGGGTCAACAAGGCCAGCGTGGAGAAGTTCGAGTGAGGACCGCCCTAACGCCCAATGTGCGTCCCCCCATCGGACGAAGTGCCGTCGATCCACATAGAACGCATGCTTCCTGTAGCAGGTGCTTACGCCGTCGGAGCCAACAAGCCACTTGGACGTCCACTTGGCAACATCGCCTGGCACTTCTCCGACATCGAACTTCCACGCCTTCAACCTTGCGGCGACGTCGACGGCAGTGGCTGCGGCGTGAATGTCGAGCGGTCCTCGATGTCCCATGTAGTAGTACGGCTGCCCTGAAGTGCCGAAGAAGCCACTCGTCCAAGCGGCTATACCGCGCATCATCACTTCTCTGAATGTCGGGTCACCGGTGGCGCATCCCATCGCATGTAAGGAGTCGAGTATGTACGCAGTGTGGAAACTGTCATTCCACGATAGCCCCGAATCTGCACCGTACGGCCATGTTCCATCGGGTCGCTGGCCGGCCAGAGTGACGCCCATTGACTCCTGAGCTAGATCGACAAGCGACCGGTCACCCGCCACCGCTCCTGCCATCGCCACAAGCGCCGACCCGAGTGCGTTGGCATTGTGGATGAGATTCGTGCTGTGGTGTGTGTATCGGAAGAACGGACGGCCCGATTCATCCCACACATGGAGTTCATGTGCTAAATACCGTGCAGCCTCCACCCCTTCGGCTATGAGGTCATCGCGCTTGAGGAACACGCCCGCCGTAAGCAACGCCCTGCCGCAGAACGCAGTCGCGATGAGATTCGGCTCGCCCGCAGGATAGAACCCCCATCGAGTCTGCACATCAAATTCGTAGCCCCACGCGCCACCGCCCAGGCAGCCGTCGGCGTGATGAAGCTCCCGAACGAGCCGATCAAGGTCATTCGAACTCTCGTCTCGAGCCGCCGAGTGACGTACTTCCGCGGTAAGAAAGCACGCGACGGCTTTGGCCATCACAAAGGGCTCGACGCCGAGAATCGACGTCAAATCAATTGGGAAGCGCTTTCGCAGCTGAATGACCGCCTGTCGCAGCCGCCGGCGACTACGAACCCAGTCGGGGATTCTCCGACCCTTCAGAGCATCGTACGGATCAACCCCTGCTAGGGTCATCATCATTCTTCAATCTCCTGGACTATGCAACGGTGCTTCCCACGCTCGGTAGGCGGTATCTCACGCACCACCTCCGGAAGCACCGTCACCTGACCTGCCAGCTTCGCCTCAAGCGCCTCCACGAACCCTTTGGGTACCTCTGAGCCGGTTCCCGGAGCCTTCTCGATCAGCAAGCGAACACGTCCCGGTACGTTCTGGATCAGCTGGAACCGCTTGACGTCGTCCGCAACCGCCATGTGCGGGGTCAATGCAGTCATCGTAATCCGAACCCCAGTTGCACCCAGCAGGTACTCCTGCATCCGATGTCCATGAACACTATCGAGCCTCGGCAGATGTCGTCCGCAACTACACGCGCCCGCGGCCCATGCCGCATAGTCTCCAGTTCTATACCGAATCAGAGCTAGCGCACGATTCATCATCCCGGTTGCAACGATCTCGCCCACGACGCCCGGCTCAGTGATTGTGCGACCGGACTCATCAAGTAGTTCTACTATGCCGTACAACGGCTCAACATGCAGTTCGTGGGAGCATTCGCACTCAGCGGCAAATACTACCTTCTCCGACATACCGTAGAAGCTGAAAGTGCGCGTGCGAAAGTACGACTCAAGACGCTCTCGCTGACCTGGATACAGGTTCTCAGAAACAAGCAGAAGCGCGTCCAGTCGCGGTGGTTCTTCTCCTGACGATACGTAGCTTGCACCCAGAGACTCGAGCGCAGAAGGATATCCGTGGATGAAGCGCGGGTTGAATGCGGCGATGCGTGCCCGAATCGCGGGCAGATGCTCGTCAGACAGATCGAACACGGACACGTATAGCTCCCGACGAATCGGCTCGTAGGCGAACAGCCTGCGTGACCCCCTCGCCCCAAGACGCACGCCCCGCAATACAACTCGCCGATCGTCAAGCTCGAAGCCCGTACGAGCCCAAGCATTGACTGTGTAAGCCCAGTCCCGAGCCGATGCATCCCGCTCAAGCCAGAAGCCGAACGGTTCGCCCGTTGTACCGCCCGTCATCACCCATTTGCGACCAGAATGCGGCATGGGGGCAGCGAAGTCAGCAAGATGCTCGCGCACATCCTCCTTGCTACACGTGGGTAGAGTCGCAAGACCCTCCAAAGTCATGCGATTGGCCTCGAGCCCTGCCCCCATGAGAGTCTCGCGGCAATACGCCGCACCACTTACCTCAGACAGAAAGGAACGCAATTTCGAAGTCGTTTGGAAGTACAGCTCCTCGGAATCAAGAGCGCTGGCGCGCTGCGCCTCACGACGTGCCTCAACAAATGCAGAGCCCAGACGCATTGGCACCGGAAGCAGTCGACTCACTGCACCTATCGGCATCCGCGCGACTTCTGGCAGCGCCTCGTAGACGGACCGAGCACTGTGGATGATTCTCACGTCGCCGCCTCCGGTTCAAATCCGAGACTGCAGTACTGTTCCACGAGCAGACACACCACGACTTCGAGTTCGTTCCGATCCACGACCGTCCTTCTGGCAGCTTGCCCAAGTCTTACACACAGCTCCGGGTCCGACACAAGACGCCGAACGGCTTCAGCGATTGCCCGAGCATCGCCCACCGGGATGACTACGGCGGTGCTTCCGTCAACCACCATGTCAGGGACCCCTCCAACGGGTGTTACGACACAGGCCATTTCTCGCGACATCGCCTCAAGCAGCGCAACGGGAGACCCCTCTGCGTGTGACGGAAGACAGAAGACGGCCGAGGACCACATCAGCTCGTCCAGCGCTGGCGCGTCCAGCCACCCAGGGAGCCACACGGCACTTGGGTCCGGAAGTCCTGACACCGCTGGGACGATGCGGCCATCCGGCTCGTCTCCGGCTAAAACCCAGTGCACATCCACTGCTTCGATCTGCAGAATCTCAATTGCTTCGATCAAGTCAAGAACGCCCTTGCCGGCGGAAAGACGACCCGCGTATAGCACGCCGGCGCGTGGTTCGACTCGGAGCGGCGGAACAGCTACCGGATTGGGAAGCACTGCCACGTTCGCGTCGCCGCCGAAAGTGCGGAGCTTCAGCCGCCATGCCTCGGACAGAACAAAGACACGGTCCGAGGACTCGAACGTATGTCGGATGGCACGCTGGAGAAAGCGTGGTCCATCCGAGGCATACAGATCGAAGCCGCCGCCATGAAGATGAACGATCGTGGTCGCACCGAGAGCCCGTCCCACGGACAGAATGGCTGCCTTCCGAACGAAGCTGCCGCGCGATGCCATGTGCACGTGAATGAGCACATGCCCTCGCGACCTGAAGCACACCACCGCGACGCGAACTAGAGCCCGGAACAGAGCAAGCGCACCCCGGACCCTTGAACGGGAATCGGTGGTAGCGACCCATTCAATCGCGTATCGTGTCCTCAATGATGAACTGGCGTACGTGTTCAGCACCGTGGCAATGCCGCCCGCAGCCTTACGATCAGGGCCGATCATCAAGATCTGCGGAATAGACCGGGCGTCTACGACCACACGTAGTCACCCGCCCGCTTGGAACCGCAGAGCGCATCGAGTACGGACTCATACTGGTCCGCCATTACTGCCGCATCGAAGCGAGTGGCTCGGCGTCTGCCCGCCTCGCCGAGAGTGCTCCGCGCGGCAGAGTCATTCACAAGAAGTCGCAATTCCGAGGCCATGGCAATCGGATCACCCGAGTCAACGAGTACGCCTGAACGGCCGTTCTCCAGCAGCTCAGGAACACCACCGACTGACGTCGCCACAACGGGAACACCAGCACCCATCGCTTCCACAATCGAAAGCGGAAGCGCCTCAGTCAAGGACGCAGATACAAACAGATCGAAGCCGGGAAGGACCGTTCCCACGTCGCGAACTGCACCGAGCATCAGGACTTGGTCTTCCAAACCATGAAGTGCGATTCTTGACTTGATTTCCCCGGCTGACGGTCCGTCGCCAACAATGACAAGAAGACAGTCTTCGAACTCACCGACCAGTAGCGCGAACGCATCAACCATCGCACAATGATCCTTTTCTGGTCGCAAGACCGCGACTGAGCCAATCACGAAAGCATCGCACGGCATCCCATATCGCTCACGTGCCGCCGTGCGTGATGAATAGTGCATTCGCGTGAAATCGACACCGTTCGCAATCACATGCAATCGAGATCGGCGGACGCTCTTGCGCTCCAGCAGATAGGGCGTCTGCGAATCCGACACTGCCACCCAGGCGCTGGTGAAAAGAGCCAGGCACGCATCGATAATGCGCTTGACCACCCCACGGTGCACGATGTCCTGCGAAGAATGCTCAGCCACGACTGTGACCGGAACGCGGGCACAT
The DNA here is from genome assembly GCA_002841275.1 of Actinobacteria bacterium HGW-Actinobacteria-7. GTDB lineage: Bacteria > Actinomycetota > Coriobacteriia > Anaerosomatales > PHET01 > PHET01. The sequence continues at coordinate 21,032 of PHET01000028.1, read as the reverse complement.
AGAGCGGCGATTCTTCCCAAGGTGGTCGCACTGAACCCACGACACAGGACGGCACACGCACCAGACTCGCGAAGCGTTCGCACGAGCAGCGCTAGGGTTCTCATACTCCCGCCTCCCGTTGAGGACAGGCAGATGCACTCGAAACCATCGTTGACCGCCTCATCGAATAGCGGACCAGCGGCGTGGAGGCAGACAAGCAACGGCCGCCACTTTGACGGATCAAGATGGCGCATGAGCAGCAGAGCTTGGCGCTCGGCGCCGCCCGTGTTCATGGTCGGCACGACGATTGCCAAGACACGCGGAAGAGGACGCCGACTCATGCCCGAATTCAACGGCCTCATGACTTCACCGCAGCACTCAAGACGGTCCTGTAGACCCCTAGCGTGGCATCGGCAATAGCATCCGGATGGAAACGGCTGAGCGCCACCTCACGCCCGCGCGCACCAAGACGCTGCGCCAGCTCCTCATCTCCGAGACATCGACACAGCGCCGCCACCAATGCAGGCTCGTCACCATCGACCACCAAGAACCCGTTCTCCCCGCTGGTGATCATCTCGCCGATACCGCCGACATCCGATGCCACCACGGCACGGCCAGCTGCCATCGCCTCGGCTATCGCGCATGGAAGCGTCTCTTGGTGTGAGTAGAGCACTGCACAGCGGCTGCGCTCGAGAACTCTGCTCAGGGAGTTCGTATCCAACGCGCCAGGAAACGATATGGCTGGCCCAACTGAATTCGCCGCAGCGCGCACCTCTTGGGCGTAGGCAAGATCCGGCGAGCCGCCCGCTATTACCAACCGAGCATCGGGAAGCATCTTCGTAACCGAAGCAAACGCCGTCACGAGGCCAAGAGGGTTCTTGCGCCGCACTATGCCACCCGAGTAGAAGGCAAGTGACTCAGACTCGACGATCGGGATATCGAAGAACTCCAGCCGGGCTGCATTAGGGATGACGAACACCGGTGTTCCATCCCGCGGAACAAGCTGCGCTCTGTCGTACTCGGAGATTGAGATCACTGCGTTGGCACGGTCCAGAACTCGACGAACCATGCGCTCAACCAGCGCTACTCGGGCGCGGCCCCTCAGCGAATCGCCGGCAAGCGCACGCTCCTCTATATGTGCCATCCCATGCACGGTCACGACTGACGGCCACCCGAGTCTCGTGGCAACATCGCCCGCTCTACCGACACCCTGACCGTGAATCAGGTCGGCTCCGAACTCCCGCGCGGCCGCTCGTGCGGCCCAGACATCTCGAAACCCGCCAGTACTGAGCGCCAGTCGCTGCGCCGGAATACGCAGCACGCGGGTCTTTGAATTGGCCGAAAACTCGACATGATCGAGGCGCCGCTCAGGGCTCAAGACCAATATGGATCCGATCTCGTCCCGGTGCGCCAGAGAGGACACCAATCCCTCGACCGCCGCGTCCACACCGCCGCGCGCGACGCCCGCATCCGGATATGGGCCCACGATCATGAGTCTAAGCGGACGCACCTTCACTCACCCTTCACAATGGCGCGCGGGACCGAAGAGTCGTGAGGCGAATCACCCAGAGCAACATCAGTCGAGACAGCGCACATCACACCAACTAGCAAGTACACCAACGGGTTCAAGTTCTGTGTCAGCCACATGTCGATGAACATCGCGTTGATGACATAGATCACCACCACCGCGGGGCCAACAACACTGGCAGTCCTGCGTCCGGACACTCTTCTTCCTGCCAGTAGTCGCTGAGTGACGACAATCCATGCGAGCACCAGAAGGAGCGTTCCGGGAACGCCAATCTCAGCAGCCGCATAGAGGATACTGTTGTGCGCGGCGAACACACCGATACCGTAAGAGGCACCGACCTCGCCCACCGGGCCCATGTACGGCAAGATGGCAGGAGCGAACATACCAAGCCCGACACCGAGCACGAAATGGTCCGCGATCAGCTTGAGACTCGCCACATACACGATGATCCGATTGAACACGGGGCCCTCTCCGGTGAGCCGTTGTATGAGCGCAGATTCGCCCAGAAACTGCAGCATGACGTAGCCTACCCCTGAGGCTGCTATGCCCGCTCCGGCCCATGCGACAACGCCCCGCATCCCCATGAACAAGCCCACCACGAGAACGCCGATTGCAGCCGCGAGCCATGATGCACGTGTCAGTGTGACTGCGAGTCCGATCACGCACAGGGCAACGACGGCAACTCGCAGATACGATCGCATGCCTCCCACTAGTCGACTACCCATCACGACGACGGTAGAGATTCCGATAGCCGTACCCAACGCTGCGGGATTGATAAAGGAGCCTCCAACACGCGAATACGATTCACGCGCCCACAACAGGACTCCTCCGGGAGCAAAGAGGCTTCTCCCCGCGACGAATTCGTAGATGCCGATGCCGGACCAGACCACCCCCAATGCGATTGTCACGAGGAGCACGCGTTTGACCGTCTGTTGGTCGACGTCCGCTCGCGCGGCCACGAACAACAAAGCGAAGGGAACCACGATCTGGTCGAGATAGAGCTGCAGCCCAGTCGTGAAGCTGGTGTTCTTCATTGCAGCGAGAAACCCAAGTGCGTACAGCGCGCAGATCACCACCAAGAGTCGCGCAATAAGCGCCTTCTTCCCCTCATCTCGCGTCGCGCCCTCACTCCCCCATCGAGTGACGGACAAGAACACCAACCAGAGCGTCAGAAGCCTAGTCACCGTGACATCCGGTAAGCCGCCAAGCCCGACCACGCTGACGTTCCCGAAGAGGGATGTAACCGCCATGAAGACACCGATTGAGATCCATTGAGTCCTGGATGCAGCAACCAGGACGATCAGCCCTGCCACAGCCGCGAGCGCTTCAGCGCCGCGACCAAGACCAACTCCCACACCCAACAAGACGCACACGATAGCCGCTGAGAGAATCCAGGCAGGTCGGGTAGCGGTTACGTTCACGCGCCACTCCCAACGCTCACACCGAGCACACCCGCAAGCGTGGCAGCGGACTCTCGAGCTCGTTGGACCAATGGAGGCACTCGCTCTTCAAGGGCGCGCACCGCTTCCTTATCGTCGAGCATCGCCGTCGCCATAAGGGCAAGTCGGTTCGGGTCAAACTCAGCAGCTGACATTACATAGTCCGTGTGCCCGAAGATCTCCCGATTGATACCGTACGCTTTCGTGCTGTAGGCGAGTGTGACCGTGGGCACCAGCGACGAAAGCGCAGCGATCGTGGCGTGAGTCCTGGCTCCGACGAACACCGAAAAGCGCGCAATGCATGCCTTGAGCTGACGTGCGCTCAGATGGCCCGGTAGAACCGCCAGGTCGACGCTGCTACCAACGCGTTCGGCTATGCGCCAGAGGAAGGCTTCGTCACTCTGGCCTTCGAGCATGACATGAGGCACAAGGACGATCCGTCTCCCGGTGACCTCCCCCATCCGCAGCACACATTGAACGGATGCTTCGAGCCATTCGTCGGGCCCGAGCCCCGTGTAGCGACCAAATAGAGGGCTGAGATTGAGGCCCACACAGGACCCAAGCTCGCCCGCGAGATTGACCTCATCACACGTTTCGGGCTCCAGCGTGAAGGCTGGATCGGCAGATACGCTGACATTCTCGGAAACGCCAATTGAGTCAAGGTAGGAAACGGTATCCAACTCTCTGGCGAAGATGCGCGAGACCCCACGTAGCGAGCTTGCAGCGACGTGTTCGTCGGCGCCGTGGGGAAACGGACCGACTGATGCGCCCCACACGAACACCGGCACCCCTCGCTGACGCCAGAAGTCGTTGAGTGCCCAGAATCGGCTGGGGCGACCGTAGTCGAACGAGTAGTTGTCACCGCCCACGGAAACGATTGCATCCACATCCCCAATACTCTCGGCGGTGGATTCATATCTCGACACCAAGGCCCGGTACTCGCGCCCTGTGCCAAGGCGCCTGTGAACCCTCCATCGCACCCAATCGTAGCTCATCCACGGAATGTCGAAATCGGGAGGAGGAAGTCGATGAACACCTGGCGTCGTGTCAGCGGCCTCGCGGCAATCGCCGATTGTGAACGGCACGCAAGTGAATCTCACATCAGAGAGAGCATCAACGAGAAGCGCACGTGTGGAGACTTCAATCGCTTCGCAGCCACGGTTGAGCCAAGTGGCATTCCCGATAAGTGCAATATGCTTCATGCGCGCTTCCCCCGGATGCAGAACCTCACCGCATTGCCAGCGGCGCTCCTCATTCGGACGATCAGCAGTTCAAGCCAACGGCTCGTCCCGACAACCCAACGCGACACTCTGGTGGCCGACCGCACATCGCGGGTCGAACATCGTCGCATCCAGGAACCGGCGCTGACGGCCCTCGCGTTGTCGGCCATTCGCCAGCGCAGGGCCTCTACCGCACTGGCCGTCGCCAAACGGAGGGGCCGCTTCAGCGGTACACGCAGATAATCGCACCGATGGATTCTCGATCTCACCGCGACACCTGCCGACTTGTCTCGCACGACCGACGACTGACTCCGCACCACCACTGCCTGGTCAACTAGCTCATTCAAGTCAAGTCCGTGGCCTTCGGCGAAGAGCCCCTCGACGTACGCGGCCCTCGCAATCACGAAACTGGTACCACGATGGTCAGCACGCCAAGGATGCGTCCACGCATCCATTGTGCACACATCTGCCGTCTCTGCGAACACATCATCGCAGAACCCGCATGCGCGTGGTGTGAACAGCCGTAACGACCATGCGTCGCCAATTCCCTGTGTCCATCGCAGGGACCCGACCCCACCGTCGGCCCACTCGAACTTGAATGAGAAGTCCCCTGCATCCCCTTCGGATGGCTTGAATCGGTAACGCACACCATTCGGTGGCCCAGCTTCGGACCGAGCTACGCCCGCGATGAAATCCGTGAACATAACGCTCTTGGATTGACCACAGGCAAGTCCAATGCAGAAGATGGTTCGCTCCTTCAACGCGGGCGAAACCTTCTGCAACCGTCGAATCGCCTTGATGAAGCATGGTAGCCCGACAACAGCCACCCGATCAGTCCCGTGCGAGAGTTCTTCGATCACATCTGCAAGCGTGACCGGATAGTACGCTGAACTGGATGCATCCTGAATCTCGGGAATGGAGCGAAGGACGGCGTATCCGTACATTCGGTCAACCGCCAACTCACCATCGAACGCTTTGACACAGAGCGCACTATCGATCTCGTCGCGCTCGAACAGTCGTTGAAGCAGCCACGTCACGGCCCCGCCGGAAGCCGACGACGCCAGAACCGCCGGATCAGCGACTCGCGCAACGCGTAGCGACCTGTAGCGACCAAGGACTTCATGATTCGTGGTCGTATCCCCTTCAAAGAGCTCCGCAGCCAATGATGTCTCATCGGGCTCATAGTCCCCGAACGGACACACCCGCATGCATCTGTTGCATCCGGAGGCGCAGACTGTGCCTGCCACGCTCCTGGCGGATAGCTCACCTCTCGGGTTCCAATCAACGACCAGTCTCGATCTCGGACACACAGATACGCATGCACCGCACCCAATACACAGCCTCTGCGAAACAACATCACTCAGCACACTCATGTGGTACCTGCCGGGCGAATCCAGGGAAGTACCTCGGTGACGAACCGTCTCTCTTGGGCTCCAAGAACGCGCCACCCCACAAGCGCGTAGGAAACACCTAGCCCGAGGCTCACAAGCAACACGCCGAGTATTGTCGAAGACGCTCCCATCACTGACGCCCCGTACGCCAAGGACCCAAATGCGGCCGTGAGCATAAGCGGCACGGGAAGTTCACGGAAGTAGGTGAGCAGAGGAACCCCCTGCACCCGTGCAGCATAGAAGGGCGTAAACAGCGCGTTCTTCAAGGTCAAGACGATCGCCCCGGCCATCGCTATGCCCAGCCCGTCGGGCAACCTACCCGCGAGCCATAGAGCCAGAGAGACATTTGTAATCCCTGCGGCGAGTGTGACTATGCCAGGCACCTTGACGGTGTTCTTTGCGAGCTGAAGCCCAAAGAGGGGCAAGACTGAGAGATTCACGACGAGGTGTCCAACGAGCACTATGAGAACTGGAGCCATTCGCACGAACTGCGGACCAAGCCACAACAACAGGATGTCTCGAGACAATCCCGCAACCAAGAAGACAGGTAGCCCAACCGCAAGACCCATCAGACGAACCGAGCCTCTCATCAGCTGAGTCATGTGTTTCTCGTCACCAACGGCGTGCGCGGCGAGTGCCACAGGCGTCACAACGCTGGACGCAGCCGTCGCCGTACCTCGAAGAAACGTGCTCCACACGAGCACCGCACCATACGCGCCGGCTACCTCAGCCCCGAGAACCACATTCGCAATCACCATGTCGACCGCAAGAAACAGGAGCGTTCCTGCTTGACTAACCATCATCCAAGCACTCGTCCCCCACATACGCACCAGACCGCTACGCGAGAAGGCACTGACACGAATAGCCATCCCGGGTGCAAGACGCCTCCATACGATGATGCCAATTGAGAGGGCACACACAGCGCCGACGAACCATCCCCATGCAACAACCACCACAGAGACTGTCCCAGTCAAGAACATCAGAACAGTGAGGGCCGGTCGAATCACGATCTCAGCCAGCGGAGCGATGTTCTGAAGGTCCAGGCGATTGGCTGACACACCTGCCGTCATGAATATTCCGCGAAGGACATCGACCAGATACGCTGCAAAAGAGACCGCGAAGAACCAACGCACCGCATCGTCCATCCCCTTTGGCACATGGAACAGCGCGGGTCCGAAGTAGGACAGTGTTCCAAGAATCGGTATCAGCACCACTACCAGCGCGAGAGTTACCCAGAAGGCCGTATTGAATACCTCTTCGGCCTCACGCTCATCGCCACGCCTCACCGCAATGGTCAGAAAGCGACCAACCGATCCTTGGATCGAGACAGTGAATACGCTCGCGTAGCTCGCAAGCGCGTTCGCCAGTGGAATGAGGCCGAATACTCCGATTCCAAGCCAACCAATCAGGTAAGGCGTAAATATGACCGCTACAGCGGACTGGGTACCGAACACTGCCAGACTAGCGACAAGGTTAAGGGCGGTCTGACTTCGCTCGGACCTAGACGACGCTTTGGGCCACTTCATGAGGCCCGCTCCACCTCCGCAAACCGGGTATAGCCGCTCGGAAACCTAATCAGGAGCGCACGGTACACGGGGGGTGCGGCAAATACGAGTAAGACGGCCGCCACGAACTTGATTCGATTCGCGAACGAACGTCCCGTAAGCCCCACCTCTCGCCTAGCCCGACTGTATGCCCTACCTAGGATGTGCTCCTCCAGACGGACCCGAACGTACATCGCCTTGAATCTGCGCTCGCTCTCCAACGCGACCCTAGATTGCTTTGAATCCAATAGACCCTGCCGCCGATAATCGCGCAGCATGCGAGCAACAGAGACCCACTCGCGCTTCCGATTGGCTGACTTGGATCCCGGCGTCCTGTAGTAGATGCCCAGCACGCGTGGCTGGTGGCAATGGCGATAGTCCGCAAGCAGAAGTCTCAACCACAAATCATAGTCCTCTGCGTAGACATTCCTGAGTCCGCCGACCGACTCGACCGCGGTTCGTTTCACCAGCGCCAGCACCGATATCGTATTGTCGACAAGAAGCTGCTCGACCGTCAGGCAATGCTCACTCAGTCGAGGGCCCGTCCACAAAGCATCCCTGTTGGCATCGCGCATAATGACGTTGCACCCGATGATTGCGAGTTCTGGACGGCGAGTAATGAGATCGAGCTGGCGGTCCATGTAGTCGGGGAGCAACTCGTCATCAGCGTCAAGAAACACAATGTACTCACCACGTGCTTCGGCAAGGCCTCGATTACGTGCAGCTCCCGTGCCAGCGTTGGCTTGCTTTACCACCCTCACTCTATGGTCACCGGAGGCCGCAATGATCGCCGTGTCCGTGGTCGAGTCGGTCGACCCATCATCGACAACAACCATCTCCCACGACTGGAACGACTGGGTGCGCACGGATCGCACCGCCCGGGCAATAGTCGCTTGAGCCTGATAGGCGGGCGTAATCACCGATACTGAAGGATCGCCCTTGTCGCCCCGGGGAACGATCGTGGAGCCGTTCTCCGCCATGCTACAACCGCACAGTCGAAAGCAGCGTGCGTCCGATTCCCCACCCGAAGTACTGGTCCAGGACATACGCAACTGCGATCGCGATTGCGATGACCACAAGAAACGCCAATACCCCAGTCATAACTCTGCCAACAAACGCCGCAACCCTTCGTCCCGGGGTCGGTTCCGGAATCCAGTCCTCCGCGGGGACGATCTTGTCCGCTGGCGCCACGACTCCCTTTGCGCGCCTCGTGGATGGTGCCCCGCCGTAGTACGAACGATAGTAGTGCTCTCCGCCCGTGTAGTAGCCATATCCGTATCCGTAGCCTGACCGGTTGCGCGCCTCGTCCAAACCCCAGACGGCAACGCCGACGATCCGAGCTCCCACCTTGCCCAGCAGCTCAACAGCCTTCGCCGCCGCTTCCTTGGTTGACTCCCCTGCCTTACTGACCATGAGAACGCCGTCTGCCCAACGCGCGACTGAAACAGGATCTGCAACGGCAAGAACCGGCGGTGCATCGATCAACACCCAGTCCGCCCACTCTTCCAAGCTAGCAATCACTTCCTGCATCTTGGTTGAGCCGAGAAGTTCATTGGCGTTCGGCGGCATCTTGCCGGCGGTCAACACCAGCAGCTGGTCGCCAACCGGCTGCTGCAACGCCGCCTTGAGCGAGTGCGTGCCTAGCAGCACGTCCGAGAGACCAATGATGTTGTTGACGCTGAAGAACTGGTCTGTGGTGGGCCTACGGAAGTCGCAAGAGATCAGCACGACCTTCTTGCCTGACTGCACAAGCGACATCGCAAGGTTCGATGCGACGGTGGACTTGCCTTCGGCAGGAGCCGCCGACGTTATCAGAAGCGACTTGAGGTCGTGTTCGAAGTTGATGAAGTCGAGGGAGTTTCGAATGACCCGGTAGGCCTCGGCGGCAGACGAACCCGGGGTATCGACGATGGTCAGCTGGCGCTTGACGCCCTTTTCGAACTTCTCCATCGGCACGATGCCCAGCACTGTGGCGCCGTAGACCTTCTCGGCCTCCTCAGTGGACTTAATCGTGTTGTCGAGGTACTCGTAGAGGAATGCCATCCCCAGGCCGAACACGAGGCCCACAACGAGCCCTAGGGCCAGATTGCGCATGGGCCGGGGCTCGATTGGTGCCGCTTCGGCGACTGCCGCCTGCACCACCACTCCCGAGCCACTCTCCAGCTGCTCATTGATTCGCAGCTGCTCCAGTTTCTCGGCGAGTGTGGAGAACGTGCCGGTCGCGATTTGCAGCTCTGCGGCCAGCTCATCGGACGTCCCGCTGCTCTGCACGCGGCGTCCTATGTCCAGGATATCGGAGCGGGCCTGATCCAGTCTCTGCTGCACCTCGTCAGCTGCGGCGGTGATCGACTCACGCTTGCGTGCTCGAGACGCCTTCGTGTACTCGTCGGCCATGGCGTTGGCGATTCTCGCGGCTTCGTCAGCGCCGGGGGCAGTCGCCGCGATAGCGATGATGTTGGTCTGTCCGACAGCTGTCACAGTGACTCGCCTCAGCAGCTCATCAGGCTTCATCTCAAGCCCGAGTTGCTTGATCGTGGCCTCCGCTACCGGTCGCACCTTTACGAGCTGTACCTGGGTCTGCAGTGCACGCTCGGGCTGACTCGAGATGTCGGCCAGAACCGTACCGAACAGCGCCGCCCCTGCGTCCTTCTCCGAGATGAGCACGCGCGCCTCGGACTGGTAGACGGCTGGCTGGACGAGCGAGACCGCAAGCGCGACTCCAGCCACAATTATGGTCGCCAAGACGATGACGCCACGGCGAGCTCGAATCACATTCAGGTAGTCGCGGAGTTCCACTGGCGCAGCTACTTCCCTTGAGGACGGACTACTTCTGGACCGGCTGTGTGCCGGCCTTCGCAAAGCGGGCAATGAACCAGAGGTCGCCACCCGAGACCTTGTCGGCGTAGCTCACCAAGACGATATCAGCGTAACCACCGGTGTGGTCCTCAGCCATTGCGGCGGGGATCCGAATTGTCCTATCGCCGGGTTCCGGCTTCCCCAGATTGACGCGCAATACGTGCCCATCCACATACTCCTGCGTCGCCACCTTGTTCTTGAGCTGCTCGGCTACAAGCGTGTTGAGCAGCGGAACGTCCACTTCTTCGACCTTCGGCAGCGCGGTCACAGCCGTGCCTATGTTCTCGGCGCGGCTCGCAGACGCCACATACCACGCGCCGTCGAATCGCCGCATCACAATCCGCCCCGGCACCTTGGTACCGTCGGCAAGCCGCACTGTCACCCCGAGTGTGGACTCGTCGCCAACAGTGTCAGTCGAGTCAATCGACAGTGACTTGATCTCGCCTTTCGCCAGATAGCCGATTATCTCCTGCGAATCGACCTGCTCCTGCCAGAGGCGCAAGGCGAAGCTCTCGGGCATACCGGCAGGCAGTACGAGCCGAGTGGCGGAACCGGGATCCGGAGTGGATGTCGCCACAGCCGCGGGGGATGCATCCGCACCAGCGTCGCCAGTGATGCGAGCCCACTGGGTGCTGGCGAAATCAGTCAAGAGACGAACTCCGTCGAAGTAGTACAGCGAGGCTGCAAGGGCCGCAGCGGCGACTACCAGAAACAGCGATACGACAAGGATGGTCCTGCTGGGTGAGGCCTGCTGCTCATTCATGCTACGACTGCACTCTCTCCCTGATGCACAGAGGTCGTCGTTCAACGGCCACCAAGGTGAAGTATAGAGGGACATGTGAGGATTATCCACCGCAACACGACCACGGCCGACGGCGCCAGAACCTGTCCAACGGACGTTCTCAAGCTAGCGCGCAGGCGAGCCGAATTCCTCAACTGAGATCGAACTCTCGGCTTTGCCCTGCTCGATGAGGTCACGCAGCTGTGCGCGGTCACCGGCCACGACAGACACCGCCGACGAGATGCCCTTCAGCACCGCGGCTGCATCTTCCGCGCTCCCGGCCCGTGGCGCGGAACCGGCGACAGCAACCGCGTCACTCCCGCGCAGTTGCTGCTTCCCCTGCTCCAGGAGCACAAGGCTTCCGGAGTTGTACGCACTAAGGCGCCGAGGCACATCGACAGTGATGCCTCCGGCAGCGCTCACGAGCGACGCCCACGTCTCGGCCGGCAGAACTACCCACGGCAGGGGACTTCCCCCGGTCTGAGACGACAGAGCCGACGACACCGCCGACCCTCCACCGAATGGCAGGGCCTCAAACGCGTTGGTGGCACTGGTACCCGAGACAGTGGCAGGTTGCAGGGTATCGAGCACAGTGACCTCTCCCGACGTCATGTCCACAACGTATGCGAACGCCGCCATAGGCGTTCCACTATCATCCGGAGCGGTCCCGACTACCAGAACGCGCGTAGGCGGCGCCGCAGGAGCCGAGAACAGACCCAGTGCAAGCGCAGCCACAAGCGCCATCGCAGCGAGAGCAGCGACAGCCGCCCCCACGACCGCCGCTCGTCCCCAACCGGTCATCGCGTTGCCTCGCTCTCGAGATAGGCCATGATCCCCGCAGCCATTCCCTCGCTCAACTCGTCCTGATAGTGCGGACTGACAAGCAGCCGGTCCTCGACGCTGTTGGAGAGGAAGCCGCATTCGACCAGCACCACGGGCACTTTGGACCAGTTGAACCCCACCATATCGGTGCTGGAGTATATTCCCCTGTCGACCGCACTGGTTTGGGCGATAACTGCGGTTTGGATCTGTCGAGCGGCACGCTTCGAACGGCCTGAAATCCCGCTAGTCCACCGGTTCTTCCCCGGATATGCGGTAGCCACACCCGAAACCGAGCTGTCGGGACTCCCGTTGCCGTGCACACGTACGAACAGATCCGCCTTGACCTTGTTGGCCTTCAACGCCCTCTCGGCATTGGAGATGTTCACATCGTTGGTCATCCGAGTCATGACGACGCGAACTCCTTGGGCCTCGAGCCGCTTCTTCAGGTTCATCGAGATCTGGAGAGCCACCTCGTACTCCGGTACGGCCGTCCCAACACCGGTGGCACCACCACTTGCGTGGGCCTTGGTCTTCTTCGAACCGGGCCCGTAGGGCTCCGGCGACAGGTCCGAATGACCTTGGTGGCCGGGATCCAGACACACAACGAAGCGTGGCTTGTTGTCGGCGGCGGCCTGACCTGCTGCTGAGTTGGCAGCCAAGGTCGCTCCCGCTGACTCGAGAGTGAGTGTCACGGTAGAACCCATGTCCACCAGGATTCCTGTCTCAGGAACCTGTGTCACCACACGGTCGGCTTCACCGGCCTGCCCTGAAGTGGGCGACTGGACCTGAACCGCCAATCCGGCGGCAGCCAGGACTGCCTTTGCCTCAGGAAGAGACAGTTCGACCAGACGAGGGACCTCAACGGTGTCAACGCCCAGCGTTGTGCTCTTGGAAGCGGACGCCTCAGCCGGTAGAGCAAGATGCACCACATCGTCTCGAGCCCCTCGCGCCGAATGTAGCGCGGAGGACCCCAACGCAATCCCCACAGCGCCGGCAATCAGAAGCGTGGCCAAGACGACCGTCAGTACGGGCGTCAAGACAATTCGACCCCGCCGAGAAGTCCTCGTGCGCTCTCTGTTGCCGCTGTGCGCCATATCGTCTTTCTTGTGGTGGGCCCGGTAGGATTCGAACCTACAACCAAGGGATTATGAGTCCCCTGCTCCACCATTGAGCTACGGGCCCGCGGATGGCACTCGTTGGATTCTAACGCAAGACGTACCTATCGGAGCACCCCACTCCAAATCCCTTTTGTTGCGTGTTGCCAAGCGTGCGTCGCCTTGCGTATACTTCCGACTCGCGCCTACAGCGTGCACAACATTCCTCGGTAGCTCAATTGGCAGAGCATCCGGCTGTTAACCGGAGGGTTGTAGGTTCGAGTCCTACCCGAGGAGCCAAACACAAATCGAAGGCCCCGCAGTGATGCGGGGCCTTCGTTCATTCTGTTCTAGCGAGCGGCCTATCCCCTACTCAAGATAGTCGCGCAGCTTGCTGGAGCGGCTCGGGTGGCGCAGCTTGCACAGCGTCTTGCTCTCGATCTGCCTGATGCGTTCGCGCGTGACACCAAACTCCCGGCCGACCTCCTCGAGCGTGCGAGGATGCCCGTCCGCGAGCCCGAACCGCAGCTCGATGACCTTGCGTTCGCGCTCGGACAGTCCGTCGAGTACCTTGCCAAGCTGCTCCTGTAGCATCGAGAAGCTCGCGGCATCGGGCGGTACCACCGCCTCGCCGTCCTCAATGAAGTCACCCAACTGAGAGTCTTCCTCTTCACCGATCGGCGTCTCCAGGCTGACGGGCTCCTGGCTGATCTTCAGGATCTCGCGCACGCGCTCGGCGGTCATCTCCATCTTCTCGCCGATCTCATCGGGAGAAGGCTCCCGACCAAGCTCCTGCAGCAGCTGTCGCTGAATGCGGATGAGCTTGTTGATCGTCTCGACCATGTGCACTGGGATACGGATAGTGCGTGCCTGATCCGCGATTGCGCGGGTGATTGCCTGACGAATCCACCACGTCGCGTAGGTGGAGAACTTGAACCCCTTGGTGTAGTCGAACTTCTCGACCGCACGAATCAAACCGAGGTTGCCCTCCTGGATGAGATCGAGGAATAGCATGCCGCGCCCAACGTAGCGCTTGGCGATGGACACGACCAGCCTCAGGTTCGCCTCGACAAGCTGCTGCTTGGCGTCGATACCGACCTGTTCGATGCGGTTGAGACGCCGCTTCTCGGCGCGGTCCAGGGACGTTCCGGTTTCCTCGGCCTCTTCCATCCGTGCGCCGGCATCAAGACCCTGCTCGATCTTCATCGCGAGGTCGATCTCCTGTGCCGCGGTGAGTAGCGGTACCTTGCCGATCTCCTTCAGGTACATCCTGACGGGGTCGCCGGTAAGTGGAGCGAGGTGTGAGGTGTCGCCGGCGCGCTTCTTCGGCTTCTTCTTGGTCGCCTTGGGCGCGACCTTAGGCAGCTCGATGTCCACGACGGCGATCTCAGCAGCGGCGGTGTTATCGTCATCCAGGTCCTCGACCGAGTCCATCGGCTCCGCGGCGGCAACGGTATCCGCTACAGCATCCGGATCCAGCGCATGTGAGGGGTCCTCGATGATCTCGATGCCACTGTCTTTGAAGTAGCCGTAGATGCGGTCCACCTGATCGTCGACGAGATCGATGTCAGACAATGCGCCCTGAATCTCCTCGTCAGTGAGATTGCCCTTGGCCCGGCCCATCTTGGTGAGCATCTTGATCTCAGGCAGCTCGAGCTCCGGGGCTGCGGAGACGGCCTTCGAAGCACGCTTGGCCGGCGCTTTGGCCTTGGCAGCCGGTGCCTTCACGACCTCCACGGGCTCAGGCGCAACAGAGTCAGCATCCTTGGCAGCGGACTTCGCCTTGGATACTGCAGGTGCCTTCTTCACAGGAGTGGTCACATTCTTCTTTGTCTCTGGCGCAGCCGCCTCAACAGCGGACTTCTTCGTGCGCGGAGCGCTCTTGGGTTTCTCGGTCACGCTTCTCCTCGATCTGTGGATGCGATTACGTCATCTCGCCCGCAGCTCGCCTTAGGCGATCCAGGGCGCGCTGCAGTTCGGATACTTCCCTGAATAGGTCGTCATAGTCGGCCGAATCCTTGAATGACTCGGATTGTTTGAGTCTGCTCTTACCTTGCGCTATACGCCGTTCGAGTGCGAACTCCTTGAGGCGACGAACAGTATCCTCCACAATCGCCTCAACGTCGTGGTCCGGAACTTCACCAAAATCAGCCCCGGAGAGAAGCAGTGCCGACCCGGGCACATCCTGTTCCAGCAGCGCCGCCAGTGAAGAAGGCGACGCCATAGAATCGGCCTTGGCAATCATCTGCGCAATCCGCTGATGCGTTGGACTCTCCAGGAGGGACTCTGCAAGCAATTCCTGTGCCCGGCTGCGTACAGACGGAGTTGCAACCAAGATCGCCAACAGATCCCGCTCGGCTCGCCCGTGAGCGGTCAGCGGGGTCTGGGTAGCCGAAACCACCTGAGCGTCCTCGTCTTCGACGTGCTTGGGTGCGGACTTGGCCCCAGCGATCGCCCTGCGCACCGTCGCGAAGTCAGCAAACAGCTTGTCCGCGATGTAGTTCGCGTAGTCGTCGGCGAGAAGCGAGTTCTTCACCGGCGCCAGCACCGCGGCAGCGTCCTTCAGCGCCCGCGACCTCTCTTCCGGTCGCTCGAGATCCCAACGGTCGAGGCGCCTATCGACTGCGAAGCGCAGAAGGGGCTGCGCTCCCTCTATGACCTTCCGCATACCCTCAGTCCCTGCGGTGCCCACATAGTCCGCAGGGTCCTGTCCCCCCGGAATCACCGCGACGTCCACGGTGACCTGTGAAGCGCCGGACTCCGGCGTGATCGAGCTGTCGATGAACTCGACAGCTCTGTCAGCGGCTCTCATCCCGGCCTCATCGCCGTCAAAGAGATACACGATGCGCTTCGCAAAACGGCCCAGCAGCTTCACATGTTGAGTCGTCAGCGCAGTCCCCAACGTCGCCACCGCACTCGTGATCCCGGCGTCATGAAGCGCTATCACGTCCGTGTAGCCCTCAACAACCACAGCCGTGCCACTAGCGGTGATCGGGCCCTTTGCCCGATCGATCGCATACATCGATGCGGACTTGTGGAAGACCGGCGTGTCGTTCGTATTCAGATACTTGGGCTCGCCTGCACCCAGGACGCGACCACCAAACGCCACGGTCCGACCCTGTAGGTCGCAGATCGGAAACATGATGCGACCGTAGAAGCGGTCCTTGAACATCCCTTGGT
Organism: Actinobacteria bacterium HGW-Actinobacteria-7; assembly: GCA_002841275.1. Taxonomy (GTDB): domain Bacteria; phylum Actinomycetota; class Coriobacteriia; order Anaerosomatales; family PHET01; genus PHET01. The sequence goes on along the minus strand of PHET01000028.1, from coordinate 5,198 downwards.
CGCTCTTCAGCGCCAGATTCGCGCTGACGATCTCGTCTGCCGAGAAGCCCTTGTCCGTGAGGTGCCGAACCAGCGCGCCGCGCCCGGGTGCGAACCCCAAGCGCCACGCTTTGGCCACCTCGCTACTGAACCCTCGAGCTGACAGATAGTCACGAGCCGCCGCGGGGTCCTTGTCGCGCGAGCCGTTGAGGACACGGTTGTAGAAGTCCGCTGCTTCGTCCAAGGCAGCGTACAGCCGCTCCTTGTGGCCGCGGGGCGCGCCGCCCTCTTGCTCATGTATCTCCACATTGGCGCGCTCCGCCAGCAACCGGATTGCATCGGGGAAGTCGACGTTGTCGATCTTCATTGTGAAGCCGAAGACATCGCCACCCAGTCCGCAGCCGAAACAGTGCCATAGCTGCGTCGCCGGATCGACTTTGAATGAGGGCGTCTTCTCACCGTGGAAGGGACACAGGCCCCAGAACAGGCGCCCCTTCTGCCGGAGCAGCACGCGCTCTTGGATCAGCGAGACGACATCAGTCGCATCACGCACTCGTGCGACGTCCTCATCGGATATGCGACCCATGTCACCCCCCAGTGCAACTCATGGACACGAGGTCCATCTATACGCGCAAGCTCCCGTGCGCCTATTCAGCGCACGGGAGCGTCGCGTTCAGACAAGACAACTCGAAACGCGAACGGTCAATCAGCCTCCGTGGACCTTGAGGAACAGGGGTACGAAGACCAAGGATACAACCGTCATCAGTTTGATGAGGATGTTCATGGCAGGACCGGAGGTGTCCTTGAACGGATCGCCAACGGTGTCGCCAACAACAGCGGCCTTGTGAGCATCAGAACCCTTGCCGCCCAGTACGCCACCCTCGATGTACTTCTTGGCGTTGTCCCATGCACCGCCGGCATTGGCCATCATGATAGCGAGCAAGAAGCCCGAGACGACCGCACCAGCGAGGAATCCGCCGAGAATCTCAAGGTTGAGCACTCCAAGCGTGATCGGGATGACTACCGCGAGCACGCCGGGAAGAACCATTTCCTTGAGAGCACCCTTGGTGGCGATATCGACGCACGCTGCGTAGTCCGCACGAGCACCTTCCTCACCAGCCAGCAACCCGGGAATCTCCTTGAACTGACGGCGAACCTCACCGATCATCGCGAATGCCGCGCGACCGACGGCATTCATCGTGAGTGCAGCGAAGAGGTACGGCAGCATGGCACCGATGAACAGGCCCACCACGATCAGGGGGTTCTCGAGCGAGAGGTTCAGGGCCTTCTCGGCCGGCAAACCAGCGTTGATCGATACACGGAATGCAGTGAACAGCGCCAGAGCAGTCAGACCGGCAGAACCGATTGCGAAGCCCTTGGCGATAGCGGCCGTCGTGTTGCCCACGGAGTCGAGTGAGTCGGTGATTTTGCGGATACTCGGATCCATGTGCGCCATCTCGGCAATGCCGCCAGCGTTGTCAGCCACGGGACCGTACGCGTCAACACCAACCGTGATGGCAGTGATCGAGAGCATACCCAGCGCGGCAAGCGCGATGCCGTAGATGCCGGACGTGTCCTGACCGGGAACGGCAAGGTTACCCATGGTGTAGGCGCCATAGATGCCTGCTGCCACCACAAGGATCGGTCCGACGGTCGAGATCATACCGACACCCAGACCAGCGATGATGTTTGTCGCAGCGCCGGTCTGGCTCGCCTCAGCGATGTCCTTGACGGGCTTGTAGTGATCAGAGCAGTAGTACTCGGTGATCTGACCGATCGCGATACCGGCAACGAGCCCAGCGACAACCGAACCGAAGTACCACATGCGAGCCATCTCGCTGGACGTTCCCCACCAGTAGAACAAGCCGAACATCGCCACGACTTCAACCGCAGCCGCGACATAGGTACCCATGTTCAGCGCGCTGTGCAGGTTGCCGCCATCCTTTGCACGGACCGAGAACAGCCCGATGATAGAGGCGACGACACCCGCGCCCGCGATCAGAAGCGGCGTCACAACACCGAACATCACATCAACCGTGCCGCCAGCCCACAGCGTAAGCGCAAGGATGATCGGCGCCAGAATCGAGCCAACGTAGGACTCGTAGAGGTCAGCGCCCATGCCGGCCACGTCGCCCACGTTGTCGCCAACGTTGTCGGCGATGACGGCGGGGTTGCGCGGATCGTCCTCGGGGATACCGGCTTCGACCTTGCCGACAAGGTCGGCTCCCACGTCAGCGGCCTTGGTGTAGATACCGCCACCGACACGCGCGAACAGTGCGATCGAAGAAGCGCCCATCGCGAACCCGTTGACGATCTCAGGCTCCGGCTTGCCGGCGCCCAGAATGAAGAAGATGACCCAGAGGCCCAGACCGAACACACCAAACGATGCGACGGTGAGACCCATGGTCAGACCGGATCGGAACGCCACGTTGAGCGCACCGGCGATACCTTTTGTGGCCGCTTGCGCGGTGCGGGTATTGGCGCGGGTAGAGACGTACATGCCGATGAACCCGGCCGTCGCCGACAGCAGACCACCGGTGAGGAAGGCCGTTGCCGTGAGAACTCCCTTGATCAGGCTTCCGCCCGAGAAGGACAGCACGGCGAACACGCCAATCGCAAAGATGATCAGCACCCGCCACTCAGCCTTCAGGAACGCCATCGCGCCTTCCTGTGTGGCCTTAGAGATCTCCTGCATCTTCTCGTTGCCCGGATCCTGCTTCAGGACCCACGTGCCGAGAAAGGCAGCGACCCCTAGGCCGAGAACGGCCGATAGCGGTGCAAGCCATGCAACTGCCCCAGTCATTCACCCTCTCCTTTCGAATGCTTCACAAGAAGCGTCACGCCGCGCGATTCGCGACGATGTCCCCTACTGCAACAACGGGTCGGGTTGACCCATTCTTGGCGCATAAGTATGCCATACGAAACACTCCTGTCACACCATCCACTTGCGAGGAACGAACAACCGCTCAAACTCACGGATCGCGAACCGGTCGGTCATCCCGGCCACATAGTCCACCACGCGTTGCACTGCCGTCGTAGGCGTGAGTGACACCGACTCGGCGGGCAGTTCGTCCGGGTGAGCGAGGTAGTGCTCGAAGATCATCTGGACCACACGGTAGGCGCGCGGCTCCTCGGCCTTGGCGCGCTCGGAGAGATACACATACTCGAACAGGTACTTCCGAAGCCCCATCATCGCGTCCCACACCCGCTCGGACATCACGATCTCATCGGAGTCCTTGGAGCTCTCGATCATGTCGGTGACCAAGGTCGTTATCCTCGCGCCGTGATGATGGCCAAGAACATCCACGGGGCCTCGCGGCAGTTCGGCTTCGGTGAGAACACCGGCGCGGATGGCATCGTCGATGTCGTGGTTCACGTAGGCAATGCGATCGGCTGTGCGTACGATCTGCCCTTCAAGCGTTGACGGCTTGTGTCCGCCCGTATGCCCCAGAATGCCGTCGCGCACCTCCCACGTGAGGTTGAGCCCCTTGCCGTCGTACTCAAGCTGCTCGACGATTCTCAGGGACTGTACGTTGTGTTCGTAGGAGGCCGGCGCCGCACCGCCCTCAACGGCGCTGGCTGCAAGCACATCGTTAAGAGCGCTCTCGCCGATGTGGCCGAACGGCGTATGGCCAAGGTCGTGACCCAGGGCTATGGCCTCGGTCAGGTCCTCGTTGAGCCGAAGCGCTCGCGCGATCGAACGTGAGATCTGCGCGACCTCCAGGGTGTGTGTGAGACGCGTGCGGTAGTGGTCGCCTTCCGGGGCGAGAAAGACCTGGGTCTTATGCGAAAGGCGCCTGAACGACTTGCAGTGCAGAATGCGGTCGCGATCGCGCTGGAATCCCGTTCGGTACGGGTCTGGTGCCATCTCTGACTCTCGGCCGCGACTTGTCGCCGCCTTCGCAGCACGCTGCCCAAGCCGCTCGAACTCCTCGGCCTCCGCCGCCTCACGAGTCAAGACTCCGCTGATGAATCCGCCGGTCTTGGTCACACTTCACGCTCCGAATGCAGAGATACCGGCGGCCAGAACCACGAAGACCGCAGTCAGACCCAACACCATGCCGAGCACGGCACCGCCGATCCAGCGCGGATACCAGCCGAACCCAAACGCCATTCGTACACCCGATGCGCCGCCCACTGCAGACCCCAGCAGCGCAGGCACGAGCACTTGACTCATCAGGACCGTCGTAGACGCGCCCTTATCGGCGAAGTACATCCACGCCGCCATCCCCGACACGACAAACCCACACGCGGAGGCAACGAACCAATCTCGGGCGAAAGCGCTCTCACGCCTCGATCGCCCGTGAATCAACGGCGAACGTGGCGCACTCCAGAGCTTCGTCCCTCTCACATGAGCCCCCGAAACCGAGAGGACCCGACCGCACCGGCGACCGGGTCCTCTCCAGCGTCTACCGGTTGTCGGACCCGGCCGAATCCTTCGCAAGTTGTGCTTGTGCCGCCGCCAGTCGCGCGAGCGGCACTCGATAAGGAGAACAGCTGACGTAGTCGAGACCGATTGAGAAGAATTTCTTCACCGAATCGGGATCACCACCGTGCTCGCCACACACGCCAAGCTTGATCTTGGGGTTGGTCTTACGCCCGAGCTCACAACCCATGGCTACCAACTTCGCCACGCCCTCATCGATCGTCTCGAACGGGTTGCGTGGCAGGACCTTGCGATCAAGGTACTTGGGCAGGAACTTGGACTCGATGTCATCGCGTGAGAACCCGAAGGTCGTCTGCGTCAGGTCGTTGGTTCCGAAGCTGAAGAAGTCGGCGACCTGCGCGATTTCATCGGCGGTCACTGCCGCACGCGGCAGTTCGATCATCGTGCCGATCGGGATGGCGAGTTCGACACCCTCTTCTTTCAGGACGCGAGCGATGATCGCCTCTGACTCGGAACGAAGAATCTCGAGTTCCGCCTTGACGCTCACGAGCGGGATCATGATCTCCGGCCGAGGGTCCTTGCCGGCCTTCTTGAGCTGGCAGGCGGCCCGAGTGATCGCCTGCACCTGCAGACCGTAGAGTTCGGGATGCATGATGCCGAGACGACATCCGCGCAGACCGAGCATCGGGTTTGCCTCGGACATCGCGTCGATGTGCGCGAGAAGACGGCGCTTCGCCGCGAGCTCGGAGTGGTCCACACCCGTGTACTCGCCACGTACGATCTCGATCTCGAGTTCGCGCGGGTTGTCGAGGAACTCGTGCAGGGGCGGGTC
>PHET01000027.1 GCA_002841275.1 Actinobacteria bacterium HGW-Actinobacteria-7 | reverse complement strand
CGCGTCGCTGGTGATACCGACGGCCAGAATGTCGCCCATCGAGAGGGCCGACTCGGGGTCGATGCTCGCGGGCTTCTGGGTGGCAAGCTCGAAGGCCGACACGATCGGAAGGCCGTGGCTCGACGTTCCGAAGGTCGGGACGAGGACGCTCTCGGAGCCGGGGCCGGGGGGCAAGCAGAGCTTCGCCCAAAGCGCCTTGGTGTCCGAGGCGGCGTTGAGCACCATGTGATAGGGGACGCGCCGGGTCATGCTGCCCGAGGTGAACAGCACGCGCCCGCTTGCTTCCGTGAGGGTATTGCGGGGCATGCCGCCCTGATCGGGCGCGATATCGGTGGCGGTGACGGCCATCGGACCACTTGGAGCGTTGTTGTCCAAGGAGCGCGTGGTCGCACGGTTGGAGCCATCTGAGATGTTCGACGAACCATCGAAGGCCACGAGGTAGTAGACGTAGTCGATACCAGCTGCGGCTGTCTCATCGATGTAGGTCACCGTGGACACGGGCAAGCTGGCAAGCGGCAGACAGACCGCGGTGGCAGCGTCGTCGCCCTCAGCAAGCGCAGCGCGCAGCAGCGTATAGCCGGCCAGGTCGGACTCAGTATTGGCCGACCAGTTCAGTACCACTGAGCCGCCCTCGTCATCGGGGCGATCGGCCGCGGTGAGACCCGCGGGAACCGCCGGGGCGAGGTTATCGGCAGAAGAAGCGGTCACGGCGTCGGACTTCTGGGACTCGTTGCCCGAGGTGTCGAAGGCCAGCGCTGTGAAGCTGTACGTGTCGCCGTCCGTGAGGTTCTCGAACACGACAAGCGAATCAGCCGGGAGCACCTGAACGCTATTAACCACGTCGCCGTTCGAGTCTGCACAGAAGACGCGATAGCCGGCGAGGTCGGCGTCAGCCACCTGCGAGATGGTGACGGCGATCGCGCCGCCCTCATCGGCAGGTACGTCAAGCGCGCTCACGACAGCCGGGGCGGCGGGCGCGAGGTTGTCCGCTGCGGTGGCCACGGCGTCGTTGGACGCCGCCGAGCCGTTGCCCGAGCCATCGAACGCCTGAACGGCGTACGTGTGTGCGTCGGTACCCGCATCGGTGTCGGTCCAACTCTCGACTGCGAGCTCTTTGACCTCGAGGCCGTCGCGGAAGACCTTGTAGCCCACCACGTCGGTCTCGGGAGATGCGGTCCAACTGATGTCGATCGCGCCGCCCTGGTCAGCAGGGTGATCGACGGCGGTGACCGTCACGGCTGCCGGGGCGATCTCATCGGCCGCAGTCGCGCTGACGCGAGACGTCGGCGCGGAGGTGTTGCCGGCGGTGTCGTTGGCGGTGAGTTCGAAGGAGTAGGTCGCGTCCACGGCAAGCTCGTCGAGCTGCTTGGACGTCGCGAGGCCCATGGCGTAGATACCAGCCACGTCGCCCTGCGCGTCGTACGCGGTCAGTGTGTAGCCCGCGAGGTCGCCCTCGATGTTCGCGGTCCAGCTCACCAGAATGGTGCCGCCCTGATCGGGCGAGACATCGGTCGCGGTGAGATCGGCGGGCACGACCGGCGCAAGGTTATCGGCGGAGGTGCCAAAGACCGGCGCGGACAGCTCTGAGAGGTTCTGAGCTTCATCGAACGCCAGTACGGTGAAGCTGTAGGGCAGGCCGTCAGTCAGTTGGTCGAACCGGACCGAGCGGTCAAGCGCGGCCGCCTCGGCGGTGGAGACCAGCGTCCCCAGCGCGTCATAGCAGAAGACCCGGTAACCATCGACGTCCTCATCGGGAACGCCCGCGAAGGAGACCTCGATCACGCCGCCCTCATCGTCAGGCAAGTCAGCGGCTGCGACTGCTGCGGGAGTCTGCGGTGCGAGGTTATCGACGGCTGTGATAGCGACGGCATTCGACAGCTCGCCGAGGTTGAGTGAACCATCGTACGCAGCGACCGTGTAGGTCCACGCGGTGTTATGTGCATCAACGTCCGTGAACGAGGTGCCGGGGACGTCCGCGATCTCCGCATTGTCGCGGTAGACCTTGTAACCCGCTACATCAGACGCGGTTGCGGCACTCCAAGACAGGTCGACCGCGCCACCCTGATCCTGCGGATGGTCGGCGGCGTCGAGCGTCACAACACCCGGCGCAACCTCGTCCTTGGCGGAAGCGGATACCCGAGCTGACAGCTCAGAGTTGTTGGTATGGATGTCCCGCGCAGCGACTTCGAATGAATACGACTGCGCAAGATCAAGACCCTCGAACAGCTTGCTGGTCGCGAAGCCCATGTCGAAGGTGCCCATGGAGGCGCCGGACCCGTCGAACATGTTCAGCGTATAGCCGTTGAGGTCGGATTCGTCGTTGGCATCCCAGCTGACGACAATCGCGCCGCCTTCATCAGGAACGACATCCACTGCGTCGAAACCCGAGGGCGTCGCCGGGGCCAGCTCGTCTGCCCCGCATGCAACCGCCTCGGCGGCTGCAGATACGTTGTCCGCTCCATCGAACGCGACAACGCTGAAGGTGTGGTCTACGCCGACCGCAAGCCCGTTGGCCATGAACTCGTTCGCCATGCCAACGTCATGGGTGGACACGACGATGCCCTCATCGGTGGCCACGGTCACGCGGTAGCCCGCAACGTCAGCCGACATGCTACCGAGCCAGGTGACGTGAACCACGCCACCCTGGTCCGGAGCCATGTCGGTGGCCTCGACGCCCATGGGGGCGGCAGGCGCGACATTGTCCAGCGGCTGAACAACCGCAAGCCCGCTTGCTCCCGACACGTTGCCCGACGCATCCGAGGCAACGACGTAGTAGCAGTACTGAGTGCCCAAGAGAACCGACTCGTCGGTCCACTCGGTCACAGACGTTCCGAAGTTCGCGACGGGAAGCGCAAGTGCGCTGGCATCAAGCGGATCGACGCCTGCGGGAACTACGGCCCGGTAGAGCGTGTAGGCCGCAAGATCGCCCTCTGAGTTGGGCGCCCAACGCACGATCACTGCCTGGCCTTCATCACCCTCGCGATCGAAGGCGACAAGTCCCGTGGGCGCTTCCGGGGCGAGCTGATCGGCCGGAGTGGCCTGAACTGCGACGCTGGCGGCACTGGTGTTACCGGCCATGTCATAGGCGACGAGCGTGAAACGATACGCCTGCGATACGGTCAGGCCCGTGACGGTCTTGGTGCTGGCAGGCGCCAATACCTGTATGACCTGCGAGGCCCCACTGGACACGTTGGTCGCCGTGAGGCGGTAGCCGGCCAGATCGCTCTCTGCATTGGCGGTCCAAGTGACCTTGATGGCATCGCCTTGGTCACCGGGGACGTCCTGCGCTGCGACACCGGCAGGTGCGGCTGGTGCGGTGTCATCAACAGGAGTCGCCGAGACGGTCGCGCCGGGGACGCTCTCTTGCCCGGCGGCATCGACTGCGGTGATTCGGTAGTAGTAGACGGTGCCGTTGGCGAGTCCGGCGTCAACATAGGTGGCCGTGGTCGCCCGAGTCACCGCCGCAAAACCAGCATCCGGCTGCATCGAACGGTAGACGTTGTAGCCCACGACGTCGGACTCGGTGCTGGCGCTCCACGTCAGGAGCACCGCTCCCCCGTTATCGCCGATCTTGTCGGCGGCGACGAGCCCCACTGGGGGCTCGGGAGTCGCATCACTGGTGCCCTCGATGATGATTCCGGACTGGGCACTGCCCGTATTGCCGCTGTAGTCCGCGACAATGAGCTTCACTCGGTAAGAACCGGCTTCGGCCCAGGCGTGCTGGATTGAAGGCGAGGTGGATACGGCATCGATGACGCCGTCAGACTCGAAGTCCCATGAGTACGTCTTGATGGTCCCAAACGGGTCGAAGGACAAGCGGGCGTCGAGCGTGACCGACTCACCCACGAGCGCGTTGGTGGGGCATCTGAAGATTGCGATGGGGTCGATGGTGTCTCTGCGGATGTGGAACTTGCGCCAGTCGGTGCTGGTCAGTCCGCTCCGGTTGGTGACGCGCAGACGGACGTCTCGCGTCGCCTCGCTCCAGAAGGTATACGGGACCACCGGCGATGTGGAGACCAGGTCCCAACTGCCGTTGTAGTCCAAGTCCCACTCGTACTTGACGATGCCGTTGTCATCGTGGGAGTTCGATCCGTCCAACCGGTCCGGCACGCCGGCGTAGGCGTTCGCTTCGCCACCGATGATGGCGACCGGCGGCTTGTCCGACCTGCCGTTGTCGCTCTTCGCTGCAGCGGCTCCCGCAGATGAAAACGCGGTGACGCATGCCAGACACAGCACCGCCACCGCGTACAGAGCAAGCGTGGATTTGCCGATGCGCGCGCCAAAATGGCTGCGCGAACCGCGCGGACGCAGACCGTTCATGGTTCCCCCACCTTCACGATCGAACTTCGGGGAGGATTCAGCCACATCCACACGATTTCTGCTGGAGCGCACGGGAGAACAGCCTGATCGACTGCTCTCCAGAATCCTCCCGCCCCACAGGAAGTTTATCGTCGTTCAGATAACTTGTGAATGATAAATACCCCAAGGGTATATTGGGTGCGATTAGTGGCAAATCTTTCAGATGAGCGGCACAAACTCGACGATGCGCGGTAGGAGTGTCTGTTCACCCCGCTGCGGGGTCCCCCGTCTGCGCTACTTGTCGTCCCGTGCGTAGTCGTCTTCGAATCGCACGATGTCGTCTTCGCCCAGGTACTCGCCAACCTGCACTTCGATGAACTGCACGGGCACTTTGCCGCAGTTTGCAAGCCGATGAACGCTGCCAACCGGCAGGAAGATGCCCTCGTTCTGGTGAACCTCGGTGTCGACGCCATCGATGGTGACAAGCGCAGTGCCGGACACAACAATCCAATGCTCACTTCGATGGTGGTGCTTCTGCAGGCTCAGCCGTGCCCCGGGCTTCACATCGATGAGCTTGATCTGGTAGCTGGAACTCTGGAGCAGGCTCATCCAGTTGCCCCACGGACGCAGACTGACCTTGGGCTGCGTCACCTCGGGCGCACCTTGCTCCTTGAGCGCATCGACGATCATCCGTACGTCTTGAGCACGGCTCTTGGGCAGCACCAGAGTGGCGTCCGTCGTATCCACGACGATCATGTCCTCTACGCCCAGAGTGGCCACGAGTCGATCGGTTGAGTACACGATGCTGTTCTTACTGTCGATGTCGATGCCACGGCCGGAACGCACCACGCCATGCTCATCGGCCGGAGCCACGTCTTCGAGCGCCAGCAGCGAGCCCACGTCGCTCCACTTCAGCGGCGCTGGAATGACCGCTACGCGATCTGAGCGCTCCATCACGGCCTTGTCGATTGATATCGATACGATCTCGCCGAACCTCGCACGCGCCTCGGCGCCGTTGCGATTCTCGGCGGGCTGCGCTGCGATCCAGCGGCACACGTCGGCGATATTAGCTTCCGCTCCGCCGGCAGCATCGAGCTCTTCGAGCACGCGCGACGCCTTCATCACGAAGATGCCTGCGTTCCAGAAGTAGTCGCCTGACGCGACGTACTTCTCGGCGATCTCGAGCTCAGGCTTCTCGACGAAGCGAGCCGCGACGTGCGGGGTAGCTGTACCCTGAGTGAACTGCGGCAGTGCCGCACCGGCCATGATATAGCCGTAGCCGGTCTCCGGGCGCGTGGGCGAGATGCCGATGGTGACCAGGTAGCCGTCTTCTGCGGCGCTTGTCGCGGCACCGATGCAGTCAGCCCAGACCTCGCCGTCCTCGAGCAGGTGGTCGCTGGGGAGCACCACCATGATGGCATCGGGATCCTGCGCTGCGAACGTAGCCGCCGCAAGCGCGATTGCCGGGGCGGTGTTCTTCGGCAGCGGCTCCTGGATGTAGCGCACCGCGTGAAGCGCCGGGTCCGGCTGCGCGGTGAGGTGGTTGCGTAGCTCGTCGAAGAGCCGCTCGTTTGTGGCGATGGCGATTGACGACCCACCCTCGGCGAACGGCAGGATGCGATGGACGGCTTGGGCGATGAGCGACTCGGTGCCGAACATCGACAGAAGCTGCTTGGGGTTGAGCTCACGTGACAGGGGCCAGAACCGCTGGCCGGAACCACCTGCAAGGATCACCGCATAGACGTTGCTCATTGGGTCTCTTTCACTTGGTAGCGTATGCGCGCGCGCATACGTGAGCGTGCACGGGAAACGATAGCACGGGCGCAAGCCGGCGAGGCGCCTACCACGCGTCGGTCCACGTCTCAACCGAGAGACCTGGGACACGCTCGAACTCCCGCACGTTGGCCGTGACCATGGACAACCCGTGCGCGATGCAGACCGCCGCAAGCCAAGAGTCGTGCTTGCCAATGGGCGTGCCCGCAGCTCTCAAGTCCGCCCCGATGCGCGCATGCGCTCGCGCTGTGGCGAGATCCACGTCCAGCACTGAGACCCGCTCCAGCACCCATTCGACGAACGCCGACCGGTTGGCGCGCTGCTCCGGGCTCGCTGCTCGATGAACACCGTGCAGCAGCTCGCTAGCGGTTATCACCGAGACGAACAACTCCTCATCTTCTCGGTGGGCGATGTGCGCGGCCAGGTCGAGCCGGCCCCGCTCTCCTTCGATCAGGATGCTCGAGTCGATCAAGACCCCCATGGATCGGCCCACTCCTCGTGTCCGAGTTCCTCACGCGCCGCATCGAGGTCCTTCGCAAAGGCTTCAACGTCATCGATATGCGGTGCGGACGAGAGTAGCCCCGGAAGATCGCCGAGCCGCCTACCCACGGGTAGCGGTCGTAGCTCCGCCACCGGCTTACCGCCCCTGATCAGGACGAACGACTCGCGACGGTACGACACGCGATTCACGTAGTCGGTGAAGTGACGGACGGCTTCAGTGACGCTGAGTGTCTCTGACATCCCGCATCAACTCCTATCTGAAAATCATATTATCAGATAGTCGTTCCAGGCACAGCCGATTCACTCCGCCGATTCGTGGCACATCAGCTTCGCCAGGCTCTTGCGCAAAGCCGGTCCGAAGTCCGCATTCTCAAGGGCAAGCGCCACGTTGGCTTCGAGCCAGGACTGAACGTTTCCGGTGTCGTAGCCGTCTTCCGGCTCGATGATCACCGCGTGGATCTCCTCAGTCTTGAGCAGTTCCACCAGCGCGTCGGTCAGCTGGATCTCGTCACCACGGCCCGGCTTGATGGTTGGCAGGATCTCCATGACCTTTGGCGTGAGCAGGTAGCGGCCAAAGATGGCGAGGTTGCTGGGCGCCTCGTTGCGCGCCGGCTTCTCGACAAGCCCGCTGACCTTCCACTCACCGGCGGCCACGGGCTCTCCGGCGATCACGCCGTAGCGAGACACCATGTCATCGGGCACCGGCATGACGGCGATGACAGAACCGCCCGTGCGCTCGTGCACCGCCTTGAGCCGGGGCAGAATGGTGTTGCGAGGCACGAGTACGTCGCCCAACAGCACGTAGAACGGGTCGTTGCCCACGAACGGCGCCCCACACATCACCGCATGGCCCAGACCGCGCGGACGCTTCTGCCGCACGTAGAAGACCTCGGCGAGTTCCGAGATCGCGCGAACCTGACGCAGACGCGCCAGATTGCCGGATGACTCGAGCAGGTCTTCAAGCTCGACCGAACGGTCGAAATGGTCCTCGATGGCGCGCTTTCCTCGGCCGGTGATCATGAGGATGTCGTCGGCATCGGCCGCTACCGCCTCTTCGACCACGTACTGGATGACCGGCTTGTCTACCACCGGCAGCATCTCTTTTGGCTGCGACTTGGTGACCGGCAAGAAACGGGTACCCAGTCCAGCGGCGGGAATGATGGCTTTCATCGAGTCAGTTCCTCCGAATCGGTGCACAGAACGGATTCGCCAAGACTACCTCACCTCGAAATCGAGTGCACTGGCCAGTGCGCCAGTTGCGGGGTCGTCACGGAGAAGTCGCGGGCCTGTCGCGGCGGCAACGAATGAGTGCACCGCTGCGACGGGCACGCGTGTGACCCTGGCGGAGATGCGTACGGCCGGTAGGCGGCCCTCGTCGATCCAAAGGTAGACCGTGCGCGTCGACACAGCGAGCTGCCGGGCGACCTCGGCGGGCGTGAGGAAGGTCGTCTCGGCAGGGCGTGTGGCGCCCCACTCTTCGCGAGGCTCTTCGACCCACTCTGGCCCGCCCTCAAGGCGGCCCAGGAGTTCGCGTACTTGCTCGACAAAGATGGGCATGTGGACAGCGGCGGTGTCCCACAGTCTGCCCGGGTCGATGTCGTGATATCCGTGGATCAGACGGTTGCGCGTACGAATGGGCTCGGACCAGTCGACGTCCGAATGCGCGGTGCGGAATGACAGCGGCAGACCCGCTGCCGCCTCCCCCGCCACCTCCAGCACATGCTGAACGAGTCCCTGCAACCGCCAGCTCGCGTCGAACGCCGAGCGGCCCTCTTCCACCAGTTCGGCGAGGCGTGCTGCTGCTTCCAGGATGTCGCGCAACCGGTCCGCTTCGCATCTCACAGCGGCACCGCCTGGGCCAATACGCGATCCCGTAGGTCCTTCTTCAGGTCCTGGGCCGGCCCGACGTCGAAAGCGACTCCGAATCGCTTCTCCAGCGCGACTTCGAGATCAGCCATGTCGAAGTAGCTGGCCTCGGGCTCGAAGTCCAAGAGCAGATCGACATCGCTGCCCGCGCGCTGCTCACCGCGCGCGACCGAACCGAAGACTCGCGGATTCGACGCCTTGTGCGCCGCCGCGATCGCTATGATCTCCGCGCGATGCGCGCGCAGCTCCCCAAGATCGGGCGTAGCGCGAGTTGAGGGAGCCGTATCGTTGAGCGAACGAGCGCTCATCGCTTCGACTTCCTCGGCACGCACGCGGACTATCCGCTGGGACAGGTGTACGCCGGTCAGGCGTCCCTGCTCGATCCATGTATGGACCGTACGGGGTGAGACCGAGAGTCTCTGAGCAACCTGCTTGGGCGTGAGCAACAGCAACGGCGCGCCTCCCTCCTCTCCGGAGCTTAGCACGCCGCTGCTTCTATTGCGCTTAACCTACTCTAACTGCGCCTGTTGCGCTTGCGATCCCTACTTCGCCATCTCGCCAAGCACGTCACTTGCCGCGGCGATGAACGACTCGATCTCCGCATCAGTGTGGGCCAGCGAGACGAAGCATGCCTCGAACTGGCTGGGTGCGAGCCAGAAGCCCTTGTCCAGCATGCCGCGGAAGAACGCCGCGTAGAGCTGCGTGTCGCACGTCGAGGCACTCGCCCAGTCTGTGACTTCCTGATCGGTGAAGAACATCGTCGACATCGAGCCCACGCGATTGCAAAACGTGATGAGCCCGGCCGCTGTGGCCGCGTGGCACAGACCACCGGCCAGCTTCTGGCCCTTGCGCTCCAGCTCCTCGTAGACGCCCGGCTGCGCGAGCCCCGCGATCGTCGCGAGCCCCGCCACCATCGCCACGGGGTTGCCCGAGAGCGTACCTGCCTGGTAGACCGGCCCCAGCGGAGCGAGCTGCTGCATGATCTCGGCCTTGCCGCCAAACGCCCCCACCGGGAAGCCGCCGCCGATGATCTTGCCCAGCGTCGTGAGGTCCGGCGTGACCCCGTAGAGCTCCTGCGCGCCACCCATGGCGACGCGGAACCCGCTGATGACCTCGTCGAAGATGAGCACGACGCCGTGCTCGTCGCACAGGTCGCGCAGACCCTGCAGGAAGCCGGGGACCGGCGGCACGACGCCCATGTTGCCCGCGATGGGCTCCAGGATGATCGCAGCGATCTGCTCGGCGTTGGCCTCAAGGGCGTCCTTGACGGCCGCCAGATCGTTGTACGGCAGCACGATGGTGTCGCCGGCGGCGCCCTTGGTCACTCCGGGCGTCGAGGGAATGCCCAGTGTCAGCAGCCCCGAGCCGGCCGCCACGAGCAGCGCATCGCTGTGACCGTGGTAGTTGCCGTCGAACTTGATGAACTTGTCGCGTCCGGTGTAGCCGCGAGCGAGCCGGATAGCGCTCATGGTCGCCTCGGTACCGCTCGAGACGAACCGCACCATGTCGATGCTGGGCACCGCGTTGACGACAGCCTCGGCCGCCGTGATCTCGATGCAGGTGGGGGCACCGTAGCTGGTGCCGCGCTCGAGCTGCTCGCGCACGACGTCGAGCACCGGCTCGTAGGCGTGGCCCAGGATCATGGGGCCCCAGCTCTGCACGAAGTCGATGTACTCGCGCCCGTCGACATCCCAGATGCGGCTGCCCTTGGCGCGGTCGACGAACCGCGGTTCGATCCCCACACTCTTGTACGCGCGTACCGGCGAGTTCACGCCACCGGGGATGAGCTTGCATGCTGCCGAGAAGGACTCGGGTGAGGTGTGCTGCGTCATGTTGAGACGGCCTTTCGCGTCGAGGGCCCCGCTATCGGGGGCGCGCTCCGTGGTGCGGAGCGGAGAGCCAGAGGTGCGACTATTCTACCCCAGCCCGCGTGCTCGGTCGCCATCTGGCTCTCACCGGAATCGCGGCCAGCGGCCACCAACCGTCATACTGGGCGAAGCCGAACCGAGGAGCATCGATGCCGCACCGCATTGCCCGCATCTACGACCCCGCTCGCTTCCAGAGCGAAGGACGCCGCGGCGGCTGGTTCGAGGGCTGGTACTTCAAGCTCACCGGAGCGGACGGCGCCCACCCCATCGCGATCATTCCGGGCGTCTCACACGCGCCGGACGCCAACGACTCCCATTCGTTCGTCCAGGTCATCAGACCGGGCGGCTCAGTGCACTACCACCGCTTCCCCTACGACGCCTTCGCCTTCGACCCCGACCGGTTCGAGGTGCGCGTGGGGCCCAATGTCTTCTCGGCAGAAGGGCTCAAGGTCGATCTGCCCTCGGACGGCGAGCACGCTCTGCGCGGCCAAGTCGAGTTCGGGCCGTGGACCGGCTGGCCGGTGAGCGCGCTGTCGCCCGGCGTGATGGGCTGGTACCGGTTCGTGCCGCGCATGGAGTGCTACCACGGCGCGCTCTCGTTCGACCACTCGCTTCGAGGCACGCTGCTCCACGGCGATCAGACGCTCGAGTTCGCCGGTGGCCGAGGTTACGCCGAGAAGGACTGGGGCACCAGCTTCCCGTCCAGCTGGATCTGGGCTCAGTCGAACCACTTCGATGTGCCTGAGACGATAGGCAGTGGTCCGTCGCTGTTCCTCTCGGTAGCCCGCATCCCATGGATGGGCTCGAGCTTCACGGGGCACATCGCCGGCCTGCTGCTCGACGGCGAGGTGGTGCGCTTCGCCACCTACACCGGCTCGCACCTCATACACGTGGCGACCGGCGGCGGGGCCGCCCAGGTTTTGCTGCGCGACCGGCGCAGGGAGCTGTCTGTCGAGGTGAGCGGCGCGGTCACTGGTGAGCTGAAGGCGCCAGTGCAAGGTGCGATGGTTGGACGCGCCAATGAGGGCCTCGATGCGCAGGTCGTCGTCGAGTTGCGGGAGCTGCGCGGTGGCCGAGCGGGCGTCGTGTTCTCGGGCCGCGGGAGCGGCGCGGGCGTGGAGATCATGAACGCGCTCGGCGAGCTGAGTGCCGACGTCTAAACGTTGGCGACCAAGCGCTTGAGCACCCAGGTCAACTCACTGGCGGTCACGAACACCGCGAACGGCGAGTGCTGCTTGATGCAGGCGACCTCGTCGGGGCTGCCGTCCAGAAAGACCAGCAGCGGACGCTGGTAACGCGGATCGGTGGTGAGCTGCTCGATGAGCGCGCACACCACACTCACGTGATCCGGGTCGAGGCAGAACACCGCAGCTATCGGTGCGTCCTCAAGGATTCGTTCGACCGCGTCGGCGTCATCGACACCAGCGACCTGTGTCGTCCAACCGGTCGCAGCGTAGTCCTGCGCCAGGTTCGCGCAGTACGCTTCATTCGCCCCCACGAAGAACACGGTTCCTGCCACAGTCTCCGCACCCCCATGCAAAGAAACAGCCCATGTACGCATCATTGTACGCACACGGTGTGACTTTTGCCGAGCCAGTCGAAGAGGCGGGATGGAACGGTCGAGCGGAGCGCTCCTACTTCTGGGATTTGAGCCCCGCGACACCGGCGCGATAGAAGTCGATCTGGTTGCGCGGCGTACGGAACTCCAATAGGGGGCGATCATCGGTGTTGAGAGGAATCGTGGGGTCGGCCGTGGCCGCGCGGACCTCATCGGCTGTCGCGAAGAGCGCAAAATCCAGGTTCGTCAGCTTGGCGGCCGCCCGCACCTTGGACTCAACGGCCTGCGTGTCGACGGGTGTGTCACCCTTGATACCGATGAGCATCATGTCCACGGCCTCGTCGGCCCCTTGGTTCGACCCCCAGACGTAGCTGTTGGGGAATACGTCCACAAAGGTCTTGAGCATCATCAGCGTGTCTTCATCGGTAAGCAGGTAGCGCGGAATCCACTGGCAGAACGCCCCTCCGTCGGCCAGGTGCTCGTCGACGAGCTGGTAGAACTCCCTTGTGAACAGGTGAGACACGTGAGTAGAGAGCGGGTAGCTGGGCTCAGAGCTGATGACGTCCCAAGTTGTTCCCGAGCGAAACAGGTAGTTCCGAGCGTCAGTGAAGTGGATCTCGGCGCGCGGGTCGTTGGCGACTTGGTCACCTACGAAATAGCGTGATGCGTCTGCCACGGACCGGTTGATCTCCACGGTGTCCAGTTCTCCCGCACCCGCGTCCAGCGCGGCCTTGGAGGTCAGTCCGGTTCCGAGCCCGACGATCAGCACCTCGTCGATGCTTCGCGAGCTGTACATGGGCAGCAGCGCAAGAAGCGATGTCGTCTGCCGGTCCAGCTGGGAGTCCGAGCCCTCGATCTTGCCGGAGTTCTGAAGCTTCCGACTACTCGATCCGTCCTCGAAGACCTCGACGCTGCCGTGCACGTCATCAGCGTGGAACAGCAGCTTGGCTTGCGCCTTGGCCGCCAAGTAGTCGTCGTAGGTCTGATACTCCCCGATACGGTAGAAGTTGTGGGCGAAAACCGACTCCTGGGTCATCACCCCCGCCCCCGCGATCACGGCAAGGACTACTGCGCCCACTGTCACGAGCCGCTTCGCCGACGGGTCCTTGGCCAGCAACACCATGATCGACGCCACCACTACGTTGAGGGCGGCCGCGACAAACGTCGTGCCTTTCACGCCTATCAGCGGGATGAGCATGAAGCCCGCTGCCAGCGAGCCAGCGATCGATCCCAGCGTGTTGATGGAGTAGACGTCCCCCACGTCGGCGCCCAGTTCCGCCAGCGATTGTGTAGACAGCTTCGTGACCACCGGGAACGTGGCTCCCATGAAGGTCGTAGGAACCAGCATGATGAGAAACGACAGAAGCATCTGGATGACGAAGAACACAACGAACGAAGGCCTCAGCGAGTCATAGACGAAGAAGTAGATCGTGGGCATCGCTTGGATAAGCGGAATGGTCAGCAGCCCGAAGATGCCCACTCCGAACTCCAGCTTGCCGAAGAGAAACGACAGGTTCGGGCTCTTGTCTGCCCACTTTCCACCCAAGAACGCGCCGAGTGACAGCCCTGACATGAACGATGCCAGCATCATCGAGACGGCATACACCGTGGAGCCGAAGACCAGCGAGAGTTCGCGGGTCCATACCACCTCATAGATCAGAGCAGCCATTCCCGAGAAGGCGAACGCGGCCATCGCCACGCGCCGGACAGTCCGGCTGACCCCCGCATTTGTCGAATGACTGCTCGCCGAGGTCTTGGCCTGTTTGTGCTTTCCCATTTGTGAACCCCCTGTGAGTACTCCGGCGCACAACCGGACAAGGGCTAGGATAATCTATTTTCAGGAGATTCCGCGACACTGGCCCGGTGAGGATCTGCTGCCCCACCTATTCTGCAAGCAGATCCTTCGACAAGTAGCGCGGGATGCACAATAGCGCAGACGTTCCCCTGGAATCCTTGTCCACGAACTCCAGCGTCCCACCCAGTAGCCCGGCAAGATCCCGGCTGATCGCGAGCCCCAAGCCGGTACCTTCCGGCTTGTTGGCAACGTCGGTGGCCACTTGGTAGAACGGCTCGAACACCCGCTCCCGCTCGGCCAACGGGATGCCTGGACCGGAGTCGGAGACCTCGAAGCACACGTCGTCGCCCCGTTCCCTCACGCTCAACTCCACAGTGCCCTCCATGGTGAACTTGATGGCATTGGAGAGCAGGTTCAGGAGGATCTGGCTGACCCGCTGCGAATCGCTGCGCATCTGCGGGTCTTCGAGTTCGACAGAGCACCGGGTTTCGATCCCTTTCGACTCTGCGAGTTGCGCCGCCTCTTCGTGCAGGCCCTTGGTCAGCTCGGTGACATCGAACTCAGATACGGTGATATTGGTCTGACCGGCCGCGATCTTGGAGAGATCCAGCACCTGATTGATGAGCCCCAGCAGGTGACGCCCCGACCGGTTGATCATGTCGAGTTGCCTGTGCTGCTCTTCACTGACTTCACCGGCGAGCCCCTGCAGCATGATTCCGCTGAAACCGATCACTGAGTTCAACGGGGTGCGCAACTCGTGGCTCATCGCGGCAAGGAACTCGTCCTTCGCACGGGTGGCGTCGACCAGCTGCTCGTTGGCCTCCGAGAGTTCCCGCGTCCGCTCATCCACCAGCTGCTGGAGGTTGTCCCGGAACTCGACCAGTTTCTCGCGCATCGCGTGCTCCGCGGTCAGGTCGACCATGGACACGAAACACCTCTCGTAAGTTGACTCGCCACCCATGGGAACCGCCCACGACAGAGTGACCCGCATTCTGCGGCCGTCGACCCCCACGACCTCAGATGAGCCCGCGAACCGGCGCTGCCCACGAGCGAGTGCGCACATCTCACCGATGTAGAGCGAGCGAGTCTCCTCGGTGACGAACTCACCGAGGCTGCCCAGCAGATCCTCGGGCGATGCAGCGCCCAGAGCCTCGACAGCGGCTCGGTTCACTCGAATGACACTCATCCCCGCCGCCGCATCACTTACCGTCTGGGGGTGACCTACCAGATAGTTCTCCAGGTCGTCGGCGGGAACTCCAAGGTCATCCAGATACCGCTTCGTCCCCGAGAAGTCCTCTTCGAACAGTGGCGTCGGCGAGTCTTCGAACAGTGCCCGATAGGTGGACTCCGATTCGCGGAGTATGCGTTCGGCCTCCCGCGACGGGCGCAGGTCCGTCACGATCACCAGCGTGTTCTGGACACCGTCATGTTCAAAGACAACGGCGTTGAGCTCCACGGGTACTCCGTCGCCCTGTGGGGTTCTCGCCTTGACCTCGTATCGCCGCGGGCCGGCGATGCCAGCGGCTCGCTCGGCCATATGTCCGAACACGATCTCTGCTGATTCAGGCTCCAGGAAGTCCGCGAACGGGTGCCCCACCAGCTCATCGTCCTCGGTGAATCCGAAGGTCTCGATCAAAGCACGATTGGCCATCGAAAACTTGGCGTCGATGACGATCACGATGGGCACTGGCGCCTCTTCGAAAAGCAGCCGGAAGCGCCTCTCGCTTGTGAGCAGCGTTTCCTCGGCAGCCGCCATCGCGCGCACGTCGTCTTGGAGCACCTCGTTCATCTGGCGAATCTGTCGGGTCCGTCCGTCCACGTCGCGACGCAGCCGCAACTGGTAGGAGGCCATCAGATAGTTGATTAGCGCAAGAAGGAATGCGACGGCGATGCCCGTAGCCCACAGTACCGTTTGGCCGGCTGAA
Organism: Actinobacteria bacterium HGW-Actinobacteria-7; assembly: GCA_002841275.1. Classification (GTDB taxonomy): domain Bacteria; phylum Actinomycetota; class Coriobacteriia; order Anaerosomatales; family PHET01; genus PHET01. The sequence continues at coordinate 14,381 of PHET01000027.1, read as the reverse complement.
CTCGCGTCGGCCCACCCGTCCATTGGTTCAGCCGCCACATCCCATTGGCCCTCGGGCAGGTAGATGGTACTCAGAACAGGATTGTGGTCGAAGACCGAGGCGTCCCCCCAGAACACCTCTCCACCGGCATTGCGCACGGCGATACTCAGTCCTCCCGTTCGACCAGCGAATCCGGCCTCTTTCATGATGCCTTCAACGTCAATCACAACCGTGCTGAGGCCCCACACCGTGCCGTCTGGCCTTCGGATGGCCGACCTGGTGACAATCCCTTCCCCGCCCTGGACAAGCGCGTAGGGCCCGCCCACGACAGTACCGCTCACACTCAGCGCACGCCGGGCGTCCGTCCGCACCTGCGCGCGACTGTCGTTGAGCAGATCGATGTTCTGCGCGGCTTCGTTGCCCTTGAGGGGGTAGATGTAGCGGATAACCCCGTCGGGTGCGGCCTCGATCGCACGGATGCCGGTGGTGAAGTCGTACAGACCCTGCGCGTAGTCGTCAAAGCTTGCACGGGTGAGACCTTCGTCCAGCTGCGACTTTATGAACTGGTCAAGCCCGGCGACCAGCGCCAAGCGGGAGTTCACAACCCCGTTGAGTGCTGCGGAATACGGCGCCAAACGCTGTTCCGCGTTCGTCCGAGCGTGGTCCGCGTAGTAGCTGCGCACCCACGCCGAGGTGAACCAGAGCACCCCCATCGCCAGTGCGAAGACGAGCAACGCGTAGAGCAGTGGCGCACGACCGCCGCGCGATCTCATGGAGTTGCCGTTGGTATGGTCAAGCGCGCCCACGAATCACCCAGTTCTTCAGCGCTCTCGCACAGCTGTCATCTTCATGATTGTGCCCTGTGGAAGCCCCGCTGTACCTCAGTCCTCGGAGGTCCAGCCCGGTGGGACGTAGGAACAGTACGGCTCCGCCTCAAGGTAGTCACCCGTGAGCTCCAGCGCACGCGCCCGGCAACCGCCGCACACGGCTTTGAATTCGCACGCGCCGCACTTGCCCTTCAACAGCGAGTAGTCACGCAGGTCGTTGAAGACCTTGGACTCGGTCCAGATCTCCGAGAACGGCTTCTCTTTGACGTTGCCCAACTGCATGTTGAAATAGCCGCACGGCTGTATGTCGCCCACATGGCTGATGAAGCAGAAGGTGATACCGCCCAGACAGCCACGCGTCATCGCATCCAGACCGTACTCCTCGCGGGTGACCTTCTTGCCCTCGGCCTTGGCGAGCTGACGGATGATACGGTAGTAGTGCGGCGAGTCAGTGGGCTTAAAGTGCAAGGGGCTGGTCTGCTGACGATAATAGGCCCACGTGAGAACGCGCTCGTACTCCTCGGGAGGAAGCTCCTGCGCGAGCAGGTCGCTGCCTCGGCCTGTGGGCACCAACATGAAGATATGGAACGCGTCGACGTTGAGCGACAAAGCGAGATCGTGCATCTCCTCGAGCAGGTGAGCGTTATGCGTGGTGACCGTTGTGTTGATCTGCACGCCCACGCCATGCGCCTTGGCGATCTTGATGCCGCGGATGGTCTCGTCGAAGCATCCCGGCTGGCCGCGGAACTTGTCGTGACCCTCGGCCGTGGGGAAGTCGATCGAAACGCTGATGCGAGGAATCTTGTGCTCGGCCATCTTGGCGGCGATCTCCTCGGTGATGAGCGTCGCGTTGGTACCGATGACCGGCATCGCGCCCTTCTCGTGGGCGTAGTCGACGATCTCCCAGATGTCAGGGCGCATGAGCGGCTCGCCGCCGGTGAGGATGATGATGGGGTTGGAGATGGTGACGATGTCGTCGATGGTCGACTTGATCTCGTCGAGCGAGAGCTCGCCATGATAGTGGCCGAACTCCGCGGCAGCGCGGCAGTGCACACAGCTCAGGTTGCAGCTGCGAGTGATCTCCCAGGCGATGATGCGGGGAGCTTTGACGCCCGTGCGCTCTTCGTAGGCGATCGCCTGAGGTCCGCCGCCCGGGCGGAAGCCCACGCTGCGAGCGCCGCCATGCCGCTGGCGGTCCATCGGGACCCCTGCAGGGTGACCGCCCGCGCCCGGGCCACCCGGAATGCCCGCAGGGTGCCCGCCGGGGTGTCCGCCAGGATGACCCGACGTCATCGGAATGCCGATGGCGGTCTGACCGCAACCGGCTTCAGCCTCGGCCATCTCCTGCTCGTTGATCGTGCCTTCGTCCTCGCCGAACTCTTCTTCGAGCTCGAGGTCCGGACGGGCAGAGGAATCTCCAACGTTCTCAGCCACACGCGCTCCTCACATCGGGTCTACCACAGACGCCGCCAACGTGCTCCGCGGTCCGTCCATTATGCAACTTCTGCGCCTACTCGCCCTTGAGCCACCGGGCAGCGTCTTTGGCGTGATACGTGATGATCAGATCCGCTCCGGCGCGCTTGAACCCCAGGAGCGTCTCGAGGACCACACGCTTCTCATCGATCCAGTCGTTGGCGGCGGCGGCCTTCACCATCGCATACTCACCGGACACGTTGTAGGCGGCGGTGGGATAGCCGAACTCGTCTTTGACTCGACGGATCATGTCCATGTAGGCCAGAGCCGGTTTCACCATCACGATGTCCGCGCCCTCGGCGATGTCGAGAGCGGCCTCACGCAGGCCCTCCTCGGCATTCGCAGGATCCATCTGGTACTGACTGCGATCGCCGAACGTCGGAGTGCTGTCGGCCGCATCCCGGAACGGACCGTAGTAGCCGCTCGCGTACTTCACCGAGTAGGCCATGATCGGGATGTCCTGGAATCCTTCGGCGTCCAGACCAGCGCGAATCGCGGCCACCCGCCCGTCCATCATGTCCGAGGGGGCGACCATGTCGGCGCCGGCTTCGGCGTGACTGACGGCCTCCTTGGCAAGCAGCTCGATCGTGACGTCGTTGATGACGCAACCGCGCTCGTCGATGATGCCGCAGTGACCGTGACTCGTGTACTCACACATGCACACGTCCGTGATGACGTAGAACTCGGGATCGTGTGCCTTGATCGTGCGAATCGCTTCCTGGATGATGCCGTGCTCGTCGTAGGCCTCGCTGCCGACCTCGTCTTTGGTGGACGGCAGACCGAACAGGATGACGGCCGGAACGCCCAGCGCCTTGAGCTCGTCGATCTCAGCCGGCAGCTGGTCGAGTGAGAGCTGGAACTGGCCCGGCATCGACATGATCTCGTCGCGCAGGCCGGTACCCGGCTTCACGAACAACGGGAAGATCAGGTCAGCCGAAGAGACCGCGGTCTCTCTGACCATCGAACGGATGGTGGAGTTTGCCCGCAGACGGCGAGGGCGATACGACGGGAACTGCATGATGCGCTCCTTACTCGACGAACTCTTCGACCTTGATGTCCGCGTCGACGTTCTTGTCGGTGTTGAGCTTGCCGCTCTTGCCAACGCCCATCTGGAAGTTCACCCAGCGCTTGTACTGCCACACGGCATAGCCCAGGAAGAGCACCATGCCGGCCCAGTAGAGGAGCTGTGCGAGAAATGCGACGACCTGACCGTACTGAACGATCCAGTCCATGAACCCGGAAGAAGCTGTGGTGACCTGCATCGCGTACCTTTCGTCGGGCGCCGCACCTCGCGACGCGATCGAGCTCTATCACACAGTCGGGGCGGACTGCATCATCACAGCCGCCCCGACATTCTAACCGTTGGTGGAGATGAGGAGATTCGAACTCCCGACCTCTGCGTTGCGAACGCAGCGCTCTCCCAACTGAGCCACATCCCCACGGATGTGCGCCGCAGGCCGTAGCCCGCAGAGCAGAGGATATGATGTCAGGCGCCAGAGGGGCTGTCAAATGGGGACGAGCCTCCTCGCCCCGCAGAATCCATCGAGTCAGCCGCGCATGTGAGACGCAAGAGCCTCGACGAGCGCCGGTGCTGTGAACACCTCAGGCTCTACGTCGGCCGCGAAGCCTCTAACGCGCAACGCGTCGCTTGTCACCGGGCCGATAGCTGCGATGACGGCCGAGTCCAACAGTGCGCCGGCATCGATTCGGGCGGCCTCCAGAAACGCGAGGAAGTGCTTCACTGTAGACGGGCTCGTGAAGGTGATCGCATCGACGCCACCTCGAAGCTGCTCGAGGACTTCGGGGTCTGCCACGGCCGGAACCGTCTGGTAGACGGGCGCCACGTCGACATGCGCACCCACCGCTTGCAGCTTGTTGGCGAGCACGTCTCGGCCCACCAGAGCCCGTGGCACCAGCACGCGCGCGCCCTCGCCCACGCCGCGCGACCGCAGCGCCTCAGCGAGCCCCTCGGCACGGAAGTCGTCTGGCATCAAGTCCGGCGCGATACCGACGCGCACCAGCGCCCGTGCCGTCGCGCTGCCAACGGCGGCGATGTGCGCGCCTTCGAGCTTCCGGGCGGGCTCGCCGCCGTCCCGGGCGAGCCGTGCTATGAAGCGTTCGACTCCGTTGGCGGAGGTGAGCACGATCCAGTCGTAGCTCGCCAGCGTCTCGATGGCCGCGTCCACCGCCGAGAAGTCCGGCGGGTCGATGATCCGGATGACCGGGCAGGCGATCACCCGCGCACCCAACGCCTCCAGCTCGCCAATCAACCCTGCGGCCTGCTCGCGCGCCCGGGTCACCACGACGGAGCGCCCAGCGAGGGGCGCTCCGGGGTCGTGCATATCGTCAGTGTCAGCAGCCACGCGGCGAACCTCCGTGGGATACGACTAGGTGTTGAGCAGCCCATCGACGTCGTTTGCCGCCCGGACCACTTCGAGGATCGCGTGCGCACCCTTCGCCAGTAGCGATTGGACCATGCGCTCGCCCAGAGCGATCGGGTCGCCGGCCGGTCCTTCAAGGGTGTCTCTGATGATTGTCGTGCCGTCGACAGAACCCACCATCGCGTCCATCACCAACACGTCGCCATCGAGGCGCGCGTAGGCACCGATGGGAACCTGGCAGCCGCCCTCGAGCCGGCGCATGACCACTCGCTCAGCGGTGACGCAGGTGAGGGTGTCGGGATCGGAGAGCTTTTCGGAGAGTTCACGCATGAACTCGTCGTCCATACGGATCTCGATGCCAATCGCGCCCTGGCCTACCGCCGAAATCATCTGAGTCGTGGGGATGTAGCTGGAGATGCGATCGGCCCAACCCATACGGGTGATGCCGGCCGACGCGAGGATGACCACATCGACTTCGCCGTCCTCGGCCTTGCGCATGCGCGTGTCGAGGTTGCCTCGCACGTCGACGATCTCGACGTCGGGACGCAGGTTGCGGACCTGGGCGATGCGGCGCAGCGAGCTGGTGCCCACGCGAGCGCCCTGCGGCAACGTCACGAGATCGTAGCCTCCGCCAGACACCAGCGCGTCACGAGGATCGACGCGCGGCGGCGTCGCGGAGATGTAGAGTCCCTCGGGCAGCTCGGTGGGGACGTCCTTCATCGAGTGGACGCACAGGTCGACCGTGCCCGCCATGAGCTCGACTTCGAGCTCCTTGGTGAAGAGCCCCTTGCCGCCCACCTTGTTCAGCGGCACGTCGAGGATCTTGTCGCCGGTGGTCTTGATGATCTTGAGCTCGACGGGAAGCCCCGTGATCTCCTCGGCGAGGCCCTTGATGTAGTTGGACTGCCACAGGGCCAGCTTGCTGCCCCGGGTGCCGATAACGAGCTTCTCACGCGTGGGAGTCAATCGTCTCTCCGTTCTTGTGCGGTTGGGTGGACGCTTCAGTCGATTTGTCGCCCCGGCCCAGGATGCTCTTCAGAAGCCCGAAGTGCGGGCTCTTGCCGTCGGGGTTGTTGTCCAGACCGTAAAGGTAGCGCGCTGCCTCCACATATGCGACGCCGTACTTCTCGCCGCCGACCTTCTTGAGCCGCTCGGTGGGCCCGTGGAGCATCTTGTTGATGATGGCCTGCGAGAGCATCTCGACGGTCTTGATCTCTTTCTCGGACAGGCCGCCCAGCCGCTTCATCGCCTTCTCGAGCTCCTCGGCGCGGATACGCTCCGACTTGGCCCGCATCGCGGCGACGGTGGGAACGACCTCCATCGACTCGAGCCATGTTTCGAAAGCGGTCATCTCCTCTTCGATGATCCGCTCGGCCAGACGCGCCTCTTTCATGCGCTCTTCGAGATTCGCCGAGACGACCTCGGTCAGATCGTCGATGTTGTAGAGGTACACGTCGGAGAGGTCCGAGCACGCCGGATCGATGTCGCGAGGAAGCGCGATGTCGATGAGGAACAACGGGTCGCGTTTGCGGTGCATGGTCTTGGCGAGCAGCGTCTTGGTGATCACGAACTCGGTGGCAGCAGTCGACGAGATCACGATGTCAGCTTCGCGCATGCGCTCGAAGAGCTGGTCGTACGGAATCGCCTCGCCCTCGAAACGCTCGGCGAGTTCGACTGCGCGCTCGTAGGTGCGGTTGGCCACCAGGGTGTGGCGAATGCCGTTACTCAGCAGGTTCTTCGCGGTGAGTTCGCTCATCTTGCCCGCGCCCAGGATCAGCACCGTGCGACCCTCAAGGTTGTCGAAGACACGCTTGGCCAGTTCGACAGCGGCGTAGCTGATCGACACCGCGTTCTCGCCGATCTCGGTCTCCGTGCGCACGCGCTTTCCCACCTCGAAGCTCTGGCGGAAGAGTTTGTTGAAGATGCGCCCGGTGGAACTGTTGCTCATCGCGTGGTCGTAGGCCTCTTTGACCTGTCCTAGGATCTGCGCCTCTCCCAAGACCATGGAATCGAGCGAAGCCACCACACGGAACAGATGCCTGACCACCGCTTCGCCTTCGGAGACGTAGAGGTAGCGAACCAGGTCGTTGCGGTCGAGGTTGTGATAGTCGGCCATGAAGTCGATCACGGCTGCGGGACCGTCGAATCCGGCCTGTGTCACGCAGTAGATCTCAGTGCGGTTGCATGTGGAGACGATGACCGCTTCCGAGACGGCTTCGGAGTCGGTGAGTCGCGCGAGCGCATGTTCCTGGGTGTTAGCCGGGAAGGTCAGCTTCTCGCGTATCTCTACCGGTGCGGTCTTGTGGCTCAAGCCGACGAGAGTCAAATGCATAGCTGCTGTGCTCGCCTCACCACATCTATCGTAACGTCGCCTCTGAGAGCGACGTTTGGACACAGGAGCGCCCTCGCCGAAAGCGGTGCGTGTTGTTCAGGCAAGCAGGCCCGGCGAGGGCGATATCACAACGCTATGTACGCACCACTGCTCTATGCCTGAACGCTCGAATTCTACCATCTTAAGAGAGCTGAGAGCAATCGTGATGCCGACTCAGCGTACCTCCCAAACGGACATGAATCACTGCTTTGAACGAGCCTTCTTCACGTCGCCATCCACAATCGCGAAGAAGACCTCGGGCAGAAGTCCCTTCAGCCGGAAGTAGAAGGCCGAAAGTGCATCCGGTATGACCAGATAGTCACCCCGCTGAACCGCTTTGAAGATCGCCGCCCCAACCTTCTCGGCCGATACGGGCTTGATGTTGCCGGCGATCACATCGGTCTCGGGCGGGCGAAGCGTGTGCTCGAGAGCGAGCGCCGGCGTGTCGGTATCGGGAGGACAGACGACGCTCACTCGCACGCCGGCCGGCTTCATCTCGAAGCGGAGTGCCTCGGTGAACCCCATGACCGCGAACTTCGCCGCCGAGTAGCCGGTGTAGCCGTAGATGCCCAGGTAGCCTGCGACAGACGAGACATTGACTATGTGACCGCTACCGCGAGCGACCATTCCGGGAGCAACGGCGCGGCACGGATAGACGACACTCCAGAAGCCGTGGTCGATGTTGGCCTCGAAGTTCTCCCACGGCATGTTGACGAACTCGCCGGGGTAGATGACGCCCGCGGAGTTCACGAGCACGTCCGGCACGAACCCTTCGGCCGCGAGCTCATCAAAGGCCGCCTTGGTGGCGTCGAAGTCCGAGAGGTCCGCACACTTCCACGCGAACCGTTGCTCGGACGATGCGGCGGCGCTGCGGAGTTGCTCGATTGCAGCCTCGAGCTTGGACACCGTGCGCGCGACGATTGCGACGTCATCGCCCCCGGCTGCGAACTTCATCGCTGCAGCCAGACCGATCCCGCTGCTCCCGCCGGTCACGATCACTGTTCTGCGCACACTCACGTGGCATCCCCCTCTGTGTCGGTGCCCGTCGAGAACTGTTCGAAGAGTGTTGCGGCAGTGGGGTGCTCTCCTGCCTTGAGCCGGTCCAACAGATCGGACTGGCCAACCGCGGCAAGAATCGCCTCCCGCTCTTCGCCGGACTCGACCTGCGAGAAGACCTGCTCGCGCACCTCACCCAACAGGCGCGCGTACTCGGCATACTCCGACCCGAACTGGGCCGAGATCTCGCGACGCACCTGCTTGGCAAGCCCGGGTGCGACGCCCCCGGTGGACACCGCGATCTGCAGCGGCTCCCGGTTCACCACGCTGGGCACGATGAAACTGCACCAGTCAGGTACGCCCAGCACGTTGAGCAGACAACCCACCGACTCGGCCTCATCGCGTACGGCTCGTTGTAGTTCCGGGTCGGGATCGACGCACAGGGCGATGAACGCCTCGGCGAGGTCACCGCGAACATAGCCGCGGTGCTCGTAGGTCAGCACACCGTCTGCCTCCGCCTCGGCGAGAAGCGGGTCGGTGGTAGCGGACACGACGATCACATCAGCACCGTAGCTCGCAAGCTGCTTGGCCTTGCGCAGCGCGGGTGCTCCGCCGCCCACAATCACAGCGAGACGACCATAGAGGTCTAGGAAGACGGGGTAGAAGCGCTTGGCGTCGGTAGCCATATGCGGCGCTAGAGTCCGAAGACGTGAAAGCCCACGGGCAAAGTACGCGCGATGACTGCAAGGCCTATCACGAACACCATGCCCGCGATGGAGACCCAAGCGACGAAGCGACTCGATGCCTCGCGTCGGTAGGTGAGAACCAGATAGGTTGCGAACGTGACCAACACGAGGCCGGACATCATGATGCGCGGGTCACTCCACCAGCCGTTGACGTCGAACTGGATCGCCTTGACCACACCCAGCGAAAGCCCAGCGCAGTACACAGGGAACGCAAGTGCGATCGAGCGGCGCGCGACAAGCTGGAGCACAGACAGCGAGGGGAGCTTCCGAGAGAAGCGGTTCGCCTTGTGGTTCCTGAGCTGGGTGTCCTGGTACAGGTAGAGTCCCGCCGAGACCGCCCCAAACACAAAGCCCGCATTCGCGAACACGATCATGAACACGTGGAAACCTACGAAGCTGCCGTAGAGCGTGTCACCCGGCTTGAGGCCCTGACCACCCGCAAACAGCTGAGAAGCCGCCAGCCCAGCAACTGCAACAGGAATCAAGAATGCTCCATAGCTGCGGATCCGAAGGACGTGTTCCATAGTGAAGTACAGAAGGACAAGCGCCCATGACGCGAGCACCAGCTGGTTCGGACCGTCGAGAAGGGTGCCGTGACTGGTCGTGGAATGCACGCCTATGGAGATCGTCTGGAGTATGAACCCAGCCCCTGTGAGGAACCGTGCCCACCAGCCGACCCGATGGCGGCGGAGTATGAACTGGTAGCCGTAGAGGACGGTCGCGCCGACGTACAGCGCGAACGCGAACCAGAACGTGACCGTAGATACCTGTTGTAGCAACACAAGCGTTTCCTGCTCCACGTGCGTCAGTCCTCACCCTGAAGTGACCGTGCCACGAGTATAGGGTAACGGGACGACCCTGAAAGGTCAGGTCAGGCGGATGTCGAGCGGCGGTTCACCGCTTCCTCGAGAAGCACGACCTCTTTCTCGAGACGCATCATGCGGCGGAGCACCAATGTGAGATAGCCGACGAACGCGACCCACAGCACAGCATAGGCGGCGATCACGAACGGCGCATCGGTCAGAGCCAAGCGGTAGAGTTCGGTGTTGGTTGCATTCATGAGACCGTGCCTCCTAGGTAGGTTTTCAGCCTTCGAGAGCTTCCTTGGCGAGTTCAACCCGTTCCCGCAGCCGCTCCTCGCTCATCCGTGCGACATAGATCCCGTAACCCAGTGCGAGCATCCCCAGCTGGCCGATGATGAACGGCAGCAAGTTCGAAGACGCCATCCCCGACTTGAACACGACCGGGTGGTTTGACGGGATGATCCTCGTGATCAGGAACGAGATCGGCGCATTGACCGCGGCCAGGACGGCGAACACGGCCGCATAGACCCCTCGGCGCTCGTCCTCCTCGATCGAGTTACGCAAGACGAAGTAGGCGATCATCATCAACATCATGATGAAGTACGTGGTCAGCCGAGGCTCCCACTCCCACCAGACGCCCCACGAAGCCCGGGTCCACAGCACACCGGTGATCATGGTGAGAATCACGAAGATGAGCGCCGTCTCCATGGCGACACGGGCCTTGGTGTCATCGGCGGCCCGACGCTTGATCAAGAAGATCACCGAGAAGACCGCCGCGATGATCAGAACGAGAAACGATGCCTCCGCGACGGGTACGTGGAAGTAGAAGATCTTCTGGCTGAACCAGGGGCGCTCGTAGGCGACTCCTTGGCCCTGCGGCGGCTGAAGCTCCTGCGGCGCGATCCCGAAGGCCGTGTCGACCGTCTTGTCGAGGGTCACCGTACCGAAGGTCTGCACCTCGGCTGTGTAGAAGGCCATGAAGAACGCAGCCGTGGTGAGGACTCCTCCCAGGAGCACCAGCGCGATGGCTATCTTGAGTTGCTTCACGTGCGGTCCTTTCTTCTGTGACGCCGCGAGATACCGGTCAGGCGCCCAAGACGAACTCGTAGAGCCCGTAGGCAGCGAGCAGCATGATCGCATCATAGCCGCTTGCCGCAGCCATCATCTTCCAAAACACCGTCGCGTACCCGGGGTCAGCGAGCAACACGGCCGATGTGGCCGCCACGACCGTCAGCAAGAGCGGGAACATGATCGGGATGAACAGTACCGCGAGGATGAAGTCCTTGCCGTTTGTGTTGACCGACATCGTCGCAAGGAGTGTACCCACGCCAGCTATTCCCAGCGACCCAACAAGTAGGGCGAGAGTGATCATCCAGATCGGACCGCCGGTCTCGGCCTGGCTCTGACCACCCAAGAAGATGAAGTAGAACAGCGGAACGATGAAGACCTCCACGATGACCAGGAAGATCAGATTACCCACGGCCTTGCCGAAGAAGATCACCGGGCGGTCGATGGGCGAGATCAGAAGCGCGTCGAGGCATCCCTGGTCCTTCTCGTGCACCAGTGAGCGGTTCAGGCCCAGAAGCGACGTGAAGATGAAGACAAGCCACAGGAGTCCGGCGGCAATCTGGCGAACCTGGAAGTTCTGACCGGCCTGAGACAGCGCGATGTAGTAGACGACAAGCACAAGAAGCGCGTAGAGCCCCATCGAGGTGAGCATCTCTTTGGTGCGCAGCTCCATGACGATGTCCTTGTGCAGGATCGCCTTGAACTGACGCCACCCCGATATGCGCGCCGAGGACTCTGAGGCAGCCACTACGACACCCCCATGCCGACGGTCGCCCGATACGTGGCCGCGAACTCATCGGCATCGATGTTGTCGCGCTCGTCGAAGAGCACGACGGCCCCCTTGGCCAGAATCAGCGCGTGGCTGCACAGCTCGAGACCCTTTGCCAGGTCGTGACTGACCATCACGAAAGTGTGCTGAGCGCGTATCTGTGCAATCAACGAGTCGAGAATGTCCATGGCGTGGGGATCGAGCCCGGAGTACGGCTCGTCGAGGAAGATGATCTGCGGCGAGTGGAGCAGCGCCCGTGCGATCGACAGCCGTTGGAGCATCCCGCGGGAGAAGGTCCGGACCAGGTCGAGACGCCGATGGTCGAGCTCTACCGCGACAAGCAACTCACGGATGCGCTCCTTGGGATTCTCGAGGCAGTAGATCTCGGCGAAGAACTCGAGGTTCTCCTCGGCCGAGAGGTCCGGATACAGCAGCGGGTTGTGACTGATGAAGCCGATCTGCTCGCGCAGCGCCACCGACTCGGCGACCACATCCAGACCCAGCACCCTTGCTGTTCCCTTCGAGGGCGTTGTGAGGGTGGAAAGCACCTTCAGAAGCGTGGACTTGCCCGCGCCGTTGGGCCCGAATATCGAAAGGAACGCGCCCCGGGGAAGGTCGAAGGTCACCTTGTCGAGCGCTTTGTGCGCGCCAAAGGTCCGGGAGAGATCCCGGACCTCGAGCGCGCAGTCTGTGGTGAGTGTGTCCGCCATGCTACTTGCGCTTCGACTCCTTGGCGCGAGAAATGCCCTTCTTGGGGTCGATCACGGCAAGCTCAGGCCGGTACTTGGGCCAGGCAGCAAGCCCGGCACCCAAGAGCAGGAGCGCGAAGCCGCCCCACGCGAACCAGATGAGCGGGTTGATCTTCACGTTCATGGACAGCTGGTTGTCCTGATTGCCCTCCCACACCACGAAGAGGTCGCGGAGGGGCTCCGAGAGAACCGCTGCGTTCAGGCGAGTCTGGCCCTGGGCAGCGAAGCTCGTCATACCCGGAGAGATGTTGCCCACCGGGGTCCCGTTGCGGGTGACCGCGAACGTTGCAGACGAGATCGTGTCGCCGTTTGCCTGCTGAACGTCCTGGCTGCCCTGGTAGGTGAATTCGTAGTTCGACACCTTGAAGCTCTGGCCCGGCGAGTCATTGACCAGCGTGCGCACGTCGTTGACGTACATCGCAGAGCCCACCAGGCCGATGAGGATGATGCCGATGGCGATGTGTGCGATGTAGCCACCGGACTGCGTACGGGCTTTGAAGATGATGTTGCCGAGCGCTGTGAAGAAGCTCTCACCCTTGGCCGAAGCGCGCTTGCGCGCACCATCGATGAACATCGCGCCGGTGGTCGAGATCAACAGCGACGCCGCAAAGAACCCAACCAGTGCTATGGCGCTGTAGACCCATTCGGGGCCGAAGGCCAGGAAGCCGGCAGCACCCTTGCCGCCCAACTTCACCATGTCGCCGTAGACGGGCCTGAGATTGGTGTACCACTCGGCCACGAGTACCGAGAAGATGACCGCAGTCGATATCAGCGGGTACTTGACGCGGGTCCAGAACGTGGCCGGGTCGGTCTTGCGCCACGAGAGGATGGGGCACACCGCGATGATGAAGGCGTACAGGACGCCGATGGGCCTGGCGAGCAGGTCGTATGCGGTGGCCCCGATCGACTGGCCGGCGAATGGCATCCACGACGGGATGAACTTGGCCGAGGAGATCGTCATGTACGCGACGAGCAGCCCTGCCATCACCATGATCAGGTTGTTGAAGTAGTACGCAGCTTCCTTGCCGGTCAGCGACTCGAACTCATCGTTGCCGTCATACATCTTGCCGCGCAGCCACAGACCGCCGGCCGACGCGATGATAGGCGCGAAGATCATGAAGCCGAACAACCACGCGGACACCGGGTCCGGCGAGAACGCGTGCACTGAATCGACCAGACCGGAGCGAGTGATGAACGTTCCGAGGATGACCATCGAGAAGGTGAGCGCGGATACCATGACCGCCCACCTCTTGAACCCGTCACGCCGCCGATAAACGGTGAAGCTGTGCAGAAGCGCCACACCGGTCAACCACGGCAAGAGCGAGGCGTTCTCCACCGGGTCCCAGGCCCAGTAACCGCCCCATCCCAGGACCACATAGGCCCAGACGGAACCCAGGCCGATCCCCGCGCCCAAGAACAGCCACGAGAACACGGTGATCCGGTCGACGAGCTCGACCCAACGCTTCGAGCTGTCGCCCACAATCAGTGAGGCGATGGCGAACGCGAACGGAATGGTCAGACCGGCATAGCCGATGAAGAGCGTGGGCGGGTGCAGAATCATCGCCCAGTGCTGCAGGAGCGGGTTCATGCCGCCGGTCGTGAGAAGCTCTCCCGAGGGTCCGATCCACTCGGCGGGCGACGCCTTGAATGGGTTGTTCGGCTGAGAGAACAGCATGGCCGAGCCGAACAGCGCCAGGACGATGTTGGTGACCATCAGGCCCATGTTCGACAGATCGTCGGTCTTGTCCATGCGCTTGTAGGCGACATAGGCCGCAAAGCACGAGAGCAGCCACGCCCAGAAGAGCAGCGAACCTTCTCGGCCAGCCCACACACCGGAGACCTTGTAGAGCCACGCGAGGCTCGACACGTCCGTGGGGTGGTTCTCGGCGACATACATGAAGGTGTAGTCGTTACGGAAGAACGCCATGAGCATGGTGAGCGTCGAGACGGTAAGCGCGGCCATACCCGCGAAGGTCGCGAAGTACCCGATGTTGGTGATGGGTTCTCCATCCTTCGGGCCGAGGCTACGTCCCCACAGCAGGGCACCGACCGCGACAAGCGCGGCGATGACCCCGAGGTCTAGGGTGACCTGTCCCAGTACGAGCATGAGCAACTCCCCGGTTCGAGTTCCGTTATGACAGACGCCCCGTACTCGACGAGGCGTCTATGCTGTTACTTCTGTGCTGCATCCAACGAGACATCGGTCGCCACGAAGGTGC
>PHET01000026.1 GCA_002841275.1 Actinobacteria bacterium HGW-Actinobacteria-7 | reverse complement strand
CGGTGATGCGCGTGGTGATGGCGTCGTTGTCGACGTCGTCCATGAACTCGCGCTTGGTGGCCTGGTAGACCAGCATGGGGCGGCTCCGAGGGTGGGAGGGGCGCTGAGGAGAGGATAGCGGAAGGGGGGGGGCGGGGGTGGCGCGCGGAGCTGCCCCCCGGTGTTCGCGACCGGTGATGTCAGAGCCGGGTGCTACGTTGAATGCGCTCCCCTCTGGAGCCTCCCGCTCCTCCGGTTCGAACGGAGGATGCGGCATGAATGATGTCGGTGGGCGTGATTCCCTTCAGCATGAGGACTCGCTCTTCAGTGATCTGGCGTCGTTGATTGAGGATGCGCGCCTCCGGGTCGCCACGACGGTCAACTCGGAACTGGTCATGCTGTACTGGGGAATCGGGAAGCGGATTCGTGATGACGTTCTGGGTGGCGAGCGGGCGGAGTACGGCAGCGATGTAGTGAAGCGGGTAGCTGCTCGATTGAGCGCTCGTTTCGGGCGTGGCTACGGGTGGCGAAACCTGTTCCGTATGATGAAGTTTGTGGAGCTGTACCCGGATGCTGAGATTTTGTCGCCACTGGCGACAAAATTGACATGGACCAATATCTGCGAACTTCTCACCATCGATGAGCAGGGCAAACGCGACTACTACATGGCCATGTCTGCCCACGAACGTTGGTCGAAACGTACGTTGCGCGCGAAGGTCGATGGCAAGTTGTACGAGCGAGCTGTCCACGTCGCGGGGAGCGGAGACCTCAATGCAATTCTGGCGGCACTGGGTCCTGGTGGAACCACTACACCGGAGTTGGTGTTTCGCGACCCGTACGTTCTCGACTTCCTCGGCCTTGACGCGAAGCACAGTGAGGCCGCTCTCGAGCAGGCGATTCTCGACGAGATGCAGCGATTCCTGCTCGAGCTGGGTGCCGACTTCTGCTTCGTCGCGAGGCAGAAGCGAATCGTCGTCGATGGTGCGGACTTCTACTTGGACCTGCTGTTCTATCACCGCGGAATGCGGTGCCTCGTGGCGATCGAGCTGAAGGCGCGCAAGCTGGAGCCTGGAGACAAGGGCCAGATGGAGCTCTACCTGCGCTGGCTTGACGCCCACGAACGACGCAGCGGCGAGGAGCCTCCCGTCGGCCTCATCCTGTGCGCCCGAAAGGGGCCGCAGCAGACCGCGCTGCTCGGATTGGATCGGGGTGAGATCCGTGCGGCGCAGTACCTCACTAAACCGATGTGCGATGAGATGCAGCGGCGGCTGACAGCGATTGCGGAAGCAACCAGCGGGGAGGTGTAGGGTGCGCTAGGCCACGAAGCGCGAGCGGTGCTATAATGTGTGCATAATGTCAAACGACACAAGACATAGTGCACACAGACGTGAGGACTCACGCCCTGACCTCGATCTGCTGTTCGCGGTCGCGGAGGGACAGGCGGGGTACTTCACCACGGCGCAGGCCAAGCGGGCCGGGTACTCACGCGGGCTGGTCGCCCATCATGCCAAGTCCGGGACATTCGTGCGGGTCCGCGCCGGGGTGTACCGCCTTCTGAGATTCCCCGGCTCTGCGCGAGAGGATCTTTACATCGCTTGGCTTGAGGCCGGTCCGCGGGCGGTGGTGTCTCATGACAGCGCACTGGAGCTGTATGGCCTGTCCGACCTTCTGCCCGCGGAGACACATCTCACGCTGCCCAGAACCAGCTCTCGCCGACGGTCGGGAATCCGCATGCACACCACAGCTCTTGACGGGGGGGACGTCACCGTGCGCGAAGGGCTGCCCTTCACGACGGTGGCGAGGAGCATAGCGGACGTTGCGCGAACTGGGGGGTCGGGAGAACTAATCGAGCAGGCCGTTCACGAGGCACTTGCACGGGGGCTTGTCAGCGAGGATGAGCTACGAGACCAAGCGCTCAAGCGTGGCGGGCGCGCCAAGCGCGAGATCCTTGCCGCGCTGGCCACGCGGGGTGTGCTGTGAGGTATGAGACTGGCAGTGCGTTTCGAATGGCGTTGGAGGCCCGGCTGCGCGCTCCCTACTAAGCCCACTCCAGCGCCGTCTTCAGGTCGTTCATCCACGTGTAGGGGATGAGTTTGTCGCGCTGGAGCCGCCCCACGACGATGCTGGGCGCGATTCCCAGGCGGTCTGCGAAGGCAACGACGTCCGCCCTGCTTGGGCGACCACCGTGTGACGTGAACTCAGTGTACTCCCTAGGTGGAATCAAATGGTCCGCGGCGAAGTCGTTCGCGCGCGCCTCAGCGAGTTCGTCGCCGTTCAGGTCACTGATGCGAGTGCGACTGCGGTCGTCGAGCAGCAGGTGTCCGGCTTCGTGGAAGAAGCTGAACCACAGCTGGTCGTCTGTCTTGTACCGGAGCCCCAATTGGATGACTGCACGGGAGCGACTCGGCCACCAGCTCACTGCGTGGCAGCGGGTCTTGGGTAGGTCTCGGACGAACACGGCCGCGACGCCTGCTGAGGCGCACTCCTCGGCCACAACTGGCAGCCACTCATCCGGGGCCAGACGGGTCGCGGACCGAAGATCGCCAAGCACCTTGCGGAAGACCGCTTCGTTGTAGGGGTTGGTGGGGAGCTGCTCGGCCTCGCGCTCGCCGGCACGAAGCCACGCGGCGATCGCCGGCGTCTCGGCGGTGTAAGCGCTGCTCATGCGCGCCGCGAGTCGCTTCTCGGCACCCCAGTAGTCCTGGTAGGCCTCGATCGATGAGACCCCGAAGAAGGCCAGGAGCTCCTCGGTCTGCTCGGCCGGGGTGTTCTCGCGCGTGATCCAGCCGTGTGAGGCCATGTCCTTGAGCGGGAACGAGCGCGCCCACTCGGCCTGTTCGGCAGACTCAGCCTCCTGCCGCTGGCGTGCGAGCAGGTCGCGGTAGGTCGCCTCGGCGGCGTTCCAGAACGAGGAGGGCACGCCCAGGACGCGTTCGAGCTCGATTGCCGTGTCATGACTGATTGGCGCTTTGCCGTTCACGAGCTGGCTGATGAACTTCTCGCTCTTTCCCATGCGCGTCGCGAAGTCTACCTGCGAGACCGCACGCTCATCGAGAATCTCGCGGATGGTCTCGCCGGGTGCAATCGGAACCTCGGGTTTCCACACTCGCCGTTTGTCAGTCGCCATGGTAGTCCGTCACCTCCATGATTGTGATCGCATCTACTGCATTCCAGTCGAGCCCGCCGTTGGGCTTCGCGGGCGGCGGCTCGGTCGTCGGCTTGAAGATGAGCCGGTAGTTGCTCGTCACATCGATCGCGAGCTGTACTGCCCGATCACCATGCAGCTCGTGGCACCTCCCGGGGAGTGTGCGCATTACCTCCAGGTTGGCTGCAGCGTAGAGCTGTGTGAGGCGTCTGGTAATGCGGCGAGCTTCTTCTGCGCCGAACCCGCGGACAAGTGACTTCTCTGTCGCGAAGACGGTCTCGAGCTTATGTGTCGCGAAAGAGATCTCCACACGAGTCCTGCCGAAGGATTACCGATATGGTAAAGATATCATGGATTACCGATATGGTAAAGATGAGCACGCGACCGAATCGAACTAGCGAACATGTTCTCTATTGACGTGAGTGAAATAGCGAATATACTCGCTAATAAACTCAGCAAAATGAAGAAGGAAGTCGCTAATGGCTACACGACAGCAGTCACGCAAGGCTCGCGAGGTACTCGATGGACGTCTGGCGGCGATGAAGCCGACCGCTCAGTACGCACCGCCGCGTCTCGGCTGGATTCGTGCCGTGCGTGACGCGCTGGGCATGTCGGCCGCCGATCTGGCGGCTCGGATTGGAATCAGCGGTGCGTCGGTCAGGTCCCTTGAAGAGAAGGAGACGACGGGCGGCATTCGCCTGTCGTCGCTTCGCCGTGCTGCCGAGGCGATGGACTGCACGCTTGTCTACGCCTTCGTCCCCAACGAGAGCCTGTCACACACGGTCGAGCAGCAGGCGCGCCGCGTGCTCGAGCAGCAGATGGGCCGGTTGCGACAGACCATGGCGCTGGAAGACCAAGCAGTCAACATGTCGGCTTCGCTCGCAGAGGAACAAATCCGGGCGATCATCGACTCGGGAAGCCTCTGGTCACGTGGAGGCGGAACGAAGCGATGACCGTACCGGTCCACTTCGATGAGCCAGAGGGGGCCACTCCGCTAGAACCGGACGACCTTGCGGGGTTGATTCCCACGTGGGTGGCGACCCGTGAAGACCTCAACGCCGCCGAGCAGGCGAACATCGCCAAGGCGCTTCTGTGGGCAGAGTCGAAGGGCGGGCCTCACTCTCTGGACGCGCTCCTGAGTGAGGGGACGATGCGGAGCCTTCACACGCGGATGTTTGGAGAGGTCTGGAAGTGGGCCGGCCACTACAGACGTCACAACACCAATATCGGCACCGACTGGCCGCACATTTCAGCGCAACTTCAGGATCTGCTCGCCGACGTGCTGGTCCAGACCTCGGATCGAGAGAAGCTGCCGTGGCCGCCGGACGAACTTGCGGTGCGCTTCCATCATCGTCTTGTGGTGATACATCCGTTTCCCAACGGAAATGGGCGACACGCCCGCCTTGCCGCGGACCTGCTGGTCGCAGAACTCGGGGAGCCAAGCTTCACCTGGGGGGCCAAGGATCTCGGTGCGTCCGGCGCCGTACGCCGCGCGTATCTGGACGCGCTGCGTCATGCCGACCGGGAACAGAACTTCGTGCCCCTCGTGGAGTTCGCAAGGGGTTAGAAGGTACTGGGGTACGTACTCTAATGGACCCGCGGGCGAACTCGCCTGCCTCCACTCTCTGAAGGAGGACGCAATGGCTGGGCACTTCGAGATCACCACCCGTACAGATGGACAGTTCATGTTCGATCTGAAGTCGGGCAACGACGACACCATTCTCACAAGCGAGGCGTACACGACCAAGGCAGCCTGCCTGAATGGCGTCGAATCGGTGAAGAAGAACGCGTCGGACGACGACCGCTACCGGACTACCACGACGCCCGACGGGCACTTCCGCTTTGCCCTTGCGGCAGCCAACGGCGAGACCATCGGCTCGAGTGAGTACTACGAGACCGAGGTCGCGCGCGCTCACGGCATCGAGGACGTCAAGAAGGACGCCCCGGACGCCGAGGTGAAGGACCTGACGTAGGGAGCACGCCTGTGAACTCGCATCACACGATCGTCGTCACCGGAGCCACCGGCAGGCAGGGCGGTGCTGTTGCACGCCACCTGCTTGCCGCTGGCTTCACTGTCCACGCACTGGTCCGCGACCCGGACAAGCCGGCGGCACGCGCGCTCGAGGCGGCGGGCGCGCAGCTTGTGGTGGGCGACATGCTCGATCCGTTCTCGTTGTGCCGAGCGTTCGCCGACGTTCACGGCGTCTTCTCGGTGCAGACATGGCGCGGACCCGGAGGTGTCGAGGCCGAGAAGGAGATGGGCTTCAACGTGGTTCAGTGCGCCGCCGATGCGGGCGTCCCGCACCTCGTGTATTCGAGCGTCGCGAGCGCAAATCGGACCGACCTTGCGCATTTCCTGAGCAAGTACGAGATAGAGCAGCGCATCGCCATGCTCGGCGTTCCCGCGACCATCCTGCGCCCCGTGTTCTTCATGGACAACTTCAGCATGCAGGCCGAAGGCATCCGCGCGGGCCGGCTCGTACAGGGCGTCAAGCCCGAGACTCGATTGCAGATGATCGCGGTCGATGACATCGGTGGCATCGCGACGCTGGCGTTCAGCTCCCCGCACCACTGGCGCGGCAAGACCTTCGAATTCGCCGGCGACGAGCTCACCTTGGTCCAGGCGGCCGAGATCTTCTCGGCAAGGCTGGGGCGACCGGTCGAGTATGTCCCCGAGCATGAGGACCGCCCGGGCGGGGGAGATGAGGCCCGCAGGATGGCGACGTGGTTCGACGAGGTGGGATACAACCTCTACATCGCTGGCGTTCGGGAGGTCTACCCGGCGCTCAAGGACTTCCGGGCGTTCGTAGCGCAGGCAGACTGGCTCGACGGGTAGAGGGGACTACGGCCGCTCGGCAAGAGTCAGGCAAGCCTCCAGTAAGCACCACCTGCGAGAATCGAGTTCTTGAAGCGCTTCTCGGCGGGGGTGATAGAATTCATGCATCTAAGTACTATGTCCAGCCTCCGGAGGCCCGCTATGCGCATCAAACCCTCGACTGCGATTCGGCAGGACTACACCGGTTTCGCAGAGCTGTGCCATTCCATCGACGAGCCTGTCGTGCTCACGCTCAACGGTGAGGCCGACCTTGTGGTGATGAGCTACGAGGCCTATCAGCGCTCCGAGGCCCGAGTGAAGCTGCAGGCGCGCTTACGGGCTGCGGATCAACAGATAGCCAATGGAGAGCCACTCGTCGATGCGAAAGCCATCTTCGATCGTATCAAGGGGCGGATCGATGGTTCCGCCCAGTAGCCGCCTACTCGTGAGGTTCACGTCGGCAGCGGCTGATGATCTCGACGTAGCGTTCGCGTTCGTGAGCGAGCGCAATCGGTCGGCGTCCGCCGACCTGCTTGCCAGATTGCGGGAGGCCACTGACAGGCTCTCGGCCTTTCCGGAGATAGGCACCGCGCTCCCGTCGGAGGAATTCGGGTTCGTGGCCCCGGGCATCCGATTCGTGGTCGTCGAGCCGTATCTGGTCTTCTATCGCGTCACGGGGGACGGGGTGGTCGTCTTGCGCATCCTGCATGCTCGGCAAGATTCGCTCGGCGCGTTGTTCGAGTAGCTCACTTTATGCAATAGCCGGTCCCAATTATCCATGTGCGCGAACGAGGCTGTTCACACTTGCGAGTCGCGCTCTCGCCCTGTACGGTGGCTCGTGTTGCCCAACCTTAATGCCGGGGGTGGACTCATGAGCTCGTACTACATAGAAGGGCGCGATTTCGCGTCCTTCGTGGATACGCTTGTGCAAGATGCGCGTGTCGTCGGACCCATCGCCAAGCGTCAGAAGTTCGTGTTCGGCGAGGTGTCCTCTGCCCAAGATCTCCGCCTCGACTACGACGTCACGCTGCTGCCGCCCAAGAAGGTGTTCTTCCCTCCCAAGCAAGAGATCGCTCGCTTCGATGCGACCACGGTCGAGGGAACGATCGAACCGATCGACACCGTGCTGCTGGGCGTGCACCACTACGACGTGCGCGGGATCGATATGACCGACTTCCTGCTCCGCGAGGGCAATGCGGACTGGAACTACCTCGCGCAGCGCGAAGCGACCACGATTGTCGCCTCCAACGTCCAAAGAGTCGCCCCGCGGGCCTTCTGGGCCTCGATGATCGACAAGGTCGGGCCGCAAGGCCACGACGCCTATCTCACCAAGCTCGACGACGGCTACGTCTACGAGACACGCACTCCCAAAGGCGAGGCGCTTCTGGCCCACGGTACCTTCCGCGACGCGACCGCTTCTGACATCGCCGCTGCCCAGAAGGTCCACGCCGATGTTCTCGGCCAGTGCCAGCAGCAGCTGCCCTACACGAGTGCTGAGATCGCGACGAAGATCCGCGAATCGTACTCAAATGAGGCGCTCTGGGACGAACTCTCCAGGAACTGCTTCAGCTGCGGTTCGTGCAACACGGTCTGCCCCACGTGCTACTGCTTCGACATGCGCGACACCTGGAATCTGGACCAGACCTCGGGATCGCGGACGCGCTACTGGGACGCCTGCCTGACCAAGGAGTTCGCGGCGATCTCGATGCCCGGTGGCCTGAAGGAGAACTTCCGGGAGCACCACCAGTCGCGCTTCCGTCACCGGTTCATGCGCAAGGGCGCCTACCTCAACGAGAAGCTCGGCAGTCCCGCGTGTACGGGATGCGGGCGCTGCTCGATGGCGTGTACGGCAGACATCGCCGATCCGGTTCGGGTCATCAAAACCATCATGGAGTGGTCGTAATGCATAACGTGACGCACGAATGCGAGTGCGCCGAGCGCGAGAGCCTGTTCCTCCCGCGCGAGGCCAAGATCCTTCACGCACACGCGCCCACGTCCACCGAGAAGCACTTCACGCTCCAGTTCGCCGACGGCTCGCCGCTGAAGTTCCAGCCGGGCCAGATCCTCGAGGTGGGCGTGATGGGCTACGGGGAGATCCCCATCGGCATCGCCAGCTCTCCCACGCGCACCAACACCTTCGAGATCGTCGTGCGCACTGTGGGTCGCGTGTCCACGGCAATCAACAGCAAGAACGTCGGCGATTCGCTGTGGGTCCGAGGCCCCTTGGGGCACGGGTTCGATGTCGAAGCGCTGCACGGACACGACGTACTGGTCGTCGCCGGCGGCATAGGCATCTGCCCTACGCGGAGCCTCATCCAGTACATCGCCGATCAGCGCGACGACTTCGGCCGCTTCGTGCTGTTCTACGGTGCGCGCGATCCGCTGCAGCTGCTGTTCCCTGAGGACCGGGGCGTCTGGCGCGCGACGCATGGCATCGAGTATCACGAGACCGTGGACCGCGCCGATATCTCGTGGACGGGCAACGTGGGCGTGATCACCACGTTGTTCCGCAACACGCACCTCTCCGAGGAGACGCGCGTCATCATCTGCGGCCCGCCTGTGATGTTCGAGTTCGTCATCCGTGAACTCGACCAGGCGGGGATCAAGCGGGAGAACATCTACGTCGATCTGGAGCGCCGCATGAAGTGCGGCGTGGGCAAGTGCGGCCACTGTCAGATCAACGACAAGTACTGCTGCATCGACGGACCGGTATTCACGTACGCCGAGATCCAAGAGCTTGAGGAGGCGATCTAGATGCCGGAAACACGCAAGCCAACCATCGCGTTCTTCGACTTCGCAAGCTGCGAGGGCTGCCAGATCGAGTTCACCAACTACGGTGACGAGGCCACCCTCGAGCTGCTCAAGCACGTCGACATCGTCGAGTTCCGAGAGGCGATGACCGAGACGACCACTCAGCGCATCGACATCGCGCTGGTGGAGGGCAGCTACACGCGCGAAGAAGACCGCGCTCGGCTGGAGGCGATCCGTAACCGTTCCAAGATGGTGATCGCCTACGGCGCCTGCGCCTGCACCGGTGGCATCAACGCGCTCAAGAACCACCAGGACGACTTCGCAGATTACGTCTACGGCGATGACGCGAGCATGTCCCACCTGCGCAGCGGCACCGCCCGGCCCATCTCGGCAGCGATCAAGGTCGACCACGAGGTCATGGGCTGCCCGATCAGCAAGGATGAGCTGCTCAACGTCATCTCGAACCTGCTCCACGGAGCCCTGTACGTCGCGCCCACGTATCCGGTGTGCGTGCAGTGCAAGCGCCGTGAGACCATCTGCCGCTACGACGAGGGCGACCACTGCATGGGCCAGGTGGCTCGTGCCGGCTGCGGCGCACCGTGTCCCGCCGACGGCATACCGTGCGAGGCGTGCCGCGGTCTTGTGGCCGATGCGAACCTGCCCGCACTTGAGAAGGTACTCATGGAGCGCGCCGGCTTCAGCCAGAAGCGCGCGGTCAGCAAGTCCCGCATGTTCACCGCGAACCTGAGGAGCTAGAGCGAGCATGCTTCAGAACATCACTATCGACGTCCACCACCTGACCCGCGTCGAGGGCCACGGCAACATCCGTGTGAACGTGACAGGCGGCGTGGTCGAGCGCTGCGAGTGGCAGGTCCCCGAGGCGCCGCGCTTCTTCGAGGCGATGTGCCGCGGGCGCCACTACAGTGAAGTCGCGCGCATCACCAGTCGCATCTGCGGTATCTGCTCGATCGGCCACACGCTCGCCTCGGTGAAGGCGACCGAGGCCGCGTTGGGCATCGAGGTCTCTCCGCAGACGGTCAAGCTCCGAACCCTCCTCAAGCATGCCGAGAACTTCGACAGCCACGTGTTGCACGTCTACGTGCTGGTCGCCCCCGATCTTCTGGGCGCACCGTCGGCGTTCGCGCTGGTGCCCACGCACGGTGAGGTCGTCGCGCGCGCTCTGCGCCTCAAGCGCCTCGCGCACGAGTGGGGCTCGCTGATCGGTGGTCGTACCACGCACCCCACGACCGTGCTGCCCGGCGGATTCTCGAAGGTCCCCACCGTCGCGGAGCTCACTGCGATGCGCGACAAGCTCGCCGCAGCGGTGCCGGACCTGCTGGCCACGCTTGAGACCATCACCGCGCTCGCGCCGGTCATCCCGGCGTTCGATCGCCCCACCGAGTACATGGCGGTCTCCTCGGACAGTGAGTACGGCCTGTACGACGGCTACGTGCAGACGATTCTCTCGGACGGCAGCCGTGCCCGCTACGAGGTAGCCGACTACCGCAGCTGCACCAACGAATACGTCTCACCGCTCTCCACGGCGAAGTACACCAAGAACCGCTTGGACAGCTACGCCGCCGGCGCGCTCGCGCGCTTCAACGTGAACTACGACGCGCTGCACCCGGAGGCCAAGAAGTTCGCCGAGTCACTGGGCATGAGTGCGCCGTGCACCAATCCGTACTTCAACTCGGTGGCCCAGGTCGTCGAGATCGTGCACTCCGCCTACGAGGGGTTGCGCCTGTTCGACGAGCTCATCGCAGAGGGCGTGACCCAGGAGCCGCTGGTACAGCCCACGCGCTACGCCACGGGCGCCTCGGCTGTCGAGGTCCCGCGCGGGATCCTCTTCCACGAGTACACCTACGACGACGAGGGCTTCTGCACCGAGGCCAACTGCATCATCCCCACCGGCCAGAACCACGCCAACATCCAGGCCGACTTCGACGCGCTTCTCCCGTGGCTCATGGCCCAGGACAAGACCGAAGAAGAGATGCAGCTTGCTTTCGAGATGCTGGTCCGTGCCTACGACCCGTGCATCTCGTGCTCGACCCACTACCTGGACGTCGAGTTCGTCGGCTGACGCGTGCGCTATCTCATCGGTATAGGGAACTACTACGGCCGCGACGACTCGGTGGGCTTGCGCATCGCCGAGCACATCGGTGAGGCAGGCCTCGACCGCGACTTTCGCGCCGTCGACTTGGGCGGCAACCTGCTCGATCTGGTGCACTACCTCGATGCGGAGTCCGAGGCTGTGCTCATCGTCGACTCCGCGCGCATGGGGCTCGCCCCAAGTGAGTTCGCGTTCTTCACGCCCGAGCAGGTCGCGACGCGCAAGCAACTCGCGGGTCTCAGCACCCACGAGGGCGACCTGATGAAGGTGCTCGAGTTCGCCGCGTCTCTGCGCGACACGCTGCCGCCCATCACGATTCTGGGCATCGAGCCCGCCGAGCTTGCCGACGAACCCGGGCTCTCGCCCCAGCTTGAGGCGCGATTCGCCGAGTACGTCGCTGCCGCCGTGGGATTCCTCACACGCTGACACCCGACCGCCTTCGGCAGCCGGGTAGTCGGAGCGGCGCTCATACCCAGGGCTGGTTCTGCTCCTGCAATAGGATGAATCGCGTTCTCCAGACGAATTCTGCGACCGAGCGTGGAATAGACTCTCATCTGTCGGGCCAGCGGGTCGGACAGTGGTACGCCCGGGCTCGAGCGATCGCGCTTGTGGGGACGGGCGCGGATCACTTCGCCAGAGGGGGCGTTTCGGATGAGAAGAACCATCATCTTCTTCGGTCTGCTGGTTGCGTTGTCTCTTGTCGCAACAGTGGCAGTGGCTCAGCAGGTGGACCGGGTGACCGGTACCTGCACGTTCGCTCCGGGAGGCTCGGAGTGGAAGTTCCACGCCTCAGAGGGGTTCGGGGTCCCGGGTACCACGGGCTATGAGCCGCCGAGCGGCTGGGTCGAGACCAAGAACTGGTGGTTCGAGGGAACATGGCCCGTGGTGGCATGCGAGGTCTACAACGACACGAGCTTCCGGGTGACACTCGACGTCAATGGGTACCTGTGGACCTCGGCGACCGGGCTGGACCTGGGCGAGCCAGGATGGAAGTTCGACGCCAACGATGCTGGC
Organism: Actinobacteria bacterium HGW-Actinobacteria-7; assembly: GCA_002841275.1. GTDB lineage: Bacteria > Actinomycetota > Coriobacteriia > Anaerosomatales > PHET01 > PHET01. The sequence continues at coordinate 33,233 of PHET01000026.1, read as the reverse complement.
TACACCGTCAGCAAAGGCAACCTCCAGATCCACAACAGTCCCAGAGACGGCGACTAGCGGATCACCTGAAGAGGCGGCATCGGCGTGAATGACACAGCCGACTTCTTCACCTTGCCGCCAGAGCTGACGTAGGCCGTGACATACACCTTGTAGCCGCTCGTCGACTTCCCAATGTTGCGGACCGTGTAGGCGTTTCCGTTCGTGTTGGTCCGCGCGTAGGTGTAGCTCGTTCCCGACTTGAACTTCCAGCCAAACTTCACGAGGCGGCCTACGATCGGTGCGCCATGGTCGTCCAGACACCTCGCTTTGACCGTGACGGTTGTCGACTGAGACGGCGTTGGCCGCGTCAGGAGGTACGTTCTCAGTGATGCGACCGAGCTACGCGGGACGAAAGAGGACGTAGAGGTGCGAATCCCGTCGTAGGTGTTCTGGGGCTCGGTGCCGCCGTAGGCGTCGGCTCTCACGTATACCCGGTACCCCGCCGTCGAGCTTCCGATGTTGCGCTTGAGCCAGGCGTTACCACTCGAGTTCGTGTACACCGTGCTCTTCACCCAGCGCGTCTTGTGCTTGAACGTGAACACGACCTTGATGTTTCTGATTGGCTGCCCGCTATCGTCTTGGACGTGCGTCAGCACGGTGACGGTAGTTCCCTGCGCGGGCGTCGAATCGTACTTGGTGTAGGTACGGATTCCCAAGGAGCCCTTCCCGATGATCTCCTTCGGCGTAAGCCGCACGGTGCGGGTGAGCGTGGTACCGGCGCTCGTCGCGGTTACCACGACGTCGAAGGGAACATCCAGCGCACCGACCACGACCCCGTGGGTCTGGCGCGCGATGCCGTCCGCCTCGGTGTAGCGCCGGTAGGAACTGGGCTGGGCTACTCGGAAATCGAAGTCCACCTGTACGCCGCGAACCACATGCCCGCGGTCGTCGGTGACCTTCGCCCCGACCCGCGTAGACCGGCCCAGCGCCGGGTACTCGTAGTCGGTCCAGGTCACGATCTGCGCGATCGGGCGCGGCTGTCCCGTGCGGGTCTTGGCCGCTCGGATCACGTCCGCCAGATCATTGGCGGCCCGGTTGAGGAGCAGCTGGGTCTGCGGGTCACTCTCAGGGTCGTAGTACGCGAAGCTGCCGTACTCCGTGATGAGCCCCAGCATCTTGCCTGCCGAGAAGGTCGCCGCCTCGATCGTGCGCGCCCGAACGTCGGTCACCGGTCGCGGCGCGAGCGGAGTGATCCAATCCGAATGTGAATCCGGCGTCCGCGTCACAGCCTCGACTGCCGACTCGTAGTTGACGTGGTCCTGCCCCTCTTCATTCGACCCGATGCCGTAGTTGAACGTGTGGAACGGAACGAGGATGTCTGAGTAGTAGTGCGACAGATATCCCAGCTCGCGGCTGGCGGTCTTGGGGTCCTTGGCTGAGAGAGCTTGCAGCATCAAGGAGTAGTGTTCCGCGACTGCGTGTGGGGCGCCCTGGTTCGCCGAGCCGGCGTAGAAGACGTGCCGCTGCAGCTCGGCTCGGTACTCGAGTGAGTTGGACGGGTTGTCGTCACGCCAGTTGTCAGGGTCGTCGGTCGCGAGGAGGGCTTCTGTCTCATCGACCCAGTCTGCGTCCGCGCCCGCGAGTTCCATCGCCTTATAGAGGATCCAGTCATGGGTGCCAAATCCATCGCGGGTATCGCCGTTCTGCCACGCGAATGCGTGAGTTGGGCTGATTGCTACCGCAAGACACGCGACGCACACTGCCATGAGGATTCGACGCATAACACCTGCTCCCATCGGGACGATCGAGTCCCTACCGTACCCTATCCCGCCACCCTGCCGCGAACGTCAGGAACCGCTCGGCATCCGCGAAGTTGCTCGCGATGCCAAGTGACACGCGAATGGTATTGGGGACCTTACCGGTGTGGTCCTCGATCAGTCGTTGGCACTGCTGGAGGGTGACCGGCACCTCGGGCTCGTCGAAGCACTCCGCGATCTCGGCACGGTTCACCTCATGGGCGATCTCGCCGTCGCCGGGGTTGCAGAAGCACCCCGTACGCACCGAGATCCTCTCGGCGCCAGCCTTGGCCTCGAACTCGTAGACGTCGTAGGGGTGGCCCGAAGGGTCGAGCAGATAGAAGGCGATGGTCGATCCTCGGCGGTCCATGGTCTCGGGACCGAAGATCTTGAACATCGGCGCGCCGTTGGTGTGGCGCATCGCGCACATCTCGGAAAGCAGCCAGCCGGCCAGCGCCGAGACGCGCTCGTGGACGCGCTCGATTCCAGCAGCGCGCAGGTGGTTGATGCCGATGGTGACCGCCGGCAGTCCCAGGTAATCCACAGTTCCGTCCTCGAAGCCGGTGTGGCCGGGGGCAAGGTGATGCCAGCCTTCGTAGACCGAGGCGAGCGTGATGGTGCCGCCAGCGAACCACGGGCGGCGCAATTTCGCGAGCGCGTCTTTGCGGGCGATGAGCGCGCCGGTGCCGGTGGGGTAGCCGAACATCTTGTAAAACGACAGCGGGACGAAGTCGGGGTGGATGGCACTGAGGTCGAGGCGGTTGGTGGGCGCGAACGCCGCGGTGTCGAGCACCACGTCCCACCCGCGCGACTGAGCCAGCTCGATCCACTCGAGCGGGTGCTGCACGCCGCTGAAGTTCGACTGAGCGGGGTAGGCGAACAGGTGTCCGCCAGCCGTGGTGTCGCACTCCAAGCCACGCTCCATCAGCTCAGCATCGAGGCGCAGATCGGGGTTGCGCACGGGGATGTAGGTGACCGTCGCGCCAGCGGCCCGCGCGAACTCGCGGATACCGTTGACCGAGTTGTGGTTGTCGTACGACAGCAGGTAGCAGCCGTCCGGCCCGAACGGGTAGGACTCGCCCACGAGCTTGAGCGCGCCACTCGCGTTGGCGGTGAAGATGACGTCGTATTCAACCGGATCGGCGTTGAAGAAGTCGAGCACCGCGCCGCGGGCCTCCTCGACCAGCGCCGTGGCAGCAAGCGAGGTGGGGTTCTCGGAATGCGGGTTGCCCAGGACGGCGCCCGAGAGCAGCTCGTGGTGCGCATCGAGCTGCGACTGCGCGTAGAGGCCGCCGCCGGTGTAGTCGAGGTATGTGTGGCCCGAGGCGTCCAGCCGCGCGTAGTCGCGCGCGCGCAGGTCGTCGAGGGCGGTGGTGTCGGAATATGCCGGGTACGCGGCCAGGAAACGGTCTAGGGAGGTCAGGCTCATGGGTATCCTTAAGGTGTCTGGCGTTTTGCGCCGATAGTATAGCCCTGAGAGCCCGATTTGCCGCTGGATACCCGCGGGGTATAGAGCGTATGCTGAACGAGTGAGACGAGCGGGGGCTCGGGCGTCACTACGGTTGAACGGTGGGGGACAAGCAGTAGTGTCAGCAGAAGAGACCATCATCGGCTATGAGTCCGCGGACGCGGTCGACGAGCGCGAGGATCTCGACGACGAGAGCCTTCGCAAGCGCCGTCGTGCGGAGCTGGCCGCGTTGCTCGGACTTGCCGTCATCCTCGCGGCAATCATCTGGTGGATCCTGACCTACACCGTGATCGTCCCGCCCGTGGTGGGGTTGGACACCGGCGAGGCGACCATCAGGCTCACGGCAACCGACCTGAAGGTGGGCAAGCTCGCCACCGTCCGCTCGTCGCGCTACGGGTTGGGCGAGATCGCACAGCAGATGCCACCAACGGGGCGCCGCGTGCTTCGCGGGTCGAGCGTCGATCTGGGCGTGGCACGCCAGCTCAACACCTCCCCGCGAGTCGGTTCGGCCGGCGCGCTGGAGCAGACTGAGACCTTCAGCACCACCGCTTGGAGCGCGTGGGAGCCGCGCGACACCTCTCAGCCTGAGCCGCGCACCTACTCGACTCAGTACCCGGGCCACATTGTGCCCATGGTCGAGGCGCTCTCCGAGAAGAAGGCGCGCAAGAAGCTGGAAAGCGCCGGTTACAAGGTCAAGGTGAAGTACGGAGCCACCTCGAGCGGGCCCGGACCGGGCAAGGTCTTCTTCCAGTATCCGGCGCCCTATGCATCCGAGGAGCGCGGCACGAGGATCGAGATATGGGTGTCGACCGGCGGACCGCCTACCGGGCGCACTGCGCCGGTGCCCCGAGAGTGGGACTAAGGCGGTAGTCCGCCGGTCTTGAACCCAACGCCGCCGGTCACCTACCCCGCGGCACGCTTCGCGCAGGCGAGTATGGCGTCGTGAACGTACTGAGCCATCCCGGTGCGGATCTTCTCGTAGTTCGCCTTGAAACGCGGGTCGGCGATGTACATCTCGGCCAGTCCCACATGCATCTCGTGCGAGCACGGGTAGAACCAGGTGTCGATCAGCAACCGGTGACGGTCGACCGCATCCATCGCGCGCGGGTCATCTGCTGGCACGCCTTCGTCCATCAGCGCGACGATTCCGGCGTTGATGTCATCGGCCTCCGCCTTGTGACGTGCCCAGTCGTCCTTGGTGTACTTGGACGTCCGGCGCGCGGACACCTTGTAGGCCTCGGTGTTGCCCCAGCGCTCTTTGACCTCGTCCTCGTGCTCGGCGGGGTCGAAGTCACCAAAGACCTCGAACATCTCTTCCTTGGTCATCTGTATTCCTCCTCCCAATGAGGTCAGTGTCTTGTCGATCAGCCCCAGAAGGGCATCGAGGCGAAGCGCCTGCTCGGCGATCATCTCGCGTTGCGTGGAAAGCGCTTCTCGGCGGTCGAACGCGGGGTCGGACATCAACTCGCGGATCTCCTCGAGCGTGAAACCCAGCTCCTTGTAGAACAGGACCTGCTGCAGCTGTTCGAGGTCCTCTGTCGTGTAGAGCCGGTAACCCGCCTCGGAGTGTGCCGAGGGCTTCAGCAGCCCGATCTCGTCGTAGTGGTGCAGTGTCCGGACACTGACGTGCGCGAGCCGAGCAACATCGCCAACCGTGTGCTTCATCGCGTTCACCTCCTGCAGTCACCCTAGACCCTCACGTAACGTTAGGGTCAAGAGGTATTCTGTCGTATTTCCGGTCGGGCCGACACGGGCCGGCGGCAAACCGATTCCCGCACAATGGGACAGGGTGAGCCAAGGCGGGAAAGAACCTACCAAGAGGAGGTGAGCTGAGATGCTATCCAGAGAGAGTTTCGACGTGACACGTGATGAGCTGATAGCACGGCGCGAAGCGCTCATGCAGCGCGCCGATGAGATACGGGAACGCTTCGCCGAGAATGTCGACGAAGATCTGTTGACCACGGCTGTGGGCTGGTCGCTCGTGAGCAGCGGAATCGCATTGGGCGTGACACAGTGGCTGCGCGGCCGTAGGGGCGTGCTGTCGTTGCTGTTGCCCGTGAGCCTGCTGATCGCCGGCACGGGTCTGCTGGGCGGCGGCTTCATGCAGCGCCGCGGAGTGCGCATCAACGACGCCGAGGAAAGCGTGCGCGAGCAGCTCGCGTCGCTCGATCCGGTCGCGCGCTTCCACGTGCTGCGCGACGTGGGCCGAGACGCCATGCCGTTCATCCGGCACTCGCACAACTAAGGCACGGCAATCCGACATCACGCGAGCGCCTCGCTCCCTGCGGGGCGCTCGTGCGCTACTCTGGTCGCAGCGCGAACCGGCCTGCCGACCAGTGGCACGACCGCGCGCGATCCAACAACCGAGGGGAGCCGGCCGGGTGGGTTCTGCAGAACTGCTGAGCGTCCGAAACGCGTCTGTCGTCCGAGAAGGACGCACCATCCTGCACGTCGATGACTTCGTGATTCGCGAGGGCGAGCACCTCGCGATCCTGGGACCCAACGGCGCGGGCAAGTCCACACTCATCGGCCTGCTCACGCGTGATGTGATGCCGCTGTGGGCCGACCCGTATCCGGTACTCTTCCGCGGTCAGCCCCGCATCGAACTGGCCGAGGCGCGCAGGCTATTGGGGGTTGTCTCCAGCGGTTGGCAGGAGACGGTGCGCGCACACCTGAGCGTGGCCGAGGTGGTGCTGGGCGGGAGGTTCGGCTCGTTGGGCGTGCCGCCGCACATGCGGTCCCGGGTCTCCTCGGCAGATATCGCGGCCGCAGCCAAGGCCATGGCCGAGGTGGGTGTGGCCGAGCTCACCGACCGCGACATGATGACGCTTTCGACCGGTGAGGCCCGGCGTGCGCTCGTGGCCCGCGCGCTGGTGCTCGAACCAGCCGTGCTCGTGCTCGACGAACCGTGCGCCGGGCTCGATCCCACGGCCGCCTGGCACCTGCGTGAACTGATGCGGCGGCTCGCAGACGGCGGTCGCACGCTGGTGCTGGTGACCCACCACATCGAAGACGTAGTGAACGCCATCGACCGCGTCGTGCTCTTGCGCGATGCGGCCATCGTCGCAGACGGCGCCAAAGAAGAGTTGCTCACCGACGGGCGGCTGAGTGAGCTGTTCGGCGTACCACTTGTTGTGGAACAACGTGATGGGGAGTACCGGCTCTGGTGAGCCGCGTGCGTGGGGGGAACTGCCGCAGTATCATTTCAGTGGACACCATGATCAGGAGAGCAGCCCATGGCGATCGTCGAGGCGCGCGGCCTTACGAAGGTGTACGGAACGGGTACGACCACGGTCACAGCGCTCGATCACGTCGATCTGGCGGTGCAACCCGGTGAGTTCGTAGCCGTGATGGGACCGTCGGGCTGTGGCAAGTCCACGCTGCTGAACCTTCTGGGCGGTCTGGACACCCCCAGCGAAGGCACCATCGAAATCGATGGCGAACCGGTCGCAGACATGAACGATGACCAGCTCACTATGTTGCGCCGTCGCCGCTTCGGCTTCGTGTTCCAGTTCTTCAACCTCATCCCGGTGCTCAACGCCACCGAGAACGCCGCGCTGCCGCTCACGCTCGACGGTGTATCGGCCGCCGAGGCCCGCACTAGAGCCGAGGAGTGGCTGCGCAAGGTGGGCCTCGAGGACCGCATGCGCAACCGGCCCGACCAGCTCTCCGGCGGACAGCAGCAGCGTGTCGCAGTCGCGCGTGCCCTGGTGACCAATCCGGCGCTCCTGCTCGCCGATGAACCTACAGGTAACCTCGACAGCCGCTCCAGTGACGAGATCGCCGCGCTGCTCAAGCAGGCGTCCGAGGATTGGGGCCGAGCGATCCTCATGGTCACCCACGACATACGTCTTGCCGCACATGCGCACCGCATCGTGTTCATGCAAGACGGCCGCATCGTCGATGACGCCAAGATCAACGGCGCGGAAGACGCGCGCAAAGCGGTGGAGAAGGTCGGACTGTTGTGAACATCGCGGTGACCCTTGCGTGGCGCTACCTGTGGGGCCGCAAGCTCCGCACGGCGCTGACCACGCTGGCGGTCGTGTTCGGCGTCTCGGTCCTCTTTGGGATGGGCGCGCTGATCCCCACGATGTCCGAGACCTTCACCAAGGTGCTGTTCGCCAGCGCGGGTCAGGTCGACCTGAGCGTCACCAACGCCAGCGGTTCGACCTTCGACTCGTCGATCGCAGAGCAGGTCGCGGGCGTCGAGGGCGTCAAAGCGGCCACCCCTGTGCTGCTGCGCCCGGTGGGCATGCCCAAGACCTCACCGGTGAGCTCGATCCAGGTCGCCGGCATCGAACCCCGGACCGCCGAGAAGGTCCGGCACTACGCCGTTGGCCAAGGCGTGATGCTCTCACCGGGAGACAGAGGCGTCGTCTTGCTGGGCAAGAGTCTGGCCACCCAGGCGAACCTGCGGGTGGGTGGCTATTTCGACATCCCGTCGATCAACGGCACCAAGCGCTATCGGGTGATCGGGATCCTGGGTTCGGCATCGCCTCCGGGCACGCAGGAGGCCTTCCTGACGCTGGCCGACGCTCAGCAGCTCTTTGGTGAGGGCAACCGGGCAAGCGAGGTCGACGCGACGTTCGTCAACGGCGTCGACCGGACATTGGTGGAGGCGCGGGTACGCCGTGAGCTGGGCTCTGACTACAACGTAGGTGGCATCGCGCCCGGAAGCGAACTGCTCTCGTCGCTCAAGATGGCAGAGTTCATCTTCAACATGTTTGGGGTGTTCGCCCTGGCCATGGGCGGTTTCATCATCCTGAACACGTTCAGGACCGTGGTGGCCGAGCGCCGCCACGATATCGGGATGCTCAGGGCCGTGGGTGCGCGCCGTCGCACCATCCTAGGAATCTTCCTCGTCGAGTCGCTGTTGCAGGGAATCCTGGGCACGGCACTCGGGCTGCTCGCGGGCGCCGGGATGGCGATGGGACTGATCGCAGCGTTGAACCCGCTGTACAAGCGGCTCGTCAATATGACCGTGGGCGCCCCGCAGTTCCAGCTCTCGTCGTTGACGCTCGCAATCGTGATGGGCATCGGGGTCACCGTGCTTGGCGCTCTCTCGCCGGCGTTGGCGGCATCCCGCATCACGCCGCTCGAGGCCCTGCGGCCCCAGGTCGGTGAAGTAGAGGATCGCCAGCGTGGACGACGTGCGTGGATCGGCGTGGGGATCTTGGTCTTCTCGGCGATGGGGCTTGTCTCTGGCAACGCCAGCGCGCTCGGATTGGGCTCGGTCGGGGTGCTCGTGGGGCTCGTGCTGGTCGCACCGGAACTCGTTGGACCCATCAGCAACGCCTTCGCGTGGCTTATCGACGCGGTGTTCCGCTCGGAAGGTGAGATCGCGCGTTCCAACATGCAGCGCCAGCCCTCGCGCGCCGCGACGACCGCCGCCGCGGTCATGATCTCGCTTGCGATCATCATCTCGCTTCTGGGTGTCATGTCGTCGATCGTAGGTGGCTTCTTGGACTACGTCGACAAGTCCGTGGCAGGTGCTGACTTCATCATGTTGCCCACCAACCTCCTGCTGGCAGGCGGCAATGTTGGGGCGAGCAACGAGCTCGTGACCGACATCCGCAACACGCCGGGGGTCAATGCGGTTGCAACGCTGCGCATCGCCAAGACGCAGGTCGACGGCTCGCCGGCCCAGGTGATCGGTCTCGACCCGGTGGAATACCCCAAGGTCGCTACCTTCGAGTTCTCGGGAGATGGCCAGACATCCGACATCGGCAAACTCGCTCACGGACGAGGGCTGATAGCCAACGGCCTGTTCGCGGCCCAGAACGGCCTGAAGGTGGGACAGCGCGTCAAGGTGACCACCGTCAACGGCGAGAAGACCTTCAGCATCATCGCGATCGGCTCTGACTACCTCAACGCCAAGCTGGCGACCGTCTACATCTCCCAAGAGCGCCTGAAGGAGGACTTCGGCACCGAATCGAACGCTCTGGTGCTCGCCAATCTCTCTCCGGGAGCCGATGCGCCGCAGGTCAAGCGGCAGCTCGCGACACTGGTGGCGGACTACCCGCAGCTCACGCTCTATGACACGACATCGTTCAAGGAGACGCAGAAGGTCACCATGTCGCAGGTGATGATCGGCATGTACGGCCTGGTGGTCGTGCTCGCCATCCCAACCCTGCTGGCGCTGCTCAACAACCTCGCGATGAGCGTCATCGCACGGACCCGGGAGATCGGGATGCTCAGGGCCCTGGGCTCCACCCGCCGCCAGGTGCGCCGCATGGTGATGGCCGAGGCGCTCTTCCTCGCCAGCGTGGGCGTGACCTTTGGCGTGATCTCGGGCATCGTCCTGAGCTATGCGATGGTGGCGGCGACCAACAATGTGGGCTGGAAGATCCCGTTCTACTTCCCCACGGGCGGAGTGATTGCCGCCGTGATCGCGGGCTTCGGATTCTCGCTTCTTGCCGCTGTCATCCCGTCCCGCTCGGCCGCCAAGCTCGATATAGTGGCCGCGCTTCACTACGAGTAGGAGCCTTCCAATGATCGAAATCGATGTTCCGGGAGTCGGCCCGTTCGCCCTCGAGCACCTGGTGCTCGACGTGAACGGCACCATCGCCGTCGGCGGGGGGCTCATCCAAGGCGTGGCCGAGGCGGTTGAAGCGCTGGGTGCCGTGCTGCACGTCGTGGCGATCACCGCCGATACGCATGGCACGGCCTCGCGCCTCAGGGAGCTGTTGGGCATCGACATCCACGTGATCTCTCCGGGAGCTGAAGGCGCGCAAAAGCTCGCGTTCATCCGCGAACTGGGCGTGCAGGGCGTTGTCGCGATCGGCAACGGCGCCAACGACGTGGATATGTTGGGTGAGGCCGCGTTGGGCATAGCGGTAATCGGCGGGGAAGGGGCCAATGTCGCCGCCGTCATCGCGGCCGACGTGGTGACCACGTCTGTGCTCGACGCGCTGGCCATGCTCGCGCAGCCCGCGCGCATCTCGGCAGCGTTGCGCCGCTAGCCGCCCGAACTCAGGTCAGCCCCAGCCGCTTTCGCACCGGTTCACCGCGCAGCTCGCGCAGCGCATCTCGGGCGATCCATCGTGCCGACGGAGAGGCCGGGTTCTCGGCAAGGATCCTCTCGGCCGAGGCGATTGCGAGTGCATTGAGGCTCGCCGAACGCTTCCCAACCTGCCGGAGCGCCCAGTTCGCACCCTTCTTGACGGCGTTGCGCTCGTCGGTCGCCTCGCGCTCCACCCTGCTCAGGACAGACGCGAACCGCTCGTCAGACGCAGCCTTGTCGTGGACGGCAAGCGTGGCGCCCAGCACGAATCCCGCGCGCTTGATGTACTCGGGCTCACGCCCGGCCCACTGCGCTGCCTTCTCCCACGCGGGTGCCGCCAGCCGAAACAGGTTGTTGCACAGCGTGTCACACACGTCCCAGCTGTCGAGATCCGCCACCCAGGACTCCATCTGCGCCTCGTCCACGAGTGTCGCGACATCGACCAGCGTGGCCATGATGCGCGCCTCGTGCACGCCGCTGCGCCACAGAAGCGCCGCGAGTTCGTGTCGCGCAGCCGGATCCGCACGAAGCGCGTGCTTCGCATCGCGAGCCAGCGTTCGCACGTCCGACATGCCCACGCCCAGCGTGCCCGTTGTCGTGATGCCGAAACGCGCCATGCCGGCGACGTTGTCGGGGTTCGCGTGGGCACGCAGCTCGCTGAGGAGTGAGTCTGCAAGCCCAGATGGTGTGGGTTTGTGTTCCATACGCAGAAGTATGCCCTCTCACCTCGCAGGCTGGACACGCCTGCGGGACGGGTTCAGGATTAGGGCATCGCCCGGCTCGCAATGAGGACTAGTATGCTGCCATCGATGATCTTGAAGTCTGCCCGTACCTTCCTCGCGACGGCCATCGTCGTCGCGGTCATGTCGGCCGGTGTCGCGGGCGCAGCCCCCACGCCACTGTTCTCGGCTTCCCCGGGTTCGCTGGCCAAACGGTTCTCGGCCGAGCAGACCGGCCGCGTGGTCGTGGGACTCAGGCGCGGTATGAGCGCGAGCGCGCTCTCCGCTGCCGAACAGCTGGGCGGCGAGACCGTGAGCACCGTCGCGCGCGGCGGATTCGCTGTCGTCGAGCCGCCCGCGGGCGTCTCGGCAGAGCAGTTCGCCCAGCAGATCGCGGGCACGCGCGGCGTGCGCTACGCGCAGCCCGAGCGGGTCGTGTGGGCCGCCGAGGTCCTGCCTCCCACAGACTCCGACTACCAGAGCGATCAGTGGAACCTGAAGGCGATCGGATTCCCCGCGGCGTGGGACTTCGCGCTGGGTGACGGCGTGAAAGTCGCGGTGCTGGATACCGGGATCATGGACACGCACCACGAGTTCGCTGGCCGCACGATCATCGGGACCAACACCATCGACCCGGGCGCTAGCTGGCGGGATGACTTCGGTCACGGGACGCACGTGGCGGGCATCATCGCGGCCACGATGAACAACGGCGTAGGCATCACCGGCATCGCGCCCCACGCCACGCTGATGGCGGGCAAGGTGCTGGACTCTGATGGGGCGGGCACCGATTCGAGTCTCGCCGAGGGGCTCTACTGGGCAGCGGACAACGGCGCCGACGTCATCAACATGTCGATCACCTCGTTCGAGTACAGCCCCGCGCTTGAAGAGGCGTGCGCCTACGCGCGTGCCAAGGGCTGTCTGATCGTGGCAGCGGCTGGTAATGAGAACGCGAACCGCGTGGGCTACCCTGCGGTGTTCCCTGGGGTCATCTCGGTAGGAGCAATCGAGCAGACGATCTCGGCGCCTCCGTTCAGGCGTGCCGTCTTCTCGAACCTGGGCTACGAGCTGGACATCGCGGCACCGGGCGTGGCCATCAACTCGTCCATCTTCAATCCGAGCAACCCTCTGGCCACGGGCCAGTATATGCCGTGGAACGGCACCTCGATGGCGTCACCGCACGTCGCCGGGGTGCTCGCCCTGACGCGTGAGCTGAACCCGACGCTTTCCCGCGACGTGGTCGAGCAGGTGCTCATGCAGCGCGCGCAGGACCTGGGCGACGCGGGTCGAGATCAGTTCTTCGGCATGGGCATGGTTCGGGCAGACGAGATGGTCAAGCCGATAGCCCCCATCACGCCGGCCGATGTGGACAAGGACATTCCCGGGCTTCCTCTGGCGGCGATGGTCGCGAGTTCGGTCGACGGCACGTTGGACTCGGTCTCCGATGCCGACGACGTCTATGAGGTGCACGTGCTGGCTGGCTCGGCTCTCACCTGCACGCTGACAGCGGATCCGGGCACGGACTTCCGGCTCGAGTTGTTCAGCCGCACGGCGACTTCAACCGAGGCGACCCCGGTGGCCTCGAGTGTCGGCGGTGTGGCGACGTATCTGCCCGCCGCAAGTGGCAGTGTCTTCGTGCGAGTCCGGGCGATCACCGGCTCGGGCGCCTATTCTCTCGCGTACGGGACCGAGTACACCCCCGACCCAGATGATGAGATCCCCGGCACCGCGGCGGCCAGCACTGTGCTCACGGGCACGCTCGACCGGGCCGGTGACTTCGACGATGTGTACGCGGTGCACCTCGAAGCCGGGCAGGGCATCACGGTTGGTCTGACCAGCGTGGACCACTCGGACTTCGACCTGCTGCTGTACTCGCCTGAGGCCGAGTCGGTCAACTCGATGACGGGGCTCGTGGCGTGGTCCGGCAATGATATGGGCATCCCCGAGGAGCTGTCCTTCTCGGCAATGGAGGCCGGGACGTACTACCTGGATGCCAAGGCGTACGTGGGTGGCGGGCAGTACACGCTCACCTACAAGACCGGCAACGCCAGCAAGTTATCGATTTCCGGTCCCAGCACGTGTGCGTGGAGCGGCTCGGCGACCGTGTCGGGCAATCTGTCCAGTTCCACGGGAGTGGGGCTGGCCCACCGGATCGTGCATGTGTGGGCGTCTACCGATTACACGAGCAGCGACCCACACTGGTCAATCGTCTCCGCCAGCTACACCGATTTGACAGGGCACTGGCAGACCTCGGTCAATCCCAAGCGCAAGACGTGGTACGTCGCGCAGTTCTCGGGAGACTCGATCGCGGCGAGCGATCCGTACCCGTACTCGGAGAGCGTCGCCAAGATCATCACACCGCGCGCGTACCTGACGCGACCGACGGTTCCCCGGACCGCGTACCGCAACCGCTCGTGGACGTCCTACGGCTACCTGCGGCCCAAGCACACCACTGGGCTGCACTCCGTGAAGATCAGCTGTTACCGGTACGAGAACAAGAAGTGGGTGAAGCGCAGGACCTACTACGCGCTGAACTACTACGCCTCGCCCTACACCACGAAGTACAAGAGGAAGATGTCGCTGCCCTATAGCGGCAAGTGGAAGCTTGTGGCCAGCGTGACAGGCAATACCACGCACGTTGCGACCAACTCATATCCACGCTACGTGACGGTGAAGTAGGAGGAAGCTTTGAAGGGAACGGCATTCTGGCTTGCGGCCGCGGCAGTCGCGTGCGTCCCGCTGGGGCTGCTGGGTTGTTCGCAGGCCGCTCCTCCCACAGCGAGTCTCGCTGCGCAGGGAGCGCCTGCCGCTCCGGCGATCGAAGCGCTGACGCCGGACGCCAAACGCAGCCAGATCGCCTCCAGCTTCCCCCTTGAGGTTCCGGTGCCGGCGGGCGAGTTCACGCGGGCGAAGGCCCAGGGAGACGTCGCGTGGGACTACGTCGTGCGCATCGAATCGACACCCGACGCCGTGCTGAAGTGGTACCGCGACGTCTATGCGTCGAGGCAGTGGACGCTCGTTGGCGAGCGCGACTACGGGAACGGCGATTCCGGCGGCCGTGGGCGCGTGCTCACCTTCCGAAAGGGCAACGCCGAATGTGAGGTCGCCGTGGACGCGGCGAGCGATTCGGAGGGTCTGGCCACGGCTCGGGTCGTGTTGGGTGTGGGTGCACCGGTGCTCGAGACTCAGTAGGTCTGGCACGGAGTGCGCATCCTACTGTGCGCGCTGTCACAATCCGAGCTAAGGTGTGAGCGATATGATTCCGATAGAATCAGGGAAGACCACGTTCTTCCGCCTGTTGATGGGATGGTGTAGTTGATGCAGTTCTCGGCCCGCATGATGACTCGGATCGCTCTGGTCGCCCTTCTTGCCACCGCCTTGACGATGCCTGCCACTGCAGGCGCGCAGGGTCTGCTGGCCGGTGGCGCCACTGCGGCGTCCGTCCCGTCCGATGACGACATCTCGGGTGCGGTACCTCTTCCGAGTTCGCCGGTTGCGGGATCGCTGGACTACGCACCTAACGACGGTGTGAACTACAACGATGGCGACGTCTTCTCGGTCTATCTCGAGAAGGGCCAGACGCTGACTGCGAGGCTCATGGGCCCCGCAGCCGCCCAGTTCGTTCTCGCTCTGTACTCGCCGGACGCCACCACCGTAAACGACCCGGATGCTCCTGTGGTCGCCGAGACGGTCGACATGTTCTACCCCTCGTTTCTGAGTGCATCGGATACCGGGGACTTCGGTTTTGTCGCTCCGGACGATGGCACGTACTTCCTTGAGGTCTACACCTACTACGGAACCGGCGCCTACACGCTCGACTGGGCCGTCGGGGCCAAGCCCTCGGTCAGCATCTCGCCGTCGCACTACATCAGGTACGGCCAGTCGACCAAGTTCACCGGATCGGTGTTGTCCACCGACGGGGCCGGTCTCGCGGGTCAGCCCGTTGAACTGTACGCGTGGTCCTATCTCACAGACGACTACAAGAAGGTCGCCTCGACCGAGACCACGACCGGCGGCGCCTACTCGTTCACCATCAAGCCGACGGGTTGGACATTTTACAAGACAATCGCTCTGGTCAACCAGCCAGGGCTCTCGTTCGTGCAGTCTGTGGAGAAGCAGATCAAGGTCCGCATCGTCCTGACCCGGCCCGCAGCGCCGAAGTCCGTGTATCTGAACCGGAAGTTCAAGATCTCCGGGTACATGAACCCGCGCCATCTCGCGGGCAACCACACCGTCTACGTCTACGCGTACCGCAGGTTGTCCAACGGCTCGTACAAGTACGTCAAGAAGTTCCGCACCACCAATGGCGATTCGCTCGCGCATCCCACCTACTCGCGCTACTCCACGAGCGCTGCCACATTGCCCTACAGAGGCACGTGGAAGCTGATCGCCAAGGCCCTGGATGACGGCAAGCACGCATACTCGTACAGCACCACTACCTACCTGAAGGTCAGGTAGACAATCGGAGCGAGCATGAGGGTGAAGCGCAGAACCTGGCTGATCATGGCCGTTGCCGTGGTCGCCGCTGCCTTCGCGGTTCCTGCTCTCGCGCAGCTGGGCGTCAACGCCCAGCTGTCCGCTGCTGACGATGATATTCCCGGTGTCGTACTGCCGGCCTCGCCGGTCACCGGCGACCTCGATGGAACCGTTGCGGGGCGCGACTACGATGACGTCTATGCGGTGAGGCTGAACTACAACGAGCGGCTCTCGGTGCAGATGAGCGCGACCGCCGGCACTGACTTCGACCTTCAGCTCTGGCGACCCGGCAGCCCCAACCTGCTGGTCTCCAATCCGCTGTCCTACATCGTGCAGGCGTCCTCCAACGAGGGCACCTCCACCGAGGAGTTCTGGTATCCCGCGTCCACGACAGGCACCTATTCGCTCGATGTCTTGGACTGGGCAGGGACCGCCAAGGGCACCTACCGCCTGACATGGGACATAGTGAAGCTGCCCGAGCCCGGCATCGCGACGACCATGCCCGCCACAGTGAAGTGGGGCGGTGGCGCCAAGATCGAAGTCCTGGCGACCGACGACCACGCGGTGCCGCTGCCTCAAGCCTCGATCATGATCGCGTCGCGTCCGTACGGGGGCTCGGCGTGGACCTACCTGAACATGGATCGGGACCCGAAATCGACCAACTACGGGATGCCCAAGAACAAAGCTGATGCGCTGGGTGCGCTCACCTACACGGTCTATCCCACCCGCCTGACCGAGTACCGCGCGATCGTCTGGCCGAGCCATGACATGGGCAAGACCTACGGTGCTCCCACGCTGGTTTCCCCGCGTGCCACCATCACGACGCCCAAGGCGCCCGATGTCGTCTATGGGAAGCGCTCCTTCACCGTGTCGGGCTATCTGATGCCCAAACACAAGAAGGGTGCCACCGACGTCAAGATCCGCTTCTACAGCAAGAACAAAGACGGTTCGTGGACATGGCGGAAGACCGTCATGGCGACCAACTACACTTCGACCGCACACCCCACGTACACGCTCTACTCCCGCAAGACCTACCTGCCGTTCAAGGGTTCGTGGAAGATACTCGCCTACATTCCAGGAGACACGACCCACACCGAGAGAACCTCGGCAGCTCGGTATCTGACGGTCAAGTAGTCCTGGAAACACCGGGGGGCGCAGCCCCATTCCGGATTCAGGCGGGATGGCGGCAGTGAGACGCAGGTGGAGCACAACGATTGCGACGGTACTGACCGTGCTCGTCGCGGCCAGCGTCACCATGTCGGCATCGCCAGCCTCTTCCTCGCAGATCGCTGCAACCTCGCATCAGACCGGACGTGTGGTCGTTGGATTGCGCCCGGGTGCTTCGCGCAACGGGCTCGACCGGGCGTTGAAGCGCGTGGGCGGGCGCGTGGTGCGGAAGGAGTCCCGCACCCGCGTGGTCGTGGTCGATCGCGGCGCGGGCTTCTCGGCAGACGCGATGGCGCGGGTCCTCGAGGGCGCCGACGGCGTGCGCTACGCCGAGCCGGAGCACCGGGTGCGAGCGCTGCTGGACCCCAACGACCCGGCGTATTACCTGCAATGGGGTCTTTCGCGTATCGGCGCGCCTGCAGCGTGGGATGTGCAGCGCGGCTCGGCGACCGTGAGCGTGGCGATCGTCGACAGTGGCGTGGACTATGACCACCCGGACTTGGTCGGCCGGCTCGACACGGCTGACGCCTACGATTTCATCGACGGCGACACGGACGCGCGTGACGGTTTTGGGCACGGGACCCACGTCGCGGGCATCATCGCGGCGAACACCGACAACGGCGTGGACGTGGCGGGCATGGCAGATGGGTGCACGCTCATGCCGGTGCGCGTGCTCGACTCGGTGGGCAACGGGACCGACGAAGGGGTCGCGCAGGGAATCGTATGGGCAGCCGACCATGGCGCCGACGTCATCAACCTGGCATTGGGCACGCCCGAGCCAAGCACCGTGCTGCAGGATGCCTGCGACTACGCGATCGCCCGTGACTGCGTGGTCGTGGCCGCCTCGGGAAACTCGGCCGCGCAGGCTGGGTGGGTGCCGGGGCAGATACAGTATCCGGCGGCGTATGCGCCGGTGCTGGCGGTCGGCGCGATCGACTCCGGTGCGCTGAGGGCGAGCTTCTCGGAGTGGGGGAGTGCTCTGGACGTGGTTGCCCCCGGCGTCGGCATCATGTCGCTGTATCCGGTCGCCCGTGGCGAGCTGAAGACGCTGAGCGGCACGTCCATGGCGACCGCATATGTGTCCGGCGCGGTCGCGCTCGTTCGCTCCCAGCACGCCGATTGGACCGCCGCCGAAGCGCTGGACAGGCTCACCTCGACCGCCGAGGATCTGGGCGCTGTGGGCAAGGACTACCAGTTCGGCGACGGACTCGTGCGTCCGGACCTCGCGCTTGGCGCCGGAGCGCCGCCTGCCGAGCCGCCCTCGGACGACGACATTCCGGGGCTCGCGGCTCCGCGTTCACCCATC
The DNA here is from genome assembly GCA_002841275.1 of Actinobacteria bacterium HGW-Actinobacteria-7. Classification (GTDB taxonomy): domain Bacteria; phylum Actinomycetota; class Coriobacteriia; order Anaerosomatales; family PHET01; genus PHET01. The sequence continues at coordinate 15,322 of PHET01000026.1, read as the reverse complement.
GTGGAGTCCCTGGATTCGAGAACCGACGAACACGACGTGTACCGCCTGACGCTCAAGGCCGGCGACACGCTGACCGCGTGGTTGACCGTGCAGGGGTCGGGGTTGTTCGAGATGAGCCTGTACTCACCGGCGGCCTCGAGCGTCTTTGACACCGACGAGATCCTCGATAGTTCGAGAGACACGGTCTCCTACACCGTGGGCGACGACGGCGCGGGCACCTACTACCTGGACATCGCCGCGCAGTTGGGCTCAGGGCAGTACCGGGTGGACTGGATCATCGATCCGGCAGCGGGCAGCAGTGACGGCTCGGACGGAGATGAAGAGGGCGGCGATGGCGGAGCCGCGGACTTCGGGGGCGGGGGGTCCAATGCGGGGACGGTTCGCGCACTGGCCAGCTCGCTCTGGCGCAACCAGCACATCCTGGAGCTGGATGGAACGCCCGAGGCACCAGCGGAGGAAGCCAGCGGCACATCGGCGCCCGTTGCGGACAGCGCTCAGGCGCAGTCGCTCACGGGAAGCGGCACGGCGGGATCACTGCAGAAGCGGTCACGCGCATTCGAACCCGCTGTGGCGCTGTTCGCTGCCTTGGGGATCTGGCGCACTCGCGTGCGAGTCACGACGCGCAGACGCTAGCGGCGGCGCGGACCGCGGCGCATGACGCGACCGCCGAAGACGCTGCGCTGGACCTTCTTGACCGGGCGGCTCCCAAAGGGCACGATGCGCCCTTCTCGGTAGGGGAAACCGGGCAGGTCGTAGATGGGCAGCAGCGTACCCAGCATGTACTCGATCTCGCGGAACTGGCTGATCTCGTCGGGACCCAGCAGCGTGAGGGCGAAGCCGCTCGCTCCTGCGCGTGCGGTACGGCCGATACGGTGCACGTAGTCCTCGGGGTTCTCCGGCACGTCGTAGTTGACCACGTGGTCGATGTCGGAGATATCGATGCCGCGCGCGATGATGTCGGTGGCGACGAGCACGTCGATCTCGCCCGAGCGGAACCTCTCGAGCGCTTGTTCGCGTTCGCTCTGGGAACGGTCGGCGTGCATGACCATCACCTTGAAGCCGTCCTTGGACAGGATCATCTTGACCAGGTCGGCGCGGGCCTTGGTGCGCGTGAAGACCAAGATGCGGTCGGCGCCACGCTCGCGTATCAGCGCGGCGAGCAGGTGCGGCTTCTGGGACTGTTCGACGGGCAGGATCGCCTGTTCGACGTTGTCGGCGGTGGTGCCGGCCCGAGCGACCTCGACATAGGCAGGGTCGGTGAGCATGCGGCCTACGAGCTGCGTGATCTCCTCGGTAAGCGTCGCCGAGAAGAGCAGGTTCTGGCGCTTGGTAGGGATGAAGCTCAGGATGCGGCGGACGCTGGGCCAAAACCCCATGTCGACCATGCGATCCGCTTCGTCGAGCACGAGGATCTGGATCTTGCTCAGATCGACATCGCCGCGCTCCTTGAGATCGATCAGGCGGCCCGGTGTCGCGACCAGCACGTCGATGCCGGCCTTGATGCGCGCGACCTGCGGCGGGTATTTCACGCCGCCCACGACCACGGCCACGCGCTGACCGGTGTGCTTGCCTACCTCGGAAGCGACGCGCTCGATCTGCGCGGCGAGTTCGCGGGTGGGGGTGATCACCAGTGCGAGCGGAACACCGTCGCCCACGCCGATGCGCTGCATCAGCGGAAGCGCGAATGCGGCGGTCTTACCGGTGCCGGTCTGGGCTGCGCCCACGACGTCTCGTCCCGCGACAATCAGCGGGATGGACTGCTCTTGGATCGGTGTTGGTGTCTCGTAGCCCAGTCCGTCGACTGCGGCGAGGATGGCGGGGGAGAGCCCCAATTCATCAAAGGTCATGCACACAGTATAGGGCTGTGTACGTATTCGCGCTCGACCGCATTGCAGCGGGGCTCAGGTAGACTGTCACCATGGACATTTCGGTCATGACCGACCTGCGCTTTCTGGGACCCGCCTTGTACGTCGTCGCGGTCCTGATCATGCTGACGCTGGTCTACGACGAGCGCGATCCGTCGACCACCCTAGCGTGGCTGATGATACTGATCGTGCTGCCCGGCGTGGGTCTGGTGCTGTACTTCTTCTTCGGCAGGAACTGGCGCTACCTGGGACGCAGGAACCGGCGCAAGCTTCTGGCGACCGAGCACGGCCACCGCATCATCCGGCCTGCCTACGAACGCTACGCAGCGCAAGCAGCGCAACACGTGCACGATGACCCGCTCTCAGGGCGGCTGTCGCGCTCGATCCAGACGCAGAACGGCACCCGCATCCTGCCCTGCAGCCACCTCGAGATCATGGCTTCCGGCGCTCAGAAGTTCGAGCGGCTCATGTTCGACATCGAGTCCGCCGAGCGGTTCATCCATCTCGAATACTTCATCTGGGAGAACGACGACCTGACCGCCGCGCTGTGTGCCCTGCTTGCCGAGAAGGTCTCCCAGGGTGTCGAGGTCCGCGTCCTGTACGACTGGATGGGATCGCTACCGTACGGCAAGAGCCAGCTGAGGAAGCTCGCCGCCGCAGGTGCTCAGGTGCGTGCGGATGCAGCGCAGTGGCGCAAGATCAACTACCGCAACCACCGCAAGATCGTGGTCGTGGACGGCGCCGTGGCCTACACCGGCGGCATGAACGTCGGGCAGGAGTACATCGACGGCGGAAGCCGGTTCGAGACGTGGCGCGACACGCACGTGCGCTTTGGCGGCCCGCTCGTGCTTGAGCTGCAGCGCTTGTTCTGCCAGCGCTGGTACGAGGTCACCGCCGAGGACCTCTTCTCGGAGACGTACTTCGCGCCGTTGCCTGCCGACGACCCGCCCGACATGGTGTGGGCGCAGCTCGCGACCTCGGGACCCGAGTCGTCGTGGGAGACAATCCGACACGCGTTCGTGCTGGCGATCTCGTCTGCGCAGACGCGGGTCTGGGTGCAGTCACCCTACTTCGTGCCGGACCAGGGTGTCATGGACGCGCTCGTGTCGCAGTCGCTTGCCTCGGTCGACGTGCGGTTCATGATGACCGCGCACCCGGACAAGAAGCTCCCGTGGTGGGCCGCCTTCTCGTATCTGGGCACGTTCACGCATGCGGGGGGCCGCGCCTACCAGTACGACGCAGGTTTCTTCCACGCTAAAGCGGTCACGATCGACGGGCATATCGCGGCCTTGGGCACGGCGAACTTCGACATCCGCAGCTTCGCTCTGCACGACGAGCTGATGATCTTCTTCTACGACGAAGGCGTGGCGCGTGCCCAAGACGCCATCTTCGAGGAGGACCTCGAGCGCTGCCACATGGTCACCGCCGACGATCTGCACGACCGCGGCCGGCTGTTCCGCTTCAGAAACGCGCTGGCACGGCTCGCGTCGAGAATGATGTAGGGCGCACGCGGCACACGCCATGCGGCCGCGCGTCACCTGCTGGTGAGGTCGCTCAATGCCTTGTCGATTGTGGGGAAGCGGAAGAGGTAGCCTTCACGCTGAAGCTTCTCGCTCGAAGCCCGCTGGCTCATGAGCGTGTACGGGGCGACCTCGCCCAGCACGATTCCCAGCATTAAGCCCGGCACCGGGAACCACGACGGCCGGTGCAGCGCGCGACCCAGCGCCTTGGTGAATTCGCTCATCCGGACCGGCACGGGTGCGCATGCCGAGACTGGCCCGTGAACCGCGTTGTTCTCGAGCGCGAAGCGGTAGATGCCTGCGATGTCATCGACGTGTATCCACGGGGTCCACTGCCGACCGTTTCCCACGGGGCCGCCAGCGAAGAGCTTCATAGGCAGCGTGAGCTTGGGGAGCAGCCCCTCGTCGCCCAACACGAGTCCGTTGCGCACCGAGACCGCGCGGCAGCCGCTCTCCTGAGCGCGCAGAGTCTCGCGCTCCCATGCCACCGCGAGATCGGCGAGCCAGTCGCCGCCCACGGGTGAGTCCTCACGCAGCACCGCCTCGCCGCCCTCACCAAAGATGCCGATTCCGCACGCACCCACGTAGACCCGCGGCCCGCTTCCATCCGCACGCGCCTGAGCGATGGCGCCAACCAGCGCACGTGTCGTATCGATGCGGCTGCTGAGCAGAAGCTCTTTGACGTGCGCGTTCCAGCGCGATGCGATGGGGTAGCCCGAGAGGTTCACCACCCCGTCTGCCGAGAAGACCTCCTCGCGCCACGCGCCACTGTCCTGGGCCGGGTCGAACGCGACCTCGCGCACGGCCTTAGGAGGAGCAACCCGCCCCAGCCGGTGTGAGAGCCACACGACGTCGTGCCTGGCGCCCAGCAGCTCACCGGTCACCGCACGGCCGATGAAGCTGTTTCCGCCTGCTATCGCAATACGCATGCGTTTGCTCCCTAGGTCGAGGCTGATGCCCTAAGGCACCCGGTACGCGGCCGCCCGCACGAACAGTTCCTGTGCCGCATCGGCGATCGCACGCTCTTGCAGGTCCGCCGAGATGGTCGCGACGTTGTCGCCGCCTTGGAGTCCGTAGCTGCCGAACTGCGAGTGGTTGCCGCCGGGGATCTCGACGATCTTGGTGTCCCTGGGCAATCGTGGCCGCGCGGCGTCCCACGCAGTTGTGTTCAACACTCCGTCGGCCGTGCCCACGATGCTGGTTGCGGGGATGGTGCTGGTGCTCAGGTCCGCTGCAGCGTCCGGATAGGAGGCCAGCAGGAGCAGCCCGGAGATCGAGTCCGGATATGACCTCGCATAACGCGCGGCCATCACACCGCCCAAGGAATGTCCGGCGAGCACCCAGGTCGCCACGGAGCGCTCCTGATGCAGCGGCGCGTCAGCGGCACGGGGGGCGAGCACCGCCAGCGACAGCGGGACCTTGAGCACCGCCACCACGTGTCCCCGCGCGGCCAGGTCGCGGGCCAGCGGCGCGTACGAGCGCGGATCGACATGCCCGCCGGGGTAGATGACGAGCCCGGTCTCGGGCGTGGTGTTCTGAGGCTGGAACCGCCAACCGTAGGAGGTCTCGGCCACGTTGACCCAGCTGGTGCTCTCGAGCGCCCTTAGCGCCTGCGGGCTCGGCCCCAGCGGCAGGAGCCCCCACGCGAGTGCGGCTCCTACGAGTACGGCCACCGTGGCGACTGCAGCAAGCGCCCAGGTCCGCCACGGTCGTGACCGCTGGCTCCGGCGCACGGGCTTCTCGGCGGGCGGGGGTGTTGCGGCATCGGTCATTCAGGCTCGCCGAGAGGGACGAAACGCGCCATCGTGGGACCTTCCGCGAGGTCTTCCCAGCGGCCCATGACGCCCTTCGACAGGGCGCCCAGCTGAATGTGCAGCATGGCGATCCCGCAGTCGAGCGCCTTGGTCACTCGGGGCATCTCGATGGGGGAGTCGCGCGATATCAGAAGATCGCGGTTGCGCATACGGAAACGCCATGGCTGCCGGTTGACTGCCGAGGGGGCGATGCGCGCGCACTCGACGGCTGCCAGCGCCCAATCGGGCCAGCCGGCAGTCCCCTCAGGCACGATGCGTTCGAGCGACTTGCGCTTGTGCGCCGACGACATGGTGCGCATCGCACGCTCCGAGCCAGAGTAGTCATCAACGGCGATGCCTACGGGAGAGACAGCGACCACGCGCTCGTTCTCGCCGAGCCTCACCAGTCGAGCGGCCTTCTCGGGATCGAAGAAGCCGCCGATCCAACAGGTGCCGAGCCCCAGCGACGTCGCCTCGAGTACTGCCGCTTCGCCCACATAGCCGGCATGTTGCTGGGCGAACGGGGCATCCTCATCGACGATCACGCACAGAACGTGCGGCGCGCCGGTGACTTTGCCATAGGAGCCGATGACGCCGGTGAAGATGTCGGTTCCAGGCTCTGTTACCAGTGTCACGCGGGCATCGGGATACGGATGGAAACCCTCGCATGCCGAAGCGAGCGTATCGAGGGTCTCAGAATCGACCGGCGCAGCGGTATAGACACGCCGAGAATGGCGGGATGCCGTTGCCTCGAACCAAGCCGTCATACGTTCGGTTTGCATCTGCAAGACTCCTTGTGAGGATCCGTTGGCCACGCCGGACGAACTGCGACCGTACTCCATGATGTACCCGCTCACGAGTGTGGTGCGACGCCGCGCAACCACCTTCGTACGATCCCGTGAGCACGACGGCATTCACGACTCGTTCACACGGTGCTCACCGATGATACATTCTGCGTGGGTACGCTGTTGACCTGTATGGTCGGGCAAATCATCCACGTGGCGGTCGAACGGGTAGAGGGGCAACAGATGAGCGAGGTCCAACAGCGGAAGACCGAGCAGCGGCGCTTTCGTGTTGCGAGGTGGGTTGTGCTGGCGCTGGTACTGCTGGCGAGCACCGTCATAGGGCTGCTGCACCAGAAGGCGCCTCAGCTGCGTCTGGCCTCGGTCGATGCGCTGTGTCCCTTCGGTGGCATCGAGTCGCTCTGGGCCTTGCTGGCGTCCGGCGGCATGCTCAAGAAGATCGCCGCGAGCAGCTTCATCCTGCTGGGCGCGTCGGTGGGCATCAATCTGATTCTGGGACGCGCGTTCTGCGGCCAGTTCTGCCCGCTGGGCACGCTCCAGGAACTCCTCGGTACGCTTCGGAGCAAGCTGGGAATCTCGCGCCTCACGGTGCCTACCGCTGTCGACCTTCCGGCCCGCTTTCTGAAGTACCTGGTGTTCGGTGTGTTCGCGTGGCTCGCGTGGATCACCGGGACACTCGCCATCAGGCCCTACGACCCCTGGGTCGCCTACCACCACCTCACCTCGCCCGAGCTGCTCACCAACTTCGGCATCGGGCTGGGCGTGTTGGTCGTCTCCTTGGCGGGGTCACTGGTCTACGACCGGTTCTTCTGCAAGTACCTCTGCCCCATGGGTGCGTTTCTGGGGTTGTTCAACAAGCTGGGGCTCTACCAGGTGACCCGTCACGCCGACGCGTGTATCGACTGCGGGGCCTGCGACAAGGTGTGTCCGGTCAACATCGCCGTCTCGACGACGCCCGAGGTCCTCAGCGACTCCGAGTGCATCGCGTGCGGCGAGTGCGTGGCCGCGTGTCCCAAGGCCGAGGCTCTGACGTTCGAGACGCGCACCGGCAAGGTGATGCGACCCGTCGTGCTGGTGGGGGTTGCGATCGCGCTGATGCTGGGGGTCGTGGGCGTGTCGGTGGCTACCGGCAACATGAGCCTGATCACCGCACCGCTGGCTGTGCAGGCGGGGACCGCTGGGGCCGCCACGACGTCGGTCTCCGCAAGCGCTGGTGCGGAGTCGGCCGGTGTGCTCGCCTCTGCCGCGCAGCCCGCTGCAGCGTCGGCACCGCAGTTCGACACGGCACTGATCAAGGGCTACATGTCGATGAACGAGGTCACGCAGGCGACCGGCATCACGTCGCAGGAGTTCATCTCGGCATTCGGGGTCACGAGCGATGAGCTCGCGATGCCGCTCAAGGAGATGAAGAACGCGCACGACTTCGACACGCAAGCCGTGCGCGACTTCGTCGCCGACCGGTTGGGCGTCGCGCGTTCGGCGCCCGAGGGCTGTGAGTGATCGCGGCCTAGTAGCGCATGAGCGCGACCACGCCGTGGACGGGTGAGTCCTCTCCCGAGAAGGCGTGAACCATGCCACCGTTGAGCAGCGTCTCTGCCGCGGCAAGGTCCACGAGATCCCAGCCGCACTCGCCGTCGCTCGCGGCGCTCGCATCGGCGATGCCGTCTTCGCGCAGGTAGCGGGGGCTGTCGGCGCACACATCCTCGACACTGCCCGAGGCGCGGTCGTAGGTACCGAACGGACCCAGCGAGTCGTCGAAGAACAGCGACTGGATGCGACCCTCGGCCGCTGCGACCACGATCTTGGTGGCGTCGCGGCTCACGAGTTGTGACCCTTCGCGCTCCGTTAGCTCGGCCAGGCGCGTATCGGTCTCCCGATCGAAGTGTGGCTGCAGCGCGTCGAGCACCTTGGCGTGGATCTCGTGCGCCGCGAGCTCGTCGGTTGCGCCGTGGATCTGTTCGTCGGCCAGCGAATTGCAGGTGTTCAGCGACCGGTACATGGCCAGCGCGTAGTCGACTCCCAGAAGCACGAGGGGAGCGGTCGTATCGCACGCGACGGTCTTGGAGACCGCTACCTCGATCTTGCGCAGGTAACGCTCTAGATTGATCTTGTCGGTGTCCTTCTCTCCGCCGTGACCGTGGAAGATAGCGCCCGTGGGCCTGCCGCCCTCCGCGGCAGCCTGCGGAGCGGGGACGCTCGAGTACTGCAGCGAGCGCTGGGTCTCGTCGAATCGCAGCTCGTCGGCGAGCGACGTGGGCACGCCTTCCAGCGGCATCTGCTCGATGGTCGCGCCGTCGCCGCGATACAGCTGGGAACCGGCTCGGTCGAGGGCCAGAGCGAAGAACCGACGATCTCCGCTGCGCGCAGCCATGAGCGGCCGCAGGTAGAACCGGTCGCCTACGATGGCCTGCTCGGGAACTGACGTGTCCAGGCGCATGATCTCTGTGGTCGTCTCGGAGACGAAGATCGCCAGTCCCAGCGAGCTCTCACGCCAGAAGGTGTCGTCTTCGAGCAGAGAACTCACGGGAGCGTAGAACGCCTCGGCGTCTGTGCCGCGCATGCCGTCAGCAACAAGCTTCTCGCTGGCTGAGCGGAGCAGGTTCTTGAGCCGGGTGCGATCCTGCAGCTTCTCGGCGCCTATTCTGTGGGTGGGCAGATAAAGAGAAAGCGCGGGCCAGCCCTGACGGCCGGCAAGCGCGACGAGTGCACTGTGATCGGATGAGTTCATCAAGACGCTCCCTTCGATGGATGACCATGCGGTCCGCTGTGACTCCTTCCGCCGCAACGGTGCTAGATGCGTATAGGTATGTGTTCCCCACCTTTCGCCGCTCTGACCACGCTGGTGATTGGCCGAGAAGGTCGCGGTGTGCGACGTCGGCCGCTGACTGGTAATGTCTGGTTGACTGGGGGGGGTCGCGACCTAGGATGCCGCTAGGTTCTGGTTACCGCGAAAGGGGAATCGCGATGAGGGGGCTTCATTGTTCTATGCTCGGGCGCGCTTGTTCGCTAGTGCTCTCAGCGTTGCTGATCATCGGTCCGGTCATGCAAGCGGCGCCGGCGTTTGCAAGCGATGGCGACGGAAGCGCGTCTGCTGAGATTCCGAGTTCTGCATCGGTCCTTGCGGAAGCGTCGAATGTGGCGACAGTCGCTGCTTCGCCCGACGCAAGTCCCACCGTTGTCCGGGAGCTCGTGGACAAGCGTACGGAGACGGCGAAGCAGTATCTGCTCTCCGACGGCACCATCCGCGCCGAGATTCACCAAGAGCCAATTCATTTTCAGGAGACCGGGGCCGGATGGACTGAAATCAACACAGATCTGGTGATAGGCGATGGCCCTGGCGAGTTCGTGAGCGCAGCCACTCCTTCTGATGTCGCTTTTGCTTCACAGTCGGCGACGAACGCGCCGGTGTCGATTGCAGCAGACGGCTACTCAATCGATTTCGATCTGTTGAATGGGCTTGAGGCAGCGAAGATCGTGTATGGCAATCGCGTTCGATACCTGGACGTGGCTCGCGATACCGATCTCGAGTACCAGGTGCTGAGCGACGGCGTGAAGGAGACTCTGGTCCTGGGTTCAGCTGAAGCTCCGACCACCTTCTCATTCTCAATGGCGCTCAACGGCCTTCGAGTAGAAAGTGACTTTTCCGGCGGTTGGGGTCTCTATCGCCCTGGGAGCCCAGTTCCAGAATTCAGACTGAGTCCGTTGTCAGTGTTCGATTCGAGCGGGGCCGCAGGCGCCGAGCCAGCATATTGCGTGGATGCCAGCATGTCTGTGTCCGTTGATGATGATCGAGCGGTTGTTACGTACGTTGTCTCGCCCGAGTGGTGTGCCGCTCCTGACCGTGTCTTCCCAATCAACATCGATCCCACATTGGAGAAGATGCCGTCGGGGGATGCGTATGTGGCGAAGAGCTACCCTACGACCAACTACGGGTCGAATGTCAATCTCAACGTTGGGGATACCGATGGAGCGGGCAACATAAATCGAAGCTATGTGAAGTTCGACGTGTCCTCAATCCCGCAGGGTTCCTTCGTGCTGGGCGCAGAATTCGATGTCTACCTCTGGCACCAGTACTACCCTACTGGCACGCGCGTGACGTATCTCGGCAAGGTGACTGAGTCTTGGAGCGAATCATCGGTCAAGTGGAACGGCCGCCCTCCGTGGGTGTCGTACCTGAGCCAGAACGTGACAGGGGAGAACAAATGGGTCCAGTGGAATGTGACCTCACTCGCACGAGAATGGGTCTCGGGACAGACTCCAAACTACGGGCTGCAGATGGTGCAGATGGACACGGAGAACGTCGGATATCACAAGCGCTTCTGCTCCAGCGAGGACCCGTACGCTAATGCCCGTCCACGTCTTTGTGTGGACTATACCAATCCTGGAACCACCGGCACGACCGTCGACAAGACCTCATACAGCGTGGGCGACGTGGTCTCGGGGACGATCAGAGTCAACTCGGGATTCCCCTACTGCCTGAGTACCGTCTACGGTGCCGTCAACCTGCTTGCGGACGATGGAGTCACCAATGGCGACCAAGCGCGCCGTCGCGGCTTCTTCCGCTGGAGCCCTAACAAGCCATCTAGCTCATGGGCGGCCGTGCCGTGTTCGGGCACTGCTGGAGGGTGGATTGCGGTCGGCAAAGGATCGAGCTACGGGTGCGACAAGATCGAGCCGCTGCTGGATCAGTGCGTGGCCACCATGCGCTATGACCCCAATGACCTAGGGAGCAACTTCTTCGAGCTCGATCTGAAGTGGCGCATCAAGGATGACTACGGGGACATGCAGAACAACGACCTGGACTATGATTGGGTCATGGCTGATGGGAGCTACTCGAAGACGAGCGGCTACAAGTCCCTTGACAATCACTTCTCTGTCAAGCCTAAGCCCGTTACAGCGGTCAGCGTTGAGACGACTGCGTCGGGCTGGCGTGATTCGGCGGCAGGAGATGCCGGTTTCGCAGAGAGCCGTGGATCGATTGCTGCCTCGTGGGCGCCCGTGCCACTCGCCGACGGGTACAGGGTGTATCTGAACGATGGATCCAACTTCATGCGCGTGGGTGTTGTAACCGATCCGAGCTGGTCGAGCGCGGGCGCGGGTGTCTTCCCGCCTGATGCTGAGACGACTACCGGCTGGAGCTCGGGCAACGCTTTCGAGAGGGCCAGTTCGCCCTCAGCGAGTGTGCGCGATCAGACCATGGCCGTGGCGGGCGGTGGTGCAGGTGTGCTGGTGGCTGACGGAGATAGTCTGTTCGTCCGAGCGTGGGGAACGTCATACCCGGGGCCCACCAAGTGGCGCAAATTCGCCATGGGCGGGACGGGTTTCACAGACATGGGTGAGGTGGGCCCGAGTTTCGCGACCAAGCGGATTGTGTCCGGCTTCGCACTCGACCATACAATCTACAATGGGTATGCGGTGACGGAATCCAGCATCGAGGGTATCGCCGCTACCTCCACCAGCGCCACCACCCAGACGGTGCTTCTTACCCTTAGCCGACCGCTTGTCGACCGTGGCACTGCAGCTGACCTGACGGCAGCGTCAGGAAACATCCTTGTCGCGAGCGATGGCTCGCACATCTACAACGTTGCCTACAACCTCACGAGTGGCGACCACAAGGATGGCTACCGTATCCGAGAGTACGACGCAGCGGGCACGTGGATTGCCGATCACGACGTGGCCGTAGACTCCAGCTATATCGACGGCGTGTTTTGTGCGAATGGCCGTCTCTACCTCATGGAGTGGCGTGGCGACTCCCTTGTGACCACCATTGATACCAGCACGTGGCGAATGGCCGGACAATGGGGCGGAGGTTGGTCCTCGGCGGACACGAGCGAGGTCGCAGGGTGCTTCGATTCAGCTCGTGACCGCATAATCACGGGCTCGCTCGGGAAAGGCCAAGTGCATGTTTACCCAGGTCCCGGTCTCGATTTGCGGGACGACCCCAATGCGCTATACCGCACCACGCCAGGCAGTGAGTACGACGAAGCGCATTACTACATGCTCAAGGTGGTTCCCTACAGCGAACAGGGGGCACCGTCCCTATCCACGTGTGCAACGATTCCCATCACGCTGGACAATCGAACTTCCAATGATGTCGATGATCCGAAGCATTCTGACGTATCCCTGGGGTTGGTAGCAGCCGATTCCGCGTTCGCCCGGCTCGACTCGGGGGAGCTTGGGCTGGCGAGTGCCGATCTCCGAGTCGCCAGCCACGGCCCCCCAGCGCAACTCTCGCGCTCGTACCTGTCGGGGCTTGGAGGAGCAACGCGTTTTGCTCCGGGCTGGGTTTTCGACTTTGATCGTCGACTGGATGTTGTCGAGCCCACGCATCCGGTCTACACCGACGGCAACGGTCAAGGGCACGAGTTCATCCGGATGAGCGACGGAAGTTATGCGAGCCCACATGGCTATCACCTGAAGCTCTGGGCAACCAATGTCGGATGGTTTCTGGTAGCTGCAGACGGTTCATACCTGAGCTTCGACACGAACGGTCGTCTCACCCACGAGACTGACGTCTCGGGGCAGTCGACTTCCTACACATACACGACGGGGGCAGTGGTCATACATGCGGCCAACGGTCGCTCAATCACAGTGTCACTCGACGGAGAGAAGGTAGTCCAGGCGGTATACGCGACAGCAACTGGGTCTCGAGAGGTCGATTACGACGACAGGGTGTCAGCACAGGGCGACGGACAGGCGGTCGTCACCTTCAATCCAGGGACGGCAGATGAGCTGTGCGTCTTGTATACCTATCTGGATGGCCGGTTGTGCGGCATGTCGACGACGGATGACTCGCTCCATGCTCATTCTGTGAGCTGGGGTTTCGCGTACGCCGATGGTCGATTGACTTCCATCGATGCGCCCGCGCACGGCAATGGAGTAGGTGATCGCCGGACCATTTCCTATGGCGAGAGAGACTCCGCCGTGACGACTGCGAGTATCGAGACGACGTCTCAGGTGCGCGGCGTCAATCGCGTGGTTCAGACGGTCTTTGGGATGAATCCCACCGGCACCCTCGCGTACACAAGCGAGCCGGCAGAAGTTGGCGCCGATGGGGCTCGCACCTATATGCATTATGGCTACGCCAACGATCTTGTCCGCACGGTCTCGCCCGGGGGCGTCACCGAGTCCAACGCAGTGAATGAGGACGGGCAGCCACTCTGCTCGGTTGATGCAGGCGGTGGGGTCACCGAGTTGCGTTACGACCAAGGACGCCTCGTGTGGAGCATGAACCCTCGCGACGGAACGACGACGTACCGCTACTGCGAGCGCGATTGGGTTGGAGCTGATTTCTTCGGCCCAGGCCCGCTTCGCGAAGTCATCACATCGACGGGCAGCGGAGACGATGCCCGGGTACGGTACGAATACGATAGCTCGGGGCGGGTGACGAAGAAGCTCACGCTGATCAACCGGACGCGCACCGCTGGTGGTAGCCCGTATCAGGATCATTGGCTTGAGGAGTACTTCGAATACAACGGCTCGGACACGGGGAGACCCACGAAGCTCGGCCTCGACGAAATGGTGTCTGCAGGCGGTGAGATTGACTATCCCACGCCCTCCTATGCGAACTGGAGTGTCGCGCTGTCAGAGACTCGCACGGTCTCCGCGATTGAAGTCGATCTCATGTACGACGAATTCGGGCAGTTGCTCACCCGGACTACGCCACACGCAGACTCCGAATCTGCCCACCAGCTTGAGTTCCTCGGGGCGGAATACAGCCCGGCGGGCAGGCTGCTTCATTCATCGAATGCCGACGGTGTTGTGACCGGCAACCGGTATGACGTACTTGGGCGTCTTCTCGAGACGAGTAGTACCGTTGAGGCGAGCTCAGGAGTGCTTGTTTCTGGGTGGTCTAGCTCCACGGTGGATCCCTCTGGATTGACGCTTCGTTCTGAGGCGATGAATGCCAGCGGTACTGTCGACACATGGGTGGAGAACAGCTACGACCCGTCAGGCAATCGCACGCATTCGGTGCACTCCGTTGTGGGCGACTCTTGGATGTGGTCCGACGCAGCCGGACGCATCCTGTCCTCCTGGGACCCGCGTGCAAGGGTGACGGCCCCCTCTGAGGCTGCGGATATCCTCCTGCTGTCGAGGCGCAGCACCTATGATGCTGATGGACGACTGATTGCGTCGACCCAACCCGGTCGAGATGTAGCTCACTCCAACGTCGTCACCTACGACTCGGCTGGTCGGACCATCAGACAGACAGAGTCCGATGGGCGATGGGATGCGACGGAGTGGAACGCTGCGGGCGACGTGGCATCAACCAGCAAGGCCACTGAGGAATCAACTGCGCCAGCGACCACGCAGTACACCTATGATCTGGCTGGCAGGGTCACAAAAGTCCGCACCGACGACGGCATGGTGCTCAAGACCACCTATGACGCCGGGGGTCGACCCATCAAGACGAGCGCGGTGCAGGTCTACGATGGCTTCGAGTCTGCCTTCGAGGACACGGCCACCACGTTCTGGTTCAACGAACTCGGTTGGCAGCTCAGCCGCAAGGACGTGAATGAGCTCGCCGTAACCAACGGGTACTCGCCCGCGGGTGATGTCGAGACGGAGCGAAGCGTGGACGCTGGCGGCGTTGAGATCAGCAATGTGGTAAGCCAGTGGGCACCCGCGGTTCCCGGCCGTCTGCTATCGCGCACGACGTCCGAGACCGGTGGAGCGGTCACCGTGAACTTTGCCTACGACGCATTCGGTCGGCCGACAAGCGAGATACACTCTCGTGGTGGCGCCGTGCTGCGCACGATTCAGGCATCCTACGACGAGTTCGACCGCGCGGTCTCGTCGACAGACACGGCCTCTGGCGTGACCTCGCACTTCCAGTACGCTCGCGGCGGGACGAAGCGCAGCGATGAGACTGTCGCATATCGTAGTGTGGTGTCCACCAACTCATTTGACCGCTGGGATCGCGAAGCGACCTCGACGGCTTCGGTTGCACTGAGCTCGGGCGATACTGTGATCTCGCGCACGGCGGCATGGACGGCAACAAGCAGTGCGCCTGTCGCCGTCTCGCTCAGGTTGGGCTCCGGTCAGGAGATGGTCACTTCGTTCACCTTCGACGAGGCGGACAAGGTCACCTCGATCTCAGGCGGGGCGTGGGGGTCCGGCGGAGTGCTCGCCTCGTTCAACACTTCGGGCACGGCCAACAAACTCACAGAGTCCGTGACGTTGCCGTGGGGCGGGACGCGGACGCGTAGTTTCGGCTACAGCCCGGCCGGGCGGATCACCACGGTCACCGTCGACGGGGCAGGGGGGGCGACCACCGCCACCTACTCGTGGTGTTCAACCGGAACCGGCGAGCTTGAGCGCGTCCTCGAAGGCTCCGATGC
>PHET01000025.1 GCA_002841275.1 Actinobacteria bacterium HGW-Actinobacteria-7 | reverse complement strand
GTGATGAACGCCGTCTCGGTGCCTATCTTCAACCGTTCGAGCTTCGCCTTGTTGAGTTCGTCGGCGACCTGCGCACGCGGTACGCCAAGTGCAGCAGCAACCTCCGCACTGCTCATGGGCAGGGCGCGCGCAGCGAGCAATCCCACGCTCGCGCTGGAGAGATCGTGTGCGAGCAGTGCGTCGAGCAGTTCCCGCTCGTGGTCCTTGAGGTTGGTGCGCCTAGGAGGCAGCGCGTCGAGTACGACGCCACCGCCGATGGTGTAGACCGGCGAGTAGCTCCGGACGATGAAACGATCGTCGAAGCGAGGTGCAAGCGGCTCTTCCAAACGGATCTGCGTAAGCGCGCTCTGCCCCGGCGCCAGAGACTCCACCCCGTCCATGAGCAGCACCCTGCCCAGCACCTCGCGGGTGCCGTGGTTCACATGGACCCGCGCACCCGTCTCGAAAGGACGGTCGTCACCGGGAAGTCCGAGATAGGTGAAGCGCGCATCGAAGCGGTCGGTGACCGTCAGCGTACCCGGGGCGGCGATGATGTCTCCTCGGCTAATCTGGTCGCGCTCCACGCCTGCGACGTTCATCGCCACTCGCTGGCCGGCGTGCGCCCGCTCGACGGCAGTGCTGTGCACCTGAACTCCCCGCACGCGTGCATCGACGCGCTCGGGATAGATCTCGACCAGGTCGTCTTTCGTGGCCGATCCGGACCACATCGTGCCCGTCACAACCGTGCCCGCGCCTGCGATCGTGAACACCCGGTCCACCGGCAGGCGCATGGGAAGGTTCGCGTGTTTACTCGGCGCGTCTGTGGCGACCTCGTCGAGCACCTTGAGCAGCTCATCGACGCCCTGGCGCGTGCGGCTGGACACGGGGACTATCGGTGCCCCTTCGATACCGGTGCCCACGAGCAGCGCAGCGATGTCCGCCGAGACGAGCTCGATCCAGTCCGGCTCGACCAGATCGATCTTGGTGAGCGCGACCACGCCGGTATCCACACCCAGCAGGTCCAGGATTGCGAGATGCTCACGCGTCTGAGGCATCACACCGTCATCTGCGGCGATGACCAGCATCACCACATCGATACCGGTTGCTCCAGCGACCATCTGGCGTACGAATTTCTCATGTCCCGGTACGTCCACCACGCCCATCGCCCGGCCCGACGGGAGTTCAAGGCGTGCGAACCCCAGCTCGATGGTTATGCCGCGGTCCTTCTCCTCTTTCAACCGGTCAGGGTCGGTGCCCGTCAACGCGTGCACCAGCGAAGACTTGCCGTGGTCGATGTGGCCAGCGGTGCCCAGAACCAGCGACGGCGCACTCATCGGCAGACCTAGAGGATCTCGCCGAGACGGCGCACGACGATATCGTGCTCCTCGGCGTTCACGAGCGTTCGCGGATCGAGCAGCAGCCGCTCTTCTTTGACGCGGCCGATGATCGCCGGTTCGGCACCGGTGCGAAGCGCGTTCTCGAGCGCAACGACGCTCACGGTGCGTGGAGCCACCGCGACGACAGCGGTGGGGATATCGGTGATGGGAAGCGAGCCGCCGCCCGCGCGGGCGACGTCCTCGGCCACCGTGACCTCGGCACCATCGCCTACCGCCTCGCGCACACGCTGGGCGAGCTTCTCGGCGATCTCGCTGCTCTGTGCGAGAGGCATCGTGAGCATGCGCAGCGTGGGTATCTGAGCGACCGCGCGCTCCTCATCAAGATAGGCTCTGAGCGTCGCTTCAAGTGCGGCGAGCGTCATCTTGTCGAGGCGCAGCGCGCGGGCCATCGGGTGCTTCTTGAGCCGCTGGATGATGTCGTGGCGACCAACCAGGATGCCGGCCTGCGGACCGCCCAGCAGTTTGTCGCCACTGCAGGTGACCACGGCAGCACCCTGCTCGATGCTGCGCGCTACGGTGGGCTCATAGGGAAGCCCGTAACGCTGCAGGTCGACGAGCACGCCTGAACCCTGATCCTCCATCACCGGCACGGCGTGTGGTGCCCCCAAGTCGACCAAGTCGCGCGTCTCCACCTCGGAGGTGAAGCCCACCACGCGGTAGTTCGACGAGTGGACCTTGAGAATCAGGCCGGTCTTGTCGGTGAGCGCGTTCTCATAGTCGCGCAGATGTGTCTTGTTGGTGGTGCCGACTTCGACCATCGTGGCGCCGGACTCGCGCATGATGTCCGGTATCCGGAAGCTGCCGCCGATCTCGACGAGCTGCCCTCGGCTCACGATCGCCTCGTGCCCGCGTGCAAGAGCAGCCAGCCCGATCATGACGGCTGCCGCGTTGTTGTTGACGGCCATCGCGGCTTCCGCACCCGTGAGCCGGCACAGCAGCTCTTCGCAGTGCACGTGACGGCTGCCGCGCTCCCCGCTCTCGACGTCGTACTCGAGTGTTGAGTAGTGCGTCGCGACCTCAGCCACGGCCGCGACCGCTGCCTCGGAGAGCACGCTTCGCCCCAGATTGGTGTGCACGATGATGCCGGTCGCGTTGATGACCCGCCGCAGCGAGTGGCGCTCGGCGAGAACCGCCCGGCCTGCCGCGTCACGCGCTGCGTCTTCAACGGTGTAGTTGAGCTCCTCGCCTGCAAGAATGCGTGCGCGAGCAGCCTCTATGGCGCCGCGCACGGCGTCCAGGACCATCGCACGCGGCATCCGCTCAAGTGCGGAGGCCAGCTCGGCCCGCACGAGGACTTCATCGGTCTTGGGCAGGGCGCGCAGAGAGGTGTTGGTATCCATGGGGATGATTGTACCGAATGAAGGCACCGCGCGACGGACCACATCCTGCCCGTGTGCCGGTCGTTCGACCCGTCTGTACGTCACGCCCGACCACCTTCGTGAGAGAACTCTCACGCTCCTCTCACCGTCCCCTCACGTTCGTGCCCGATAGTTGTCAGGCCGAGGAAAGCCCTCGCGTCAAGCTCAGGAGGTATCTATGAATGTGAAGAAGCTGCTCACGTCCCGTGCGGCATGGATCGCCGGACTCATCGCAATCGCCGGTATGGTGTTCGCCGCGATCGCCGTGGCTGCGCCAACGATCCAGCAGGGCGCAACCCCCCCGTCGTCGCACAGCGATGGCCGCTCAAGTTCGACCTGCACGAACTGTCATACGGTGACCGCTCCCGCCCCCGTTCCGACCCCCACGACTCCGCCCACCACCGGCGGCGGAACGACCGATCCGGGTACCGCACCTGCGGTCAACGACAACGATGAAGCCGGCAATACGGATGCAGACGACGCCACGGAGAACAACACCGCCGAGGCCGACGACGATGCCAACGAAGCTGGAGACAGCGACGAGGCCAAGGCACGCGACCACGAGTCGGACGAAGCCGAGGGCGATTCGGCCCAGGTCCGACACGAAGCGAACCAGTCCGAGGACGGAGACGGGCACAAGACGTCCGGCTCACGCACGCGGAAGCACGACGGCCGCAACGGCAGTCGCAGCAGCAGCCGCAGTGGAGGGCGCCACAGCGGCAGGGGCTAGTTGTTCCTGGCCAGCTCCACAGTCAGATGACGCAAAGACGGGCGGTCGGAATCTCTCCGGCCGCCCGTCAACATTCTGTCGTAGGCTCCCTCACGGGCGCAGTCGCCGTCGGCTCTATCCGATCGTCACGACATCGCCCTCGCCGAGCAATGCGGCGACACCATCGACCATCGTGCCTACAACGCCGACGACAAGAGAGTCTTTGAGCCCCAGGAAGTCCAGGCAGGTACCGCATGCCTTGATGTCCACGCCCTTCTCGGCCAGAAGGCGGAGGTCGTCGAGCGAGCTCGAGCCCTCACAGGCCAGGCGCACGGCGCCATTCATGAGCATCACACACAGCGGGGGCTCACTGTTACGCGCGGTGGCATACAGGAAGTTCTGCATCAAGATGTGCCCCAGCTCGTCCGAGTCGCGGCCGATGTGGTCGGACAGCACGAGAAGGCGCTTCGCCATGGGATTCCTCCATAAGTATTGATGCAGTTTTCGATACAGGAGGATTATAGACGGAGATCTGTTACGCCGTCACGAACACTTCGACTCTGCTGGGTCAGATGACGGTGATGACGCCTGGCGAACCCGAGGTGAAGCGGCCGATACTCGCCGCCTCGACACCCCGGACCTCGAGGCCGATGCGCAGCTGATCCGCTGCCTCCTCCGACACGGCGATCATGAGGCCACCGCTGGTCTGAGGGTCGCAAAGCACCTTCATCCAGAGATTGCGCGGTTGCGAGCTGTGCCACTGCACAAAGCCGTTCGCCCAAGAGATGACCTCTGCCGTTCTGCCCGGAACCACATCCTCCTCCGCGAACTCGACGGTCCGGGGGAACAGGGGAACGGTAGCCAGTGAGAGTTCAGCTGCGCACCCGCTCGCATGCGCCATCTCCTGAAGGTGGCCAAGCACCCCGAACCCAGTCAGGTCCGTGGCAGCATGCACGCCGACTTCGACCATGGCCTCGCACGCCGCCTTGTTCAACGTCGCCATCGACTCGATGACCTCTCGCGCGTCGTCTTCAGTCACCAGCTGGCGCTTCAACGCGGTGCCCCAGATTCCGGTGCCTACCGGCTTGGTGAGAAACAGAACGTCTCCCGGTCGAGCACCCCGGTTTCGAACGACCTTGTCCGGATGCACCACTCCGAAGACCGACAGCCCGTACTTGGGCTCCTTGTCGTCGATGGTGTGGCCGCCCACGGTCACGGCACCTGCCTCGGTGACCTTCTCGGCACCCCCACGAACGACCTCCCCAACGATGTCGGCACCCAGCGAACAGGGAAACGCGAGCATGTTGAGCGCGGTAAGCGGCCGGCCACCCATCGCGTACACGTCTGAGAGTGCATTTGCTGCCGTGATGCGCCCGAAATCATAAGGGTCGTCGACGATCGGGGTGAAGAAGTCGATCGTCAGCAGCGCCGCCATGTCGTCGTTGAGCCGGTAGACCGCGCAGTCATCGCTGGTCTCAAATCCCAGCATCAGCGCGTCCGAGTTTCCCGGCGCGATCTTGTCGAGTACTTTCTGGAGATCCTCCGGACCCCACTTGGCCGCTCAACCGGCTTTGCTTGAGAGACTTGTGAGACGTACCGGTTCGTGTGAACTCATCTACTAGCCTTTCACATACTGTCGGGCGGGTAGGTCTTCGTCTTCCGGAAACTCAGGTGCCGGCATCGCCAGCAGGAACCCTTGGCCGTAGCCCACACAAACGGAGCGAAGCGTCTGGAGTTCCTCGACCGTCTGGATTCCCTCGGCAATGACCTTTGAACCAAGGCGAGCGGCCGCTGTGACCAGCGACTCGATCATCGTATGGCGAACCTCATCAGAGTCGCACCCACGTACGAGCGACTGGTCGATCTTGAGCCACTCGGGGCGCACCTCCGCAAGACACTGCAGAGAGCCGAAGCCCGACCCGGCATCATCGACCGCGACGCTGAATCCCAACGCCCTCACATAGTCGAGTGTCGCGCGGAAGGCGGCGAAATCCGCGATCGCCTCACGTTCCGTGATCTCGAGCACCACAGAGCCGGGCGCCAGAGGATTCTCGGCCATCATCGCCAAGGTGACCGCGTCTCTGAGCCGGGGGTCCGACACGGCTCCCGGTTCGATGTTGAGGAACAGCAGCCGGCCTTCCGGCATCCCGACGGCCATTTCGAGGGCACGCTTGCGGCATACACGCTCGAGCCTCGTCACCAGGTCGGCCCCGTAGGCCACCGAGAACAGCTTGTCCGGGTGCTCGAACTCCGAGCCTTCGGGGCCGCGTGAGAGCGCCTCGTACCCTACGGGCTCCATGCTCGAAAGGTCGAAGATCGGATGCATGAGCGTGTGGATCTCCTCGGCCTGTAGTATTGCCCGCAGCGCCGTCTCGCGCTGGCTCGCGTCCTCGCTGACGCGGTTATGACTGTCTGCCAGCGCCTCTTGCAGCCCCTCGAAGACGAGCCGCTCCAGACGTACTTCCTCGTCTCGACAGATCGTTGAAGCGCCGACGTAGCATCCGAACTTCTTGAACAGCGCAGGCTCGAACCGCAAAGCCAGCTCTTCGCGAAGCCGCGACTCGACACGTCGGGCGATCTCATCGCGCGATGAGGGATCGATACAGGCGGTCATGCGCGGCGGAGAGAGCACGACGACAAACGCGTTGCCGGAGTTCATGAGTTCGGCGATAACGTCTGAGTCTCGAAGGGTCTCGCCGGTGATCTGGTCCAGCACTTCGGCCACCTGGCGCATGACGCCGTCGAAGACCTTCCAGCCGTAGATCTCCTCGATGCGGGAGTAGCGAACCACGTTCACACACAGAAGTGAGACCTCGCCGCGATCCTCCAACAACGAACTGATCCGCGGGAACAGCAGCGGCGTGGTGGGGAGGCCCGTCACCGGGTCGAAGAACACCGCACGCAGCTGCGGCTGGCTCTCTATCGCGTCAGCCAGGTCCAGCCATGATTCAAGCAGTAACCTCGAACCGTCGTCGCCGTCTTCGAGCATCCGTGCACCCCCGTCATCCTGTCCAACCGCCGGCCCACCGTGCCGCGGCCATTGATGCATCCGTGCGCCTACGCGTACGTCAATCGCAATGCGCTCGCACCATTCGGTTCAAGCCCCACCGTGAACGTGTTGCTGCCCACGGCCACCGGGGTGCCCCCCCGCACGTCAGAGATCGACGCGACCCGCCGCTCCAGTGTCAGTACCGCTTCCTCTTTGGCGTCGCTGTGATTGAGTAGCACAACAACATCATCGGCTTCCCCCTGGAACAGCGCGACCTCCACTTCAGCAGCGCTGCACTCGACAGGCGCGCCACACCCCGCGGCGCGCGCCACGGCACCGTACACCTCGCGTATCAGGTGACGGATTGGCGCTGGCGTCGCCCAAGGGTCGCCCTGCGCGATCGCCCTCTCGAGAGGAACAGCGATGTAGACCGCACGGCCCTGGCCCACTTGGTTCACAGTAAGAAGCGGGCTTCCTTGCGCGTCGGTGGCGACGATGGTCGCCGTGCCACCCGAGAGCAGCGCGAAGTTGGGGACCTCGAAACGAGCGTCGAAACTCTCAAGCGCTCCTAGAACATCCGGCTGCGCCACGCGGCATGAGAGTTCCTCGCGCGGTCCGCCGTCGCCCAGAAACTCGACGCCGAACAGATCGCGACTTGCGGGGTGGGCATCGCCACCGCCGTAGGACAGCAGCAAAGTGCCGCCGCTTTGGACGAACGTGCCCAGCCGCTCCCAGGTCTTATCGGCCAGCGCGAACACACTGGGCACCACGAGTACCTGAAACTCCTCGAATCCGTCGTCCTCGCCGATAACGGCGACAGGCACGTGCGCGTTCTTGGTCGCGATGAACGCGTGCAGACAGGAACGCGGGTCGTAGAGTCCTGCAAGGTTCGGCAGCGGTTCATAGCGCTCGGAGGGCACCAAAACGGCGGTGCGCTCGGCGAGCAGCGTGTGGGCCTTGAGGTCGATTCGGGCCACCGTGCGCACGAACTTGTTCAGTTCCGTGTATGCCGGCTTGGCGACGCCCTCGGCGTCCATGAGCCCCACGAGCGTCTCGAAGGGATCGATGAAGTACGGCTCGCGGCGCTCGGTGTCCATGTCGCGCAACCTGCGCACGAGAGCGCCGCCGGCCCTATTGATGAACCCACCCCACAGGACCGAGCGCAGATACGAAGCCTCTTCGCCAGCGGACATGTCGAGCGCGAGCGTGCCCACATCGTCGAGAAGAACCGGCCGCCCGCGATGGGCGTGCCGCAAGAGAAACGAGTCCAGGTAGGTCGAGGGGCCCGACGTGAGAGGGCCCTCGGCTGCGTAAGCGCGATACGCAGCGGTCACATGGGACACCGCGAACTCGCAGCTCTCAAGTGCGTTGCGCGCGTCCACACCGTTCGAACGGAACAGCGTCTCCGCGTCGGCGCCCAGCCCGATCGGGCGAGTCGGGTCAACCTCGCGGATTGCCTCGCGCATGGTGGCGACCCACGTCTCGAGCTCATCGGATGACGTGAATCCCGCTATGAAGGCCTCATTGCCCAGCTGCCAGGCGAACACCCCGGCCTCTTTGCGCAGGCGGCCTACGACCTTCTGGATCAGTGCCGCTTCGCGCTGGACAAGATATGAATCGTTTCGAGGATCGCGGCGCTTTCCCCACGTGACATCCGTGAGTTCGGAGTGCCGGTCGTCGGCGAAGAAGCAGACCACCGTCTGAATCTTGCGAGAACGAGCAGCCTCGATGATTCCCGCGAGACGTTCGATCGCCTCCTCGGCGTACTGACCGACCTGCGGTTCAATCACTCTCCAGCTCACGAACACACGCACGAGCGCGCAGCGGGCCTTGGCAAGCTCGTCGAGGTCCTCACCGGGATCACGCCCGTACCAGTCCTCAGGACTCTGAGTCTCCGTGTCCAGCGGATACAGCGACGCCCCCGCAGGGAACAGCTGATTCCGTTGAGCCGGTTTGGCCTGCGCAACGTCTGCCGCTGCTTGCGTGCTCGCTCTGCGCGGCGGAGGTGTGGCTGTGTCGGGGCGGGCGACTCGCTCCCTGGGTTGGCGTGGTCCGCCTTTGCGCGTGGGCACCCCTACTCCCTCCCCTGCGCGTAGTCGTCATACAAGCGCCAGAACAGTCCCTGGCGTCTCGTGTCGTGGTAGGCAGCCCGACGGATCTCGTGATGAGCGCGGGCATATTCGCCCTCCGTCAGGAACACGGCCGCCAGACCGAAGCGTGCTCGAACGAACGTCGGGTCCAATTCAACCGCTCTCAGGTAGGCCTGCTTCGCCTGCCCGAACCGCTGAAGGCCCAGAAGTGACTCGGCCAGAAGCACGTGCGGCATGGCCTGGTTCGGCACGGCCTTGGCGAGCGCGCCAAAGACCCGCGCGGCATTCCTGTTGAGCCCTGGTCGCTTGGCGAACGCGGCACCCAGCACGTAGACGGCGGTGGGCGTCTTGGTCGAGATGGCCAGCGCACGAAGTGCGACCGCCATAGCCTCGTTGACCGAGTCCTGCTTCAGATACAGGTATCCCGCCAGCGCCAGCGCCTCGGCGTCAGATGCGTTCTCGTCAAGAATCAGCCGGATGAGGTCTACCGCACTGAAGTAGTCCTCCTCGAAGGCAAGCGCGAATGCTGCGCCCAAGCGGCTGTCACGATCCGGAGCCACATCGATGGGATCGGGCGCGGCCGCCCCGTCGTCGTAGACACCGGCGAGCGCGAAGAAGAAGTCGTCTTGGCTCGGGTCGAGTTCGCCCGCACGTCGGAAGCCCGGAAGCGCGGTGGCCATGCCCTCCTTCTTCAAGGCGGCGACTGCGAGGTTATACATCGCTCGCGCTTCGTGCGCGTTGAGGCCCAGCGCGGCACGCCACGCCTCGATTGCTTCCTCCTCGAACGCGGCGGCGGCGAACGCCTCGCCCAGCTGCACGTGTGCGGTGACCAGGTCAGGGGCGACCTCGGCGAGTTCGTGCCAGACCAGGATCGACTGGTCCCACATACCGCCCCTGCGATCGTAGGCGAGCCCTAGCGACAGGAACGCCGGGGCACAGTCCGGGTCGAGTTCGATGGCTGTTGAGGCCGCTTCGATGGCCTCGTCGTAGAAGTCGCCGGCAAGGAAGAGGTCCGAGAGAAGCACGTGGACCAGCGGATCCGACTCATCGAGGCGCAACGCTTCGTAGCAGGCCTCTACCGCCGGGGCGACGTGGCCCTGGCGTGCAAGCCCTTCGGCGAGCAGAACCTGTCGGCTGCGTGGGCTCACGTGCCGCCTCCGCGACCCGCCGTGATCTTGGCAACCAGCTTCAATGCGCTCTCGGCCCCGCGCACCACACCGTTGGCCCCGACCTGCTTAGCCAGCGATATATCCGCCGAGAAGGGTCCGCCGGCGACGAACAGCACAAGGTCGTCTCGGCCGCCTGCGTGAAACATCTCGCGGACGCGGGAGACGCTGTGTGCGGTTCCGATGAGCTGGGCGTAGACGATCACGATTCGCGCGCCGGTCTCGTCGGCCCGCTCGAGGAACTCGGCGGGTCGCACGTCGACGCCCAGATCGATCACCCGATGACCAGCCTCCTTGAGTGCGGCGGCCGTGATGTCCTTGTCGATTGCGTGATGGTCGCGGTGCATGGTGCCCAGCAGCACGGTCACACCGGTGTCTTGAGCGGTCGTTGGCGGCGTGACGAAACTCGTGATCTGCTCGGCCACCACCGCTGCTTGAGTGAAGGTGTACTCGTCGATGGCGCCGTCCGCCCACGCGCCACCCAGAAGCGACATGGCGGGCGCGAAGAGCTGGTCGAACAGCTGCCCCTGTGCGATGCCCGCAGAACGGGCCTTCTCGATGACGGCGATCGCCTGCGCCGGATCCTGGCTCACGAAGGCCTGGTACAACCGTGCGGGTCTGTCATCCGTCATCGTTGTCCCTGCCTCCTTTCGCCCAGTCCGTACTCTGAAACGGTATCTTCTCGCCTCATCGTGCAAGTATCCCATTCACGGCCCGGCCGCGTGTTTTCGCTGGTAGCGGCGGTGGGGGTCGAACCCACAAGACCTTTCGGTCAGCGGATTTTAAGTCCGCCTCCTGTGCCAATTCGGATACGCCGCCATTCCACGTACCGGGACCGTCATCACTGCAGGTCGCGATAGGTGTCCAAGAGTATCCCATACAAGATGTCATGCTCGCTCACAACCATGCTGTCCAGACCGGCGAGCGCCAGCACCGTCTCGAGTATCAGTGCGCCGGCCACGATCACTCCCGCCCGTTGGGGATGAACACCCACGACCCGACGGCGTCTTTCCAAGGGCAGCGCCGCCAGAAGCTCTACCTCATCTGAGATATCGGCGCCTGAGAGTTCGAACCCATGCACCCTCGCGGGATCGTAGACGGCCATCTCGAGCCTCACAGCAGCAAGCGTGGTCGCTGTACCTGCGAGACCTATCATCTGCGTGGGGCGCTCGTCGAGCCGGTCGAAGAATCCCCTCAGTTCGTCGGCGGCCCATCCGCGTGCTTCCGCGATCTCGTTTCTGGTTGGCGGATCGCTGTGCAGGAACATCTCGGTCATGCGTCTGCTGCCTACATCGATCGAGCGCGCGGCCTCAATATCCACTACGAGCTCGGGTCCCGAGTGATCCGCGCTGCCCACCACGAGTTCGGTGGAGCCACCGCCGCAGTCGACCACGAGCAGCCCTTCCCCGCCGATCTGAGCGGTTGCGCCAAGAAACGCCAGTTCTGCCTCTCGTGACCCTTCGATGATGCTGGGCACCACTCCGCGGCTGGCCAGCAGCGCGGTGAATTCGCTGCCATTCTCGGCGTCACGGCTCGCACTGGTGGCCAGTGCCTGGAACCGGACCACGTCAAGCTCTGCCATCGTGTCCGCATAGCGGGCAATCACGTCTGCGACCCGGTTCATCGCATCAGCAGACAGGCGCCCGCTCGAGGTAAGCCCCTCTCCCAGATGAGTGATATCGGTCGACCGACCGACCTCGGCAACGCCTCCCGGTCCCACGTCGGCGACGAGTAGCCGCGTGGTGACGGTGCCGATGTCTATTGCGGCAAGACGTACGGTTCCACCCATCAGCGCAGACCCTCCGCCATCGTGAGCACCAGCCGAGCGCAGCGCTCATCGGGGCACGCGTCGCCAACTTCGGCCAGGACTCCCCGACCCACCGGGTCCGCGATGTCCATGAGCGCGAGGGCGACATGCGTGTGCAGACACTTCACCTGCAATGGATCACTCTGGCCGGCTATCCCCACGCCGGCGCACTCATCGCGGCCGCTGCTTTCCCGCGCGCGCGCCTCTCTCAGAGCCGCATCCGCCTCCAGCAACTCATCGGTGATTGCCTGATCAGCTGCGACACAGGACCGCCAGCGGGAGACCCCGCCCGCAGACTCCAACGCCGAGACCTCCTCGGCGAGCCACGGACAGGTCAGCCATGCCAAGGTCGGAAAGGGTGTTCCGTCGCCAAGAGTCGACGGCGACACTATCACGCTGGGATGTCCCCATTTGCACCGGGTCCGGACGCGCCACGGTTCCCGAGGAGCGCGCCCTATCTGCGCGGCGACAAGCGATACGTCCGAGCCGGTGTGTGCTTCGGAACTCACTCGACGCCGAACACCAGGTCGAGGAAGGCCGTCCACGGGCCGATCGGCGTAGCAGTGGTCTCGTCGCTGTCGATGCGCAACGTGTTGGCGGGTGCCGAGGAGGCCTGAGCCTTGCCGTCGGTCACGACGACGACACGGTGCTCGCCCTTCTTGACCAACCCGAGTTGACTGCGTGCGTAGTCCTCGACGCCCTCGGGGGTTCTGAGCCGATCGACCGAGTCGCGGAGCCTCTCGTTGCGTTCCTGCAGGCCCTTCAGCTCAGCAGCCAGGCGGGCCTGCTCGCGAGTCTCGCGATACTGAACACGTACGACCGGATAGTACGACCACGCGAACACGACCAATACCACGACCACCGCAGCCGGGAGTGTCCACCAGCGGCCGGGGTCGGCGCTGCGACGTTTGCTCTTCTTCGCCGAGGAGGTCCGCGCCTTCGGTCGCGCTGCGGGGCGCGGCTTCGGCGACGTCGAAGTGCGCGAAGCAGACGACGCACGCACCCCACCTCGCGTGGGTGTGCGTCGCGTCGCCGCTGAAGCCCCGTTGTGCGTTTTCCTCGGTGCCATGAGCCCCTGAGAAGTCCTAGGTGAAGGCCAGCGATCCGTCTCGGCATGGTTAGCCGAGTACGGGCGCATTGTAGCACCATAGCGCGGGTGTGTCGTCTAGACGTCTACTTGAGGCTTAGGGATACGAACGCCTGTTCGCACCCCCCAGCATGTCGTCATGACCCGTGTGAGAAGCGGAGGTTCACACCGCGCGAACATGCAGGAAATCGGTGCCACCGGGAACGCGCGACCACAACCCCGCGGTCATCGCGATGCACTCGCCCGGCGAGGCAAGACCCGCCTCCCTGACGGCAGTCGTGACCTGGTCGAGCCGTGCGTCAGTATGCTCTGCGAATGGCAGCGTGATCGACCGTACCCCCCACGCCATCTGCAGCCGGCGTGCAACTTCCACGCGCGGAGTAGCCGCGATGATCGGCGTCACCGGCCGATAGCGCGAGACGGCGAGCGCCGTCGCCCCCGACTGGGTGAGTGTGACGATCGCGGCGAGATGCAGGTCGGCTGCGAGTTCGCTGACGGCAGCACTCACTGCCGTCTGCACGTCATCGGTATCCGACGACCCGTGCGGCGGACGTGGTGGCGGTGCAGCCGCTTCTGCGGCGACTGCTATACGCGCCATGGTGGCCACGGACTCAATAGGATACAGACCCACTGCCGTCTCGCCGGAGAGCATGACGGCATCAGCCCGGATGAATATCGCTGACGCGACGTCGCTCGCCTCGGCACGCGTGGGACGTGGTCGCTCCCTCATCGAATCAAGCATCTCAGTTGCGATGACGACCGGCTTACCTGCGGCTCGAGCGGCTGCGACAATCTGCCTCTGCAGCACCGGAACGCGTTCCGGAGCCGTCTCCACAGCCAGATCGCCACGAGCGACCATCACCGCGTCGGCCGCCGAGACGATCTCTGCTATCGATGCAGCAGCCTCGTGCTTCTCGATCTTGGCAATGATGGGGATCTGTCTCTCCGTCATGCAGGACCGCAATTCCTGGATATCGCGTGCGGACCGCACGAAGGACTGCCCCACCCAATCGATCTCGGCACCCATCGCCCACGCAAGCACCTCCCGGTCATACTGGGTGATCGCGTCGATCGACAGGGTGACTCCGGGGATATTCACGCCCTTGTGGCTGGTGAGCGCTCCACCGATGACCACACGACTCACAACCTCGCCGGGATTGACCTTCACGACAATCAGTTCGAGACGACCATCATCGAGCAGGATCCGATCTCCCGCTGACACATCGTCAGAGAGTGCGTAGTGGGAGATCGACGCGCTCTGGCAACCCCCGACACACGACTCGGCCACCAGACTGAACTCCGCACCGGGCTCGAGGACGGTTCCCTCGGCCACATCGCCAACCCGAATCTTGGGTCCCGGCAGATCGAGAAGGACGCCTATCTCGCGACCTGCGCGAGCCGCTGCAGAACGAATCGCCCCCAGCCGCTGGGCAAGCTCCTGCGGCTCCGCATGCGCGGCGTTGAGGCGTACTACATCCACGCCCGCGGCAATCAGGCCTTCGAGAACTCCATCCGGATCCGTGGCGGGACCCAGCGTTGCAATGATCTTCGTACGGCGCACTTCATCCGCCTCCTCACAGGGGAACCCGGTTCGGCCCCTATGAGTAGGTACCCAGCTCGACGCTACTCGGTGGCTTTGGGCAGACGGACCAGCTGGATGCCATCATCAACACGGCGAACCGTGACCTCGTCACGCCCTAGCCGATGCGCAGCAGTACGCAGGTTGCCGTACAGTCGCTCGACGCCGTCGATCTCGGTCTTGACCACGATGGCGCGATCCCCACCGTTGAGGAAGTAGCGCATCAGACGAGTCGCTGCACCACGCGGTGCCGGGGTCGGGACATCGACCACGCGGGCCTCAAGTTCCCACAGCTCTTCCGGCGTGCAGTCTTGGCACCACGAGCCAACGCCTGCGGTCAGTAGGATCGCGCGCTTCTGATCGTGTTCGCCACATACGTTGTTCGTAACGATCTTGACCTCGACATCGAAACCCTGGATGGCGGCGGCGCGAGCGACATATGCCCAGTCCATAGAGCCGTCATCGTCGAGCAACATGACTATCTGGCCGGTCACGTGGCTGGCCAGGGTGGTGAGCAGAGTGAGAAGTCCCATGCCACGGCGTGGCGTGAACGTGACTACCGCGTCATCGAAGATCGCGCGATCGGTGAGGTCTTCTACCATCCCCTGCATGGTCGCCAACCGATCATCGTTGGCCACATCGCTTTCGAGCAGCCGCATCAGCATCCCGGCCGAGGGCTCCAAGGCTGTGAGAGTACCGGCGCGCGTGAGCAATGGCCTAGTGAGCAGGCCGGCGGCGGCTCCTACTTCAAGCAGGTTGGTCCCTTGGGGCACCGCGGCCAGAAGCGCGGTCACGAGTTCCGGGAACACGCGCTCCTGGCCGAAGATGTAGTCATAGCGGTTTGCCAGCCGGTCCCGACGCGCGAGCGTGGGCTCGATGGGCACACCGAACCGAGCGTCCGACACCTCTGGGATGCTTCTGGTCCTGTCTTTCACGAACAGCTCTTCTCGGATCGTCTGGGACCTAACGGCCCTTGATGTTGTAGAACGCGTCCATCCCGGCGAAACGGCTCGAGTCGGCGAGCTCTTCTTCGATGCGCAGCAGACGGTTGTACTTCGCGACACGGTCGCTGCGAGCGGGTGCGCCCGTCTTGATCTGGCCCGCGTTGGTCGCTACCGCCAGATCGGCGATGGTCGTGTCCTCGGTCTCACCCGAACGGTGACTGATCACGCACGTGTATCCGGCCTGCTTGGCCATCTCGATGCACTCGAGCGTCTCGGTGAGCGTGCCGATCTGGTTCACCTTGATGAGAATGGAATTCGCGACGCCCATCTCGATACCCTTGCGCAGCCGCTCCGTGTTGGTAACGAACAGGTCATCGCCCACGAGCTGGACCTTGTCGCCCAAGCGCTCAGTGAGCAGCTTCCAGCCGTCCCAGTCCTCCTCGGCCATACCGTCCTCGAGGCTGATGATGGGATAGCGTCCGCACAGGTCTGCCCAGAAATCGACCATCTCGGCCGAGGAGAGCTCGCGCCCCTCGCCTGCCAGCACGTAGACGCCGCGCTCCTCGTCGTAGATCTCAGTCGCCGCGGGATCAAGAGCGATCATGACTTCGCTACCGGGCTTGTAGCCGGCCTTCTCGACCGCCTCGACGATGATGGCGAGCGCGGCCTCGTTGCTCTCGAGGTTCGGAGCGAAGCCGCCCTCATCACCCACGGCCGTGCCCAGCTTGCGATCGTGCAGGACGCTCTTGAGGGTGTGATAGATCTCCGCGCACCAGCGCAGACCCTCGGCGAACGTGGAAGCGCCGACCGGCATGACCATGAACTCCTGCAGATCGACGTTGTTGTCGGCATGCGCGCCGCCGTTGAGGATGTTCATCATGGGCACGGGGAGCAAGTGCGCGTTCGCGCCGCCGATGTAGCTGTAGAGCGTGAGCTCAGTCGATTCGGAGGCGGCGTGGGCACACGCCAGAGATACGCCCAGGATCGCGTTGGCACCCAGACGGGCCTTGTTGGGCGTGCCGTCGAGTTCGATGAGAAGGCCGTCGACAGAGCGCTGGTCACTGGCATCAAGGCCCACGACCTCGTCGGCGATCGCGTCGTTGACGTTGTCTACTGCGGTGCGCACTCCCTTGCCCAGATAGCGGCTCATGTCGCCATCGCGCAGCTCGACCGCCTCGAACGCGCCGGTCGAAGCACCAGATGGCACCGCCGCACGACCGAAACTGCCGTCATCGAGCACGACTTCGACCTCGATGGTGGGATTGCCGCGCGAGTCCAGAATCTCGCGGGCGTAGACGTCAACGATGTTACTCATGGGATCTCTCCTTCTCCTTGGCGCGCTGCCAAAGCGCTTCTTGCTCCTCGAGCGTATGGTGTTCGATCTCTCGTCCCGCCTCCGTGGCGGCCCCCTCCATCGAAGCCCAGCGACTGCGGAACTTCTCACAAGTCGAGCGCAGCGCCGTCTCAGCATCGATACCCTGCTTGCGCGCCAGGTTCACCACAGTGAACAGGATATCGCCTATCTCCTCGGCCGCCTCGTCACTTCCCGAAATCGTCTCGGCGAGTTCGGCCACCTCTTCGTTGAGCTTTTCGATGACTCCGTCCAGCGAATCCCACTCGAACCCCGCGGCCACGGCCTTGCGCGAGATCATCTGCGCCATCATCAGCGCAGGAAGCTCACGTGGAACGCCCTCGAGCAACCCCTTGCCGGCGTCGGCCTTCTCGGCACGCTTGATCCGGTCCCACGTCCTGTGCACCTCGGCCGCGGAGTTCGCGGCTTCCTGTTCGCCAAAGACATGCGGGTGCCGGCGAACGATCTTCTCGTTGATGC
This sequence comes from Actinobacteria bacterium HGW-Actinobacteria-7, assembly GCA_002841275.1. Taxonomy (GTDB): domain Bacteria; phylum Actinomycetota; class Coriobacteriia; order Anaerosomatales; family PHET01; genus PHET01. Next base: position 17,981 of record PHET01000025.1, on the reverse strand, counting down.
CGGCCACCACGTCCTCGATGGTGAATTCCCCATCGTCGGCGGCTATCTGAGCGTGCAGAACCACTTGGAGTAGCACGTCGCCGAGCTCCTCGGAGAGCCCGGCGACGTCATCAGTCTCTATCGCGTGGACGGCCTCATAGGCCTCTTCCACCATATTCTTCGCGATCGAACGGTGGGTCTGCTCCTGGTCCCATGGGCAACCGCCCGGGGCACGGAGCCTCGCAATCACCTCGACGAACTGGTCGAATCCCGCTCGATCCACCTGTCTCCTGCCGCTACTGGTACGACTACTTGGTCGCCGTCGCGGCGGTCGAAGCAGCGGCACCGGCCTTGAGCTCGTCGATCAGAATCTCGATCTTGGCCTTCTTACGCAGTGCGTCGAGGTACTTCTGGTAGTCCTCGGCGCGCTTCTGCTGAATCAGAATCTGCTGGATCTGGTCTTTGACTTCCGAGAACGTCTGCTGCGAGCCCTTGCGCGTGTCGGTCACACGGATGATGTGCCATCCGTACGGGGTCTGGACCAGACCGGAGGTCTCGCCCTTGCCCAGCTTGGCAAGCGCGGCCTCGAACTCATCGACGTACGGCGTGGTCGGCCATCCAAGGTCGCCGCCCTTGCTGGCGGTCGCGGTGTCGACCGAGTACTTCTTCGCCAGTGCCGAGAAGTCGCCACCGTCCTTGATCTGCTGAAGCACCTTCTGCGCGGTGGCCTTGTCCTCCGGCTTGAACAGAATGTGCATCGCGCGCTTCGCAGCCTTCTGCTCGAACTGCGTCTTGTTCTTGTCGTAATACGCCTGCATCTCGGCCACCGTGACGGTGGTGTCCTTCGACAGGCTCTCGATGAGCTTCTGAGTGACGAGCTGATCCTTGATCTGCTTGGTGAGGCCAGCGGCATCCATCCCGGCGCTCTTCAGCGCGGACTGGAACTGCGCGTCATCCTTGAAGCCGGCCTTGAGCTGATCGACCTGCTTGGTCACCTCGGCATCGGTGACCTCGATCTTCTTATCCTTGGCAGCCTGCTCGACAAGTTTCTGGTTGATGAGGTTGTCCAACAGCCGCTGCTTGAAGTCCAGCAGGCGGCCTTCGCCGTCCGCTCCCTCGAACATCTGCGGGTACTGCTTCTTCAGCTGGTCGACCTGCACGTTAAGCTCGTCAATGGTGATGACGTCGCCATTCACTTTTGCGGCTACATTCTTGGAGGTGCAGCCTCCTGCACCAAGGGTGAGCGCCACCATGAGGGCGGCTGCGAACACGATACGGAGCGACTTCATCCGGTCATTCCTCCTGAGAGCTGGGTACGGACTGCCGTGAGTATATAGCACTAAGTGTGTCCAAAGCCTTGTGAGCCACAGACTCTCCATATTCGATCGGGAGCGCCAGTTCCTTCTTGCGGTCGAGGAATACCGCGCCCAGTGCCGCCATACGACCACGCTTCTCATCGCTGAGGTCCACCGGCGAGAAGACCAGCCTGCGACGCACCAGTGCAACCGACGTGATCGAACCGTCGGCCGCGAGTGCCTTGATGCGGGCGATGTCGACAAGGTTGCGAGCGGGTTCCGGCAACGCGCCGTGCTTATCGCGCAACTCGGCCGCCACTGCGTCGACCGCCTCGAGCGTGGGTGAACCGGCGAGTCGTCGGTAGAAGCGTACGCGCTCGTCCACATCCTCGAGGTACTCAGCGGGAATGAATGCGGCCAGCGGCAGGTCCACTCTGATGTCGGGATGTGCGACAACCGGTTCGCCGCGCGCCTCCGCAACAGCCTCCATCAGCATGGCAGCGAACAGGTCGAAGCCAACTGCCGAGAGGTTCCCGCTCTGCTCAGCACCGATAAGCGAGCCAGCCCCGCGAATCTCGAGGTCGCGCATTGCGATCTTGATGCCGGATCCCAGCTCGTCGTTCTCCTTGATGGCGGTGAGCCGTTCGATGGCAGTCTCTGTGAGCGCCGCCGTTCTGGGGAAGAGGAAGTACGCGTAGGCCTTCACGTGGCTGCGCCCCACACGGCCCTTGAGCTGGTAGAGCTGCGCAAGGCCCAGGCGCTGGGAGTCCTCGATGATCAGCGTGTTGGAGTGCGGGTTGTCGATGCCGGACTCGATGATGGTGGTGGCGACGAGCACGTCAGCCTCGTTGGCGGCGAACTGCTCCATGACCGCTTCGAGCTGCTTCTCGGACATCTGACCGTGGGCCACGGCAATACGCGCTTCCGGGGCGGCGTCGCGCACCCGCTGGACCGCATCGTCGATGGTCTTCACGCGGTTCGAGACGTAGTAGATCTGTCCGCCACGCTCGAGCTCGCGGCGCACCGCCGCGCTGACAACGTCCTCGTCCCACTCGCCGACGTGCACGTTGACAGGGAAGCGGTTGGGCGGCGGCGTGTCGATGATCGACATATCGCGGACACCGGAAAGCGACATCTGCAGAGTACGGGGAATGGGTGTCGCGGACAGCGTCAGGATGTCGACCTGCTCGCGCAGGTTCTTGAGCTGCTCCTTGTGCTCGACGCCGAATCGCTGCTCCTCGTCGATGATGACCAGACCCAGGTCCTTGGGGGCCACATCGCGCGAGAGGAGTCTGTGCGTTCCCACCAGAACCGCGACCTCGCCTGACATGAAGCCCTCAAGCGCGCCCTTCTGCTGTGAGTCCGTGCGAAAACGGCTCATGACCTCGACCTTGACGCCAAACGGCGCGAACCGCTCGGTGAAGTTGGTGTAGTGCTGCTGCGCGAGAATGGTCGTGGGGCACAGCACCATGACCTGCTTGCCGTCGCTCGCAGCCTTGAACGCGGCTCGGATGGCGACCTCGGTCTTGCCGTATCCCACGTCACCGCAGACCAGCCGGTCCATGGGCTTGTCGGACTCCATGTCGGCCTTGACGTCGGCGATGGCGGCGAGCTGGTCCGGCGTCTCCACGTACGGGAACATCGCCTCCATCTCTATCTGCCACGGGGTGTCCTCGGTGTACGAGTGGCCGGTGACCGTCGAGCGGCGAGCGTACAGGTCCACCAGATCGAACGCCAGCAGGCGGGCGGCCTTGCGCGCCTTGCCCGTCGCCTTGCTCCAGTCGGCGGTGTTGAGCCGGGTGATGCGCGGGGCTCCGCCGTCCGGGCCCACGAACTTGGTGATGCGGTCGATCTGCTCCACCGGAACGAACAGCTTGTCGCCCTTGGCGTACTCGAGCAGCAGGTAGTCGCGCTCGGCGCCCATGACCTCTTGGCGAATCACCTCGCGAAACAGAGCGATACCGTGGGTCGCGTGCACAACGTAGTCACCCGGGGCGAAACTGAATGTCACACGGGTGGGGTCGATCTCGCGGCGGCGCCTGCGCACCATCGAGCGCGGGTACACGTCATCGATCGAGATGACCGCGACCCGTGCGTCAGGTACCACGAAGCCCGAGGGGACCTCCACATCGACGATGTCCACCTTGCCCTCTTCGAGCGCGGAAAGATGATCGAGCGCACCGTCCGCCTCGACATCGCGCTCCTCTGTGATGCCCACTCCCGCCTCGACCAACAGATCGCCCACGCGCCTGCGCGTACGCCGGTCGGGAACCGCCAGCGCGACAGCGAACCCTGCCGATAAGAGCGAACGAACGCCGCCGATGAACTTGTCTTCGCCGCCGGACACCTCGGGCCTGCGCGCGATCAGCTCGGCATCAACACCCGAGCCGGCGCGCAGCATCGAGAGAAGCGTAAGCCTCTGGCGCTCGCCGAAATCAATCTGGGCAGGAGTGAGGTACAGACCGTCGAGGGGGGCCTTGCCGGGTGCGACCGAGCGGTAGTTGACGGCCTTCGCCGCGGTCTCCAGCTCTTCTCGGCGGCGAACCGTGTCGTCGAAGAGCGAGCGTGGTTCCGCCACCACGACGAGCACCTCGGAACCCAAGTACTCGGTGGGTGCGGCCGCACGTTTGTAGAGCAGTGGCAGATAGCGCTCAACGCCGTTGAACGGGATGCCCTCGCGCAGCTTCTCGAGTTCGAGGGCGAGCAGTTGGTCCTTGAGCGCATGGTCGCGCAGAGCGCGCTCGGCTGACTCGGCGCCGCGAGCGGAGAGCACCAGCTCCCTGCATGGGTAGATCTCGGTGGGGCCGGCGTCGCCGATGGTCTGTCCGGTGCCGGGAACGTAGCGCTTGAGTGACTCAAGGTCGTCGCCGTACAGCTCGGCGCGCACGGGGTGCTGGCTGCCCGCGCCAAAGACATCAAGGACACCTCCGCGAATCGCGAACGTGCCGGGCTCGTCAGCCGAGTCCAGACGTATATAGCCCATGCGCGAGAGCGTCGCCGCTGCCTTCTCTAGGTCGAGCGTCGTACCCGCAGCAAGCGCGAGCGGCCGGTACACGTTGTGGCTGCCCTGCGGCGGAACGGAACGCAAGAGCGCCCGAGCCGCCGCGACCACCACGACCGGCCGGTTTGTCTCGAGTGCATGCAGCGCGCGCGCTCGCGCACCCACCTCGGCGACGTCAGGTGCGACAACCGACCAAGGAAGGTCAGAACGGTCGGGAAGCAACAACACGTTTTCGCGACCGAGGAACGACGCGGTCTGCCGCCAGAAACGCTCGGCCGATTCGGCCCCAGCCACCGCTACGAACACAGGGCGCGGTTGGGCGCGAAAGATCGTGGCGACCAGCGCCGGCCTCACCAGCCCGGGAACAGCCAGCGAAGCGTCATCACCGCGAGACAGCAACTCGGTGACGGTGCTATATGCACCGGAGCGGGAGAACGAGGCAGACAGGCGATCGATGAGCATGGAGCGAGCACTCCTCAGAAGTCGCAGAACAGCACGAAAGCCCGCAAACGACGGCGCGGTGCACAAGCAACCGCGCCCCGCTGCGGGGGGTGCCCAGAGTATGCCCGCGGAATGCGCGGGTCAAGCGTCAACACGCGGGTGTCAGCGAAGGGTGAACTCGAAGCGCTCGGCAAGGCCCGGCGGCAACATCTGCGGCGTAAGTGCCTGTGGCGGAACAAGCCCCGGGCGCACCCCGTCGGCGCGGTATCCCTGGATCGCCCAGCGTCGAACGCCTTCGCGCTCCAAGTCGTCGGCGAGCCGCGCGAGGTCATCACGCGTCAGCAGGTCAGGATGAACCGTGGTACGCGCCTCGAACTCGATGCCGCTGCCTACCAGCGCCCGCAGGCTGGCAAGCGCGTGCGCGCCCGAACCCGCAACGTGCGTGATGCGGTCATAGTCGTCGAAGGGCGCCTTCACGTCGAAGCCGACCCAGTCCACGAGCGGCAGAACCGACTCGAAGCGCGACACCACCGATCCCGCCGTATGGAGGCCCACGGCGAAACCGGCCTCACGCACCTGCTGTACCGCATCGAGCAGCGCCCGCTGCGCGCAGGGCTCCCCTCCCGAGAACACCACGCCGTCGAGCAGGCCTGCGCGCTTGCCGAGAAACGCCATCACGTCGGCCCAGGTCGTCTCGGCGGAAGCGTCACCAAGCGACCCGGCAAGGTCCTCGGGCTCATGGCCCAGCAGGTGCGGGTTATGGCAGTACGGGCAGTCCCATGGGCAACCGTGCGTGAACACCGTTGCCACGAGCTGACCCGGCCAGTCCACGGTCGAGAGCGGCACGAAGCCGCCCACGGAGACGTCAGTTGGCGCGCTCACCAGGCTCCGTGAAGCAGACTCTCTCGGCGTACTCGCCCTGCTTGCCCTTGTTGAAGGAGGCGACGGGCCTGTGGTAACCCATCACGCGGGTCCAGACCTCGCACGGCTGACGCTCGTCGTCGTTGAGCGCGATCTGAAGCATCTCTACCTCTGTCAGCTCTGTCTTCTGTGCACTCATGTCTCGTCCTTTCAGCTACAACAGGCGGCTGCACGCTTCTCGGCTATTGCCGAGGCGTCGCATTTCGGGCAGAACTGGTGCTCGCCATCGAGGTACCCGTGTGTCGGGCAGATCGAGAACGTTGGCGAGATGGTGATGTAGGGAAGCCGGAAGCCCTCGAGCGAGCGGCGTACGAGCTTCTTGCAGGCCTCGACCGAGCTGACGCGCTCGCCCAGGTAGAGGTGCAGGACGGTACCGCCGGTGTACTTGCGCTGGAGCGGCTCCTGACGGGCGAGGGCCTCGAACGGGTCGCTCGTGAAGCCTGCGGGCAGCTGGCTCGAGTTGGTGTAGTAGGGGTTCTCGGTAGATCCCGCCTGCAGGATCGCATCGCCGTAGCGCTTCTTGTCCTCACGGGCGAACCGGTAGGTCGTGCCCTCCGCCGGCGTGGCCTCAAGGTTGTAGAGATGCCCGGTCTCCTCCTGGAAGGCAGTGATGCGCGCGCGCACATGATCGAGGAAGCGCAGCGCGAACTCCTCGCCCTGAGTGGTGGTGATGTCCTGAGCATCCTCAGTGAAGTTGCGAATCATCTCGTTGATCCCGTTGACGCCTACCGTCGAGAAGTGATTGCGCAACGTGCCCAGGTAGCGCTTTGTGTACGGGAACAGGCCGTTGTCGATGTGCTTCTGGATGACCTTACGCTTGAGCTCGAGAGAGGTCCGGCTGTACTCAAGCAGTGTGTCGAGCGCCGAGAGCAGCGCTGGCTCATCGCCCGCATACAGGTGGCCCAAGCGCGCGCAGTTGATCGTGACGACCCCCAGCGACCCGGTCTGCTCGGCCGAGCCGAACAGGCCGTTACCGCGCTTCAGCAGTTCGGAGAGGTCGAGCTGCAGGCGGCAGCACATCGAACGCACCATGTTGGGAGACAGCTCCGAGTTCAGGAAGTTCTGGAAGTACGGCAGGCCGTACTTCGCCGTCATCTCGAAGAGCAGATCAGCGTTCTCGCTCTCCCACGGGAAGTCCTTGGTGATGTTGTAGGTGGGAATCGGGAACGTGAAGACGCGGCCTTTGGCGTCACCCTCGGTCATGACCTCGATGTAAGCGCGGTTGATCAAGTCCATCTCGGTCTGCAGTTCGCCATAGGTGAAGTCGCAGATCTTTCCCCCAATGATGGGGTACTCGTCTTTGAGGTCGTCCGGGCAGGTCCAGTCGAACGTGAGGTTGGTGAACGGCGTCTGCGTGCCCCAGCGCGACGGGACGTTGAGGTTGTAGACGAGTTCCTGGATGGACTGACGCACCTCGTCGTAGGACAGATCATCCAGACGGATGAACGGTGCCAAGTAGGTATCGAACGAGCTGAACGCCTGCGCGCCCGCCCACTCGTTTTGCAACGTTCCCAGGAAGTTCACGATCTGTCCCACCGCGCTCGACAGGTGCTTGGGCGGTGCCGACTCGACCTTGCCAGGGACGCCGTTGAGACCCTCTGTCAGTAGCGTCCGCAGCGACCACCCGGCGCAATAGCCGGCGAGCATGTCGAGGTCATGGATGTGGAGATCGCCCTCGCGGTGCGCACGGCCCACCTCGGCAGGATAGACGTGCGACAGCCAGTAGTTCGCGATGACCTTACCTGACACATTCAGGATCAGCCCGCCTAGCGAGTAGCCCTGGTTCGCGTTGGCATTCACGCGCCAGTCGGCACGGTCGAGATACTCGTTGACGGAGGTCTCGACCTCCACGACGGTCCTCTTGTCCTCGCGAAAGCGAGCACGCTGTTCGCGGTAGACGATGTAGGCGCGAGCAGTCGCGAAATGGTTCGCCGAGATGAGCACCTGCTCGACGACGTCTTGGATCTGCTCGATGTCGGGCTCGCGGTTGCCGAACCGGTGCTTGAGGACCTTGATCGCCTGGGCCGTGAGCAGCAAGGCCTCGTTGGAGTCGTACTCTCCTGACGCGATGCCAGCGCGTTCGACGGCCGAGCGGATCTTCTCGGCATCGAAGGGGACTCGCTCGCCCTCGCGCTTGATGACACCCGATGGCACGACCGCAGTTGGGTTGAGCTCCGTCGCGGGAATGATGTTCTGATCCTCGGCCACGCTGATACTCCTCTCGGGGAACAGGCTCCCAGGCCGGGTATCAACGCAGCACAGCCGCATCGATACTCGAACCGCTGAGACACCCCGCCCGAACGTTTCGGTTCTTCATGCCGCGGCAGGTCTTCTGGCTCGCGGGTCATCACCACTGTCATCGTCTTCCCGACGCTACCTCACGCCAGTGACATTCAGCTGACAGCAGCTCGCCGCACACAGATGCGGGGACAGCGCCGGCATTCTCCACTCGGAGGCACCGGCTTCCCTCTTAGCCCCAGATATTGTGGTCTGGGGAACCGTGGCACAACATATGGTAGTCAAAGGCAATTCTTTGTCAACGACGCCTCGCACGGGCGATTGCCGTTCAACAGCGGAATCTGCCCGCCTGGCAGAAGCTCGCGACGCTCGTCGGAAGTCAGTCGCGCTATCATCGACGCAAAGCCGCAGAACCGCGCCGCTGAGGAGTAGACGATGGCCGCCAAGCAGACCGCTGAGCCGATTCCCGAACTTCCGCGAACCGAGCGCGAACGGCTCGCTCCGCTGTACGCCGAGCGACTCGCGCAGGCCTACGGGGACCCGCACGCTGCGCTGCATTTCCACAGCCCGTATCAGCTTCTGATCGCGGTGATCCTCTCGGCGCAGACCACCGACGTGGGCGTGAACAAGGCGACCCCGGCACTGTTCGAACGCTACCCGGGACCCGCCGACCTCGCGGGCGCGGATCAGCTCGAGGTGGAAGGCTACGTCAAGTCACTGGGGTTCTACCATCAGAAGGCCAAGAACATCATCGCCACATGCCAGCGCATCGTGGCCGAGTTCGGCGGTGAGGTGCCCGATACGATGGAGGGCCTCACCTCGTTGCCGGGTGTCGCACGCAAGACCGCGAACATCGTGCTGGGGGAAGCGTTCAACAAAGTCGAGGGTATCGCGGTAGACACGCACGTCTTCCGCCTCGCCCACCGGTTCGGTCTGTCCACCGAGAAGGACACCGATAAGGTCGAGCGCGATCTGATGTGGCTCTTCCCGCCCAACCACTGGCACCGCGTGAACTACGACCTGATCACCCACGGCAGAGCCGTCTGCACCGCGAAACGTCCCACCTGCGGATCCTGCTTCCTCAACGACATCTGCCCCAGCGCGTTCGAGCCGACCGGATGGCGAGAGGCCGACTAGGGTACAGCCCCGTAGGGCGTGGAGTGGGTAGGACGCGCGCTCTGGGGGCTTCCCACGCGTCGTTGCCCGGCTCCCAGTGCCGAGAGGCGGGGCGGTGGGTGGGTCCGCCGCGCGCAGTCCTGCAGCAAGAAGGCCGCCCGACGGCGGCCTTCGCAGCGAAGCTGTTTGAGCACGGCGGACCCACCCGCCGCCCCGCTACGCCTCGACCTTCCGAGCCTCCCCAACGCGCGCGTCTGCAGCCGGCGTGTACGTGCCCGTGTACTCGACGAGGTTGATCTCGCATCCCGGGCCCAGCGTGACGGTCCCGCCGCGCACGATACGGGCAGTGGTGTTCTCGATCCAGACCTCATCGGCCTCGATGGTGTCGATGCGTGCGCGCTTCTCGGAGAACATGGCAACGAAATCGGCGAAGCCCTTGCGGGACTGTGCGATGGTCACCTTCTCGCCACCGATCTCACGTGCCGAGCACGGACCGAACAGCTGCACGTGCACCGTGCCGGCATTGAGAAGCCCGCCGATGGTGAACACTCCCTCGCCCACGAAGGTGTCGGCGGAACAGTCGCCATCCACTTTGAGCGTGCCCCGCAAGTCGACCTCGTGAGCGGCAAGGCTGCCGCCCACGCTGGCGCGCCCCTTGACCTTGAGGCGCCCGATTCCGGCACCCTGGGTCACAGAAGCATCACCGTTGACGGTCATCTCGCCCGCCTGCACATCTCGGGTGAAACTGCCCGAGCCGTTGACCGTGATGGTCGTGGCTTTCACGTTCCCGTCGGCCGTTGCCGCCCCATTGATCTTCATCGTCGCGCACTCGACGTCACCGGCTATCGTGCCGGCACCGTTGATCACGATGTCGTTGTAGGCACCGGCACCGATGCTGCCACCGCCGTTGACGGTCATGTCCGAGCGGTCTGCAAAGACGGTCATGATGGTTCCTCCCTCTCTACAGCCGGGCGCTGAGCGCCTCGACTGATTCCTGTACGTTTATGCGCGCAACCATGCGCGCCCCGCCTTCGAACGCGAGCTCGGCGGTGCTGGTGAGCATGAAGCACACCGCGACGCCCATCTTGCGAACGAGCACCAGATCGCAGTCCCCGCCCTCGAAGCCCGGGTATGCCTCCTCAAACGCGGCTAGCACCCAACGGCCCTCGTCGAGGGAGACTTCGCCGGTGGCGAGCAGCCGGTCGAGCACGTAGAGCGACAGCAACTCGCCATAGCGCAGCGCATCGGTGCCGGGATGGACCGCCAGGTAGACGTCGAGCGCCTGTTGCGAGACGACGCCCTTCTCGGCAGCGTGGGCCGGAATGAGCGAGACGCTACCCAGATCGGGTGTGACTGCATCGGCGATGTCGTCGAGCGAGAGGTCGCCGTCCTTCATCGACAGTACCCGTTCGATGCGAGCGAGCATCTTGTCGCGCGGGAAGAACGTCTCGGTACCGGTGAAAGTGGACTTGCGGATGAACCACTCCTCGGGAATCAGGCCTTTGCGCTTCCAGCGGTAGAGCTGGCCGTAACTGATACCGGTCGCCGCCAGCAGGTCCTTCTTGCTGATGAGTTCAGGATCCATGCGCGTTGCCTCCTTTCGAAATCGTGATGGGCCCGCCGCCTAGGAGACCGCGGTCGTCGAGGGGCTGCCAGGCACCGGCGGTGCGACTGGCGCACCCGGCGCGGAGGGAATGGGCGGCGCCGGCGGCACTGCGGGCGCGTCCATGGACGCGAAGGCCGGTGATGGCTCCTCGGGAATGAACGCCATTGCCAGGACATAGAGCACCAGCGCGGTGAATCCGCTGGTCAGGATAGCCAGAACGACAAACACGGTGCGGACGATCCCGGCAGGCAGACCCCAGTGGGCCGAGACGCCACCCAAAACACCGCCTACCACCCGGTTCGTGCGCGAGCGATACAGCCTGCCCCCCGACTGAACATGTCGCGACGCGGTGATGAGCACCACTCCCACACCTATGAGCACCAGCGGCCAGGCCACCAGCCCTGTTGTATGCAGGAGGTACTGCAGCGGGCGCAGGACCGGAGCGATCAGACGGTCGGCGAGCAGCAGTGCACCGGTGAGCACCAACGCCACCCCAGCAAGCACGAAGAACCCGTTGCGCGTTGAGCGGATCATGAATGCAACCTCCTAGCGGAACTGAAGAAACGGCGTAGACAGGAAATCCGAGGGCATCGCTGGCAGCTGGATGGGCAGAGGCGCTCCGGCCCACCACAGCCCGGCCGCGTAGAGCAAGACGATCCACACGGGCACCGACGCGACCGCGCGCAACCAGTCCTGCCCCGATGCCTTGGCAAGCAGCCCGATTCCCGCCGAGATCAGCAGCACCGGCCACAGAGAGAGCAACGTGAACCAGACCTGCCAGGAGACATACCCCGTGGTGTTCGCAAGAAGAAGCAGGCCGAAGAGCGCCGTGCCGATGCCGTCCGCGACACGCTCGACGCCCCACCCGTGCCAGCGGCTGGGAGTCACGACCATCGCCAGCCCCATCACCACGATCAACACTGGCCAGAGTGTCCACCAGGTGAGCCCCGGAAGCACTTGAGCGGCGAGAAACACCGCACCTATCACGATGAGCGCCACCCCGAGCGTCGTTCCCCCGCCGCGCGCTGCCGAGCGGAAGTCGTCACCTGAAGGCGAACCGCTGTTGCTGCCCGACGCACTCTGGGGGTCATATCCGTACTGCATCTCACTCCCACCTTCTCATCGCTCTGGGGCGGACTGCCGCCCACAGGGTTCTTCTACCCAGGTTCTCACAGAGTGTAACAACACATTGTTACGCCCGTCAACTCACAACTTCGCACGCCATGGAAGCAAGGGAAATGGGCAGAGAGGGCACCCTAACCGGCAAGCACAACCCGATAGTACGTGGCCCAACCGACTATGAGCAGCCCAAGCGGAATCGCCGCCACCGCCCACGCTCGTTCGCGACGCGAGAACTCCTCCACACTCACACGAGCGGCAACGCGCCTCCATGCGACGCCGTTGGCCCGCTTGGCGAAGAACGCCTGAATGCCCAGCGTGACCACGCCCACGAAGACCGCGCCGGCGAGTCCGGCCGCTCCCCTACCCGCGGCGGACGCGATCACGCTGTCTGCGAACACCCACAAGGGCAGAAAGATCGCGCTGGCCCACTGGCCGTGAAACGGTCCCCAGATGGGCGGGACCAGAAACGCTGCGAGGTTGAAGCGACCGAGCGCTGGAACCGGTTCGCCATCGCCAAGCGCGATGTGCCCCGCCACCGCCGCCGGCGGATGGCCGGCAGGACACGCACCCGTGCCCGTCCGCTCCACGATCCGGTCGCACATGACGCAGTAGCCGGCTGACCGCGGCTCGAGCCGAGCACCCTGGGCGCCAGCCGCCGAGTCTCTGGCAGACAGGCTGTCGGGCGACTCAGCCAAACAGGCCGCCTACGACGGCCGCGATCACGATGGAGGGCAGCATGTTGCCCACCGGTAGCCGCTTGACCCCCAACAGGTCCAAACCGATTGAAAGAATCAGAGCGCCACCAACCGCGGTCAGCGAGAAGATCACGCCATCGGTCATGAACGGGGACAGCGCGTGTGCGCCAAGCGCCAGCGCCCCTTGGATGAGAATGACGGGGATGACAGACAGCCCCACTCCAACGCCTAGCGTCGTCGAGAGGAAGAGCGCCGCAAAACCGTCCAGTGTGGACTTGATGTAGAGCAGCTGGTGGTCGCCCAGACCGTCTTGCAGCGAGCCCAGCACGGTCATCGCCCCCACACAGAACAGCAGCGATGCGGTCACGAACCCCTCGACCAGCGTGTGGCCCTTCTCGCCGGGCTCATCGGACGCGCTTCGGGGAGTGGGCGCGAGAAACGGCAACTTGTAGGAGATGTCCTGCAGCCAGAGGCCGAAGCGCTCCAGCCAGTACTCGATGCGCAGCGCTTCACCTGTGAGTGAGCCGGCGATGAGCGAACCGATGAAGACCAGCGGCGCGTAGTCGCCCATTGCTGTAGTCCCCATCTTGTTCATCCCGCCGATGCTCATCGACGCGCCGATGACGCTGGTGGACAGCCCGATAGCCGTGAACGCGATTGTCCGGAACCTATCTGCGATGGCCCGACCAAACGCCAGGCCGACGGCGGTTCCCGCGATTATGGTGATGACGTTGAGTACGACTCCGCTCACGTGTGCTCTCCTCGCTTATGCATCCTCATCTGACAACCACAGCCTGCTCAACTCATCGGTGATCGCGTCCGCATCATCAGGCAACTCGTCCTCGCGCGCCACCGGACTTGGCGACTTGGCCTGCCGAGAGGCTCTCAACGCCGACGCCGTGACCTCGTCACCCGAGCGGAACGTCACGTGCCTACCCACGTCTTGGGCGATCCGCGCGCGAAGTCGCATGTCATCGGTGACCACCGACACTTCGCCCCGGACCGCAGCACACCTGCGCACGATCTCGTCGTCGGCGTCTGCGGCGTAGACCACCTTGACCACCCCGGCGTCTTCCGAGGCGTGCCCGAGCTGTTCGCGCGCGTCGAACACGACCACGACCGAGCCCTTGGGAGCCAGTGCACCCGCCGAGAAGCGCAACCTGCCGACAAGCGAGTCACGCTGCGCCTCTTTCGACAGCGAACTAGTCTGCGGGTCGCGCATCGTGACGTTATAGCCATCAACTACCCGCCATGGTACCGCCGCAGCTCACAAGCGCAAATCAACCGCGGCGCAGCGTGTGCGGTCCGCCTGATGGAGGTAGATACAACAGACAGAGGTTCAGCGTTCCAGGGAGAGACGATGACAGACGAGATCACCATGCCCCGTCCGGGCGACACCGCCCCGGACATCGATGAGCCCACGGCGACAGGCGGCCGGTTCCGCCTGGCCGACCATCGCGGCTCGTGGGTGGTCGTCTACTTCTACCCACGCGCCAATACCCCTGGTTGAACGCACGAAGCCAAGGACTTCCAGGAGCACAAGATGGCTCTGGAGGCCTTGGGCGCCCTCGTGGTGGGCGTCAGTGCGGACAAGCGGGAAATCCAGATGCGCTTCATCGACAAGTTCGAGCTCACCTTCCCTATGATTCCTGACCCGGGCAAGCTCGTCATCGACGCGTACGGGGCACGGGGAGTCTTGGGGGTGACCGCACAGCGCAGCACGTTCCTTGTCGATCACGAGGGCCTGATCGCCCGCGTGTGGCCCAAGGTCTCGCTCGAAGGACACGCACAGGATGTGGTCGATGCGATCCGAGAACTCGGCCACGGCGCGTTCACCCCGTGAGACGCGTGACACACACCGCCGCCAAAGCCGTCGTCGCAGGGGCCCTGCTGTGCGCGGCATGCGCCGGGGCTGCCTGCACGCCGCGGGCCGCGACGCCGTCGGCACCGGTGAGCGTGCCCGCACCCGGCCCCGCTCCGGCCGTCAGTGGCACCGGGGCCGTGTCGCTCGATGCGCTGCAAGTCACCTTGACCCCCGAGGCGAGCGGGCTGGTGCAGCCGGTGTTCGTGACCAATGCGGGTGACGGTTCAAACCGCCTCTTCGTGGTCGAACAGGGTGGTCGTATCCGGGTGATCCGCAACGGCCACACACAACCGGGCGCGTTCCTGGACGTGAGCAAGCGCATCAGCACCGGCGGCGAACGCGGGCTGCTGGGCCTTGCCTTCGCACCTGACTACACCACGTCCGGCATCCTCTACATCGACTACACCGACGCCCACGGTGACACCGTCGTAGCGCGGTTCACCGCAGGCGACCCGTCAAGCGACTCACCGCAGCTCACGGGACCGGAAGAAGTCCTAGCCGTAGCGCAGCCCTTCGCCAACCACAACGGCGGCTGTCTGATGTTCGAACCCGGTACAAGCCGATTGTGGGTCGGCATGGGCGACGGCGGCTCCGGAGGCGATCCGGGCAATCGCGCGCAGAACCCCGGACAGCTGCTGGGAAAGATGCTGGTACTGGACTTCTCGGCATCCGCGAAGCCGAAGCCTCAAGTGGTGGAGCGTGGCGTGCGCAACCCGTGGCGGTTCAGTTTCGACCGAAAGACCCATGACCTGTGGATCGGCGACGTGGGACAGGACGCGTGGGAGGAGATCGACTTCGTGCCGCTTGGGCAGGCGTCTGGTGTGAACTGGGGCTGGCACCTGTGGGAGGGCACGTACCCCTATCCCTCGGACGCGAACCCCAGCAAGCAGGGCTTCATGTTCCCAATCACCGAGTACGGGCATGACCGAGGCCAATCGGTCACGGGCGGCTTCGTGTACCGGGGGTCCGAGAATCCCGCGCTCGTTGGAACGTACCTGTATGCGGACTTCGAAGCCGGATGGATCACCGGGCTGCAACGCACGGCACCTGACGGGTCGGTCCTCGCGCGGCCGCTCGAGCGGACCGTGATCGAGAGCGTCGGCAATCCCTCGAGCTTCGGCGAGGACGAGGCGGGCGAAGTGTACGTGTGCGAGTGGGGTGGCGGTACGCTCTACAAGGTGGGCGCTAAGCAAGTGCCGTGATGAGCGCATCGACGTCGTCTTGAGTGGTGTCCCACGAGGTGACCCAGCGCACGATGTGGCCCGGCTCGTCCCAGATGTAGAAGTGGAAGCGCTCCTGAAGCGGCGCGATCTTCTGGGCGGGTAGGATCGCGAAGACCTCGTTGGCATTGACCGGTTGCGCGAGTTCGATGCCAGCGGCCTGCGCACCGTCGGCCAGGCTGCGCGCCATCGCGTTGGCGTGTGCGGCGGACTCGAGCCACAGGTCACCCTCGAACATCGCCGAGAACTGCGCCGCGACGAACCGCATCTTGCTGGCGAGCTGCCCCAGCTGCTTGCGGATGTACTTGAGGTCATCGGTCCGGGCGCCGCCGAACAGCACGACCGCCTCGGCGCCTAGGGCGCCGTTCTTGGTCGCGCCCAGCGAGAGGATGTCGACTCCTGCCTCGGCGGTGAGTTCGCGCAGCGTGCAGCCCAGCGACACGACCGCGTTTGCGATGCGCGCGCCGTCGACGTGCAGCAACATGCCATGCTCGTGCGCCAGTTCCGCGAGACGCGAGAGCTCTTCGGGCGTGTAGACGGTGCCCAGTTCGCTCACGTTGCTCACGCTGATCACGCGCGGCTGGGCGGCGTGTTCGAAACCGAAATTGGTGAGGTGCGGGCGCACAAGATCGGGGGTGAGCTTGCCGTCCGGTGTCTCGACCGTGACGAGCTTGACGCCGGCCAGGTGCTCGGGCGCCGCGCACTCATCGCAGTTGATATGGGCGGTCGAGGCGCAGATGACGCTCTCCCAGGGACGGCAGACGGCCGCCAGCGAGACGCAATTGGCACCGGTGCCGTTGAAGACGAATGCGATGTCGCACTCGTCACCCAGATGGCGCTTGAGCGTCGCTGTCGCCTCGGCGGTCCACGGGTCTTCGCCATAGCCGTGGGCATGGCCCAGGTTGGCTGACATGATTGAAGCGATCACCTCGGGATGAACACCCGCGTGGTTGTCGGAGCCGAATCCTCGCCAGATCATTCGCTGTCCCCTTCCGTCGTGGTCGCAGGCACCGTGCCGAACAGCTCGTCGCAGGTCGCAACGTAGTCCTGCAGCACCTGCGGCAGTAGCTCGACCGGTCCCGGCGCAGGCATGGGCGCCGAGTTGTACGTATCCCAGAACAGAACCCGCTCATCGCCCAGAAGGCCGGCCGCGGCATCGGCGAGCATCGCCGCGAACGCCTTGCCGGTGTAGGTGGTCTCGAGCTTGATGTGCGCGTCTGCGGCAGCAGCCACTGCGGAGCTCGTCTCCGGGGTGACGACGCCGTAGCCCGGCTCGAACCAGTCGTGGCGCAGGGTGAAGCGCAGGTCCGAGAAGCCCAGCGCCGGGAAGCTCGGGTCGGCTGCGCGCAGAAGCTCCACGGTCTGAGCCGCGATCTTCTGGGCGAAGGCGTCGTTGGCGACCTCGTCGGGGGTGACGCGGATGGCAATGACGCGCGTGGCCACACCGGCGGCTGCGAAGCCCAGCGCGAGGCCGATCGCGGTTCCCAGCGTGCCGCCGGGGACATAGACCGCGTCGGGGAGCGGGAGCTGACCGGCATCGACCTGGCCGAGAAGCTCGAAGGCCGCATTCACGTAGCCCACCGCCCCCAGCGCGCTCGTGCCACCCATGGGGATCTCGAGCGGTTCGACGCCGTCGCGCTGGGTCAGCTGGTGCTTGGCGCTCACGGCCTCGCGTGCTCCGTCCCAGCCGTCGACCGGGTGGATCACCGTGCCCAGCTTCGCATGGGCGCGCAGCGTAGCGGCCGCGAACGGTCCAGGCGCCTGCGGTGAGAGCACGACGTGCGGCTCGAGACCCAACTTGCGGGAGTGCACCGCGGTCGCCAGCGCATGGTTGGAGCCGTACGCGCCGAAGGTGATGACGGCCCGGCGGTTCTCGGCAAGTGCCTGGCCCAGGAGGAAGTCGAGCTTGCGGACCTTGTTGCCGCCGTAGAGCGTGCTGGTGAGGTCGTCGCGTTTCACCCACAACTCGGTGAGGCCCGGTGTGTCGAGGTGCAGCCGCTCCACAGGCGTGGGCAACGTGCCCAGCGCCACGTGCGGCAGCGTGGCGAGCAACGGATAGCGATCGACGATCGGCAGCGACATGCGGCGGGTCCTTCCAGGGGCGCAGGCGGACCTGTCCAGTCTAGCGCTTGCCGCTCGGTTCATCAGCGACTGTCCCTGAACCATTAGCGGTATGAACCTCCTGAGACCATCCCGCGGAACAGGAGACGACATGGCCTGTAACCACCTCTCTGAGATTGACCCCGATCTCGCGCCGCGCGTCGACGGCGTATGCGAGGAGTGCGTGAAGGAGGGCACCACGTGGGTTTCGCTGCGCGTCTGCAAGACCTGCGGTCACGTGGGCTGCTGCGACTCGTCGCCTCGCAAGCACGCTCGCGCTCACTACGCCGACACGGGACACCCGATCATCGGTCCGGTGAGTAACCTGCCCAGCGACTGGCTCTGGTGCTACCCGGACGACACCTATGTCGAGCGCGACTAGG
>PHET01000024.1 GCA_002841275.1 Actinobacteria bacterium HGW-Actinobacteria-7 | reverse complement strand
ATACTGCTCGACTTTGGTGGATGGGGCGACAATCGACGAACACTGCTCGCAGAACTCACGAGAGAGCCTCTCGGCGAGCTTCTTGGTCAGCCGGGTCTCCCACACGTAGTGTACGTAGTCGGGGTAGAGCGTGTGATACGTGTGCACGTAGGGTATCTTGCGCCGCCTGGCCACGGTCAGGCCGAACAACCCAATCGCGAACGGGTCGTGCGAGTGCACAACGTCGAGATCGACCTCGTCGATGAGGCGAAGGGCTTCAATCGAGATAGGGGAAGCCAGTCGCATCTCTGGCTGGAACACGAAAGGCATGGAACGGAAGCGGACGGTGAAGTCGCCATCGTCTTCGTGCTCCGGAGTGGGGGCGAACACGTACACTTCGTGCCCTCGCGCCTCAAGTGCGGCCTTGAACAGACAGATCGAGGTCACTACGCCGTTGATCTGCGGAGTGTAGGTGTCGGTGAAGAAGCCAATGCGCATCTATCTACTGCCTCCGGTCTGGTGCGTGTGAGGACTCACTGTGCGCCCGGAGAAGTGTAGCAACTGGGGACGCGTACACAAATCTGCGACCGGAAAGCGCAACGGCCAGCCGGATTGCAGCTGACCGTCATGATGCGTTGGAGGCGACGCCCGGATTCGAACCGGGGATAAAGGCTTTGCAGGCCTCTGCCTTACCACTTGGCCACGTCGCCCTATGGGGCGCATGATGCGCCGAGTCAAACCAAGAAGATCGGCCCCAGGGCCATTCGGGCCTTCAGGACCGACCTTCTTCAGAGATCAGATGGAGCGGACGACCGGATTCGAACCGGCGACCCCAACCTTGGCAAGGTTGTGCTCTACCAACTGAGCCACGTCCGCGCAGAGGCTAGTCTAGCGATTGGGTTGGAGTGGTGCAAGGAGCATTTTGAACGAGTTTCTACCGCTCATCTTTTGGGGTCTTGGCAGGCGCGTGTGCTTTGCTACACTATCGTTCGCTGCTTTACGGGGCGGCTTCGCACGAAGATGGGCGATTAGCTCAGGGGGAGAGCACTTCCTTGACACGGAAGGGGTCGCAGGTTCAAATCCTGCATCGCCCACCATCACATACAAGACCCGTCACCTGCGCAAACGCAGGGAGACGGGTTTTTTGTTCACCGAGCACGTCAACTGGTTGTGCATCAATCGGCATGATTGTGGGAATCGTGAGAGAATAGAGGTTCTCCCGTGACTCTTCAGTCGTCGCCTGTGTTTCTTGGGGCGTGCTGCTCGACCAGCCAGACGACGCCGATCCCTCACGAGTACTCCACTGCGCCACCGCAGTCCAAGGATGTGATGTTTCACCATGCGCCAATCTCCAAGCCAGCCACTTCCAGTCGCGCCAGATGCTGAGACCGCCGTCGTCTTGACCGATGATGGCGGAAGCGGCCTTTTCGACGCGTGCAGATTCCGCTTCGCCGAACCTGAGTTCGAAGTCGAGTGCGACGCCACCCACACTGTGTGGGTCAAGCGGGCGGGCGGTAGTCGTTCGGTCGGACTGCCCCTGTGGCTCCTTCGCCAACATCCCCTCGGCGAGGTCCTGGAGCGTGTGGAGAAGAAGCTCGCCCGCCCAAACGGCGATAAGTAGCCACCAGCAGCGGACTCGCCTGAACTGCGGCATTCTGATCGACCTGCGTACGTCCGTGGTCGCGGGGGGAATGAAGTAATCATGATCCGTCACGCGGCTTCATGGGAGGAACAGATGGGCGACTTCATCCAAGTGGCTGTCGAGGCTGAGTTCATGGATGGCACGATGCGCCAAGTCGATGTGGACGGCCACGAGCTCTTGGTCGCACGGGCGGACGGGGAGTTCTTCATCGCAGATAACCGTTGCCCGCACCTGGGAGGTCGGCTGTCCAAGGGCGAACTTGACGGCACGGTGGTCACCTGCCACTTGCACCATTCCATGTTCGATCTCAGGGATGGACGTGTCGTCCGGTGGACCGATTGGACGGGCCCCGTCCTGACCGTAGCTGAGTTGGCGCGACACCCGCGGCCGCTTAGGACGTACCAGGTCAGAGTCGAGGACGGATTCGTCTTCGTCGGACCCGAACAGCTCCCGGTCGCTGAGGCCGAGTTGCCGTACTAGCCGGGAGTTCGGGTTTCGCTCAGGCCGAGACCACCACGGTGGCTTCCGGGTCGAGCGGGTTCGTGCGCAGAGCAAGCGAGAACAGATACGGGTAGTTGGTTTGAAGGTGCGCCAGATAGTCCAGCCACTGGGTTCCCAGCAACAGATAGGCGCGCTTCGTGTCGCCCGTGAGGTGGGCCAGGTCGGAGGCAGGCAGCCCGGTCAGTTCCGGCCGAACCACAAGCTCCTCGGCGAGGTGTGTAACAGCCCACAACAGGTCAGTGAACTGCTCGTGCTCGAGCAGACTCTGATTACCCAGCAGCCCTAGGATGTAGGGCTTCTGCTCGCCGAGGATGTTGCGCAGAGCTACCAGATCACATGAGCCAAGATCGATCCTTCCCTCATGTGAGGCGAACGCCAACCTCGCGTATCGGTAGTCTTCGGGCTTCCAGCTTGCGCGAGCGACGAGCAGCTCACGGATTTCGCCCAGGGTGGCGTCTGTCGATGCAATCTGGCCCAGAAGTTCGGTACCGGCCTGCGAGAAGAAGGCACCGACTACCATGTTGAGCTTCCGTTTCATGTCTTCCTTCTGCCGGTGCTGGGTGACTCCGTCGATCACCACGGTCACGAGAAGCACTTGCAGAAACAGGAAGGCGACGTCACCCACGATGTAGCGAAGCATCTCCCGGTGCTCGACTGCCGTGGGGAAGAGCTGCCAGCGCAACAGATAGAAGGCGACCGTCGCAAGCAGCAGAAGGGCGGCCAGTTGAATCTGCCAGAGCCGTGACTTGAGTTTCATGTAGGTCGAGCTCCTCGAACGGGTACGTAGGAGTACAAGCATAGCCAATCACAAGGACCGGGGTGGCGGAAATGGTTCATGGCAGAGTCGCGTGGCTCAAGGCAACCGGGTCGCTGGTAGTGCTTCTTGTCCTAGTCGGCTGCGGAGCTCAGGGGTCGGGTGCGGCGACAGGAACCCAAAGCGGCTCTGGCGCGGACGACGCTCAGTTCGTCCAGACCAAGTGCACCCTGTGCCATTCCTACGACAGAGTGGCTGCGGCATCCTATGATGCTGCGAAGTGGACGGAGACTGTGACGCGCATGCAGCAGAACGGTCTCGTAGTCACCGACGCCGAGAAGTCACGCATCATCGAATTCCTTGCGGCACAGTAGTCCTCAGCGCGGTTCGGCGTACTCGGAGCCTCGCGGTACGAGAAGGGTGGCCGCACCGGGTAGAACTTGAGCGGCAAACGGTGTGAGTAGGTCCATTGCCTCCCCGTCGTACTGTATCTTCAGTGGCGGATAGGCGCTGATCTCGGCCCGCTTGACACGGTAGGTATCGATGCCGCTGTTGCGATCAGGGGTGTCCCCAAGCCGATCCATCATCGCTCCGAAGAGCACCGGTAGAAGCCCGGCTGCGGTCTTGGTGCGCACGACGGTGACTGCGAGGAACCCGTCCTGCGGATTCCAGTCGCGGGTGACATCGAGTTCGAACTGGATACGGCCAAAGTTCACAAGAAGTACCGCGATTCCTTCTGTGCTGACGTGCTTGCCGTCCAAGACGAGTTCGAATCGTGCGGATGTTGGTGCGATGTTGCCGATGGCGGCCATGAGATAGGCTGCCGCACCGAACGTGGGTTTCATCGGCTGGGCCGCGTCCATGATCTGCGCGTCGTATCCTGCGCCGGCCATCACGGTGAAGCCGGACTTGGTTGAAGTTCCGTCCGGGTATGCCATCTCGATTTCGCCTAGGTCGAATTGGGCGGCGCAACCGTCGATCAGGAGGTTGGCGAGATCTGCGCTGTCAAGGGGAATCCCGAGATTCAGGGCCAACAGGTTGGCCGTTCCTGCCGGGTAGACAAGCACGGGTACCTTGGTGTTGCGCACGGTGTACGCAACGGCCGACACCGTTCCGTCTCCTCCTGCTGCCACCACGCGGTCGAAGTCGGTCACGTCGGCAAGAAGGTCCTCGATGCGGACTCCGTCGGCCACGAAGCGCAGAACGAACTCCACGCCGCGCGCACCGGCGATCCTGATCAGGTCGTAGAGGCCTTCGTCACTGCCTCCGGCCCGCGAGTTCACGATGGCTAGTACTCTCACAAGTGCTCCTCGATGGCGGTTCGCCTCGCCAGCAGTGTCACGGTCGACTACTCTTCACATTGATGAGGATTCCCGAAACTCCGCGGGACCTTCGGATACAAAAGGAGCTCCCAGGTTGTACGTCACTGATAGTGAGTCCCTCAAGAAGCTCGTCGAGGAGCTACGCCGTGCGCCGGCGGTGGGAATCGATACCGAATTCATGCGCGAGCGAACCTACTATGCGCGACTCTGTCTGATCCAGCTCGGGACCGATGATATCGCAGCCATCGTTGACCCGCTGGCCTGCAAGGACCTGTCGCCACTCTGTGAGCTGTTCACCGATACGTCCGTGGTCAAGGTTCTCCACGCGGGCGGTCAGGATCTCGAGATATTCTTCCGAGAATGCGGCTTGGCGATGAATCCCGTCTTTGACACACAGACGGCCGCGACGCTCACTGGATATCAACAGCAGATCGGATACGGTCCTCTGGTCCAGGAGATCGCCGGAGTGAAGCTCGACAAGGGCGATTCCTACACCGACTGGTCCAGGCGGCCCCTGAGTGACACCCAAGTCGAGTACGCCCTTAACGATGTGCGCTATCTGCCATCGATGTACCGGGAGTTGAAGTCTCGGCTTGAACAGACAGGCCGTATCACCTGGCTGCAGGCGGACTTCGATCGTATGGCCGACCCCGCGACCTATGAGGTCGTTCCTGAGGAACAATGGCGTCGGGTCAAACGCATCTCGTCGCTCAATCGCCGCCAGTTGGCTGTGGCGCGCGAGGTGGCAGCGTGGCGGGAAAGAGAGGCCATGCGCCGCGACATGCCCAAGCGCTGGGTGATAGGAGATGAGGGCATCGTCGAGGTCGCACGTCGGGCTCCGGCGACACCGGAGCAACTCTCGGAAATACGCGGTGTGCCCGAGAAGCTTGGCCAGTCCGGCGTTCGTTCGCTGCTCGAGTCGGTTGCTCGAGGGGCTGCGGTTCCGGAGGCCGATCTACCATCGCTTAAGAAGCGTCGTCGGCCCGCGGGGGATATCGACGGTGCGGTCGATCTCATGGTGGCACTGGTCAGGCTCCGAGCGCACGAGCACGGGGTCGCTATGCCGCTTCTGGCCTCCCGAGACGATCTTGAGCGTCTTGCGGCCGGTGAACGCGAGAACAGTGCGCTGCTTGAGGGTTGGCGCAGGGCAATGGTGGGAAGCGAACTTGTCGAGCTCTTGGATGGCGACGTCACCTTGAGTCTTGAGAACGCACAGCTGCAGGTTGTGAGGAATCCGCGGAGCGCCGACACAGACTCCTGAGGTGGTCCGCAGCTTGCTCGATCACGCAGACAGTGGAGTGATCCAGGGAGGGGTACGACGTGATATACGGTTTCAATTCGCAGTACCTGTTGATCATGCTCGTGGCGATGGTGTTGGGTTTCGTCACGCAGGGGTACGTCAACTCGGCCTTCAGGCGTTGGAGCCGCGTGCCTTTGGCAACACAGCGCACCGGAGCGCAAGTGGCTCGGGCAATGCTGGACTCAGAAGGGCTGCATAACGTCCAGATCGAGTTGGTGCAAGGACGCCTGAGCGACCACTTCGATCCGAAGGCCGGTGTTCTGCGCCTGTCTCCGGACGTGTACTCGCAGGCTACAGTGGCCGCGGCAGGCGTCGCGGCCCATGAGGCTGGTCATGCGGTTCAGCATGCACGCGGCTTTGTCGCCGCGCGGATTCGGATGGCGCTTGTTCCGGTCGCCAATCTGGGCTCACAAGCCGCATGGATTCTGATCATGATCGGCATCTGGACCCGGGTCCTGGGTATCGCTTGGCTCGGCGTCATAGCGTTCGCCGCCGCCGTTCTCTTCCAGGTGGTGACGCTGCCGGTCGAGTTTGACGCGTCCCGCCGCGCACTCGCCTCACTCTCCACCACAGGGATGCTGCCGACAGAGCAGGTCGCTGGAGCGCGCAACGTGCTGACCGCAGCGGCGCTGACCTACATCGCCGCTACGTTGATCTCGGTCATGCAACTCATGTACTGGATCGGTGCGGTCCGCCGCAACTAGTGCGACTAGGCCGTGTGAGTCAGAGAGGGCCGGCCACGTGCGCCGGCCCGTTTGATGTGGTTGCCTGCTGCTAGAATCGGTGCACCGTCGAAGGGGGGTTCGTGTCCGAGGAAAGAGCACTCTCCGTCACTGAAGCGATGACACAGGCGAAACGTGCGCTTGAAGGCGTGCGCGTGCGAGTGGTCGGCGAGGTCTCGGAGTTCAATGACAAACCGGGCTACAAGGCCGCGTATTTCACGGTCTGCGACGCGGGTGCGGCGATGCCGTGTCTCATGTGGCGTGATGTGTACGATGCCGGTGGCATTTCACTTCGCTGCGGGATGTTGGTCGAGCTCAGTGGGCAGTTCTCGGCGTACGTGCCGAAAGGACGGATGCAGTTCACGGTAAGGACGCTCTCTCTTGCAGGGGAGGGACGTTTGCGGATGCAGGTCTCTGAGCTCGCCCGCAAGCTCGAGGCTGAGGGCCTGATGCGTCCTGATCGCAAGAAGCCGTTGCCCCGGTATCCCGAGCGCATCGCGGTGGTCACCTCTCCTCGAGGCAAGGCGATTCACGATGTGATTCGTACATTGCGACGCCGCTACCCGCTTGCGGAGCTTCTGGTCGCCGGAGTGCAGGTGGAAGGAGAGGGAGCGCCGACTGCCCTCGCAGAAGGACTGCACGCGGCTCAAGCGGCCGCTCCCGATGTGATTCTGCTGGTTCGAGGTGGAGGCTCCTACGAGGACCTGATGCCGTTCAACTCAGAGGAGGTCGCTCGCGCCGTTGCCGAGTGCCCCGTTCCGGTGGTTACCGGCATTGGGCACGAGCCTGACACATCGATCGCCGACATGGTCGCGGACGTCCGCGCTTCCACACCAACCGGTGCAGCGGAGGCTGCGGCACCTTCGATCGAAGAGCTCGGTGCTGTGCTTATGCGGGAGCGTCGCGCGATAGGTCGGGCGCTCCAGAGCCGTGTGCAGCGTCTCGAGCATCGCATGGCTCGCTTGGCAGAGCGGCCGGTGTTCTCTGATCCCTACGCGATTCTGGGTCCGGCCTCACAGCGAATCGACTCGGCACGTGCCCGGCTTGACCGTGCACTGCCCGAACGTCTCAAGCGCGAACAGCAGCGGGTTCAGTTCGCTCGCGAACGCCTTACGTCGGCTGGGCCGAGAATCACCGAGCGTGCGAGGTCCAAGCTTGGGCTCGCTGCGGCGCGTCTTGAGGATCTCTCACCACTCGCGATTCTTGCGCGCGGGTACTCGGCGAGTTTCGGCTCGGACGGCTGCACGGTGATCAGGAGCGTCAGCCAAGTCACGGCGGGCGATAGGCTGTTCGTGCGAGTGAGCGACGGACGGATTGGTTGCACGGTCACCGACACGAAGGAA
The DNA here is from genome assembly GCA_002841275.1 of Actinobacteria bacterium HGW-Actinobacteria-7. Lineage (GTDB taxonomy): Bacteria > Actinomycetota > Coriobacteriia > Anaerosomatales > PHET01 > PHET01. Next base: position 24,851 of record PHET01000024.1, on the reverse strand, counting down.
GGATGAGCGCATGGGTGAGCAGGACCAGGTAGACGTACGCTCGTTGGCATTCGGCGAGGCTCTCGGTGAGCTAGAGGGCATTGTGGGACAGCTGGAGAGCGGTCAGCTCGAACTAGAGGACAGCATCGCTCGCTACGAGCGGGGCGTTGCACTTCTCGGCGCGCTCCAAGCCAAGCTTACCGACGCCCAGCAGAAGGTTACCGTGCTGATCGGCGAGTTGGAGCCCGAAGGGGATACTCCCGAGTAGGAAGGGCGCGTGATGAGCGACTGTATATTCTGCAACATAGTCTCGGGCGAGATCCCTGCGACTGTCGTCTATGAGGACGATCAGGTACTCGCGTTCGATGATCTTTCGCCGCAGGCGCCGGTGCATACGCTGGTGATCCCCAAGGCACATTTCAGTTCACTGGCCGATGACGTTGACACGGCGACTCTCGGCGCGGTGTTCACTGCGGTACGGGCCGTCGCAGTGCTCAAGGGAATCGACCAGAGCGGATACCGCACCATCGTGAACTCGGGCCCGGACTCCATGCAGACCGTGGAGCATCTTCATGTTCACGTCATGGGTGGACGGAAGATGGCGCACGGCATGGTCGTCTTCTCGGGAGATTAGCGTGTCTGTTCCCGTTGCAGTCACCTTCATGCCCTCAGGTGTGACGGCGTGGGTTTCTGAGGGTGAAACGATACTCGCTGCCGCGCGAAACGCCGGCGTGCCCATCGCCGCTTCCTGCGCAGGCCGAGGAACGTGTGGTGAATGCGGTGTTCGGCTGGTCAGCGGCGTGCTCCAGGAAGCTGATGCCGTCGAGAAGCGCGGGTTGACTCGCGCCCCAGATGGGGTGCGGTTAGCCTGTCAGGCTCGCGTATCAGGTCACGTGACGGTGCAACCGCTGATCTCGCTTGGCGTTCAGGCCGAGCAGTTCGACCCTGTTGCTGGAGCAGAGCTGGTGGCGGCTATCGACCTAGGCACCACTATGGTGGGTGCGGTGGTCATCGACCGCAAGAGCGGCAGGGAGATCGGCCGTTCGACCGTGGCGAACCAGCAGAGCGTGTGGGGTGCGGATGTGTTGTCTAGGCTCAGTGCCTCAGTCTCAGGGGAAGACACTGCCCTGCGTGAGAGCGCGGAACGTTCGATCGTGGCCGCGCTCGAGGCTGCTGCGCCTGAGCTTCTCTTGGACATCAGCCGATTGGTGATAGCGGGCAACACCGCCATGGAGGCGCTGCTCGCTGGTGCAGACGTGTCATCGCTGGCGACCTACCCGTTCGTGATACCGCGCTCGAGAGATGCTCTCAGCGGCGACTCGTCGTTATGGCCGCGACTGAGGGACGGTGTGCGCATCGAAGTGGTTCCGCCGATGGCGAGCTTCGTCGGTGGCGATGTTCTGGCTGGCCTTGTTGCGATGGGAATTGCCCCAGGTGGTCACCCGGTCATGCTGGTCGACGTGGGCACAAATGCCGAAGTCGTTCTCGCCACAAAGAAGGAGTTGTTCGTTGCATCCGCGGCCGCAGGGCCGGCCTTCGAGGGAGGAGGCGTGTCTTCTGGCGGCCCGGCGATCGAGGGGGCCGTGTCATCGGTTCGGATTCACGAGGACGGTGGAGTGCACCTTGAGACGATTGGCGACGCCGGTCCGAAGTGGTTCTCGGGAGCGGGCCTGGTTTCGGCGGTCGCTGCGCTGAGGAGAGTCGGCCATCTGGACAGTTCCGGCTTGCTGGACGAGAAGGGGCCGCTGCGTGACCGATTCACACAAGATGGTGAGGGCGTGCTCGGCGTTGATCTGGGCGACGACACGTGCCAGCTACGCGTCACGCAACTTGATGTTCGCACAATCCAACTGGCGAAGGCCGCGGTTCGAGCCGCGGTTCAGCTGGTGCTGAGTCGAGCAGGGGTGAGGGCCCGCAAGCTGAGTGTCCTCTACATCGCTGGCGCCTTCGGCGGCGCGCTTGAGGTCGGAGATCTGGTTGAGCTGGGCGTTGTTCCTGAGCAATCCGGCGACGTGGTCGAGTTCGTGGGCAACACCTCGCTGCGCGGAGCGGCCGTGCTCGCGCTCGACGACACTCTGTGGAGTGAAGCCCGCTCGTTGGCCGCCAGCGCCTTGCATGTCGATCTGGCTGTGGACCCGGAGTTCAACACGCTGTTGATCGAGGGCGTCGAATTGGAACCGTTCCACGCTCGGTGAACTTCTGCTTTAGGAAAGCCGAAAGCCTCGGCCTTCGGGCCGAGGCTTTCTTAATCCTTCCCTGCTTTTACCCCTGAGCTTCTTTCGGGCGAGCGATCCCTTGGGATCAGCTGTCAAGAGCGATGCCGGTCGCTCAATTCGCCCTTGCCGGTGCCGTCCGGATTCTCCGTGACGGCGTTTGTGAGGGAAGGGAAACCTGTCAACAAAACGAACATACCGTATGGGATTGGCGTGTGCAACATTTGTTACAAGCAGGTTTCTTAAGCATTCTTTGTTGTTGAACATTTGTCTAAGTCGACTACTCGGGAGGCTCGCGCCGCTGGTGAGCTGCGGCCACGTAGTAGGTGCCGTCCACCGACCGCGAAACGCCGCCTACCCGTTTCATGGGCACGGATACGGTACGCCCCCCCTTACGATAGGCGGACGCACCCGGTATCGGGAGCGGGCTAGGTGGCATGGGTAGGGGGATTGCGAGGGACCGCGGCGGTGCAGCGGATCTCGTGACTCAATCGAGAGACGAGGAGACCACGTATGACTGACGACTCAGTTGCGATCGAATCGCTTGCAGGGATCTCGAAAGTGATCCAGCCTCCGGCGTGGGTATCAGAGCGCGCATGGATCAAGAACATGGACGAGTATCAGGAGATGTACGACCGCTCGGTGAACGACCCGGAGGGCTTTTGGGCCGAAGCGGCCGAGGAGTATCTCCACTGGGAGCGGAAGTGGGATACCGTTCTCGACTATGAGTTCGAGACTCCGCGCGTCGAGTGGTTCAAGGGCGGCAAGACGAATGTCGCCTACAACTGCATCGACCGGCATCTGACCACGTGGCGCAGGAACAAGGCCGCTCTGATCTGGGAGAGCGATGAAGGGCGAAGCAAGGTCTACACGTACCAGTCGCTGTACTACAAAGTCTGTCGATTCGCCAACGTGCTCAAGAAGCACGGGATCAAGAAGGGCGACCGGGTTGCGATCTACCTGCCTATGATCCCGGAGCTGCCCATCGTCATGCTCGCATGTGCCCGCATCGGAGCAATCCACTCGATCGTCTTTGGAGGTTTCTCGTCGCAGTCTCTTCGTGATCGCATTCAGGACTGTGGCGCGAAGATGCTTATCACGGCCGATGAGGGTGTGCGCGGAGGTCGCGTGGTTCCCCTCAAGGCAATGGCCGATGAGTCGCTCAACGAGTGCCCGACCATCGAGAGCTGTATCGTTGTATCGCGTACACAGAACCGTGTGGATATGGAGCCCGGCCGCGACTTCTGGTATCACGAGGAGACTCGGGCAGCCGATATCCAGAACCACTGTGAGATCGAATGGATGGACTCAGAGGACCCCTTGTTCATCCTCTACACCTCCGGCTCGACCGGCAAGCCCAAAGGTGTCTTGCACACCACCGCCGGCTATCTGCTGTATGCCACTATGACGTTCAAGTACACGTTCGATTACCACGATGAAGATGTCTTCTTCTGTACTGCCGACATCGGCTGGGTGACCGGTCACAGCTACGTGGTCTACGGTGCACTGTCGTTCGGAGCCACCTCGCTGATGTTCGAGGGTGTTCCCACCTATCCTGACGCCGGACGGTTCTGGCAGATTATCGAGAAGCACGGTGTGAATCAGTTCTACACCGCGCCAACCGCCATTCGTGCGCTCATGAAGTCTGGCGAGGAATGGCCCGCCAAGTACGACCTTTCCAGCCTCCGTGTTCTTGGAACAGTGGGAGAGCCCATCAATCCTGAGGCATGGCTGTGGTACTGGAAGAACATCGGACGCTCCGAGATCCCGATCGTCGACACGTGGTGGCAGACCGAGACCGGCGGCCACATGATCACGAACCTGCCAGGGTGTACTCCCATGAAACCGGGCTCGGCCACCAAGCCGTTCTTCGGAGTACAGCCGATCATCCTCAATGAAGACCAGTCAGAGACGCCTCAGGGCTCGGGTGGACGACTGTGCATCAAGTACCCGTGGCCTGGCATGTTGCGTGGGACGTGGGGCGACCCGGACAACGCTCTGGTCAAGTCGGTCTACTTCTCGACGTTTCCCGGTAAGTACTTCACCGGAGACGGTTGTCGGATGGATGAGGACGGCAACTACTGGTTGCTGGGCCGAGTCGATGATGTCATCAACGTCTCCGGACACCGGATGGGCACTGCTGAGGTTGAATCGGCATTGGTCAGCCACCCGATGGTCGCCGAGGCAGCCGTTGTGGGATTCCCTCATGACATCAAAGGCGAAGGCATCTACGCGTACGTCATCCTCAAGGGACACATCGAAGCCGGTGCGGACCTTCGGAAGATCCTGATTGGGCACGTCCGCAATGAGATCGGCCCAATTGCTGCACCCGACCAGCTGCACTTCGTTCCGGAGCTGCCCAAGACCCGCTCGGGAAAGATCATGCGCCGTATCTTGCGCAAGGTCGCAGCCGGAGAGCGCGACATGGACGCTTTCGGAGACATCTCAACGCTCGCGGATCCTTCTATCGTTCAGACGATTCTGGATACGGCACCCGACGCCTGACAGATACGTATCAACTGAAGCGAAGGGTCCCGCCGTCCGCATGGACGGCGGGACCCTTCTTCGTATCACAGGAGCTGTCTCGTGCCACCGGATGGAGGGCATGGTAGAATCGCGAGTCGGCGTGCGGTGCGCGCCCCTGCTTGTTCTCACACCCGAAAGGAAACTACTCCATGGCCTTCAACGACCTCTTCCTTCGCGCTGCTCGGCTTGAGTCGATCGAGCGCACTCCCGTGTGGATGATGCGTCAGGCTGGTCGCTACATGTCCGAGTACCGTGCGATTCGCGAGAAGCACGGCTTCCTTGAGATGTGTTACAACCCTGAGCTGGCCGTTGAGGTCAGCATGCAGCCGGTGGATCTAGTGGGTGTAGATGCCGCGATCATGTTCAGCGATATCCTTGTGGTGTTTCCTGGCATGGGTCTCGACCTCGAATTCAAGAGCGGCGTCGGTCCCATCATCAACAATCCTGTTCGCACCATGGCTGACATTCAGAAGTTGGGTCTCTCTGACCCGATTGACGACACCGGCTACGTGATGGAGACCATCAAGATCCTTCGTCACGAGCTGGAGAACAAGGTTCCGCTCATCGGCTTCGCCGGCGCCCCTTTCACTCTGGCGAGCTACGCGGTCGAAGGTCGCGGCACTCGGGACTATGAGAACTGCAAGGCGCTGATGTGGGGCGATCCTGTAGCCTGGGACAGCCTGATGAACAAGTTCACCGAGACTGTGATCGCCTACCTGTGTGCCCAGATCGATGCCGGCGCGCAGGTGGTCCAGATGTTCGACAGTTGGGTCGGATACGTGGCCCCGAGAGACTACGAGCGCTTCGTCCTTCCGTACAGCCAGCGGGTTCTCGCTGCAGTGAAGGCGCACGGCGACAAGGTCGTTCCCGACGGCGGTGTACCGGTCATCCACTTCGCGAACGGCGCCACGTCGATGCTCGATCTGGTGCAGAAGGCGGGCGGCGATATCGTTGGCGTCGACTGGCGCCTCGACATGAAGAAGGCCGTCGAGCTGATCGATCCGAAGTTCGGTATCCAGGGCAACATCGATCCGGTTGCGCTCTTCGCCCCGGACGCCGCGCTCGAAGAGATGGTCGTCGAGATCCTCGAGGCTGTCGGAACCCGCCCGGGCCATATCTTCAACCTCGGTCACGGTATCCACAAGACAAGCGATCCCGAGAAGGCTCGCACGATGATACGTCTCGTGCATGAGCACTCGGAGCGCATCCGGGCAGGGGTGTAACAGACATGACCACAGGCGTACTCCTCACCGGCTTTGGCGGTCCCGACTCCATCGCGTCCGTTGCACCCTTCATGTGCAATCTCATGGGCAAGGAACCGTCTGAGGAACTTGTCCAGCGGGTGTGCCGTCGCTATCTGGCTATTGGCGGCTCCTCGCCGTTGACCGAGATCGCCGGCGAGATCGCATCCGAGCTACATGAGCAGTTGACCAAGCTGGGCAAGGACATTCCGGTCGCTGTGGGCATGCGCTATTGGGACCCGTACATCCGGGACGGCCTAGTCCAACTCAAGGCCCATGGCTGCGATCGCGTGGTCACCGTCTCGCTGTCGCCTTTTGAGAGCAAGGTGGCGCACGGCGCGTACCGCGAAGCGATCGCGGCAGCCACTGCCGAGATCGGCGGACTCGAGGTCGTCGAGGCGCCCCTCGTTTCCTCCCTGAACGCATTCGCGGACTACTTCGCTGGCGCGATCTCGGTCGCCCTCACAGATATCGAGCCCAATGAAGGGGCTATCGTCGTCTTCACCGCCCACAGTCTTCCTGAGTCGGACCTCGACCCGGATGATCCGTACGTCACCGGGCTGATACACACCGCGAACTCAATCGCGGAGACCATGGGCATGGGCGCGGGCAAGAAGGGCGTCAAGCAGGCTGTCTTGCCGGGGTTCTCGGCCTTTGGGTGCGATGAGCAGCCGCGCGCATGGTTCCTCGTCTATCAGTCGAAAGGGAACCGACCGGGCCCGTGGCTTGGCCCGGATCTCGACGAACTCATCGACGTGGCTGCCGCTTCGGGAGTCAAAGCGCTTGTGGTCTGTCCGATCGGCTTCATGACCGACCATATGGAGACGCTGTACGACCTCGATATCGTTGCGGCCGACAAGGCTCTGGAGGCAGATCTCGAATTCATTCGGGTACCTGTTCCGAATCAACACATGATTCTCATGGAGTCCGTCGCCAAGATGGTGGCCGATCTGGCCTGAGCATCCGACGCCGCCGAGCCGGTACTCGCGGTGTCTCGTCCACAACAAGCTTGCAAGTTGACAGGAGATACTTTGAAGCGAGTCATCATCATTGGCGGCGGAGTTACCGGACTCGGTGCCGCATTTAAGATACGCAGGGCCGCGCAGGCTGGGCACGAGGTAGAGTTCGTACTCGTCGAGAAGGACTCCCGACTGGGTGGCAAGCTCGTCACCGAGGTGGTGGAGGACCCCGAAACCGGCGGTCAGTTCGTGGTCGATGGCGGGTCCGACGCCTTCATCACCGAGAAGCCCGGCGTTCACCGGATCGCGAAGTTGCTCGGTATCTTCGAAGACGAGACCCCCACCTGTGATGAGAACAAGAAGACGCTCATCGTCAAGAAGCGCAAGCTGATCGAACTGCCTGACGGCATCATGATGTTCGCGCCCACCAAGATCCTGCCCATGGCGACCACGTCGCTGTACTCGTGGCCCGCGAAGTTCCGTATGGCGCTCGACCTGTTTCTGCCGCGCAAAGAGCGTTGGGCGGAGGGCGAGACGGCGCAACAACACGACGAGTCACTCGAGAGCTTCGTGGTTCGCCGGATGGGCCGGGAGTCACTCGATCGCCTCGCGGAGCCGCTGGTCGGTGGAGTACACGCTTCTGACCCGGCACTGATGTCACTCGCTGCCACCTTCCCGTCGCTACTCGAGATGGAGCAGCAGTACGGGTCGCTGGTCCGAGGGTTTCTTGCTCAGCGCAAGAAGGTCGAGGCTATCAAGAAGAGGTACCCGCTCAAACCGGGCGCCAAGCGCCGGACGTTCTTCACCTCATTTCTCAAAGGGATGCAGTTCTTCACAGATCGCATTGCGGATGCAGCTGGACGCGATCAGATTCGCACGGGCGTTTCGGCGGCTCCCCTTCGCCGGACCGACGACGGCGGTTGGGAAGTAGAGCTCGATAACGGAGAGGTTCTTTCCGGCGATGCCGTGATCGTTGCGACTGAAGGTTGGGCAGCTGCCAACCTCGTCGCGCAGGTGGAACCGGGGATCGCCGAGCTGCTCGGCCAGATTCCGTTCTCGTCGTCAGCGACGGTACCCATGGCGTTTCGGGCCGAGGACTGTCCGTTCGACACGCGATTCTTTGGGATTCTCTGTCCGCTCGTTGAGGGTCGTCCGGTCATGGCGGTCACCATGTCGTCGTCCAAGTGGCCGGACCGTGCGCCTGCGGGGCGTGTGTTGCTACGTGGGTTTGTGGGCGGGCCTCGTAATCAAGAAGTGATGGAGAAGTCTGACGATGAGCTGATCGAGATCGTCCGACAGCAGCTCGTCGAGATCCTGGGCGTGAAGGCTGAGGCCAAACCGCTGTTCGCGCGGGTCTTCCGCTGGACCGATGGCATGCCGCAGTACACGATGGGCCACCTTGATCGTATCGACGAGGTCGAGGCACGGACTGCTGCGATCCCCGGACTGGCGCTGGCGGGCGGGAGCTACCGCGGCGTGGGAATCCCCAACTGCCTCGAGAGCGGCGAGCGCGCAGTCAGCAAGGTGCTTGGGGAGTTCGGCATGGTGCTTGAAGAGGACTCAGCTCAGGAACAGCGAATCTACTAGTCGGGTACGACTCGAAGCGACAGTGCGAGGGAGCAACGTGAAGAGGATCATCGTGATTGGCGGCGGGGCAGCTGGACTCGGCGCGGCATACAAGCTCAAGCGGGCATCACAGGAAGGCCACGAAGTGGAGATCCTGCTCGTTGAGAAGAGCCGCATCGGAGGCAAGGTTGCCACCGAGATGGTCGACCACGATGGCGAGCAGTTCACCGTCGACGGCGGCCCGGATTGTTTTCTCACCGAGAAGCCCGCGGTGCACCGCATCGCACAGTCACTGGGGATCTTCGACGATGAGCTGCCCACCGACGATTCACGCAAGAAGACGCTGATCCTCTCTCGCGGACGTCTCTACGAGATGCCTGACGGCATCATGATGTTCGCCCCCACGAAGTTCGTGCCCTTCGCAACCACGGGACTCTTCTCGTGGCCCGGCAAGTTCCGGATGGCGATGGATCTGTTCATCCCCCCCAAGACCGTCGCGGAAGGTACGCTCAACGACGAGACCCTCGAGGACTTCGTGGTCCGGCGGATGGGGCGCGAGTGCCTTGACCGTCTTGCAGAGCCGCTCGTAGGCGGTGTCCACGCCTCCGACCCCACAATGATGTCACTGGCTGCGACGTTCCCCCGTCTGCTCGAGATGGAGCAGAACTACGGCTCGCTCATGCGTGCCTTCTTGGCATCGCGTAAGAAGGTCGAGCAGATGCGCAAGAAGTATCCGCCTAAGCCCGGCGCAAAGCCGAAGACCTTCTTCACCACTATGATTGGCGGGATGCAGCGCCTTACGGACGGTATGGCGGGTGCCATAGGCGCCGAGAACATCAAGACCGGCGTATCAGCCGAGAAGCTCGAACGCACAGAGGACGGACGCTGGACTGTCACGCTGTCCGATGGTTCTGTTGAGACGAGCGACGCCGTGATCGTGGCCACTGAGACATTCGCTGCGGAACCACTGCTGCGTGGAGTCGACAACGACATCGCCAACGCGCTCGCAGGCATCCCCACCAGCTCATCTGCGACCGTGTCGATCGCGTTCGAGGAGTCCGAGGTCGGCATCGACATGAATGCATTCGGAGTGCTGTGCCCGCTGGTTGAGAATCGCGCGCTCATGGCCGCGACCTACTCCTCGACCAAATGGCCGGGCCGCGCGCCCAAGGGCAAGGTCATGTTCCGCGGTTTTGTGGGTGGGCCGCAGAATCAGGAGATCATGGAGAAGTCCGACGAGGAACTCTTCGAGATTGTCCTATCGGAAATGCGTTCGATTCTGGGGATTCGCGCCGACGCTAAACCGCTGTTCAAGCGCCTGTTCCGCTGGCATCGTGGCATGCCGCAGTACACCCTCGGGCACCTCGATCGTGTTGCGCAGATCGAGGAGCGTTGCGAGGCCACTCCCGGTCTTGCGCTTGCAGGCGGCTCATATCGCGGTGTGGGCGTCCCTAACTGCATCGAAAGCGGCGAACGGGCTGCAACCAAAGTACTGACCGAGTGGGGCATCGAACTTGAAGAGGACCGAGTAGAGGAGAAGCGCGCCTTCTAGTCAGCACTGTCGATGACGGCGAGCATGTCTCGGTGAACCGCGGGGTTGGCGACGCAGATGCTGGTGCTCGAAGCGCTCCAGGGTGCACCGTCGGCCGCAGTCACAATGGCCCCGGCCTCGGCGCATATCACAGCGCCTGCGGCCATGTCCCACGGTTTGAGGGTGTACTCCCAGAAGCCGTCTGCGCGACCCATCGCGACGTGGCAGCAGTCGTTGGCGGCGGAACCGTCACGACGGATCCCGTGAACCGGCGTGCGCAAGAAGGCGGCCAGGACCGCGAGCTGCCGATCGAGCGGTGCTCCGCGGTCATAGGGAAACCCGGTCACGAGCAGCGCGTCACGCACGCTTGAAGCGGTGCTGCAGCGGATAGGCCTGCCGTCCTTGAAGGCACCGAGTCCGCGTGCTGCCGAGAAGAGCTCCCCCAAGGCGACGTTGTACACGGCGCCGGCGATCGCCTGCCCATCACGTACCAAGGCGACAGAGACCGAGAAGCAGGGGAAGCCGTGCAGGAATGACGTCGTTCCATCGAGCGGGTCGATCACCCAGACTTCGTGATCATCCAAGGCACCCGGTTCCAGACTCAGCTGTTCACATACCTCAGGCTCCTCGACCAACACGCGAGCATTCGGGTCGAGTCTCAGTATCTCGCGAACGATAGCGAGGCCCGAGGCGACGTCGGCCTCCGTGACGAAGTCGGTGGCACTGTCCTTCGAACGGACGTCGCCCATGTTCTCGCGCATCGAATCAAGGATCGTAGCTCCAGCGGTGGCGGATGATCTGGCGATGTCCAGAGCGGTGTGCACAGCGTGCCTCCAAGGGGCATGAACAGTAATGACCTGCTGAGTGTACCCGTCTCATCGCCCCCGCACCGCGCGAATGGCTCGGTCGAAACACAGGAGAACCCATGCTCAACTCAGGTAGTGCCGCTCCACTGTCATCCGACGACTTCGACGTGCTGCGACAGAGAGCGAACAGCGCACGAGGAGTCGTGCTGACCGCCACCACCGTTGCGGCGTCAGGCCACCCGGGGGGCAGCTTCTCCTCCATGGAGCTCTACACGCTCGTCTATGGTACTGCGCGCGTACGTCCCAAGGAGCCGCGCTGGAGCGAACGCGATCGCGTGGTCATCTCGCACGGGCACACATCGCCCGGCGTCTACGCGGCTCTGGCCGGTGTGGGATTCTTCTCGGCCGAAGAAGTCGCCGCGCACTTCAGGCAGACAGGGAGCGTCTTCGAAGGACACGTCGAAAGATCGGTGCCGGGAGTCGAATGGTCGACCGGCAACCTGGGGCAAGGCCTGTCAGCGGGGGTAGGTCTGGCTCTCGGTGCTCGGATGACGGGGGCCGATTGGCATACGATCGTCGTCATGTCCGACGGCGAGCAGCACAAGGGTCAGGTCGCCGAGGCACGTCGTTTGGCTGTGAAGGAGCAGCTGGGCTCTTTGACGGTGGCTGTGGACTGGAACCGTGTTCAGATCTCCGGCCACACCCACGAGGTCATGCCTGTTCCTCTCGCGGAGGACTGGCGCGCAGACGGCTGGACGGTGTACGAGTGCGACGGACATGACCTTGAGGCCCTGCATCGGGCGATGATCGAAGCGGTCGATGACGGAGTGCCCAGTGTCGTACTCGCACATACGATAATCGGCAAGGGCGTGTCGTTCATGGAGGACGAGCCGGAGTTCCACGGGAGGGCGCTCGATCGTACCGAGTATGTCCGAGCCATGGCCGAGCTGGGTCTGGATGATGCCGCACTGGCCGCAGCCGTAGTTCGGCGGGCACTACCATGCGCAGTGCCGCATCTTGAGTTCCGGACCGCCGCAGTCGATATGAGCAGCCCTGCACCCCGCGTCTATGCCGCTGACGCCAAAGTCGACAACCGGTCTGCGTGGGGAGCGGCTCTGGTTGACCTCGCGTCGGACAACAGCGACTTGCCAATCGCCGTACTCGACTGCGATCTGGCTGTCTCGGTCAAGACCGATGGTTTCCGAGCAGTTCGCCCCGAAGGCTTCATCCAGTGTGGAGTGGGTGAACACAACGCCGCCACGGTGGGAGGGGCGCTCTCCACAGTCCCCGGCGTCGTCGCCTTCTGGTCGGACTTCGGTGTGTTCGGGATCGATGAGGCGTACAACCAGCAGCGCTTGAACGACATCAACGGCGCCGCACTCAAGCTGGTCGTGACTCACTGTGGTCTGGATGTGGGGGAGGACGGCAAGACGCACCAGTGCCTCGACTATGTTGGAGCGTTCCGGGGGTTCTATGGATGGAAGGTGATAGTGCCCTCTGATGCCAACCAGACGGCACACGCTATCGCTGCAGCCGCAATGATGCAAGGAAATGTCGCCGTTGCGATGGGGCGAAGCAAGCTGCCCATGATTCTCACCGCCGAGGGTGAGCTCCTTTTTGGCGAGGGCTATCACTTCGAGTACGGGTCGGTAGCCTGGGCGCGCGAAGGAGCCGATGCCTGTGTGTTGGCGATGGGCACTCTCTCGGGCGTCGCGGTCGCAGCTAGCGACCTGCTGCGGGAACAGGGAATTCATGCGGCTGTGGGGTTGGTGGCCTGCCCACTTGGACTCGACGACGAGGCGATGTCGAAGGCTGCCGCCGCGCCGCTGCTTCTAACCGTCGAAGACCACGCTGTCGGTACCGGACTGGGCGCCTCGGTGGCCGAGTGGCTGGCGCTACGTGGCGAAGGGGTCCGTTTCGACCGTTTGGGCGTGGAGGGATACCAACCTTCTGGGGCCGCAACGGAACTCTATGCTCGAATCGGGCTGGACGCGGTAGGAATCGCTACGCGCATCTCGAGCCAGTTGCGCTAGGAACAGCTTTCATCGTGCGGCCTGAGGGCCTCCGGCGGAATGGGGGCGTAGCTGCGCACGGCTTCGATGATGCGGGAGTCGACCTCGCTGTCCGTACGCGTCGTTGGGACCACCCCCAGAGCGCTGAGCTCTTCGAGAACCGCGGCGACGGCAACGGGCAGGGCCTCCTCCACCGGCTTTGACAGTTCAAGCACCCATTCCTCGATCGACTCTATCTGGATTCCGATGGCGACGGTGTTTGGCGCCCTGCCGATGAGCGCGGCGGCCTGAAGGACCTCCGGCAGACGAATGTCATGCAATGAATGCATCACTTGGCTGGAGGCGAAGTCGGAAGGCTCGAGTCGAACCACGGTGCCGGGTTCGAGATCCGGGTCTCTCAGCGCGTCTATGACGATCAGCTGATCCACATCACGCAACACATCGAGAATCGTGTAGCCCATGGTGCCGCAATCGACGACCTCAACGTTGTCCGGGAAGTCAAAAGACCTCATGATTATCTCGACGGTACGCGGTCCTGCACCTTCGTCGCGCATCATCGGATTGCCGACACCCATCACAAGGATTCGTTCCGGACTGTTCATTGAGCTCCTTCGGTTCACCTGGTGGCGGACACCGAGCAAGTGTACACAAAGCCACCTTGCGGTCTTGCCCCTTGGTAGAAAGGGCCCCGGTTTCCCGGGGCCCTTCTCAGTGCAGTGGAAGCACGCCGCCGAGCACCCCTAGGCGTGATCGGTGCCGGTCTCCTTCCAGGCGAACATGATCCTGTCGGCATCGAAGCCGTAGATGTTCGCGAGGTAGACGTGGATGAAGGTGAACGAGAGAATCGCCCACATCGTCCAGTAGTGCACGATGCGCATCGGCATCAACGCAGCACCGCCCACGCCGCCGTTGAACCAGTTGGCGACCATGGTGGTTCCCGCAAGGAAGAACGACCACTGACTCGTGGGTCCCCACAGCGCGAAGCCCGTGTAGGCAGCGAGCAGAATGAGGGGGACCGTCAGTACGTAGGCGAACTTCTGCAGCGAGTTGTACTTGCCGCCCAACGGATGTTCCTTCTTCAGGAACAGGTAGTACTTGATCGTGGGCCACAACTGGTGCCGGTTCTCGGCCTGCGGCAAGAAGTTCTTGATGTCGAGTTCCTTCTCACGACCACCCGCGAGCTTGGAGGTCTTGAGAGTGAATCCCATGACCAGCCGAACCACGAGGTTGATGAGCAGTACGAACATCCAGAAGTTGTGCGTGCCGCGCGCCGCTCCCATGAAGCCCGGGAAGATCGGATAGTGGATGTAGAGCCCCGACAGAGTGAGGAAGACCATGGCGCAGAGGTTCGTCCAATGGCTCACGACGAACGCCAGCGGATGCATCTCCCGCGTGTAGGCGTGAGACATCTACTTCACCCCCCACTTGCGCGTGTAGACCGTGCCCTGCTTACCCGTTTTGCGTTCAATCACGTGAACGCCGCATCCGATTCAAGGATCGAAACTTCGGGCGATACGGCCCGCCTCGATCGGGCGCTCGGGATCGAGCACCGGTGCACCGACAAGCGCTTCTTCCATCGGGCCACGAACGCCATCCTTGTCACGGGGGCTGATGTCCCACGTGGATGGAGTGACGACCTGATAGTTGGCGATGAGTCCACCTTGGACGTTCATCCAGTGGCCGAGCGCGCCTCTCGGTGCCTCCCACATGCCCCGGCCCTTGCCGTTGTCATTCTCCAGAGGCTTGAAGAACTCCACGCCGCCACCCTTCACGGCAGCGATGAGTTCGTTGGCCCACTCGAGTGACCAGTCGGCAACGACTGCGGTCTCGAGGTTACGAGCAGCGACGCGACCGAGCAAAGACACGAGCACCTCGGGCTTGCCGGCAGCACCCAGCTTCTCCAGAGTGGAGTCGATGAGAGCCTTGACCGGCTCGACGCCGCGGAGGTACGCGACGATCATGCGCGCCAGTGGGCCGACTTCGGTGGACTTGCCGTCGTAGCGGGGGGCCTTGGCCCAGCTGTACTTGTCGCCGGTGTCGTAGCCTGGGAACTCCTTGGGCGGGACGGTCACACCGTCTGCGGGGTTGAGTCCGCTTTCGCCCTCGCTGAGCCAGGAATGCTCGACGTACTCAGCGATCTTGCCTGGATCGGCGTCCTGAACAGTCAGGCCGCTGGTGGGCACGAACACGGCACCGTTTGGCAGGTAGCGGTCCTTCATCTCGAGGGACTCACGGTTGAAGACACCCCAAGCCAGGAAGTTGCCGGTACCGCCACCGTAGGACAGAGCGTCTGAGTAGAACGGGGCGATTGCGAGCGTGTCGGGAATCATGGTGTTCATAACCCAGTCGCGAACACGCATCAGACGGAACAGTACGTCGTCGAGCTTCTCCTCAGTGGGCATCCAGGAAGTGCCGCCTGGGATCGAAGTCATGAAGTGCGGGAACTTGCCACCCATGATCGCAATTACACGAGATGCTTCGGCCTGGATCTCGAGTGCCTCGAGATAGTGGGCGACCGCGATCAGGTGAAGCTCGGCGGGCATGTCGGCGGCAAAGCCAGGATGATCCAACCAAGCGCCGGTGAAGATCGAAAGATCGCCACCCTCAACGAGCGTCTTGACCTTGTTCTGGACGACCGCGAAGTTGGCGGTTGAGGTTCCAGCGGCCTCGGCGAGCGCGTATGTGTCGGCGATGTTCGCCTCAAGCGCCTTGGCGGGGTTCACGTAGTCGAGCGCAGCCAGCGTGTAGAACCAGAGAATGTGGCTGTGCAGGAACTGCGCCGCTTCGATGATGTTGCGGACGATGCGGGCACCGTTGGGGATCGTGATACCCAGTGCGTCTTCCGCAGCCATCGTCGAAGCGTGGCCGTGGGAGATGGGACATACGCCACAGATACGCTGGGCGATATAGAACGCATCAGACGGCTGGCGTCCCTGCATGACGGCTTCCATGCCACGGAACAGGCCGCCAGAGACCCAAGCATCGGTGATGACGCCGTTTTCAACTTCACATTCGACGCGGAGATGACCCTCGATTCGGGTCACGGGGTCGATTACTGAACGTGCCACTACTTATCGCCCCCTTTCTTGCGATCGTGCTCTTTGACAT
This sequence comes from Actinobacteria bacterium HGW-Actinobacteria-7, assembly GCA_002841275.1. Lineage (GTDB taxonomy): Bacteria > Actinomycetota > Coriobacteriia > Anaerosomatales > PHET01 > PHET01. The sequence continues at coordinate 8,910 of PHET01000024.1, read as the reverse complement.
CCTCGGTGTCCGGCATGTTGCCTAGACGGCCGGTAGCCGCCATGCCGATTGCGTGGACGCCCAAAGCTGCGGCGACAACGCCGCCCACAGCCGCACCAGCCACGCCAGGCGCGAATCCGCCGTTGTGGGATCCTGAGCCGATTGCGACCTTGCGCATGCGACCAAGGAAGGGCGCGCCATTGTCCACCCAGTTGAAGTTGCCGCAGCCGATACACGGTGACCCGGACTCAACACACCAGCTCGTCTGGTTGTTCCAGCGCACGATCGGGCAGTTGGTCTGAGTCTGAGGACCCTTGCAGCCCATCGCGTACAGGCAGTAGCCCTTGGCCTCTTCGGGAGAGCCGAACTGGTAGACAAACTCACCGTTCTCGAAATGACCGCGGCGCGGGCAGTTGTCGTGGATGGTCTGGCCAAAGATGAGCTTGGGACGCCCCTGGGCATCGAGCTTTCCCAGAATCGCGCCGCTCTCGAGTTCGCCCAGAAGCAGAACGTCGACAACCATCGCCACGATCCATTCGGGATTCACCGGGCAGGTCGGTAGGTTGATGACCGGTGTCTTGATGCCCTTCTCGGCCAGGTACATCGAGACGCCCGTGGCGTCCGCGGTGTTTGGACCGGCTTTGACCCATCCGCCATCGACGGCGCACGAGCCTACAGCGATGATCGCAGCGACCTTGGGCGCAAGGTCGTCGAGGATCTTCAGACTGGGTTCGCCGGCGACGCGTAGAGCGTTGCCGTCCCAGCCCTTCATGACCGAACCCTCGTAGATCATGATCGCTTTGCCCTCATTGTTGTTGACCGTGTCGTAGAGTGCCTTCTCGGCATCTGCGCCCATGGCCATCATCACCGTCTCCATGTAGTTCATGGAGAGGATGTCGAGCACGACCGTTGCGACATCCGGATAGGTTGCCTGAGCCATCGATTCGGTGCAGCCCGTACACGCACCGCCATTGACCCAGACTGCCGGGTAGAGTTTCGAGCCAGCTGCGCTCTCGACTGCCGAAGCGATGGTGGGAACCATCGACTCGGACAGACCGAGCATCGCGGCGACTGAGCCGCAGAACTTCACGAAGTCGCGACGGGTGACGCCGCGCGCCGCGAGTTGCTCTGCGAACGCTCGATCCTCATATGCCATGCCATACACCTCCTTGGGGGTTCCGTCCGTTTCTTCTTCCTCTTCCAGCTTCTCGTCTGGACGTCTCAGGATCTCATCGAACCCGCGGCCCAGACGAGCACTCCTGTCAGGCGACGCCTCCCTTCCAGACGGCTCGATTCACGGTGTCCATGAATGAAGAACCACCGGCTGTGTTGGCGCACGCGCCGAAACACCGCCGAGAATGGCTTTGGAGGGGTTGGGTGAGATGAAGATGTTGGGGAAGGGTTGGGCTCTGTGTGCCGACGCGACCGGTCGGTGTGTCCCTGACTCAGCGGCGCGGACCGCGCTTCAAGATGAGCCCCTCCTCAGTCGTGGCCAACGGGCACAAGTGCACACGGCAAGGCGGAGCTTCTCCGCCGGCACGGTTCGCACTCTCGACTGATTCTACCCCTTGGGAGCGACTGACAAAAGAAGAAACTGCAGCTCACTCAAGTCGCCGTACCAGTCGGCCCTCGCCGCCGGGTCAGCGCCTACATAGAATGTCTTCATGCCGATATCGGCTGCGGGCATGTCGAGCGCCGCGTCGTCGCCGACCATCAGGCAGGCGGTCGGGTCAATACCAAGTCGTTCGGCGATCTGGAGATAGTAGGCGGAGTTGGGCTTGCAGGCCGTGGATGTCTCGTAGCTCGTGATGAATTCGAACCAAGAGGCGTCAAGTTCGGCCCAACGCATGCGTTCGCGAATGGCACTGAGAGGGAAGATCGGGTTGGTCGCGAGTACCGTTGCAAGACCTGATGCGCGGGCGGTGAGTACAGCTGCCGCACCGCCGGCCCGGGGTCCGTGTGACCCTCTGAGCTCGGGAAACTTCTGTGCGTAGAAGCGCTCGATCGCGGCGATGGCGCCAGGTTCGTCGAGGTCGCCGCCGGTGAGCTGGCAGAAACGTTCGGTGAACACCTCGCGGTTGGTACGTGTCGGGTGAGTGTCTGACATAGCCTGGGTGCCCGAGAGTACCGCTGCCAGCGCCTCGCGCTGCGAGACTTCGGGGCCTGTCACCGTCGCGAGTACGGGTCCCAACGCAGCGAAGTAGGCGTGAAGGAACGATTCGAGTTCGATGTCGAGCAGCGTACCGTCCAGATCGAACAACACCGCCTGAAACATGCATGCCCTTTCGCCGTGAACGCGAGCAGCCTAGCATGGCACGAAGGCGCTTCGGGCCGTTGATTCTGAAATAGTATTGACATCCAAGATACCTGCGGGGGTATAATCTGCATGCTTTGACAATACCCTTGCAAGTATCGAACTGAACTCTTTGCGGGTATGTACGAGAGGTTATCAGAGGTGTTTCCAGCGAAAGGAAAGTCGTATCCATGGCAGCGGTATCTGAAGCTTTCGAGCGTAAGCTCATTGAGATCTGCGGGGAGGATCGGGTCAGCACCAACCGGGTGGAACGGAAGATGTATTCGTTCGACATCGGGGCGATGCCAGCACTGATCAAGCCGTTTGTTCCGGCTGGCGTCGCTGGCGCGGTTGTTCGTCCTCGTACGCAAGACGAGCTCGTCACGCTGGTGGCTCTCGCCAAGCGCGAGGGCGTCAAACTGGTGCCTCGTGCCGGTGCGACCAGCGGCTATGGCGGAGTTCTTCCGCCCAACGGCGCCGTGGTGGTCGACCTCTCCGGATGGCAGAAGGTCATCTCGGTGGACACCGAGGAACTGACCGTCCGCGCTCAGGCCGGTGCGATCTGGGAGCAGATCGATCGGCAGATCATGAAGCAGGGCGTGACCCTGCGTCTGTATCCGTCGTCGTATCCCAGTTCCTCTGTTGGAGGCTGGTTGGCCCAGGGCGGAAGCGGCTTCGGAAGCTTCGAGTATGGGACATTCAAAGAGAACGTTGTGTCGGCGACCGTCGTTATGCCCAGTGGGGAAGTGCGCGAGTTCTCGGGAGACGATCTGCAGAACCTGGTCGCTGACGCTGAGGGCACCACCGGTTTCATCGTCGAGGTCGAGTTCAGGGTACGCCCGCTGGAGGAGGAAGTTCATCGGCTGGTCGCGTTCCCGTCAGCCTCTGCTATCGGCGCGGCGCTCAATGCCATCTCCACCCAGAAGCTTCCCATGTGGTCGATCACCTTCTTGAATCCCGAGTCGACCCGGCTGAAGAAGAAGCTTCCTCACCGTCATGGGCACCCGTACGAGGAGGCCCATGAGCACTACGAGCCCGTGATTCCTGAGAGCTATCTGGCAGTTGTCGCGTACCCTGCGTCGCGCCGCGGATCAATTGAGGCCGGGTTTGACGCCATCATCGGTGCGAACAAGGGTGTCGAGCTCGACAAAGAGACGGCCGAGCATGAGTGGGAGCAGCGTTTCGCGCCCATGCGCCTCAAGCGCATCGGACCGTCGATCGTGCCCACGGAGGTCGTTGTACCGCTTGCAGAGATGCCGGCGGTTCTCGGCGAGATCGATGCCAAGATCAAGCAGCCGTTCATTCTCGAGGGCATGGTCGCCAAAGGCGACCGAGTCGTGCTTCTCGGGTTCATCCCGCATGATGAGCGCTCTTTCAACTTCAACCTCGCGTTCGCACTGTCCCTTTCGGTCATCAAGATCGCGAAGGCCCACAACGGTTCGGCTTACTCGACCGGTCTGTATTTCCGCCGAGAGGCCCCTGGTGTACTGGGCAAGGACAAGCTGGCGAAGCTGCAGGCCTTCAAGGCGAAGATTGACCCCCAGGAAATCATGAACCCCGGGAAGGTATACGGCGCCGGAGGCATGCTCGACCTGCTGATGGGCACGGCAGCGGCGTTCGAGGGCATCGTGCGCCCCCTGGCCAACGCAGCCACGCCGCCGGCGACGCACGGAGACCTGTCCAAGGACGTAAACGGCATCCCCGGTGATGTCGCATTCATGGCGTACGCCTGTTCTCGGTGCGGCTACTGTGTTCCCACGTGCGAGCAGTACACCGGCCGTGGATGGGAGAGCCATTCGCCACGTGGCAAGTACGCGTATCTGCGAGAGGTCATCGCTGGTCGTGAGAAGTGGGATCGCAAAGCGATCGACACGTTCTTGGTGTGTACCACCTGTGAGGTCTGCAACACCCGCTGCCAGCTGCAGCTTCCCATCGAGCACAACTGGATGGAGATGCGCGGCAAGCTGGTCAACGAGCAGAAGCGCGGCACATTCCCGGCGTTCGAGATGATTGCCTCATCACTGCGAGGCGAACTCGATATCTGGGCGGGTAAGCGCGAGAACCGCGACGCCTGGGTACCTGCCGACGTCGCCGAGAAGATTCCCGAGAAGTCCGACATCCTGTACTTCGCGGGATGTACTGCCAGCTACGTCGAGACTGACATTGCGGAGGCGTCCATTCGCCTGCTACAGGATTCCGGCTACAGCGTGGGCTACATGGGCAAGGACGAGGCCTGCTGTGGAATCCCCATGAAGGTCTCAGGGAAGTGGGATGTCTTCGAGGAGATCTACGAGCACAACGTGACCGAGGCTCGCAAGCGCGGCGCGAAGACGATCGTCACGTCGTGCCCTGCGTGCGGCTTGGTCTGGAAGGAGCTCTACGCGAAGCTCGCCGCCGAGCGCGGCGAGGCCTACGAGTTCGAGGTCAAGCACTATTCAGAGCTCGTGGCGGACGCGATCGCCGACGGGAAGCTTGAGCTGAAGGACAACCCGTTCGAGGGCAAGGTAACGTTCCATGACTCGTGCCATATGGGACGAGCTCAAGGTAACTACGAGCCGCCGCGCGAGATGATCAAGGCGATTCCGGGAGCGGAGTTCGTTGAGATGGAGCACAACCGTGAAGAGGGTCTGTGCTGCGGTTCTGTGCTCACGCTCATCGGCGAGAACCCGATTGCGCCGATTCTGGGCAAGCACCGTCTCCAAGAGGCGGTCGATATCGGTGCGGACACGGTGGTAGCGCTCTGTCCGTGCTGCCAGGTTCAGCTGCGCGACGCCAACGACAAGAACGACTTGGGTCTCAAGATCGACGACCTGTCCCGGGTTGTGGCGCAGGCAGCCGGATATGACATCCCAGTCTCAACAGATTACTCGCTGTACATGTGGAGTTACTTCGAGAAGTTCATCATCCTGATGGAGCCGGAGAACATGGCGAAGTTCATGACCCGGATATTCCCTCAGATGATGGACGCGATGCCCGCAGGCATGAAGCCTATGATGCTCGGCATGCGGCACGTGCCGGGTGGGCTGGCCATGATGGAGAAGATGATGCCCCTCATGTTCCCGGCCATGGCGCCTGGGATTCTGGGCAAGGTCATGCCGGACATGGTGCACGAGGTTGAGCAGATGATGGGTGAGATGCCGCCCGATATGGCGGAGCTCATGCCCGATCTTCTTCCCAAGACCATGGATTCGCTGATGCCGACCTATCTGCCGCAGCTGATTCCATTCTTGGTCCCGCTGTTCATCGACTATGTCCGCACGATTGATGACCCGAAGGTGACTGCCGCGTAGCATTGACGGAAGTATCGACGGCGTGGGGCGGGGCCTTCTGGGCTCCGCCCCACGCTTGTTGTGCAGCCGAACCCAAAGTGTGTCTCAAGTCACAGCTGGGTACATCCGATGTTAGGTACATGAAGACAACAGCCACAAGAGAGCAAGTCCTCTCAAGACTTGCAGCAATACCCATGTTCTCGGAACTCACGGCCGAGAGCCTTGAGACCTTGGGCGAGATGGTCGAACTGCGCCGATACCCGAAGGGCGCTTTCATTGTGGGCCAGAACGAGGTAGGCACCTCGATGTATCTGTTGGTGTCTGGCCGAGTGAAGATCTCGCTTGCCAACCCTGAGGGCAAAGAGCTGGTCTTGAACTACATCGAGGCGCCCGGACACTTCGGCGAGATGTCGCTGGTGGATGGTCAACCACGCTCTTCGGATGCCATCGCCGTCACTGAGGTGGAGCTGTTCTCCTTGGATGGCAAGGATCTCTCAGCTGCGATACAGGTGCAGCCCAAGCTCGCCCTATCCCTCATCGCCACTCTGTCGCGCCGTCTTCGCCAGACCATCACGCGTTTGGAGGATATGGCGTTCCACGACGCAACTCACCGGGTGATGCGAGTCGTCCTCAATATCGCGACGGCAGGGTTCGAGACTCGTGGTGTGCCGGTCATTCAGGGGATGACCCACTACGATATCGCCACGCTGGCAGGCACTTCGCGTGAGACCGCCAGCCGAGTTGTGTCGCAGCTCGCTCGCGAAGGAATAGTGACCACGAAGGGGCGCCGTATCATGGTCAACCTCGAGGAACTGAGCGATCGGATCGGCAGGGACTGAGTCTCGATTGCCGTTTGGACGAACACAACGCCGCCACTTGGCGGCGTTTTTCGTTTGCGGTGTTGAAGGTGACCTCGTTTCAGGTACATAACTGTTGTATCTGGCCACGAGACGGGAGACCCGATGAAAGACTTCACGCTGGAGGATCTGAAGGGGTATGACGGTACCGACGGCAAGCCGGCTTATGTTGCGTTCAAGGGGGTCGTGTACGAGGTCACCGAAAGCGCGATGTGGGGCGCCGGCGACCACGAGGGGATGCATCAGGCGGGTGCCGACCTGACCGCTGAGCATGAAGATGCGCCACACGACATCTATGTGACGGACTTCCCGGAAGTCGGTCGTTTGGTCTAGTTGCCGCGAGGAGCACGACGTGAAGCGCCCTCGGACGTCTCGTCCGGGGGCGCTTGGTTGTGTGAACGACGGACCATGTTCGGCTCTACGCAGACGGAATGAAGTGGGCGACGGTCTCGACATGGTAGGTCTGCGGGAACAGGTCGATGGGTGTCGCAGACGCCAACTCCAAGCCCGCCTCGGCAAGTGCGCGCGCATCGCGAGCGAGCGTTGCCGGGTCGCAGGACACATACGCAAGCGCCCGGGGCTTGCAGCCGCCGAGCGCGGAGACAACTTCGGGTGCGAGACCGCTGCGCGGAGGGTCGACCACCACGATATCGAAATGGCCGAGGCTGGCGATCTCACGTGCAGCGTCGCCGCCGATGACCTCGGCCCACAGTCCGTTCTGTTCGAGGTTCCGTCGCAGATCGCGGATTGAACTGCCGGCTGATTCGACCGCGACTACCTCGCCGCCCACTTGAGCCAGAGGGAGTGTGAAGGTGCCTGCCCCGGCGTACAGGTCAAGCACGCGGTCGCTACCGTCCGGTTCGAGTATCCCGAGTACGACCTTGACGAGTTCCTCGGCCACCGTGGAGTTGACCTGAAAGAACGAAGGGGCTGAGATCGAATAGGGGATGCCGGCGAGCCGCTCCCTCCAGAATCCCTTGCCGCTGAGTACCTCGACCCCTGCGATGGCGCGTCGCTTCAGAGGTCCTCTGCTGAGAACTCGGACAAGGCTGCTCAAGGGCAACGCTTGTGAAAGCATCTTGGCAGCTGCTCCTCGTTGAAAGGGGCCCGGAACCGTCCACAAAGCAACCTCGAGGTCCTTGGTGTGGGCTGCACACCGTATGCCGACGCGCGAGAGTCCCAAGTCCGTCTCGCCGGCCAGATAGCGCAGGGCGCCCCCCAAAGCCTTTGGCGCCTTCCGTGCCCTCTTAGGCAGAAGCAGGCACTCGTCGATCTCAACGACCTCCTCGCTGCCCGCACGGTGAAAACCAAGGCGCGGTCGGGTCGATGCAGGGTTGGCTACGAGTTCGATCTTGTTGCGATATCCGTACTCGGCCGGGCTAGGCACGGACGCGTTCACGAGGCGCTCCGAATCAGGGAATCCGCCAATCCGAAGCAGGGCGTCAACTACGGACTGGCGTTTGGCTTCCAGCTGCGCTGCATACGCGACGTGCTGCCACGTGCAACCGCCGCACGCTCCGAAGTAGGGGCAGGGCGCGGTCACGCGATCGGCCGAGGCTTCAAGGACCTCAGCGATACGGACACGGACGAAACGGTCCTTCTCTTCAACCACTTCGGCGGCCACTCGGTCGCCGGGGCAGCCGCCCGAGATGAAGGCCACTCGGCCATCCTCGAGGTGCCCGATGGCGTCGCCTCCGTATGCTAGTCTTTCGATAGTGAGCTCAAACAATCCCTGGCTCCTGCCGCTGTGCTCATCGGATAGAGACTCATGGTACCCGACAGGAGTGGGTACAGTTGAATAGAGTCGAAGCCGATACGAGTGGGCGGGTACACATTCGAAGTGCTACGAGGCGGGGCGTTGTGTCCTGCACAAGGAGGTTTCTCGGTGGCTGACACGCGTGTGCTGATCGTCCACGACGATTCGAGCTATGTCGACCAGCTCAAACAGGCCCTCGAGACAGCCCTTCCCGGCGTTGAGGTGATGAGCGCGCTGTCTGCGCCCCGTGCTCTTGGTATCGTCGCCCAGGTGACGCCCAGCGTCATTGTGGTCGACGCGGAGCTGGTGGGCGTTGACGGCTACTCGCTTACGCAGCAGCTCAAGGCGGATATCAAGACGAGCGCTGTCCCGATAGTCATCCTTAGTCTGTCGCCCAATGAATCCACTGCCCTGAAGGCCCGCCAGGCCGGCGCGTCTGCGCACCTGTCGGCATCAGGCTCGGTCGAGCCGGTGGTGAGCAAGATCGCCGCTCTTGCAGCGTCAGACGCTTCTGGAACATCCGGCCAGTCAGCGGTACCGTCCAGTCCTGCGACTGCCCGTCCGGCTCAGGCACCTTCGACTCAACCGGCTGCCGTTCCTCGCCCCCCAGGCCAGATGCCCGCGGGCGCGGCTGCGGGCGGCCCGTCCATGCGGGACGACGCTCCGGTTCCCCTCCAGTCCGTCGCAACGAGCGCGGGTGCGGCTGTCTCAGAGCGCCCTGTCGTTGTCCCGCCGGGGTATGGCGGCGCCCAGATT
>PHET01000002.1 GCA_002841275.1 Actinobacteria bacterium HGW-Actinobacteria-7 | reverse complement strand
CGACCTCGTGCCGCCGACGGTCCCAGGGGGTTTCTCGGTCCTTTCCGGGGACTCGGCTGCGACGGTTTCCTGGACTGCATCGACTGACGCCTTCGGTGTGACCGGCTACGAGGTCTGGATGCAGGACACGTTCGTGGGCGCCTGGATCAAGATTGCAGATGTGAACACCACGGCGTTCACGCGACTTGGTCTGGCGAACGGAAGCTGCTACCGCTTCAAGGTTCGTGCGTACGATGCCGTTGGCAACATGAGCGACTACACCGAGCCGATGCAGGCGAGTCCGGTCCTTCCGCCGACCCCCGCCAACACGGTGCGCATCGAAGACACCGTGGGCGGCGTGGCGAATCCTGCCATCACCTGGGTGGGCAACTGGAAGAGCTACAGCGGCTCAGCGTACTCCGGCGGAACCATGCGTGCCCTCGAGAGTTCGGGTAGTGCGAGCATGGACTTCACCGGTACGGGGATCAGCATCAAGGTAGACGCGATGTACTACTTCAACCGTGGCTACATGGATGTCTTCATCGACAACGCGTTCTCCACGAGGGTCGACCTGTACTCAGTGAGCGCGAGCTACACGGCGCCAGTGTATTCTTCGGGGACGCTGCCGGATGGTCCGCACACCATCAGGGTCCAGTGGGTCAGTACGCCAAACCCCATATCCGGACGCACCCTTCTGGACATCGATTGCTTCGATGTGACGACTGGTCCGGACATCACCGCACCTCCGACGCCGGGGACCATCACCGTCGCCGATCTTGCGGGGGACGAGACGGGTCGTGTGTCCGTCGCGTGGTCACCGTCTGCGGGGATCGATCTCGCCGGCTACAAGCTGTACCGTGCGACCGACGTGGCCGGGCCGTTCGAGTACATCAGCTGCTTCCACGTGCCGAGTGCGTCGTACATTGACAGCGGACTCACCAACGGCACGACCTACTACTACCGGGTCACTGCCGTCCGACCTACTACTACCGGGTCACTGCCGTCGATACGTCGGGGAATGAGTCTGCCCCTAGGGCGTCGGGTGGTGTTGTGCCGAGTCCACAGTAGGAATGACCGTGCTCAAGTAATGCGTTCAACGCAGCGCCCTTTCGCAATGGAGGGGCGCTGTCGTACTTGGGCGCGGCACTTGGTGTATCTTCCGAGCCGAGGCCCGGATGCTTCATGAGAGGTGGGTGCGTGGGTACGCGCGACAGGGTGGTTCTCTTCGATATCGTACGCGTCATCGGCGTTTCACTCGTAGTGCTGGCCCATATCTTCCAGACGCTTGGGCTCCCTGCTGGGGACGCCTTCGGTATTCGAGGTTTCTACTATGTGACTATCGGTGGGCTGGGCGTGACCCTGATGCTTGTGCTGAGCGGAGCATCTCTGGAGTACGCCTATGGCGGGCGGCCCCGTCTGGGCGCCGGCTTCATGTGGAGGCGCGCCACCAGGATCTACCCTACGTATTGGCTTGGAATCCTGGTTTCAGTGTTGCTGTCCGGTACTTCAGCTCTGGGGGGGCGGAGCGCGTTGACACTCGCTCTCGACTTCTCAGGGCTTCTCGTGTTCACGGGCCACCCCTGGGCTGACTATCTGCTTCCCATGGGATGGTTCGTCGGAGTGATCGTGGCGATGTATGCGCTGTTTCCGGCCATCTCGGTTTTGCTCAAGAGGAACCCCCGCTGGACACTCGTCGGTCTTGCTGTTGTTTCGATCGTATCCAGAGTAGTGGTCGGACGAGTCTTGCCAGATGCGCGCGCAATCGACTGGTTTCCTCTGTGTCGGGTGTTCGAGTTTGGCATTGGTGCTTGGGCGGTTCTCGGAGCATCGCGTTTGCGCAGGATCAGGATGTGTTGCGCTGGAATCACCGGGGGAGCTGCTCGAGCGTGGTCTGGAGCCGCAAACCTGTCGTTTCCGGTCTTCATCGTCCACTATCCGCTGCTTCAACCGCTGCTTCACCCACAGGATTCGAATACGATGTTTCACGTAGCGGGGTTTCTCGCAGGGACGACGGTTCTGGCCTATGTGGTACTGCAGGCGGACCGCATGCTGCAACGTCACCTGCGGCCTCGGGCGGCACGTGTCTAGGTCGACTGGAATGGATTGGGACTGGAATCATCCGAGCCGCATTCGAGGGCCTCTCAGCTGCGGGGATGATGATAGACTGCTGCAGGGTCAAGCATGATAGAAGTTCAAGGGGGAAAGCTCGATGTCTTGGACGGCCGATATGCGATTGTATGCGCCAGCGTTCCTGCGTCGTGTCTGGATTGTGCTGTTGTGCGCCGTGATCGGTGCAGGTGTTGCGTACATTCTGTCGGTTAGCGGGCGCCCGCAATACACGGGGCAGACTCTGGTGCTGGTGTCTCAACGAGATGCCGGCAACTGGGTGGCACAGTCTGGTGTGTACCCCGTTCCTGCTATTGCCACCTGGGAGTCCGCAGCCCAGATTGAGGTTGCGCCGATCGGAGAACTGGTCAATTCGGCGATTAGCACACTTGATCTCTCTTTGAACCCCTCAGACGTTCTTGAGCACACTCTGTTCGAAGTGGATCCGCTCACGAAGGTCATCACCGTCTCCGTCGATGAAGATGACCCTGAACTTGCGCGAACCCTGTCGCGAGCAGTGGCGGAAGCGTTCGTCGCATGGGCCCAAGGCACAGAGCGTCAGCGTCTTGAGTCGTTTGTGACGACGTTGAGTGAGAAGCGTCAGGCGGTCGAGGGCCAAATGGCCGCCGCCCAGCGGCTTGGAGTGTCATCAGCCGAGCTCGGAGAATTGGAGCGTCAGCTCGAGACAACAACAGAGTGGCTTGAGCAGATTACGACTCTCGAGCTGGTGGGCACGCTGCAGGCCAGCTACGAGACGAAGGCAGTCACGCCATCTCTACTGGGCGCGCATGAGGGTCGCGGACTTGCCGGCGCGGCCGTGGGTCTCGTTCTGGGGATTGGTATTGCCATGATCGGCGCTCGGTCGGACTCCGCTGTTCGCTCGCGCGAGCGCGCCAGCGAAGTCGTTATGGGGCTCGGCGCGGATGTGGAAGTATTGCCGTCCAGTCACGGCCGGGTCCCGAAGATCCTAGATGAGGCTACCGGCGTATTGCGCTCTTGGTTGGTTCGCAATGGAGCAGCCGCAGAGGCTGCGCGCGTGGTGGTGACTGGTGTGGGGACCAGCTGCGAAGCAGAGGACATCGCATTCGAAGTCGCTCGCTCCTTGGCGGCCGCCGGGAGGCGCGTAAGGGTCGTCTTGCTTCATGAGCCGAGCCAGCGGCTGGAGCGCGAGCTGCAGCATCCCGCTGGCCCCGGATTGGCAGAGGTGCTCGCCGACCGAGCTGGGATAGAGGATCTGGCTTCGTCAACCAGTGTTGCTGGATTGGATGTTGTTCATCTCGGTCAGGGAGGGGCGTATCCCGAGGACCTGATTGCGTCCAAGGCGCTACCACTGGCTATGGCGTCATTGGCGGAGCACATGGACTGTCTTGTCCTGTCCGCTGGCGGGAATCTCCAGCCTCATCAGCTGGATCAGCTGCTGCAGAACGCCTCAGCAGCCATCTACATCTTGCGTATGGGACGCGCGACGGAAGACGAACTTGCTGAGGCAGTCAGCGGCGCGGCAGAGCGACACGTGCCCCGAGTGTGCGTCATGCTCACTCCCGCTTCGGGCCTCTCACATCGAGGGCGGGATCCTCGAAGCCAAGCCAGTACCGCGGAGGGGTGATGGCGGCACGAGGTGGCGCCATCCGCGCCGGAATTCGCTGGGATCTGGGTTCAACTGTGCTGACCAGCGGACTGAACCTCGTCGGGGCACTCGCAATCTCCTACGTGCTGGCACGTCGTGGGGCTGTTGCCGCGTTCGAGCCCTACAGCTTGGCAAAGCGACTCGCCGCCGTGGCGATGCCAATCCTGTGCCTCGGCTCAGCCGCAGGCATCGTGCACTTGGTGGCGAGCGAGTTGAACGAACGTGCCCGAGCGGCCCTGCTCTGGAGTGCGGTGGCCGCTGGAGCGACTGTCATGGCCTTGGGAACGGCGCTTGTGATTGCGTGGCCCGATGGTATTGGTAGGCTAGTACTCGGTAGATTCGATCCCGTTCTGACGCAGGCGATTTGGCTCTACTGTTGTGGGATTGCAGTGAGTGCGTTGGTCTATGGGATGTATCGCGCGCGCTTCAGACAGCATGTGGCCAACATCACTACTACGATTGGCACCACCCTGGGCCCGCTTCTGATCTTGGTCGCAGCTCCCAGAGCGTGGACGATCTCGACGGTGTTGGGTGCCACCGGGGTGTTCATGGTTGTGTTTGGTGTAGCGTGTCTGGTGAGACTTCTATCCGGTGCCCAGTGGCCGTCTAGACACCTGTTCGCCGTAGCTATCCGAAGTCTGCTGGTTTACTCACCGCCCAGGATCCCCGCAGTCGTTCTGCCAGCGCTATCCATGACAGTGGGCGCATTGATTGCCAGTCGCTCTGGTTCCACGTTGGGCGCGAGCTACCTGCTCGCCGGGATGGCAATTATCCAACTTGCGGCCGCAGCGGTTGGACCAATCGGCGTCGTGCTTCTTCCGCGAATGTCCGAGATGGGCGCCCTGGGACAACGCGAAACGTTGAAGCGGATGACTTCCGCGCTTGTTTACGTGATGCTCGCGGTGGGTCTCATTGGTACACCCCTTGCGCTCGCTGGCACGGAGGACTTGGTACGCGCCTGGCTCGGCGCAGAATTCATTCCGGCGTTTTCCGTTGTGCGAGTTATCTCGCTCGCGCTGCCGCCGGTAGTGGCTTGGACGCTCATGGCGAGCATTGCCGACAGCACCATCAGGAGTCCGATTACTGGAATCGCATCACTCGTGGACTTCGGAGTCGTCCTGGCGGGGTCTGTGCTGGGCGCTTCCTACGGCCCCATGGCGCTCGCGTGGGCCTTCGTGGCCGGGCGTTGGGTCGGCGCAGCCATCCTTACCGCAGTTGTAGTTCGCCGGCATCACCCGCGCGTCGCAGTCGTGCGACTGTGCGCTCTTGGCGCCACGGTTACGCTTCTGTGCGTCGCACTGGGGATGCTCCTCCCGGCGTCGGGCAACGGCGCGCCGTTGCTGGCTTTGAGGCTTGCCGCATGGATTGGTCTGGGTATGGTCGCTGCACTGGCGGCCGCGCAGGTCGCGCCGTCTGCTTTGGGACTGCCAAGGCCGTTTGCGCCGCGGAAGGTGGCACCCCATGGGCTCTCGTAGTCTCGCGAGCACGTGGGGCCCCGTGTTCAGCATGTTGCTTGTTGTGGCGATGTTGGCACTGGCGTCCAACTGGTCACTTGAGTCATTGCTTGTAGTCATGGCGTTTACGCCGTTGCTGATCTTGTTGACGCAGTTCTCAGCAGGCGCAGTCTTCGGTGTGTTCATCATGGCAGGCATGGTCGAGGTGGGTGAAGTACGGATTGCGGCGGTGCTTGCGGTGGCGCTTCTCGCGGTGGCGCTCTGGCGGGTGCTCGACTCTGGGCTGCCTGAGATTCCGATCACAACGCTGCTGTTCGCTGGTCTCGTGATTGTGGTTGCTGCGGGCGCTGCCTTCTCGAGCATGCCCGATTATGCGATTGAGAAGGTCGCGCGATTGGGCACTCTAGGAGTGACGGCGTTCCTAGTACCCCCCATCCTGATGCGCGATTCACGCGAGGTGGCCAGATTCGCTGCGGCTGTCGTGGCGATTGGGATTGTCCTATCGTGTGCGGCCGCCGCGATCTCGCTTGCTTCAGGTGCGCAGCGCTTCGCGGGGTTGGGGGCGGAGACGCTTACAATCGCCCGAGCAGCTTCGCTTTCAGTCGTCGGTCTTTGCACCTTTGCCTTCAACCGATCCAGCTATCGAGCTGTACTCGTGGCGCTTGCAGGGGTGTGCACGTGGGTACTCATCGCCACGGGATCTCGCGGTCCACTCTTGGGCCTGATTATCGCCGCAGTAGCCACCGTCGGTATGTACATGGTTCAGAAGAGGATCACCGTGGGCGCAGTAGTCGTGGGGCTGGCGGGCGTCGGGGTCGGGCTGGCGGGACTTGCAGTCGTCTCGCCTAGCCAAGCGACTCAACGAATACTGATGGTCTTCTCCAGCAATCCGGGTACGTCAGTACTCGTTAGGCTGAGATTCCTGGAGGGGTCTTGGAGGCTCTTCAAGTCCAGCCCGATTCTGGGCAGGGGGACCGGCGGTTTCGCCGGTGTCTCCAATCTGCGCTATCCCCACAATGTCTTCGCTGAGTTGGCTTCCGAGAATGGGATCGTCCCCGTAGTTCTCCTGATGGCGCTGGTAATCCAGGCCATCCGTCTCGCTACTCGGGCCATGGGAGGATTGAGAGACTCGGTGGGGGACTTCGTATTTGGGGGTCTGCTGCTGAGTCTGGTGAACGCATTGTTCTCCGGTGATCTCACCACGAACCAGCCTCTGTATGCATTTGCTGCCATAGCAGCAGTTCTGGCGGCCACGGTCTCGGGCTCAGAGTGCGCCGCAGCTCGAAGCTCGGGTTCTGTAGCTTCGGACCATGGTGTGTTGAGCAGTGGAGAGAGCCGAGCATGAAGATCCTCTATTTGCACCAGTACTTTGCGACTCCCGAAATGAGCGGTGGAACGAGATCATATGAGATGGCGCGCAGACTCGCAGCTCGGGGTCACGACGTCCACATCATCACGTCTGATCGCGCGGGCACTGCGGAAGCGGGCGCGCATTGGCGGGTGTCCCGCGAGGATGGCGTAACGGTCCATTGGACGCCGGTCCACTATGACAATCGCATGAGCTACAGCCGGCGTGTTGTTGCGTTTATCTCCTTCGCGTGGCGCGCAGGAAGCCGTGCGATTTCGGTAGGAGGAGACCTGGTATACGCGACAAGCACGCCGCTTACGATTGCCCTACCAGCGGTGCGCGCGGCGCACCGCCTGAGAGTGCCCATGGTCTTCGAAGTCCGAGACCTGTGGCCGAGGGTTCCAATCGAGCTTGGAGTACTCAGGAACACCTTTCTGAAGTGGGTTGCTCTCAAGCTAGAGAGGTACGCCTACAGAAACGCCGAGCACATTGTGACGGTGGCACCTGGAATGAAGAGCTGGATAGTGGCTCTGGGGTACCCGGAGTCGAGCGTCAGTGTGATCCCGCATGGGTGTGACGCCGGTCTGCTCAAAGAATCGGAGCAACGTGGGAATGCGCTCCGCGAGTCGCTCACGTGGCTCGGAGATCGTCCATTGGCGGTGTATGTAGGGGCCCTCGGCCTAGTGAACGGAACGGACTACCTTGTACGATTGGCAGCTGAGACTCTGCCAATCGACGGTGAAGTGAGATTCGCCATCGTAGGCGACGGTCGCGAGATGCGGCTTGTGTCCGAACTAGCCTCCGCTCTCGGCGTTCTGGACGTGAATCTCTTCATCGTCGGCGCTATTCCCAAGGCAGACGTTCCCAGCTGGCTCGGGGCGGCCACAGTCACGCTCTCGCTCATCAGAGACGAGACGTGCCTGTGGGAGAACGTGCTGACCAACAAGTTCTTCGACTCTCTGGGGGCGGGACGCCCTATAGTGAGCAACCACCCGGGCGACCAGACCGATGTCGCCGTGGGCGCGGGCGCGGGCGCCGAATTGGACGCTCATGACATTCCGGCGGCCGCCTCGAGATTGGTCCAGCTGGTGCGCGACGACGTTTGGCTGGTGGGAGCGCGTTCGGCGGCTACCTGTCTGGCCACAGAACGCTTCGACCGAGATAACTTGGCTACCGAACTCGAAGATCTGCTCAAGCGGGCGATTGAAACCTATCGGTCTGGAAGGCGCAGGGCGAACCCGTGAAGACCCCGAGATGGAAGCGTGCTTGCGATATTGCCATGGCGACCGTGCTACTTGTTGTGTTGGCACCGCTCTTGGTGTTCATTGCTCTTGCCATCTTCATATCCTCTGGCGCGCCGATTCTGTTTAGGCAAGAACGGATCGGCCTCGCAGGACGTCCTTTCACGATTCTGAAATACCGCACAATGCGTCCGCCTCGAACGGCCTCCGAGGCTGACCCAGTCGGGGATGCCGCTCGAATCACCCTGGTTGGACGCGCGCTGCGCGCAATGAGCCTCGATGAACTCCCGCAGCTCATCAACGTTTTGGTAGGCGAAATGTCGATTGTGGGCCCTCGCCCCACCCTCAGAGACCAAGTTGAGCGCTATACCGACTTTCAGCGCCGCCGCTTGCTTGTGCGCCCAGGTATCACCGGCTGGGCTCAGATTAACGGACGAAACTCACTTGCCTGGTCGAAACGCATCGAGCTGGATGTCTGGTACGTCGAGCATTTGTCAGTCATGCTGGATACACGGATAGTGTTTCGCACCCTGCCGGCTCTAGTACGTAGGGACGGGGTATACGGACCCGACGGTATCAACCCTGATTTGGATGAGTGAGTAGGCATCATGCGTGTGCTTGTCATTGGTGCGGGGGGGTTCTCAAAGGAAGTCGTGGATCTCTTGCGAGCGCTTCAGCACGATGCGGTCGGGTTCTACGATGAGCGCGTGCCAGAAGGGTTGCACGGGCTATACGGGATTCCAATCGTTCATGACCCCTCGACAGTACGATGTGATGCGGCCGTAATTGCAGTCGGTGATACAGGACTGCGCATGAGATTCTTCCAGGAGTTCTCGGGGGTAGTGACGCTGCCGTCGTTCGTGCATCCTTCGGCTTGTGTGAGCACGTGGGCTCGCCTGGGCAGCGGAACACTGGTCATGCAGAATGCCGTGATTAGCGCCGGTGCATCTGTTGGCGATAACTGCCTTATCAACGTTGGAGTCTATGTTGCCCACGATGTGGTAGTTGGGCCGCATTCTCATTTGGCGGCTTCTGTGCAGCTTGGTGGTCTTTCGTCAGTAGGGACTGGCGCGCTATGTGGGACAGCGACGGTTGTGCTTCCGAGCACACGCGTCGGCGACTGGGCTGTTTGTGGGTCAGGCGCGGTTGTGACGCGAGACGTCGGTGACAGCACCACAGTGACGGGAGTTCCGGCACGCCCGTCTTCCTGACAAGTTGATGCCTAGCAAGTGAACCAACCCTTGACTCCTTGAAGTGCAACGACCGCTTGGGCCGCATCGCCGGGCCGCGCTGCCTCAACGAGATTGTCAATCACTGTGTCGAAGTCCGGACGTTGAACCGACAAAGAATCAAGTCGCTGAATCTTCGGACAGCCTGTGGGCAGTAGGTTCTGGTTCGAGTGTACGAGCTGTTCGTGCAATTTCTCCGCCGGGCGCAGGCCCGTGATCTCAATCTCGGAGTCAATGCCGCTCAGCGCAATCATTTTGCGGGCCAAATCGAGAATCTTCACTGGCTCGCCCATCTCCAGGACGTAGACCTCTCCGCCTCCGCTGATCGCCTGCGCTTGAAGTACCAAGCGGGCGGCCTCGGGGATGGTCATGAAGTATCGTGTCGCCTCCGCGTGCGTCACCCTCAAGGGGCCGCCACGAGCGAGCTGTTCCTCGAATAGGGGCACTACGCTACCCCGACTACCGAGCACGTTTCCAAACCGGACGACTGTCGCCTTCATCTGTCCACGTGCGGCTGCCTGTAGCGTTAACAGCTCGGCGACAGCCTTCGTCGTGCCCATGACACTCGACGGGCGGACTGCCTTGTCTGTTGAGATGAGCACGAAGCGGCCGACGCCCGCGTCTTCGCATGCACGAATGAGATTGCGTGTGCCATGGATATTGGTCTTGATCGCCTCGTCGGGCTCCATCTCCATAAGTGGGACGTGTTTGTATGCGGCGGCGTGTAGCAGAAGAGACGGCCGATGCTGCCTGAGCCGGCTTGTAAGTTTCTGGGGGTCTCGGATGTCGCAGATGATTACCTCGGGAATTGCGGGGTTCGTCCTCTGCATCTCCAGCAACAGCTCATAGAGTCGGCTCTCATCGACATCGATCAGTAGAAGGCTCTTGGGCTCAAGCCCAATGAGTTGCCTGCAAAGCTCGGAGCCAATCGACCCTGCCGCGCCCGTGACGGCCACGACCTGCCCTGTGACTGTCTCTCGAATTGCGTGGACGTCAACGGGGACCGGTTCGCGCCCCAGAAGGTCTTCCACGTGGACCTGTCGCATGTCGGCGAGGCCGACCTTATCAGGTCGAGCGGCAAGCGTCTGCATGATTCGAGTTGGAACACCCAAGCTGGCGCAGAGGTCGACAATCTGACGTCGTTGGTCCTTGTCCGCGCCAGGCATCGCAACGAAGACCTCGTCGATCATGCCACTCTCAACGAGCTGGCGGAGGTGCGTGATTGGTCCCAGGACGCGCGTGCCACGTATGAAGCGTCCCCAGGTGTTCCGGTCGTCATCAACGAAGCCGATGGCGCGCATGCCGAGTTCGGGTTGGTTCTCAATGTCACGCAGCAGCAGTGAGCCTGCGTCCCCGGCGCCGGCAATGACTATTCGTCGCTTGCCTGCCACCGGCCCAAGCGCCTGTGCGTAGGCGACAAAACGACCGAAGGCGCGCAAAGCCGCTGCGCCAATAAAGACGAACGCGCCGAGCGCTGCGATGCTGCCTAGGGGCGCATATCTTGTGCCCGGAGTGGGTTCACCTCGAACGAAGGTGAGATCGATGAAGACGAGCAGACCGGTGACCACGGACACCGCAACCAGCAAGCGGAGAATCATGTCGACGCCCACGTAACGCCACACCTGCTTGTACAGGCTCGAAACCCAGAAGGCGATTGCGTAGCCAGTCGCGGCAACGATAACCACGGGGAGGATTGTGCTGCGGAACTGAGGGGGTACCGAGCCCTCGAAACGAACCCAGTACGCGAGCATTGCGGACAGCGCGATGATTGCCAGATCGATCCCGAGCAGGACCAGCCCCTGCATGCGCACTCGTACGGGCGTCTTGTTCGACACGGGTGCCTTGATGGTCATGAGGTAGCTGCTCCTAGCACCTTGCGTACAGCTGCAATTGTATCGTCAATGTCTTGTTCTGTGAGCGTCGGATGCACCAAGAGCATCAGTGACGTCTCACCGATCTCCTGAGCCACCGGTAGACGCTCCGCTGGCCGGATGCCGTCGAAGGCTTGTTCCAGGTAGATCTCTGGGCAAGCGCCTGAGAAGCATGGAATGCCCTCGGCTTCGACGGCCTTGAGGATGCGATCACGGCTCCAGCCAGCAGAGAGTTCGTCGACGCGCACACGCAAATAGTATTTGTAGTATGCGTGCTCGAACCCGGTAGGGGGTCGGGTAATCGCGACTCCGGGCAGCCCAACAAACGCATCATCGAGCGCATTCGCATGAGCGCGTCTGCGGCTGACCCAGCCGGGCACCTTGGTCAGAGCCTTGAGGCCGATTGCCGATTGCATCTCTGTCATGCGCATATTGGTGCCGAACCGGTCGTGCATCCAGCGGAATCCCACGCCGGGAATCTGAGTCTCGCTATGAGTCTTGGCGTATGACTTCCCATGGTCTTTCAGCGACCAAGCCAGTTCGAACAGCTCGGAATCATCTGTGACGAGCATGCCCCCCTCGCCGCCGGTGGTCATGATCTTGTCCTGGCAAAATGAGAACGCAGCGAGTTGGCCCAGTGAGCCAGCTGGCCGGCCGTAGTATGCCGCTCCCAAGGCCTGTGCACAGTCTTCGATCACAGGAATGCCATGGGAAGCGGCGAGTTCGTTGATGGGTTGCATGTCGCACGGCCACCCAGCGAGGTGAACAACGATGATCGCCTTGGTGCGAGGTGAGAGTGCAGCATCGATGGTCGCCGCAGTGACGTTCTGACTGGCACTGTCGATATCTGCGCACACGGGTGTGCCGCCACGCATGGCAACTGAGCTTGCTGTGGCGATGAAGGTTCTCGCTGGTACGATGACCTCGTCACCGGGGCCGATTCCGACTGACCAGAGCGCGAGTTCCAGCGCGGCCGTGCCGTTGCTCAGAGCAATCGCGTGTTTGCGCCCGACGAACTTGGCGAATGCGATTTCAAACTCGCGACCCAGTGTGCCCGTCCAGTAGTTGACTCGACCAGTGCGCAGAACCTCGGCTGCCGCCTCCGCCTCGTCCTCTCCGAAGTATGGCCAAGGCGGTAGTACACGAGAGCGCACGGGGCTTCCGCCGTCTATGGCTAGACGATCATCGATGTGAACGATGTGACTCAACCCCCCTGCAGTGTGAAGCTACCTTGCGGCACTATTGAAGCACAGACCTCGAGGGAAGTGCGCGCGAAGCTCAAGCCCCGAGACTATCGCCACACACCGCCCCCCGCCCGCATCATCTCAGAAGATCGGCGAGCTCAGGCGTGTGGAGCTTGACTATGTCGGCCAGCGAATCCGCTGTAGCGGTGTTGCCGAGCAAGCGCTCGGTCTGTTGCTGGTAGAGTCGTGACCGATCCGTCCGGATGCGGAGCTCCGTGGCCAGCGCGAGGTACTTCCGTGCAGCACCGGCGTCGCCCTGGAGTACAGATGTATGGATAGCCTCGAGGACGACATCGACATGATTGGGTGACAACTGGAGAGCTCTCTTCATATGCGCATCAGCCCATGATGCCGCTTGCGTGTCTCCAGACAACTGTGAATAGTCCAGCGCGATCTGACTCAGTTTGGCGGTGTATACGCCCACTCCGAGCACGCCGTCGCCAGCGGCGTCGACGTCATTCTCATACTGCTGCATTGCCTGCTTGCCCGCGTACATCGCGTCGAAGCCCTGCTGGCGCAGCAGTTGATACCGCAAGTAGGGACGGGTTGGCTGCCAACCTATTGCCGTCTCGAGTACCGCAACTGATTGACTTGGACTCAGGCCGGCATCCAACTTCTTGAGGTTCGATTCTCCCGCAAGTGATGAGACGCCAAGCCACGAAGCGGCGAGAGTGCCGAGCACAGCTGTGCTCACGGCCACGCTTCGGAGGTTCCAAAGCCGCGAGAATGCCTCGGCAAACTGGCTGCGCCTGGGGGCTTCTGAGCCGCGGGAAGAGGGCGCAGGAGCGACGGCGAGCCCCAGAACCGCGGCGGGCAGAATGCCAAAGGTTGTGGAGAACGGTACGAACAACTGCATCAGTAGCCAGATACCGAAGCTGAGCGCATACGCGGTTCGTACCGATGCCGCCCGAGGTTCCTCGGCTTTGCGGCGCGTGAAGGCGAGTCCCCACGTGGCTGCGAGCGCGCTGCTTGCGATTGCTCCCAAGATCCCGAACTGTGCCAGAACCAAGGCAGGTATCGAATGCGGTTCGCGAATGAGGATACCGAAGCCCCCGGCGGTTCTGTCCGCCGCAAATTCCATCAAGGTTCGGGTTAGGTATCCCTGCGATGCCACATGGAAGCCATCGGGCCCGACGCCCAGAATCGGGTGGTCCTTGAAGATCGCCCATGAGGTGCGCCAGAACTCGACGCGTGCAAACACGCTCCGGCTGTGAAGCGCTTGTTCGAACCACGCACCAACCTGGCCAGGAAGCGCGCTGGGAGCGAACAGACCCACCGACACCAGCAAGGCACCCAAGGTGAGGGCTGATCCGCCGGCAATGACCGCAACGCGTCGGTTTCGAGCGCCGTCTATATGCAGCAGGTCTGGCGTCAGAAGGAAAGTCACGCATACGAGGACGGCTGCCCCGGCGACCACCGCAGAGCTGGAGTCGCCAACGACCGCAGACACCAAGAGCAAGAGGGCCGAGGCAGCCCAGAGTGCTGATTCAATCGGCTTTCCACGAGCTGCGCGGAACTCGACCACCGCCAGCGGTACGCACATAAGCATCACGGGTCCAAACTGATCCGTGTTCATGAACCCACCAGTAATCATTTGGTGCTGCAGCCCCTGAGTCAGGCCCCAGACGGCAAATGGGAGACTTGCGATGAGCGCAAACCGCAGCGCGATATGAACCCTTCGAGTCAATCGCACCCGCGACGCCGTGAAGAACACCAGTAGCATCGCAAGCCAGCTCGGTGCCCCTAGGTAGTTGCGCTCTGCGCCATAAGTGAAAGCCTGCGCCGGGTGTGCGGACAATGCTGCCGAGGCGATGACCACCACGGCGAAGGCGCCGATCGCGCGATCGAGCCAGAGAGTGGTGTTTGAGGAGCCGGAGAGCGCACCCGGTCGCGCCCAAGCCCACAGGCAGGCCGCACCTGCCAGGAGCATCGCAACCCATCGAGTGGTGTCCACGAAGTAGGCGCTTTGGGATACGAAGGCGAACGGGGAGAGCGCGGCAAGTGCGATGGCGACGATGCCTACAAGCTCGGCATCCCCTCTGGAGTGCGCGGCGCTCGCGCGGGGCTGACTAGGTGGCGCGGTTCGCTTCTTCTTCTTCGCCAATGTTCGGCGCCCCTTCTCTCCGGACTATCGCGTCGAGTGCACCGTGGGGCGCTGCTCGTCGAGCATTGTATCGTTGTCGGGCAGCCTGCTGCGATTCGGATTGCGGATGGCGTCCCGCGCTATGCCAAACACGGTCAGTGCTAGGACGAAGTGTGAGTGAGCAGCCTAGCGCCGTGTCGCGGTAGGCTTCCACTGTCCGTCGAAGACCTGACCTTGGGAGTAGCGAATCAGAGTTCCGGCCGCAGTGGAAGAAGAGCGGCCGGTCGTGGGCAGCCCCAGTTGCCGTGAAGTCTTCAGCGGCTTCTCGGCGGGCAGAAGCTGGCTCGCCTTTCGGGACCACGTGGGCTGGCCGGTTGGTGCCGACCTGAAGTAGGCGATCGGTTGACCTTCGATGCGGAACCCTCCGCCTGGTTGGACCGTCAGCGTGGCGATCTTGGTGACGAGCGCATACCCTGAGCCGTCTGACCGCCCGTCGTAGTCGATGAAGTAGACGTCTTGCTCCGGTTGAACGGCGATGGTTGTCGCACCGGCCCGTGTCGAACGATCACCAGAGAGATTCTCGACTCCGGAAGCGACGGCCCCCAGATGTTGGACGCGTGCGGGCACGTTCGGGGAAAGGCTCGCGAAGAAGATCGGGATGTCCCAGAACCTGTCTCCGGAGGTGACATACACGGCCTCCGGTGCAACGCCCTGAAACAGCCGTGCGGACGCCGCATCAGTGATCGCGGAGCGTGGATAGTGCCATTCACGGTCAAGCACCTCAGTAGCCGTAGTGGCGTTTCCGTACCACAGTGCCGCGAGGCCGCCTATACACAGTGTCAGCACAACGATCAAGGCATGCGTCCGTTGCGGCCAGCGTCTCAGTATCGCTTGGACGACCCCCAATACCACCAATGCCACGCCAAAGTACGAGACGTAGACCGGTAGGTAGGAGACCCCCCAGTACAACTCCGCCTGCCTCACCGGAGACAGCGAAATCAGTGCGCCAGGCAGAATCCAGAGGCCAGCGCCAAGCAACAGCACCAGCGAGGGCGAGGCCGCGGGCGTCATATGGGAGTCCGAGCTGCTCGAAGCGGCCCAGCGTATGGCGACATGAGTCACAAGTCCCGCGAGCGCGATGAGGGAGACGACTGCAGCTGGGAATAGTGCGAGGTACTGAGCCGGTGTCCCCAACAGGAACCCGTTGGTGAGGCCGAGTCGGGTGCCGACCGCGCGCGACGCGTAGTAGCTGAGCGGGAGCGCACCTAGGGTCTGTTTGGAGAGCGCGGTCAATACGGCGCCGAACTGCAGGTGCGGAGTCCACGCCCCGGCCGACGCGTTCCCGCTCAGGGCGACGTTTCCCGAGAGCCGGAACAACACGGGCACCAGGGCACATCCTGCGGCCATTGCGGCGAAAGGCCATGCCATCCGCACAACTTCACGGAAGGATCTGGTCCGAGGGAATCCCCAGATGAGCAATGCGTGCAGGAGGAAGAACGGCAGCCCGATCTCGTAGGTAAGGAGTGAAGCACCATAGGCGGCGAGGCTCAAGGCGAGCTGGTATGGCCGTCGGTCTGTGAGCCATGACAGAAGCGCGATGAGTGAAAGGAACGTGAAGAAGGTCACAGCCTGTAGTAGCCCGGCATAGCTCATGATCGGGTCGTGAAAGTAACGTACCTGGAAGAGTGCCGGCGCCAGCAGAAACCCCAAGATGGCCAGACCACCTGAGCCTGTCAGCTTGCGTACCAGTAGCGAGAACAGACCGGCATTCGCCAGCACCAGGCACAGTATCCCCAGGCGATAGAGCCACAGCCTGCCGTCGACTGCCCAGAAGAGCACCCTGATGTACTCGGACAAGGGGAAGAACCGGCCAACGTGTGCCCAGTCAGCCCAGTCTCCCCGTATTTCGCTTCCGAGTGTTTCCCCCACTGCGCTAAGGGCGGATCCGGTTTCCGCGGCGTTGTGCGCATCATCGAAGATGAAGCCGAGGTGGAAGGTCGGCGCAAGCAAAACGACCACGAAGAGCACCGCCGCGGCCGCGGCAGCGGGCTTCTCAAAGCGATGAAAGCGGGGGGTTGCTTGCACGCCAGAAGTGTAGGTGACAAGCCGAGAGTCGGGCAAGGACGCCGATACCCCTACGGCAGTGTTCGGGAAAGCGACTATCGGCTACTTTGAACGTGAGCACTTCGGTACCCAGGGCAGGAGCATGTTGGAGTGAGTATCGCGGACGCAACTCGCAGGCAGGTCGGCGGCAGCAACTCCGCGGCGTTTCGAAGCCTTGCCACGTACATCGCAGCAGCGTTGTTGCCGCTGGTTGCGATCCTCATGCTGGTGCGGCCGTGGCAGTCTGGGTGGTCGGTTCCGCTCATGTACAGCTCGGATTCACTGCTGAGCGCCGCCATCGTCAAGGGCTTGCTTCAGAATGGTTGGTGGTTGACCAACCCGTCACTCGGAGCGCCCGGTGTGATGAATCTGTACGAGATGCCCGGAGCGGACACCCTGTCGCTTGTCGTCTTTCGCCTGCTGGGGTTGTTGGGCTTGGACTGGGCAAGGGCCATCAACGTCTTCTATCTGCTTGGGTACCCGATGGCGGGCCTCGCTACCGCGGTCGTCTTCAGACGGCTGGGCTTCTCTCGGCTCATAGCCGTGTGCGGCGCGCTCATCTATGCATTGCTCCCGTACCATTGGATGCGGGGCGAGGCGCACCTGTTTCTCTCCCTGTACTGGTCCGTTCCGCTGCTTGCTCTTGTGGCGTTTTGGATGTTCTCGGAGCACGTTCCGCTGCTCGGGGTGGCCGATGGCCAAGGAGCGCGGCCCTGGATGCTGCGTTCGCGACGCTCGATTGCCGCACTCGCCATCTGCGTGTTCGGGGCGGGGACCGGGGTCTACTACGCGTTCTTCGGTGCTGCGTTCATCGTATTCGCATCCGTGCGTGCGGCCATCCTGAACAAGGAGAGGCGAATCGCGCTCGCCGGACTCGCGCTCGCGCTGCTGATGGCGCTGGTGGCCGTAGCGCAGGTGGCTCCCAACTTCGTCCGAGTATCCCAGGAGGGCCCCAACCCGGCCGGGTTGTCTCGGAGTCCTGGAGGGGCGGAAGTTTACGGTCTCAAGATCACGCAGCTCTTCCTCCCGATTGATGATCACCGCATTGCGGTGTTTGCGAGGATCAAGGCGATGTATCGCGAGGGGCTTCGTCAGATGGGACCGTATCTGGACAACGAAGCGAACATGGCGGCGCTCGGGGTTCTAGGTGCGATGGGCTTCCTCATATCGATGCTTGTGTTCGTGTTTGGGCGGAGGCCCGCAAGGCCCAGCCCAGGGGACGATTCAGGCACGATCGGACTCGTCGAAACAGCCGGCTTTCTCAACCTGTGTGCGCTGCTGCTCGCAACCGTGGGTGGATTCGGCGCCATGATTGCCGTGGTGTTGCCCCAGATTCGCGGATACAACCGCATAAGCGTGTTCATCGCGTTCTTCTCGCTCGTTGCCTTGGCGGCACTCGCGCAGCGTGCTCTGTCGCGGAGTTCTGGACGCGTTGCGAAGGTGCTGTTCGCGGGTGCGCTTGTAGTGTTGACGGCCCTCGTCGTAGCCGATCAGACCCCGTCCACCCTGGCTGTACCCCAGGAGCAGGTGGCGGTCTATCGCTCTGACGACGCGTTCGCGAAGCGGCTGAGTGAGTCGCTCCCCAAAGGCGCCGCGGTGCTCCAACTGCCGTATATGCCGTTCCCCGAACCCGGTGGATCGTCCTTTGGGATGCAGGACTACGATCCACTTCGGGGATACCTGCACGCGGAGGGTCTTCGTTGGAGCTACGGGGCCATGAAAGGGCGCGCGGACGATGCGTGGCAGAAGCGCACTGCTGGACTCGCCCCGGCCGCTCTTGTCGCCGAGGCTCGGTCGCGTGGCTTCAGTGCTGTGTGGGTACAGCTCAATGGCTATGAGGACCAGGGGACGGCGATGCGTGAATCGCTCAATGATCTTCTCGGCCAGCCGCTCGTGCGCAGCGGTGATGGGGTCTTCGCCGTCTGGAGGCTCTAGGAGCGTCCGGAATCGGTCAGCATCATGTTGCTGTCAGGTATGCTGGGGGGCGAAAGATGAAGGTCAGGAAGAGCGCCACAGTAGACCGTGACGGGAAGGACCGCAACGTGAAGGTAGTCATACTCGCCGGTGGTCTGGGCACTCGGATTTCCGAGGAGACCGCAACGCGCCCCAAGCCGATGGCTGAGATCGGCGAGAAGCCCATTCTGTGGCACATCATGAAGACCTACAGCCACTACGGATTCAATGACTTCATCATCTGTGCGGGCTACAAGGGATACATGATCAAGGAGTACTTCCACAACTACTGGCTCCATAACTGTGATGTGACCTTTGACATGCGTTCGCATCAGGCCGAGGTTCACCAGGATGCGAATGAGCCGTGGCACGTCACAGTGGTCGATACCGGGGCTGACTCGATGACCGGCGGACGCGTCAAGCGGATTCAACAATACGTAGGCGATGAACCCTTCTTGCTCACGTACGGCGACGGTGTCGCGGACATCGATATTTCGAAACTGGTCGAGTCTCATCGTGCCTCGGGCTTGAGCGCGACGTTGACCGCGGTGCAGCCCTTAGGGCGGTTCGGCGCACTTGAGCTGGATGGTAACGACCGGATCGGCTGCTTTCGTGAGAAGCCGCTCGGAGATGGCGACTGGATCAACGGTGGATTCTTCGTGATGGAGCCCGCGATCTTCGACCTTCTCGCCGACGACGCCACCATCCTTGAGCGCGAGCCGCTTGAAGCGCTGGCTGATTCCGGGCAACTGGGCGCGTTCAAACATCGCGGATTCTGGCAGCCGATGGATACGCTGAGAGACAAGAAGTATCTGGAGGAACTCTGGGATTCTGGTACCGCACCGTGGAGGGTCTGGTGACCGGAATGCCGGCAATGGGGGACCTCTTTGGCGGGGTCTATCGGAATCGGCGCGTGTTCGTGACGGGCCACACAGGCTTCAAGGGCGCGTGGCTTTCGCTCTGGCTGACCGAGATGGGCGCACGGGTGACGGGTTTCGCCTTGGAGCCGCCCACGAACCCCTCGCTGTTCGAATTGGCCGGCGTCGAGAGTCGACTTGAGCGTCACATCATCGGCGATGTTCGCGACCGCGGTGCTCTTCTCGGCGCGATGGTTGATGCCGATCCGGAGTTTGCATTTCATCTGGCCGCTCAGCCTCTTGTGCGGCTGTCCTACGAACAGCCCGTGGAGACACTTGCCACCAATGTGATGGGGACAGCCCATTTCTTCGAGGCGGTTCGGGCGGCGGGCTCAGTGCGGGTCGCGCTGAACGTGACGAGCGACAAGTGCTATGAGAATCGCGAGAGCGAGCACGCCTACCGCGAGGATGACGCGATGGGTGGTTTCGATCCATACAGCGCATCAAAGGGCTGCGCTGAGATCGTCACAGCAGCCTATCGGCGCTCCTTCTTCGGAATGGGCTCTGATGTGCGGGTGGCAAGCGCGCGGGCGGGCAACGTCATTGGCGGTGGCGATTGGGCTGCCGATCGTATTGTGCCGGACAGTATTCGCGCCTTGACCGCGGGGGACCCGATCGTGGTGCGCAACCCCGATGCGGTGCGCCCGTGGCAACATGTGCTCGAGCCGCTATCGGGCTACCTGCTGCTTGCGCAACATCTGTGGGAGCAGGGTGGCGAAGCCTATGCGGAAGGGTGGAACTTCGGACCGCAGGCCACTGGAAGCGTGAGTGTTGGAACGCTTGTCGATGGGCTGGTCGCGGCGTGGGGTTCAGGTTCTTGGGAGTCGCCTGAGTTGAGTGACCAGCCGCATGAGGCGAATCTGCTCAGACTCGATTGCTCGAAGGCTCATGCCCGGCTCGGATGGCAGCCGCACTGGGATGTTGAAACCACGCTTGATCGCACGGCCCGCTGGTATGGTGCGTGGCATGAGAATCACGCCGCAGTCGCAGCGGCAAGCATTGATGACCTGGATGCGTATGTCTCCGCCGCCCGTTCTGCGGGCGCTGCGTGGGCGTGAGGAGGGTTCATGAGCGGGACTGTTGAGGAAGCCGCCCGGCTTCGTGCTGAGATACTAGAGAAGGTCAGGGAGTACCAGTCGGTGGCGTTTGGTGGTGTCCAAGCGTTTGAACCGGGCTCATCTCGCGTTCCCTACGCCAGCAGGGTGTTCGACGAGCGAGAACTTGTGAATCTGGTTGATTCATCGCTGGACTTCTGGCTCACGTACGGTCGCTATTCGCGAGACTTCGAGGCGGGAATTGCCCGTTATCTGGACATCAAGCACGCGCTTCTGGTGAACTCGGGCTCCAGTGCGAACCTCTTGGCACTGGCGGCTCTGACCAGCGATCGCCTTGGCGAGCGCGCGGTGCGCCCGGGCGACGAGGTCATCACCGTAGCTGCGGGTTTCCCCACCACTATCGCTCCGATTGTCCAGTATGGTGCGGTGCCCGTCTTCGTGGATGTCGAGCTTGGCACCTACAACATCGACGCATCACAGCTGCAGGCCGCTCTGTCGCCCCGAAGCAAGGCCGTCATGCTCGCCCACACGCTGGGCAACCCGTTCGACATCGACGCAGTGCGTGCGTTCTGTGACGCCAATCAGCTGTGGCTGATAGAGGACAACTGTGATGCGCTGGGAGGGGAGTATCGCGGTAGAAGGACCGGCACGTTTGGTGATATTGGGACTTCGAGCTTCTACCCGCCACATCACATGACCATGGGCGAGGGTGGTGCTGTCTACACCGACAACGACGAGCTCGCCACGATCATGTTGTCTATGCGCGACTGGGGTAGGGACTGTATCTGCCCGTCAGGCAAGGACAACGCCTGCGGCAAACGATTCTCGCAGCAGTTCGGCACCCTGCCGTTGGGATACGATCACAAGTACGTGTACTCCGAGTTCGGCTACAACCTCAAAGCAACGGACATGCAGGCGGCTATCGGGGTTGCTCAGCTGGAGAAGTTGCCCGAGTTCACAGCCGCGCGCCGTCGAAACTACGCGTATCTCCGAGAAGCTCTTCGATCGCTCGAGGATGTGTTGGTCATGCCCGAGGCCACCGAAGGCTCGGACCCCTCGTGGTTTGGCTACCTCATGACGGTACGCGAAGGCACCGGCATCAAGCGCGATGAACTGGTGGCGGCGATGGAGAGCGCCAAGATCCAGACTCGCATGCTGTTTGCAGGCAACATCGTGCGCCAGCCGGTCTTTGACCGGATGCGTGCATCGGGTGAGGGATTCCGTGTGATAGGCGATCTCGCCAATACGGATCGCATCATGCGTGACGCCTTCTGGATCGGCGTGTACCCAGGGATGACACCGGAGATGCTGCAGTACATGGCACGTGTCTTGGCCGCGGCTTGCGGCCGATAGTCAGACCAACTGAAGGGCTATCCGCCATGGACATCGATGGGGTCATAGAATGCGCTTTGTAGTAACGGGCGCCTCCGGGCATCTTGGTGCCAGTCTGACCAATCTGCTCCTCGGGGGTGGTCACGACGTACTTGCGATCGTACGTCCGCAAAGCGACCTCTACCGCCTCGAGGGCGCGCTCGATAGCGTCACACTCGCCTACGCGGGGCTCGAGGATTTGAGCGCTTGCGCCGAGGAGATAGCGGAGTTTCGCCCTGACGTCGCTGTGCACCTCGGATGGATGGGTGTGACGGCGGAGCATCGCCACTCTGACGCCCAGATCACCACGAACGTCACCGGCACGCTCGATTTCTTCCGCATAGTGAGGGATGCGGGGTGCACCGCGTTCATCGGGGTGGGCTCGCAGGCCGAGTACGGTCCGTATGACGTGGCCCTCACTGAGGATCTCCCAGTTCGGCCCGTGACCGCGTACGGCGTGGCCAAGCTCTCATGCGGCTTGCTCACCTCCAAACTGGCTGAGTTGGCGGGAATGCGCCACGTATGGATCAGACTCATTGCCACGTACGGGCCTGCAGACGACCGCAACCATCTCATCCCGGCGGTTGCGCTTCAGCTCCTCAGAGGGCAGACGCCGCGCCTCAGTCCCGGGGGCCAGATGTGCGACTACCTGTACGTCGATGATGCGGCAGAGGCGGTCGCGATGCTTGGCGTCAGCCCAACAGCCTCAGGGTCGTTCGTGCTCGGGTCGGGTCAGGTACACTCCGTGCGTGAGATCTGTGAGCTCATTCGCGATCACATAGTTCCGGACACAGCGCTCGATTTCGGAGCTGTTGCGTATCGCCCCGATCAAGTGATGTACCTTCAGGCCGATATCAGCCGTATCCGGCAAGCCATTGGCTGGGAGCCGCGAACTGCTCTTGCGGAAGGAATTGCGAAGACCGTGGACTACTTTCGATCCATCGAGGTCGGCCAGTGAGCCCGACGCAGTTCGAAGCCGCCACCCTGGCGCGCGACATTCGTGCCGACGCCCTGCGCATGGTGGCGGCGGCAAACGCCTCACACATCGGCACGTGCCTGAGCATGGGCGACATACTCGCCGTGCTCTACGCGGACATCTTGCGCTACGACGTCGGGGATCCGAGTTGGTCCGACCGGGATCGTTTCATCCTGAGCAAGGGGCATGGCGCGGCGATCCTCTACGCCGTTCTTGCCGAGGTCGGCTTCTTTGAGACCGAACTGCTCGCTCAGTACTGCTGTGATGGTTCCATGCTCATGGGACACGCGAGTCACAAGGTGCCCGGCGTCGAGGTCTCAACCGGGTCTCTCGGTCACGGGCTTCCTATTGGGACGGGAATGGCGCTGGCGGCAAAGCGCGGCGGGGTCGACTACCGTACGTTCGTGCTTGTGGGCGACGGTGAGCTGGACGAGGGTTCCAACTGGGAGGCGATGCTGTTCGCGACCACCCACGAACTCGACGGACTTGTGATGATCGTCGACCGAAACGGGCTTCAGGGCTTCGGCGAGTCCGAAGATGTGATGCGTCTCGAGCCGCTGGCTGCGAA
The DNA here is from genome assembly GCA_002841275.1 of Actinobacteria bacterium HGW-Actinobacteria-7. Lineage (GTDB taxonomy): Bacteria > Actinomycetota > Coriobacteriia > Anaerosomatales > PHET01 > PHET01. The sequence continues at coordinate 128,878 of PHET01000002.1, read as the reverse complement.
ACTCGAGGCGTTCGGTTGGGATGTCATGACTGTCGATGGTCATGACTGCAATCAGCTACGTACGGCTCTGGCTCGGGATGCAACCGTCGCTGGCAAACCCAGGGCCATCATCGCCGACACCATAAAGGGCAAGGGCGTGTCGTACATGGAAGGCAAGATCGAGTGGCACTATCGATCGCCCAACGCCGAGCAACTCGCTCAGGCGCTCGCTGAATTGGGGGTGGACTCGTGAGGACCGCCTTCGTTGAGCAGCTCTGTGCTCTGGCCGAGGCAGATGAGCGCATCTGGTTGCTCACGGGAGATCTTGGCTTCTCGGTTCTCGAGCGTTTCGCCGATGCGTTTCCCCAGCGATTCGTCAACGCCGGTGTGGCCGAGCAGAACATGATCGGCGTAGCCGCCGGCTTGGCACTCTCGGGCAAGGTGCCGTTCGTCTACTCGATTGCGAACTTCCCAGTCATGCGTTGCCTTGAGCAGATCCGCAACGACGTCTGCTATCACGGCCTCGACGTGAAAGTGGTTTCAGTGGGGGGTGGCATGGTCTACGGCTCGCAGGGCTACACGCATCATGGCGTCGAAGATATCGCCGTCATGAGCGCGCTGCCGGGTATGTCCGTTCTGGCGCCAGCCGATCCTGTTGAGGCCGCGTGGGCCGCGACCGCAGCTGTCGATCGCTCCGGGCCGGTGTATGTGCGGCTTGGAAAGGCGGGCGACCCAGTGCTCCACAGTAGCCCGCCGCAGCTGGAATTCGGGCGTGCTGTGACCGTGCGTGAAGGGGCCGATGCGACGTTGGTGTCGACCGGCGCTGCGCTGCGTATCGCGCTTGAGGCTGCGAGTGAGCTCGAGAGCCGGGGTGTCCATGCGCGCGTGCTTTCGATGCCTACGGTCAAGCCCGTCGATGTTGAGGCGCTTACTCGTGCCGCGACAGACACGCCGCTGGTCGTCACTATTGAAGAGCATGGCCCTGTCGGGGGACTGTACTCGGCGGTGCTCGAGGTCATCGCGCCGTTGCGAGCCGCTGTTTGCGTACGTGTCGCTCTTGCCGACGAGCCTGCACCGATGGCTGGCTCCTGTGCCTATCTGAGCGAGCGTTCGGGTCTCGACCCGCACTCTGTCGCGAAAACGGTCTTGTCACTTGTGGGCGGGAAGGCCTAGCCATGTCTGAGCAGCTCATATCCCGTGGAGACACACCAATGTCATCGACGCCGGCGGACCGAAAGCTCGTCTCGATCGTAGTACCTGCCTACAATGAAGAGGGCAATATCGAGGAGCTTGCGAGACGTCTGAGGATCGTCTTTGACAATGAGCCGAGCTACGACTTCGAGGTCATACTCGTCGAGAACGGTTCGGCTGATCTCACGTGGCAGAAGATCTCTGATGTGTGTGCATCCGATCCACGCTTCAAATCGGTGCGGCTCTCTCGCAACTTTCAGACAGACGGCGGTCTGACCGCTGGCGTGTCTTTCGCGAGCGGCGACGCGGCTGTCTTCATGTGCGCGGATCTACAGGATCCCCCTGAGTTGATTCACGAGTTCTTGGTGAAGTGGGCCGCGGGCTACGAGAATGTCTATCAGGTGATCACGCGTCGCGTGGGAACGAGTGCGCTGCGCCGTTTCAACTCTCAGGCGTTCTACTGGCTGATCAATAAGCTCACTGGCGGCACGTTCCCGCGCAATGCGAGTGACTTCCGCCTCATTGATCGTCGCGTGTACTCGACAATCAACGAGATGGGTGAGCACAATCGATTCCTGCGAGGCATGGTCTTCTGGACCGGCTTCGCCTCCATCGGTGTGGAACACGAGCGTCCCGAGCGTTTCGCAGGAGACTCCAAAGCAGGCACGTTACGCATGATCGAGCTGGCCGTTCGCTCGATCCTGTCCTATTCGAATGTCCCCCTGAGGTTGATCACATGGACTGGCCTAGCAGTCTCAGCGTTCTCATTCGTGCTGCTTCTGTGGGAGGTCTACAAGGCGGTGGCCCACGGGGTGCCTTTCGCCGGATTCGGGACGATTATGGGCGTCATGCTGCTGATGTTCGGCTTCCTGTTCACCATGCTTGGTGTGGTGGCTGAGTACATCGGTCTCATCTATGAGGAGGTCAAGGAGCGTCCCAATTTCGTGGTCCGAGAGAAGATCGGGCTGTGAGCAGCGCCGTCGAGAGACTTCGGGGAGTCTACGATGCGCATGGGGAGAAGCTTCGCTTCCTGATCGTGGGAGTCTGGAACACGGCGTTTTCGGTTCTGCTCTTCAATGGGCTGCTGATGGTCATCGGCCACAGGCACTATCTGGCTTTGTTCTGGGCGGTATGGGTCTGTGCTGTTGTGCAGAGTACCGCGACAATGAAGCACTTCGTGTTTCATTCAAAGGGCGACTTCTGGCGCCAGACAGGTCGGGCCTACCTCATCTACCTGCCAGCGCAGGGCCTAAGTACTCTGCTGCTTTGGCTCGCGGTTTCTGTCGCGCACATCTCACCTTCGCTTGCCCAGATGATCACGATCTTCTTCACCACCATCTTCAGCTACGTGGGTCACAGGTACTTCACGTTTCGAGTCCCGCTCGAGGTGGGAGAGGTGCTGGACGAGACGCTGATAGTGGGGAGAGGCGCGGCCCCACACGCTGTTGGCGATGACGGAGCTGACCGGGTCACCACGGACGGGGGTCTCTCGTGAACCGCCGCGCTGGGGCACTCTATGTTTCAGTGGCGATTGTCGCAACACTGTTGGGGCTGGTGGTGCTCGGCCTTGTTGGCAACATGTCCACGGTGCCTGTTACGTACTCGGCCGACGGAATACTCCATTCCGTCCTGGCAAAGGGGATCGTGGACCACGGCCAGTTCTACGTGAATCCCAATCTGGGTGCACCTGGCGTCTTTGAGTTCTACGACTTCCCGGCGGCTGACGGCATCTTTGTGCTTGAGTTTTGGCTTCTCTCTCTGTTTACGAACAACTACGTGCTCGTGCTGAATCTGTTCGCCTTACTGAGCTATCCACTGATTGCGCTCTCTGCGACTTGGGCCATTCGGCGCCTCGGCTTCAGTCGCGCATCGTCCTTCGTCTTCGGGCTGCTCTACGCCCTCCTGCCGTATCACCAGTCACGCATCTCATTCCATCTCTACCTCGCGGCGTACTTCGCTGTCCCCCTCGCCGTCGCACTTGTGGCAGAGGTAGGGTTCGGAGCGGGACAGGCGGAGTCTCTGGAAGGCTGGTGGAATCGCCGACTTCTCGGCGTCCCCGTATGGGGCTGGATTGCCGCCGTCATAGTCGGGACATCCGGTGTCTACTACGCGTTCTTCTGCTTCGTTCTGATGCTTCTCGCGGGGCTGCTCCGAGCATTCGCCAATGGTGGGCTGCGTGGTCTGTACCCCGCATTCGTTGTGTGCGCGGCAATCGTAGCCGTGCTTGCGATGCAGTACGTCCCCAGCTTCATCTACTGGCAGAGGGCCGGGCACAACAGCATCGCGCAGCAGCGAGTCCCATCGGACTCTGATCTCTATGCGCTTCGCATGACCGAGCTGGTCTTTCCGATGACCAACCACCGCCTCGCAGCGTTCGCCAGTATCAAGTCCCTCTACCTGTCGTCGCTGGCTGGAATCACCGAGAAGTACAGAGGAATCGCTGACGACTCGTCGCTGGGGCTGGTCGGTGTGATGGGCTTCTTCGTGCTGTTGTTCTGGGCGGTAGCCTCTCCGTTGCGTGGCCCACCTCATGTGCCTGACGGGGTACCCAGCAAGCTTGCAATCATGGCGTTGGGCTCGTTCCTCCTCGCCACGGTAGGTGGAGTTGGTGAGATCATCGCCTACTTGGGATTCCCTCAGATTCGCGCCTATGAGCGGATAACGGTCTACCTGGGCTTCTTGAGCCTCTGCGCCGCAGCCTGGGTGGCCGATACTCTCGCTCGGCGAATAGCCAGTAGCGGCCTTGGTTCAGCCGGCGTACGTAGGGGGATTGTCGTTGCGTGCTTCGCCGCTGTGTTGCTGCTTGGCTTTCTCGATCAGACAAGCCCCGCGATGGTTCCGGACTATGCGAAGAACAGAGCGGTCTTCGAAAGCGATCGGGTGTTTGTAGAACGGATCGAATCTGTGGTGCCTAACGAGTCCAGCATCTTCCAGCTGCCGTACGTGCAGTTCCCGGAAGGCGCTCCAGTCGGACGAACTGGAGGGTACGATGAACTCCGAATGTACCTGCACTCCGAGAATCTCCGCTGGAGTGCAGGCGCCTTCATGGGCCGAGCTGATGCCCAGTGGCAGGCGCAGATCAGCAAGGCGCCAGTCGCGGCGATGACTACGGCGCTGCAAGCTCGGAGCTTCGCCGGAATCGCAGTCGACAGATGGGGCTACGACGACGGAGGAAAGGTCACCGAGGCCTCAATTGCCGCGTCTGTCGGTGGGAGTGCGCCCATTGTGAGCCCTGACGGCCGCTATGCCTTCTACCAGTTCATCCGATAGGGCGGCAATTGAATGTCCGCTTAGCTGGTCGACCCCAGCAGAGCGCCGGTCGGAAGTCTCTTGGCCCCGAGGAATCCCGAGATAACTCCTGTTGCTGGAACAGGTCGTCAGCAGATTCGTGTGAGAATCGGAATCTTCCCGCCGATGCGGGCCGGCGTTTGTTACGAAGGACTTTGTCGTATTCTGTCTAACATGTGCACGAACGGACTGTTCGCTGGATCACTGAGTTGAGAGGTTCGCTATGCCGAAGCCATGCGCATACGTACTGGGCGCGGGCAAGACTCGCTTCGGTCCCACCTCGAAGACAATTCCTCAGCTCGCGCAAGAAGCCATCATCGAGGCTTTGTCGGACGCCCGATTGGACCCTTGCGACATCGGTGCCGTGATAGTCGGCAACTTCCTTGGTGGTCCAAACGAGAGCCAGCTCCACCTGAACTCGGTTGTGGCTGGCCTGCTGCCGGGATTGAACCTGCCAAGTTGGCGCACGGAGGCCGCATGCGCTTCCGGTGGCGTTGCGGTCCACCAAGCCGTTCTTGCCCTCTCTCGCTATGACAACATACTTGTGGTCGGTGTCGAACGTATGAGCAACGTCGTTGGCATGGAGCTCACGCGCAACATAGGCATGGCAGGTGATGTCGTACTCGATCAGATCGCGGGTCTGAACTTCCCGGCGAACTACGCTCTGGTGGCCCAAAGTCACTTTGCGGAGTACGGAACCACGCCACGCGACCTCGAACTCATCAGCCTCAAGAACCACGCCAACGCCAATCTCAACCCCAAGGCGCACTTTCACCTCAAAGAGGTATGCCAGGCCGACATTGACGCCGGCCCCCCGGTGGCCTCTCCATTGCGCTTGTTCGATTGCTGCCCGGTTTCTGACGGAGCAGCTGCCGTGATCATCAGTTCTCGACGTGCGGACAGTCGCAGCGTCCCGATTCTCGGGTCGGCCGTAGCGTCCGATGTGATATCGCTTGCCCAGCGCAGCACATGCACCTCGTTTCCGGCGGCACGTGCCGCAGCAGAAGCAGCCTATGCGGAAGCACACATCGATTCGCGTGACATTGATTTCGCGGAAGTTCACGACTGCTTCACGATCGCAGAACTTGTGGCGATGGAGGATCTCGCACTGGCCGACAGGGGCCAAGCGACGATGCTCGTCCGGGACGGACAGACTTCTATCGGAGGTCGCATTCCTGTAAACGCCAGTGGCGGGCTCAAGGCGGGTGGGCACGCGATTGGCGCAACCGGAGTCGGTCAGATCTATGAGTCGGTACTTCAGCTCCGCGGCGAGGCGGGATCTCGGCAGGTCGAAGGTGCTAGCGTCGGTGTTGCCCACAACGTAGGTGGAGTGGGCGGAACCTGCTCGGTGCACGTCTTGGGCGGTGCGACGTGAACCACTGGAGCTGCCCAACATGCAATCGCGATTATGCCTATGAACTCGACGCCTGTACGTGGTGCCACGTTCCGCTCGTCCGGGTTACGCCAGTCTCGGCGGAAGTGCTCGCGACAACAGAAGTCGCCGTGCCCAGCGTGGGACATGAGGACGTTCCTTACTGGTGCGCGCTTGTGCGAGGAGCGGACGGTGTCGGCTCGATTGTGAAGCTGGACTACGCAATCAATGTGGGGGAGACCCTTCGCTTCGGCCGGCACACGGAGGTGGACCTTGAAGTTGTCGGCATCCTTGGCACGGGAGTCATGGGTCGTGGTCTGGCGGAACTACTGCTCGCGCGCGGTCATAGAGTTGTGTTGTGTGGCCGCTCCGAAGATGGACTGGCTGCGGCGAAGGCCAAGGTGCTCGACCGCCTCGGGCGAGTCATGGATGAGGAACAAGTACGCCAGGCGGAGTGTCGCCTAGGCGTCGCAGTCGGGTATGCGGAGCTTTCTTCGTGTGACGTGGTGATTGAGGCCGTAGTTGAGGAGATGGAGCCCAAGAAGGTTGCGTTGGCACAGGCCGAGGCGCACATGAGGTCTGACGCGATTCTGGCGACCAATACATCGGGGCTATCGATTGACGATCTGGCGAACGCGCTTCAGCGCCCACAGAACTTTGGTGTGCTGCACTTCTTCAACCCGGCCAACCGCATGAGGCTGGTCGAGACTGCAATTGGGGGACGGACAAGCCCCGAGACGGCAGCGTTTCTTGACGAGTTCTCGCGGTCACTGGGCAAGGTTCCCGTTCGGGTCGCGGCCACTCCCGCATTTGCCGTCAACCGCGCTTTGATGCCGTTGCTCAACGAGGCAGTTCGTGAACTCGAAGAGGGAGTTGCTGACGCGGAGGCAATCGATGAGGCGGTAAGACTGGGGCTCAATCACCCGATGGGTCCGCTTGCGCTGGCCGATCTGATCGGTCTGGATGTCGTTGCGAACATCATGACAAACCTTGCCGAACGCACGGGTGATGACACGTACGCCCCCCGGCCCCTTCTCCGGAAGAAGATCGCCGATGGGCACTTGGGCCGCAAGTCAGGCCAAGGCTTCTACGTCTATGAGCGCTAGAGAATGAGTAACGAACACGGGAACACAGGCGGGTCTCCGGGCCTTGCATGGCGGACCCTGAAGAACTCCTTCTACGGAATGATGGAGTTCGGGTGGCCCATCCTTGTGGCACTCGTCGCCTCGCCATATATTGTGCGCACGCTGGGCGACGATGCATACGGACTTCTGAGTATTGTCGGCGTCACGTTGGGGTTCTTCGGATTCCTTGACCTAGGGATTGGGGGGGCTGCGACTCGCCAGATCGCAGCATTCTATGCTCAGGAGGACTTGGAAGGCATCAACACGGTCATTAGCACGGTTCTGGCCTTCTATCTCGCCATCGGCCTAGTCGGTGGCCTGGCCATAATCGCTCTGGCAGAGATCATGGTCACCAAATGGCTCTCGATTCCTCCTGAGTATGTCAGTGCGGCCCGCATCGCGTTCTATATTTCCGCGCCTGCCCTGACGGTGTCGCTCGTGCTCGGCGTCTTGAGCTCAATCCCTCGGGCACTCCAGCGTTTTGACGTGGCATCAAAGGCAACTATGGCTCTGAACACCGCCACGACAGCGTTGACACTCATTCTGCTGGCAATGGGGGAGGGCCTTCTAGCGGTTGTTGTCTCGGGGCTAGTGCTGAACATCATTGCGATTCCCGTGATGTACATGATGGCCCGCCGGGTCCTCCCGTCGCTAAGGGTGCTGCCCCGGTTCAGTTGGGCGGTCTTCCGGGAACTGATGACCTTTGGAACTGCGTTTCTGCTTTCGTCAATGGGAGTGGTGCTGCTATATCAGGCGGACAAGCTGCTCTTGGGGTCTATCCTGGGTGTTGCCGCAGTCACCTACTACGTTGTGCCGGGCGGACTGGCTCAGCGAATTCAAGGTCTGGTCGCTGCCGCAACAAGCATCGTCTTTCCGGTGTCGTCGGCGCTTTTCGAAAGCGGCGATCATGATGCACTTCGGCGGCTGTACTCCGAGGGAACACGTCTTGTGTACATTCTCGTCGTAATGACTGCTGTGCCAATGGCGGTGTTTGCCGACAAATTCCTTCTGTACTGGATGGGAGCAGAGATAGCGCGAAACAGCGCCCTGGCTATGGTCCTACTGGTCGGGACGTATTCGATTCTGGGAGCGTCCGCAATTCCTTGGGGGATTGCAAACGGGTCGGGACGGGCAGGAATCAACGCGTTCTTCACTCTAGCGATCGCAGCCGCTGACATCGGTCTGTTCCTTCTCTGGATCCGGCCCTATGGAGTTGCCGGCGCCGCTGCGGCCTATCTTGTGAGCGCCGCAATTGGGGTTCCACTGCTCACGGGGTTCCTTGAGAGACGCGTCCTGGGCCTGTCCGGTTTTCGGGGAGCTCAGATCTTCTTGCCAGTGGCAGCGGTTGGGCTCTTGCAGGCAGTCGTTGCGTTGCCGCTGCGATTCGGCGCGGTGAACCTGTGGGCGACCATGGGTCTCATGATCCTCTCGGCTCTCACGTTCCCCATGGGATACTGGGTGTTTGGATTGGTCCAGGACGGCGATCGCCGTTTGGTATCCTTGCTGCTGCAGCGCTTCAAAGGCACTTCCCCTGGCTCAAGTCCGGAGGCCTAAGTGATTCCTGTCTACCAGCCTCACATTGGCGAGAACGAGAAGAAGTATGTGCTTGATGCCGTCGAGTCGACTTGGGTGTCGTCAAGGGGCGAGTATCTCGACCGTTTCGAATCTGGGTTTGCCGAGTATGTAGGAGCCCAGAATGGGATTGCCACGTGCAACGGTACCGTGTCCCTGCATTTGGTGCTCGTCGCACTCGGTGTGGGCCCCGGTGACGAGGTGATTGTGCCGACTCTGACCTACGTTGCCTCGGTCAACGCAATAGCCTACACGGGGGCGACTCCGGTGTTCGTCGATTGCCATCCGGACTACTGGAATTTGGATCCTGAACTGATTGAGGAACGGATTACGGCCAACACGAAGGCGATTATGGTCGTGCACCTGTACGGTCATCCGGCCGACATGGATCCGATAATGGAGATTAGCAGGACGCACGGGATCCCGGTTATTGAAGACGCCGCCGAAGCTCACGGCGCGGAATACCGAGGCCGAAGGGTAGGCTGCTTCGGACTGGCGGGTTCGTATTCATTCTTCGGAAACAAGATCATCACCACAGGGGAAGGCGGGATGGTTGTCACTAGCGATGCTCATTTCGCTGGTGTCTGCCGACACCTCAGGGGACAGGGAGTCTCGCCCACGCGAACATACTGGCACGACGTAGTCGGCTTCAACTATCGGATGACGAATATCGCTGCAGCACTTGGGTGCGCTCAGTTGGAGCGGATCCAGTCCACGATCTCGCGCAAGCGAGAGATTGCCAAGCGCTATGAGGCCGCTCTAGGGGGGTTGCGGGGCATTGTCCTGCAGACAGAGATGCCGTGGGCCACAAGCGTCTACTGGATGGTTTCGATTCTCGTTGAGAACGGTCTGCGTGACGAGATGATGCTGCATCTCCGGAGCAACGGTGTTGAGACGCGTCCGTTCTTCTACCCCGCGCATACGTTGCCGATGTACGACCGTGGCGAAGCCTTTCCGGTCTCAGAGCGAGTGGCCGCAGCAGGAGTCAATCTCCCGTCCTTCCCCGATCTAACGGATGACGAAGTTGACTCGATCTGCCGACTGGTTGAGCGTTTTGCCGAAGACAGACTGTCGTAGAGAGGCATCACCGTGAACAGAGGGAGCATCGACTGGAGCGACGTTGACGACGAGGCGCTCTTTCGTCTAGTTGCCGCGAGCGAGAACCTCGCAAGTGTTGAGACGGTCATGAACCAGCTGACGGTTGACCACAACTGGACGGAGGTGGTTCTTGAGCTCGTTCGGAATGGCAAGCTCGAGACGCGCTGTTTCATTCGTTGGCTGGCAGAAACACTCAAGCCCGAGACCTATTTGGAAATCGGGGTACGCCGAGGATTCTCGATGTCGATGGTGGCTTCTGCTGTTCAGGATGTCCAGATATACGGCTTCGATATGTGGCTGAAAGGTTATGCCGGTAGTGAGAATCCCGGCCCGGACTACGTCCGGTCTGAGCTTGCTGGCATCGGCTACACAGGTTCGCCCGTGTTCCTGTCCGGGAATAGCCACCAGACACTCCCGGCGTTCTTCTCGGATCCAAGCTCAGGCTGGCTTAGGCGGCGCCGAATGGATCGGCTGGCTCCCGGACGTCCTGAGCTTCTGGATCTGATGCTCGTTGATGGTGATCACTCCCTGCTGGGTGCATACCAGGATCTGATGGACACACTGCCCCACCTGTCGGTCGGCGGTGTTCTTGTCTTCGATGACATCACGCCCGATCCCTCGTACGTAGACTCCGTCGAGACCAAGAATGAAGCGGGCGATGATCCGCACGGCTGGATGGACTTGTTGGGAGTGTGGCGACATGCGATTGTGCAATTCCCGTCCTATCGGTCCATTGAGTACGCGACAAATACTCCAGGCGTGGCACTAGCTGTCAGATTGGCTTAGGAATGTCCCCCTCCAGGAACCGAACCGGACAGCGGCTTGTGATCATGGGCGCCGGTGGATTCGCAAGAGAGATTGCAGATGTCGTGCGTGATTTGGGCCATTCGGGTGGAGTCGAGTTGCTGGGCTTCGTTGATCGCGACGACAGCCATGCGGGCCAGATACTCAACGACACACCCATTCTGGGCACGATTATGCAGGTCGATCGCTCCCAGCCCGTACACGGAATCGCTGGCGCGGGGGAGATCGCTCCGCGCAAGCGGCAGGTCGCTGAGATGCAGCAGCATGGAATCGAGCCGCTCACGCTCATCCACCCCTCGGTCGTGATGTCGCCATTCGTGACGGTCGGTGTAGGCACCGTCATCACAGCGGGCACGATACTCACCAACAACATCGTGGTCGGTGATCACGTGATACTGAATCTGGGCGTGACGGTGGGTCACGATGTCACTATCGGCACCCACTGCGTTCTGAGTCCGGGTGTTCACATATCCGGCTGGTGCACCATCGAAGATGATTGCTACTTCGGAACCGGCTCCGTGGTACTTCCACGAGTGACGGTAGGCCGGGGAGCCACCGTTGGGGCGGGTGCGGTAGTGACTAAGAACGTTGAGCCCGGAGTGACCGTTGTCGGCATTCCGGCCCGTCCGTTGTCCACGTCTCGTAGCTAGGGCTCCTTCATGCGCATTGCTGTCGTTCTCCACATGGCGACGTCCGGTGGTATCTCGCGCTTCGCGTACGCGTTGATTGACGGGATCCTGAGCGCCGAACCCTCCGCGGAGATTGGCTTCTTCGCCGACGAGGCCCTGATTGAACTTGACGGTCTCGACAGGCACTTCGATGGCATGTCGGTCGAGGTTATTCCTGTAAGAGATTCTGCGGTTGTTCATCACGCTAGACAGTCTGGCAAGACAGAGGCCGAGAAGAGCCTTGCCTGGCGGGCAGGCCGGGATATGCTCAAGAAGTGGCCGGCGTTGCACCGATTCGCCACGGGCGCGTTCACCCAGGCGCGGGCGAGTATCAAAGGAGAGAAGCACTGGTCGATGTTCTCGATGCCGCGCGATGCGGTGGCTAGTCTGAACTCCTACGATGTGGTGTATCTCGCGCTTCCACTGTGGATCGAACCCTTTGAGACAGACGCTGCCGTTGTCGGCACTTTCCACGATTTGAACCACCGCCGGTTCCCGGACAACTTCTCTGCAGCTGACTATCGCAAGTGGGACAGTGATTTCCGCTTCTGGAGCGAGAGGGCCGAGATTGCGGTTACGTCGACGCGCTTCATCAAAGATGAACTCGTGGCGGCGTTTCCTGACGTTGAGCCCAAGGTCCGCGTCGTCTATCTCGCTCCCTACTCAGTGCGTGAAGTGAGCGAAGAGCAAAGACGGGCCGCGCTTGATCGTTTCGGGCTCTCTGGCTCACCGTTCGTTGTCTACCCTGCCAACATCACTCGCCACAAGAACTTGAAGTCGTACGTGCAGGCGGCAGGGGTGCTCAAGTCACGTATGGGCCCGGATGCTCCGAAGTTTGTCATAACGGGCATGGGTACCGACGAGATCGGCCGCGAGGCGCCTGCCGGATATGTCAGTTCCATCCAAGACGCCCTACGTGACGCTGGTCTCGTCCTTGGCACGGATGTGCTTGCTCTCGGCTATGTGTCTGACATCGAGGTGGATGCTCTCACGCAGTCCGCCAACATGTTGGTCTCGGCGTCACTGTACGAGGCGGGTTGCGGGCCAGCCATGGACGCATGGAAGGCCGGGGTCCCGGTCGGGTTTTCGAACATCCCGCCGTTTCTCGAGCAGATTGAAACGCTCGGAGTCGAGGCGCTGACGTTCGACCCGCTCAATCCCGTGTCGATCGCTGACGCGGTTGAGAGGTCCCTTCGCAATCCTGAGGCGATGAAGGCGATGGCGGCCCGTTCCCAGGAGGCCATCTCGGGCTACACATGGGAACGCGTGGGCCGCCAGTACGTTGAGGCGTTCCGGGAAGCAATTGAGGCGAAGTCCGGTCGATGAAGACTGAGGTGCGACCGGCGCTGGGGCGGCTATAGTGTTTCCGGACGGTCGCAAGCGACCGCAAGGTGTATTCGAAAGGTTGGAGTCTCCATGACGAAGAGCGCCCTCATCACCGGTATCACCGGGCAAGATGGCTCGTATCTCGCCGAGTTGCTGCTCGAAAAGGGCTACAAGGTGTCCGGAATCGTTCGTCGCACATCCACGCCCTCTGATGAGCGAATCGCACATCTGGGCGACAAGATATCGTTGCTGGTGGGCGACATGAGCGATACTCCGTCGCTGCTCGATGCGGTCGAGGAATCCCAGCCGGACGAGGTCTACAACCTCGCCGCCCAGTCGTTCGTGGGCGACTCATGGCGTCAGCCTCTCTTTACGGGCGACGTCGATGGTATCGGCGTGACACGCCTACTGGAGGCGATCCGTCGGGTGAAGCCATCCGCCCGCTTCTATCAGGCGGCCACCTCCGAGATGTACGGCAAGGTGCACGAAGTACCGCAAACGGAGACCACGCCGTTCCATCCCCGCTCGCCCTATGGCGTTGCGAAGGTCTACGGCTACTACATCACCCTCAACTACCGAGAGTCATTCGATATGCATGCCAGCAACGGCATCCTGTTCAACCATGAGTCGCCGCGTCGCGGGCTTGAGTTCGTCACGCGCAAGATCACCGATGCGGTCGCACGTATCAAGCATGGTGTACAAAGTGAACTGCGGCTGGGTAACACGGACTCCAAGCGCGACTGGGGTTTTGCTGGTGACTACGTCGAGGGTATGTGGCGGATTCTGCAGCAGGATCAGCCGGATGACTACGTGCTTGCGACGGGTGAGACGCGCACGGTCCAGGAGTTCGTGGAAGAGGCATTCGCCCGAGTGGATCTCGATTGGAAGCAGTACGTCGTGATTGACCCGAAGTTCGTTCGGCCGGCCGAGGTGGAGCTGCTGCTGGGCGACCCGTCCAAGGCCAAACGCGTGCTTGGCTGGGAACCGAAGGTCACGTTCAAAGGGCTCGTGGACATGATGGTTGACGCGGACATGGAGCGCGTGGCCCGCGAAATCGCCTTCAAGAGCATCCAGCTGTGACCAAGCGCGCACTCATAACCGGAGTCGCGGGGCAGGACGGTACCTACCTGACAGAGCTGCTCGTGGCTCAAGGTTATGACGTCTTTGGGATGCTTGGCCCTGCGCCGGGTGCTTTCCTCGACCGTATCGCTGGGTGGGGCTCGACATTCCATGCCGTCGAGGCTGACCTGCGCGACGCGGAGTCGCTCAGATCGGTCGTCTCGGAGGTTCAACCGCACGAGGTCTACAACTTCGCGGGGATTTCCTCGGTGGGGCAGTCTTGGGGCGAGGCGACACTCGTGGCTGACGTCAACGGAGTAGGCGTTATACGTCTCCTTGAGGCCATCAAGGAGTGCTCGCCCTCCGCACACTTCTGCCAGGCATCCAGTGCCGAGATCTTTGGCAGGCCGTCCGAGTGGCCTCAGAACGAGCGCACGCGCGTATGTCCCGTTTCCCCATACGGGGACTCCAAGGCCTACGCGCATTTCGCGACGAGCACGTACCGCGATGCCTATGGGATACATGCTTCCAACGCGATTCTCTACAATCACGAGTCGCCATTGCGCACGTCGGCGTTCGTGACGGGCAAGATCGCTCACGGCGCAGCGAGCATCAAACTGGGGTTGGCCGAGGGGCTTGCGATGGGCAATCTAGACGTTCAGCGAGACTGGGGCTTCGCTGGCGACTACGTCCGCGCCATGTGGCTGATGCTGCAGGCCGAAAGTCCCGGGGACTACGTTGTGGCCACCGGCATCGCCCACTCGGTGAGGGAGATGTGCGCCGTCGCGTTTGGCCACCTGGGGCTCGACTATCAGGAGTATGTGAGTGTCGACCCGCAGTTCTTCAGGCCATCGGAGGCCGAGGTGCTAGTGGGGGATGCGTCGAAGGCGCGCGAGATGTTGTCGTGGACACCCACGATCGATTTCGAAGAGGTTGTCACGATGATGGTGGATGCTGCGGTGGAGCAGCTTACCCCACCAGCCTAGTCTTCGCTCGGTGCAGTACCGCCCGCACTACCCGGCGCGAGTAGTACCACGGGTATCTCAGCCTCAGCCGCGCCATCCGCGCAGAACCCGCCCCCGGGCCATCGGCTGCCAGCGCTCGCAGTGAAGGGACGATTGCGCCTCCACGGTCGTACTGTTCGGTGAGCGCATGAGCATCTTTGGCGGCCTGAATGCCAAGTAGGATTCGCAGCTCGGGGTTCTCGGCGAGTGATCGCATCGCTTGGGCGGCTTCAGCCACTCGGGGCTCGGCCCAGAACTGGCGTCCGGCCATGGTGGCCGCGTAGGCCGGCTGCGTGCTCGAGACCACTTCGACCTCATCGAAGCCGATGGGGATGGAGTTCTCGGGAGTCATGAAGTCGACGTTTCCGGACCAGCCCGTGGCCACGACCGCCTTACCGAGCGCCATAGCCTCGAGAAGGCTCAGCCCCAATCCCTCGCTTCGGTGAAGCGAGACCAGCACGTCGCATGAGGCGTAGAGGGTCAGTATCTCCCGGTAGCCCATAGGGCGGTCCAGCACGATGATTCGTGGGTCGGCGGCGACCTCGCGTAGGCGGGCCACGTTGCGCTCGAGACCCGCGATGGTCTCGACGTTTGAGGCCTTGATCACAAGTCTCACGTCGCCTCGGTCGGGAAATGCCTGCAGAAAGGCTTCGATGGCCGCCCACGGGTTCTTGCGTTCGATGTCACTGCGCATGTCGAAGCTCATCACGAAGATGAGCGCGCCATCAGGCAAGGCAAATGCGGAACGGTCAGGCGTGATGTCGCTGGGAACGTGCACCGCCTGCGGATAGCGGATGAGCCGTGCAGATGGCAATCGGTCGCGAACAGCCGCTTCAACGAATCGTGTTGGTGCCAAGATCGCGTCCATAGCCTGCAGCGGCTCGACCCAGGAATCCGGCAGTCGGGGCAGCTCCCAGAACGGTACGCATGCGTTGACGCGATTCTGGAGCGTTACGGTGTCGCTGAAGGGGTTCAGCAGGTAGAGGACCTGGTCCGGGTTGATGTGGAACAGGTTGACCGCGTACGGCTCGACGTCGTGCGCTGCCGCAATCTGCTCGGCGAAGGTGGTGTCCTTACCCTGCATGCCTCCGCCGGGGTTCACGTCCACGAGGCGCGTGGGGATGTGGTTGGCCAGCAGCATCTGCGCGGTGTTGCGCGCAGCGACTCCCAAGCCCAGATTCGAGGTCAGGTAGCCAAACAGATTGACGCCGAACGCTGGTGTTTTAGGGCTGGAGTCCATGAGCCGCATGGTAGTCTAGGTTGTGATGGGTTGTCGACGAGGTCCGGGGGCCACTTGTGCGTATCGCGCTAGATCTTCGGATGGCCTCGTGGTCCGGCGTGGGCCGGTACTCGGTGGGGATCTCTGGCGCGCTGGCACGACATCCGGAAGTCGAGCCGGTACTGGTCCTTGCGGCTAACGAGTCCGTGCCCGAGCTCCTGTGTGATTGCGAACGACATCACGTCGAAGGCCACCCGTTCTCGCCTGCGGGTTCGTACCACTTCTCGGAGACGCTGCAGCGCGTCAAGCCGGACCTCACGCACTGTCTGCACTTTCCCACGCCGTTTCCGGCGACGCACCCGCTTGTTGTCACCATGCACGACCTCACGCCGCTGCTGGTCCCGGGTGTGATGCCCTCGGGTGCCAAACGCGCGATCTACCGCTATGCGGTTCGGCGAGCGGTGCATGTGGCTGACCGCATCGTCACGCTGTCGGAGTTCTCGCTCGAGCAGGTCTCCTCGGTCTTCCCCTCGGCTGCGAGCAAGGGCCGCGTGACGCTCGCGGGGGCGGATGACTTCGCCGCGGGGCCTGTGGCTATACTCGAAGGTCGCCTCGCTGAGATCGCCGGGGCGAGCTACGTGCTGTCGATGGGGTCTACTCGGCCGCACAAGGACCTACCCACGCTGCTCAGCGCGTTTGCTGCGCTGGCTGCGGAGCGCGCCGATCTGCGGCTGGTCCTGGCGGGAACGGGCGAGGACGGCTATCTCGACGCCCAGCTCGCCGGCGTCTCAGAGGACGTGCGTTCGCGGGTCTCTTTCACTGGCTCGATCACAGACGATGAGCTGCGAGCGCTCTACACCCATGCGGAGCTGCTTGCGTTCCCGTCGCGCTACGAGGGGTTCGGGCTGCCGCCGCTCGAGGCTATGGCCCTGGGCACGCCGGTGGTGACAACCAACGCCGCCTCGCTACCCGAGGTCGTGGGCAAGAAGGCTGCGCTCGTCGTTGATCCCGGTGATGCCACGGCCCTCGCGGATGCGATCGCGCAGGTGCTGGACAAGCCCGCGACCCGCAGGCGTCTGGTCAAGGCAGGCCATGCGCGAGCGGAGGAACTCACGTGGGCCGCAGCCGCAGAGCGAACGGTCGAGGTGTACCGGGAGCTGCTGGGGTAAAGTAGGAACACATCGCGAGCGTACAATCAACGGACTGCTGCATCATCTGCGCCGAGTGGGGTCGGAGCCGGGGGAGGTAGTCGGGGATTTGAAGGGGATCATTCTCGCAGGGGGCTCGGGCACTCGTCTGCACCCGATCACACGGGGCACGTCCAAGCAGCTGCTCCCTGTCTACGACAAGCCGATGATCTACTACCCGCTGTCGGTGCTCATGCTTGCGGGAATCCGCGAGATTCTTGTGATCACGACTCCGACCGACGGGCCCGCTTTCCAGCGGTCACTGGGTGACGGTTCTCAGTGGGGAATCAAGCTCAGCTATGCGGTGCAGCCCAATCCGGGGGGCCTCGCGCAGGCATTCCTGATAGGCGAGGAGTTCCTGGACGGCAGCCCCGCGTGTCTGGTTCTGGGCGACAACATCTTCTACGGTACCGGTCTGATCGACATGCTGCGCAGTGCGCGAGCAGACGCCATGCGGGGCGGTGCGGTCGTCTTCGGCTACAAGGTCCGCGATCCCGAACGCTATGGCGTCGTCGACTTTGACGCAGATGGCAATGTGCTTTCCATCGAGGAGAAGCCCGCCAACCCCCGTTCGAGTTTCGCAGTCACTGGTCTGTACTTCTACGACGGGCGCGTCTGCGAGATGGCCAAGCGGGTCACTCCCTCGCAGCGCGGCGAGCTCGAGATCACCGAGCTCAACAACCTGTACCTGCAAGATGGCAGCCTCAGTGTCCGGCTCATGAGCCGCGGCATGGCATGGCTCGACACAGGTACACCCGATTCGCTCATGGAGGCGAGTTCCTTCGTACAGACCATCGAGAAGCGGCAGGGCCAGAAGGTCGCATGTCTCGAGGAGATCGCACTTCTGATGGGGTTCATCGACGGGGCTGCCGTCGAGCGGGCAACGCAAGGGACATCAGCAGAGTACTACCAGTACCTACTCGAGCTGTGAGGAGCGTGTCATGATCGACGGCGTGAAGGTCAAGGACCTCAAGGTCATGCCCGACGAGCGCGGGTTGCTCATGGAGATGTTTCGCAGCGACGACCCCGATTTCCAGAAGTTCGGCCAAGTCTACGTGACCATGGTGTACCCGGGCGTCGTCAAGGCGTGGCACTACCACAAGCTGCAAACCGACCACTTCGTCTGTGTGGGCGGCATGGCGAAGGTCGTGCTGCACGATTCCCGCGACGGCTCGCCCACAAAGGGAAAGACCAACGAGTTCGTGATCGGTTGGCAGCGCCAGCGCATGATCGTCATCCCGCAGGGTGTCTACCACGGATTCACGCCAGTAGGCACCGAGCCCGCATACATCATCAACATCCCTACAGAGGTCTACGACTACGACGACCCGGACGAGTACCGTCTGCCGGCCGACGACGCGTCCATCGGCTACGACTGGAGCGTGAAGAACGGATGAGGCTCCTGGTCTGCGGTGGTGCCGGTTTCATCGGAAGTGCGTTCGTTCGGCGCATGCTCGCCAAACATGCGGATTGGGAGATCGTCTGCTTCGACAAGCTCACCTACGCGGGCAACCTCGACAATCTGCTGCCCGTCGCCCAGGACCCACGCTACTCGTTCGTGCGTGGCGATATCGGAGACCGGCCTGCGGTTGATGCTGCGATCGACGCGGCCGGTGGCGTCGACGCGATCGTCAACTTCGCGGCCGAGACCCACGTGGACCGCTCCATCGCCGAGCCTGAGGCGTTTCTGCAGACCGACATCCTGGGCACCCACACGCTGCTCGAGGTGGTGCGCGAACGCTCCATAGGGCGCATGCTCCAAGTCTCGACCGACGAGGTGTACGGCTCGATCGAGACGGGTTCCTTCTGCGAGACCGACCGCATCCAGGCCTCCAGCCCCTACTCGGCGAGCAAGGCCGGGGGCGACCTGCAGGTCCTCGCGTACCACACCACCTACGGCGCTCCGGTGCTGGTCACACGTGGCAGCAACACCTACGGCCCGTATCAGTACCCCGAGAAGCTCATCCCGCTGTTCGTGACCAACGCGCTCGAGGGAGGCCAGCTGCCGCTGTACGGCGACGGACTCAACGTGCGCGACTGGCTGCACGTCGATGACCATGCAGATGGCATCGAGGCCGCGCTGCTCCTGGGTCAGTTGGGCGAGGTCTACAACATCGGCGGCGGCAACGAACGCACCAACCGCGAGATCACCACGATCATCCTCGACGAGCTGGGGTTGGACTGGGATACCACCGTCCGGCAGGTCACCGACCGCCCGGGCCACGATCGCCGCTACTCGATCAGTTGCGCCAAGGCGCGCGAGCAGCTCGGCTGGCAGCCGGCGGTCGACTTCGCCGATGGGCTCCGTGACACCATTCGCTGGTATCGCGACAACGAGTGGTGGTGGAGCAAGATCAAGCACCATACCGAGGAGTTCGCGGACTGGCGGAAGCGTTGGTATGACGAGCGCTCCTAGCAGAAGCGACTCGCTCGCCGTGCTTGTCGCCGGTGCCAGCGGGATGCTGGGCACGGCGTTGCAGGAGGTCCTGGGGAAGCTGGGCATGCGCTGCGCAGCACCCGCCGAGGCGGAGTTCGACATCACGA
Source organism: Actinobacteria bacterium HGW-Actinobacteria-7 (assembly GCA_002841275.1). Classification (GTDB taxonomy): domain Bacteria; phylum Actinomycetota; class Coriobacteriia; order Anaerosomatales; family PHET01; genus PHET01. Next base: position 109,443 of record PHET01000002.1, on the reverse strand, counting down.
GCCCGCCGGCGATTCGCGAGGCCGTGAGGGGCTTCTCGGCATCTCTGAGAGACGGCGAGCGGGGAGTGCTCGTCAATGCGGCGGCGTACACCAACGTGGAGCGCGCCGAGGACGATAGAGAGCTCGCGTTCCTCGTCAACGAGACCGGGGCGGCCAACCTTGCGCGGGCCGCGCGGGACGCTGATTTGGCGTTCGTGCACGTCTCCACCGATTTTGTCTTCGACGGCACCAAGAGCGGTGCCTACGACGAGACCGACCAGCCCAACCCCGTGTCCGTCTACGGGGCATCAAAGCTCGCGGGGGAGCGCGCGGTCTTCTATGAGATGCCTGACGCCCTGGTGGTTCGTACGGCGTGGGTGTTCGCGCCGGTCGGGGCGAACTTCCCGCTCAAGATCGTGGCCGCAGCGCGAGAGCGCGGATCGCTGTCCGTGGTTACCGACGAGGTCGGGTCGCCCACCTACACGGTCGATCTTGCGCGAGGGATTCTGGGACTCGCGGGCGCTGGGGCGAGCGGGATCTACCACCTTGTGGGTGGGGGCTCGTGCTCGAGATTCGAGCTTGCGCGCGAAGCGCTGAGACTGACCGGTCTGCAGGATGTCGTGGTCGAGCCGGTATCGGCGCGTGACTTCCAGATGAAGGCAGCCCGGCCTGCGAATTCGGTGCTGGACTGCTCCAAGGCCGCCGTACTGGGCGTGACGATGCCTCTGTGGGAGGACGCCCTCGCGCGCTGCCTGGCTCGCACGCTGCTATCATGACGAGCCTATGAGGTCTTGGACGGATTCCACCTTTGTGTTCATATCCGCCAACCCCCGACATGATGTCGGAGGGGTTGAAGACCGCTGGTTCGATGTCATGGCCGAGCTGATCCGCTTGGGTGCCAACGTGCGCTTCTTGTGTCTGATGGACAGCCCAGCGGGTGAGCGGGCCCGCGCGCTGGGTGCCCATGTCGACCCCTACATCCTCGACAAGTGGAACATCGTGCGTTCGCGCTCGCGCCTGCGCAAGTACCTGAAGCGCTATGTGCCGGTGGCTGCCCATTCAACCGGGCTTGAAGCCGATCTCCTGCTTCGCTGGGCCGCGCGCAAGGTCCCCTCGGTAGAGACCGTCCATACCGTAGCTGCCGACCCCCAAGGCACTCGCCGACGACGCCCAATGGACGCCCTGATGCGGCGCTTCGACGAGGTGGGCATGAAGAGTGCGGCTGCGGTCGTGGTGGACACCGACGCGACGCGCCTGGAGGTCGTCCTGGCAGGAGTCGATGCAGGCAGGATCGTCACCGAGCCTTCAGGCGAGGGAAGCACGCGCCGCAGCGTGAAGATGCATCTTGAGCTGTACCGCAAGCTGATGGCACGCCGGGGTGAGGGCGGATAGAGGCTGCAGCATTGGCGGCCGTTCACCTCCCGGATAAGCCTAAAGTCATCTCTCGATGGTAGGATTGACGCTGGTCACCATAGGCGGGTCCCCCTGGTTCAGGAGAGCGGCAGCATGAGCGCTGACATCAAGTTCGGTACGGACGGCTGGCGTGCGGTCATCGGCGCCGAGTTCACCTACGACTCGCTCAGGCGCGTGGCGGACGCTGCAGGCAGGGTCTTCTCGGAAGATAACCCCGGCGGACTGATCATTGTGGGCTACGACACGCGCTTCGAGGCCGGCAGTTTCGCTGCCGCGGCCGCCGAAGTGCTCGCAACACACGGGCTGCGGGTGCGCCTGTCAGACAGCTATCTCCCCACGCCGGCGCTGTGCTGGTCGGTTGCGACCGAGGACGAGGCCGTTGGCGGCGTCATGCTCACCGCGAGTCACAACCCCTCCGAGTATCTGGGCTTCAAGCTCCGCATGGCGGATGGTGGCGCCTCACCGGTGGCCTTCACTGCCCGTGTGGAGGAGGCGTTGTGGACCGATCCACCCACGGCGCGTGGTGAGTACGAGACCGTCAACCTTGTTGGACCGTACCTCGACACCCTCCGCAGCAAGGTGGACGCGAAAGCGATCAAGGCCGCGGGTCTGCGCGTCATTGTCGACCCACTCTACGGAGCGGGTCAGAACTATCTCGCCACGATCCTGCGCGAGTTCGGCATGGAAGTCGTCGAGATCCACGGCACGCGCAATCCGGGCTTCGGCGGTCTGCACCCCGAGCCCATCCCGCCCTGGACCGATGATGCGGCCACGGCCGTCCGCGACGGCGGCTTCGATGCGGCATTCGTGACTGATGGTGATGCGGACCGCATCGGTGCTATCGACTCGCTGGGCCGGTTCATCAGCCCCCACAAGATCATCGCGCTCGTGGTCCGCCACCTGGTTGAGGACAAGAAGCTCACCGGCAAGGTGGTCAAGACGGTGTCGACCTCGGTCATCGTCGATCGCCTCACCGAGCGCCTTGGGCTCGAGACCATCACCACTCCGGTGGGCTTCAAGTGGATCTACGAAGAGATGGTCAAGGGCGGTGTGTTGCTCGGCGGTGAAGAGAGCGGCGGCATCGGCATCCCCTCGCACGTTCGTGAGCGCGACGGCCTGCTCATGGCGCTCATGCTCGCCGAGATGATGGCGCAGCGCAGTGCGACGCTGGGCGGCCTGGTCGAGCAGCTCTTCGCGCTCACCGGCCCCATGGAGTACTCGCGGCTCGACCTGCGGCTCACGCCTGAGGTCATGGCCGATTTCCTGGCTCGCTCACCCCAGTTCGCGCAGACCGAACTCGCCGGCATCGAGGTGCATGAGATATCCCGCCTCGACGGCGTGAAGTTCTTCCTTGCCGACGACGCATGGTTGCTTATGCGCACAAGCGGCACCGAGCCGTTGGTACGCATCTACGCCGAGGCGCCTTCAGCAGGAGTGGTCGATGACCTGCTGGCCGCCGGACGCGCGCTGGTCGAAGGTCCCTAGTCCGGCTACCGAGTGCGAATCCAGGAGTGCCCGTGCGCGTAACGATGGTCAACAAGTACTACGCACCGCATCTTGGCGGCGTGGAGTCTCACCTCCACGACCTCGCGGAGGGACTGGTCAAGTACGAAGACGCGCAGGTGCGCGCGCTGGTCTGCAACGCCGTCAACGAGCGGGCCGAGGAGACCATGGGTGGGGTGGAGGTTGTGAGACTGCCCCGGGCGGCGGAGCTCTCCTCAACGCCCATCTCGTGGGGGTTTGCCCGCGAGCTCGCCAAGGAAGCGCGTCGTGATCCCGCGCCGGACGTCTTCCACTTCCACTTCCCGTATCCCTGGGGTGAGATCGCATGGCTGACCGCGCGACCCGACGTGCCCTGTGTGGTCTCCTACCACAGCGACATCGTCCGCCAGAAGGCGGCGTTCGCGGCGTATCGCCCGCTCATGGAGCGCTTCTTGGATGCCGCGGACCTCATCATCGCCGGCTCGCCCAATATGATCGAGCACTCCCCGTATCTGGCGGCCCGTAAGGATAAGTGCCGTCACGTCGATTACGGTCTGCACGTCGATCGCACCGCTCACAATCCGGCAGCTATCTCTCGTGCCGTCGAACTGCGCGCTGCCCACCGCGGTCGCAAGATAGTGCTGTTCGTGGGACGGCTCGTGTACTACAAGGGCGCTGATGTGCTGGTCAAGGCGATGGAGAGCATCGATGCGGATCTGGTGATGGTGGGTCGAGGCCCGCTCGAGTCCGAGCTGCGCGAGGTCGCAACAGCGCGCGGCATCGAGAGCCGCGTCACATTCCTCCATCCGCTTGACGACACCGAGCTTGCGGCCTGGTATCACGCTGCCGACGTCTTCTGCCTGCCCAGCGTTGCGCGCAGCGAAGCCTTCGGTCTGGTGCAGATCGAGGCGCACTCCGCAGGCACTCCGGTGGTTTCCACCGAGCTGACCACCGGCGTTCCCTATGCCAACCTCGACGGCGTCACCGGTCTCACCGTTCCGGTGGGCAACGTGGATGCGCTGTCCGGCGCGCTCCGCAGGCTGCTTTCAGACGACGAGTTGCGTGCTCGCCTGGGCGCGCAGGCCCAAGAGCGCGCGTTGCGCGACTTCACCATCCCGCGCATGGCGGCGAGTGCTCTGGCCGTGTACCAGGAAGCCATCGAGCGACACTCGGCCCGAACGGGGGCGTAGCGCGATGTCACGCACCCGCTTCGTCGTCCTGTCGGTCGTGCTCGACGCGCTCTTCGTCGCAGCGGGCTTCGTGCTGGCGTTCTACGTCCGCTTCTACAAAGAAGTGCTGGCTACCGGCTCTCTACCGGCGCGCAACTTCGCGGCGTTTCTCGTCATCGCTCCCGTCGTCGTGGTGGCTTACCTCGTAGCCGCGTGGGCCTACGGCCTCTACGATCCCGAGCGCACCGAGACGCTGTGGACCGTGGTGCGCTCGGTCTTCTCGGCAGTGTTCCTGGGCACGCTGCTCGTGCTGGCAGTCGCCTTCCTGGGCGGCCAGCGCACCATCGCCTTCGCCCGTTCGGTCCTGGCGATCGGGCCCGTGTTCATTCTGCTGCTGCTCGTTGGCTGGCGCTGGGTCTTCCTGCGTGTGGGCGGCGTCCACTGGCCCGAACAGCGCGTGGTGCTCGTGGGCACCGGTCCTGTGACCATCGAGCTCGCTCAAGAGATGGAGCGCCGCGCCAAATGGGGCTGGCGCGTCTGCGGCCTGCTCGATGCCAGCACCAGCCCGGGGGAGGAGTGCCCGACCTCGGTCGAGGGCTATCCCGTGCTGGGCACCGCGCACGACGTCGCGCGCATCGCCCGCGAGCAGAAGGCGAACCGCGTGGTCGTGGTGAGTCCCATCGCACTGCGCGAGCTGGTCGAATCACTCGTGCTCGCCGACGAGCTCAAAGTCCGCGTCGACGTGGTTCCCGAGCTCTACGAGATCTTCATCGGCCGCGTCGATGCACTCATCGGCGATATCCCGCTCATGAAGATCACCGAGTCGTTCGTCCCGCGCTACTACCGCGTTGCCAAGCGCGCGATCGACCTGGTCATCGCACTCGTGGTCCTCATTCTCGTGAGCCCGTTTCTGCTGCTCGCGGCCATCGCGATAGTGCTCACAGACGGCGCCCCGGTCCTGTTCAGCCAGGAGCGCGTGGGCCGCGATCTCAAGCCCTTCCACGTCTACAAGCTACGCACCATGGTCAAGGATGCCGAGAAGCTGTCCGGACCCGTCCTCGCCGAGGAGGACGACCCGCGCATCACCCGCGTGGGCCGCTTCCTGCGCAACTACCGCATCGACGAGCTGCCGCAGCTCTTCAACATCCTGCGCGGAGAGATGAGCTTCGTGGGCCCCCGCCCCGAACGTGACTTCTTCGTCCAGACCTACCTTGCCGAGATACCCGGCTACCGCGAGCGGTTCCGGGTCAAGCCGGGCGTCACGGGCCTCGCGCAGGTCTCGGGCGGGTACGCCACCACCCCCGAGCGCAAGCTCAAGTACGACCTCATCTACATGTTCCACCAGAACTTCGCGATGGACGCGCAGATACTTGCCGAGACGTTCAAAGTGGTGCTCACCGGTCGCGGAGCGCGCTAGGCCACTTCTGGTGTCTTTGTGCATCCGCGTGTCAGGGGAGCGTGTTTGCGTCACAATGCTGTGTGCGTGAATCGGGCGGCCACGCGGTATCCGCGAGATCGATCAGCGCGCCCGGTGTCGTGACAACCTCAAGTACAGGAGCTCCCCCGCATGGCGAAGCGCAAGAAGTCGTCCGGCCCCGCTGCGAAGCCGGTAGTCGCGGCACAGTCAGAGAAGCTGAGCATCTACGGCACCATCGCGTGGTGGTCACTGCTTGCGATGATCTTCATCACACCTATCATCATCAGCAACCTCACCTTCCTGGGGTTCTCGCTGCCTTTGAGCTATGACCAGTTCGACATCATCAAGGTGTTCATGCAGCGGGTCTTTGCACTGATAGCCCTTGCGGCATGGGGCTGGGACCTGCTGGTCAACGGTGGCAAGATCCGCCGCACGCCCGTCGAATGGCTCATCCTCGCCTTCCTGGGCTGGGTCACCATCTCGATGTTCCTCTCGATTCACCCCGCCACCGCCTTCTTCGGCAAGTACCGCCGCTTCGAGGGCCTGCTCTCGCTTATCAACTACGCGGTGATCTACTTCCTGGTCCTGCAGTACGCCGACCGCCCCTCGCGCATCCGCAAGATCGCTCAGACGCTCTTCGCCTCGGGAATCGTTGTTGCCGGGTACGGCGTTTTGCAGAGCTTGGGCCTGGATCCGCTGACCTGGGGTGCACTGCCCTTCGAGGTCAACCGGGCGTTCTCGACCTACGGCAACCCTGACCTGCTCGCCGGCTTCCTCATGTTCTCGGTCTTTATCTCGCTGGGCCTCGCTCTCGCCGAGGAGAAGCTGGTTCTGCGCGGGGTCTACTGGTTCGGATTCCTGCTCAATATGTGGTGCACCGTTGTGGCATTCTCACGCAGTGCGTGGGTTGGTGGGCTCGCCGGAATGGTGATCATTGTTGTCTTCGCCGTCTACCAGCGTGCTTCGTGGAAGACCGAGGACTGGGTCTTCTCGGGAGCGACCGCTGCTGTGGCTGGCGCTGCCATCATCAAGAGCCTTTCCAATCCCAATGAGGTCATGAACTTCGGCCGCCGCTTCGCGTCGATCCTGCAGTTCGATCAGGGCAGCTCGAAGACACGTTTCGAGATCTGGTCGGCGGCCTGGCGTGCGACCAAGGCACGTCCCTTGTTCGGCTTCGGAGCTGACACGTTCCGACTGGTGTTCCCGCGCTACAAGCCCATCCAGTATGTGGCGGACGCGGGCTATCTTTCAGTCGCCGACAACGTCCACAACTACCCCTTGCAGCTCATGGCGGGTATCGGCATCCCGGGTATGGCGTTGTTGTACGGCATCTTCGGATGGGCGGCAGCACGTTCATTCCCCGCGGTGTTCAATCGGGACGGTGGCCCCAACCGGGTAGTGCTTGCCGGCTTCTGGACTGCTTGCGCCGCCTACCTGGTGCACCTGATGTTCGGCCTGTCCGTTACCGGGACCAGCTTCTTGCTGTGGGTATGCATGGCGATCGTCTTGGCGCCAACTGCGGTCACGCACGAGGTGAAGGCACCCAGGTGGGGCATTCCGCTGGCGGTCGGTCTCGTCGTGCTCTCACTTTTCGGTGTCGCCTACCAGGTTGTCTACATGCGCGCCGACAACTACTACCTGCGGGCGCGCATCGCGGCGCAGGGTGCGGAAAGGACTGCGCTCGCGCAGAAGGCCGTTGAGCTCAATCCCTATAACGACATGTATCGTGCCGAGGTTGGGCTCGCCTACACTGACGAACTGTTCAGCGCCGTCGATGCGGCGAGGCAAGGACAGGGCGTGACCATGGACCAGGCCAAGCTCCTCTTTGACAAAGCAGAGGCTAGCCTACGTAGCACCATCGATTTCGTGCCCAATGAGTACGATAACTACGTCTTCATCACCAACTTGTACACGCTTGCCGGGGCGGTCTTCGATCCGACCTACTATGACAAGGCCGTCGAGTATGGCCGCCTTGGGGTCAAGATCGAACCGTACGGCCCGGCGATCCGATACCAGCTGGCTAGAGCACTCATCGAGACCGGTAAGTCCGAAGAGGCGATCCAGCACCTCGCGTTCGCGTCCCGGATGGACCCCAATTACCCGGACGTCGTCCTACTCCTTGCCAACACGTACCAGGGCCTGGGTCAGACCGACAAGGCCATCGCAGTGCTCCGCAAGAGTGAGAACCTGCCGGGCGTTGCAGACGAGCTGAAGCGCATGGAGGCGAGCGCGACCGTCGAGGTCAGCGCCACGATCACTCCATAGGCAGGGCAACGCACGGGGGGCGACGTTGCACCGAAGATACTGGCTGATACTCTCGATACTGGTGCCGGTGCTTATCGTCGCTGGGGTTGTCGGCGTTGCCGTCAGCCAGCAAACGACCCGCGAGCCGGCGAGCGCACTGACCGCCCAAGAGGCGCGTATTCTGCGGTTGAAGCATTCGGTAGCGGACAACCCCAGCGACTTTGACAGTCGGCTCCGTTTGGGTTGGACGTACCAGCAGGCAAAGCGATACTCGGAGGCGCTCGAGCAGTACGACATCATCCTGAAGCGTCGCCCCAGAAGCATGTCGACCCTGTATTTTCGTGCCCTGATCTATCGCGACATGGGGGCGGACATCCAGTCACGCGACACGTTGCTCCGTGTCCTCGAAATCAGGAAGGACCACGTGCTCGCCGCGATTGCATTGGGACAGTACTACTTGGCGAGAGGAGAGTACGCCAACCTTCGCAAGGTCGTTGGGCCCGCGGTGAAACTACATCCTGAAGCCGGTGAACTCCAGTACCTCATGGGCCGTGGACTTGAGGGGAAGAACGATTTCGAGGGTGCTCGCGCACGTTATCGAAAGGCCCTCAAATACGCGCCCGACCTAGCGAGCGCCCGCACTCGTCTGCGGCGATTGGACCAGCGCTCGGAGGCCACAGGGAGCCACACCGACACGAGCACGGCACCGCAGGCGCGCTAACCGCACGCCTCCACCTCGGTCGGTCGGCGCTCAATTGCGAGCCATTCATCTTCATTTCACATAATGCCGATTCATATGCCCATGGGGGCATGGTAGAGTCATCTGAGAACTACTGGCAGTGAGGCGGATATCGGGATTCCGCGCGCGCGGTTTCGGGGGAGACGCGGCAAGGGAGGAATGGTGAGCGATCGAGACGTCGTCGAAGAAGACGACCTCGACATCGACGCCCAGGAGGAGCAGGACGAGCGGCGTGCGCGCAGGCGCCGTGGACTGATTGCAGTCATTCTGCTGCTCTTGCTTCTGATGTGCTGCTGCACGACGGTCTCACAGGTCTGGCTGACCGGCGGACGCGAGCAGGCACGCTTTCTTGCGCGCAATATCGAATGTCTGGAGTGCCATACCGACCTGATCCCCGACTTCAGCGAACCTGCGGTGCACGACCCCTTCGCGCTGCAGCAGTGCACCACGTGCCACGTCCCGCACGGCAAGAAGGTCTCGGTCACTTCGGCCACCGTCAGCAGCGATTTGATGCAGCGCTTCAGCAGAATCCTGCAGTGGGCTCCGATTCGCTGGTGGCTGTCGCTTTCCGAAAGCGACGCCGCCCAGGTGGGTTCGTCTTCGACGACCGCCGATCCTTCAACCAGCAGCTCCAAGTCGATCAAGGCCACCGATTCCGGTCTGATCATGCCCGAGACCGAACTGTGCTGGACCTGTCACGGCAGCATGGGTGCGAAGCTCGGCGACGAGTTCCCGCACGAGCCGTTCGCCGCAGGACGGTGCACCAACTGCCACAACCCGCACGCTTCAAAGTACAAATCGCTACTCCTGATGGCCCCCCAGGACCTGTGCTTCACCTGCCACCCGATGGTCGGTGAGCTTGACCGGATGCAGACACATCCCCCCGCAAAGGAGGGTCGTTGTCTGGAGTGTCACGACCCACACGCATCCAACTACCAGGGGATGCTCGTCAGTTCACAGCGCGTGCTGTGCACTCGGTGCCACCCGTCCGTTGAACTCAAATCGACCATGGCCATCCAGCACGTACCATTCCTCAATGGTGATTGCACCGGATGCCACCAGCCTCATGGTTCGCGCTACACACCGCTACTCAACGCGGTCCAGCCGGATCTCTGCTACCAGTGCCATGACAGTACCGAGAAAGACTTCAGGAGGCCCAGCCACCATCCGGTGGGCGGCACGTTCATGTGTACGAGCTGCCACGATCCACACGCGGCGCAGTATCTGAACCTGGTCGCGGCAACGGGTAACAACTTCTGCTACCAGTGCCATGAGCAGAAGCGCGAACTATACGACACGTCATCGCATGCCCCCGTTCGCTGCGACCGCTGTCATACTTCGCACGGGTCGAACAATGTCCCCTTGCTTCAAGAGCGCAATCCTTCACTATGTTTCCAGTGCCATTCCCGTTCCGGTTTCGACGAGCGGACGCACAGTGTCGCGAACAAGAACCACCCGGTCCGCGGAGCTCACTACGACGTGAACGCGGAGGCTCCGTTGACCTGCACCTCGTCGTGTCACGACCCGCATGGCACGCGACTCAATAGGATGCTGCGGTATTTCGATTATCATAGAGACGGAACCTGTCTCATGTGCCACGCTGTGACACAGGGTAGCCGGGTTGGAATTGACTACTAGAAGGACGACATGCCGCGAATCTCACTAGCAGGCTTCCAGGACCCCATTCGGCGGCCACGATACATTCTGTGGACGCTCGTGGCGGTACTTGTGGCTGCGGCGGTCTTGCTTGCGACTCTGGGCGTCACTTCGACTCGCTGGTTCTGTGCCGAGGGCTGTCACAAGGTCCAGGACGACACCATCAAGGCATATCAGCGTTCGACGCATGCCGAGATCAGCTGTATGGCCTGCCACATGCCGGTTGGGGCCAGCCCGGTCACCTTCATGCTGCACAAGGCCGAGGCCCTGGGCGAGCTCTATCTCACACTCACCGACAACTTCGAGCTGCCACTGAACGGTGAGAGCGAACTCGGACTCACTATGGCATCGAGGCAGTGCACTCAGTGCCACAATCTCGACAAGCGCACGATCACACCATCGAGCGGCATACTCATCAACCACAAGTCGCATGAGGAGGCAGAGGTCACCTGCGCGATCTGCCACAACCGGATTGCGCACAAAGAGGACTTCAAGATGGTTCTCTCGGATCCCAAGACCAAGAAGCCTAACCACGCCCACGAGAACTTCATGTCGATGACCGCATGTTTCCGCTGCCACTCGCAGGGTGAGACGCCCGAAGGTGGAATCAAGGCGCCCGGCGACTGTGAGGCGTGCCACTCGGCGGCCTTCGAGCTCAAGCCCGCCAGTCACCTCAAGAATGGCTTCTTCCCCAAGGGACACGCCAAATTGGGTGCGGAAGAGGCGAGCCGCGTAGCCAACTTCGAATTCGACGAGGCCGAGCGCAAGAAGCAGGCTGCTGCTGAGGGGCGCGCGCAGGGTACCGAGGAGGGCGTCGGCGCTAAGCTCAAGAAGGTTGAAGCCATCAACGAGTGCAATACCTGCCACTCCGAGAAGTTCTGCTCGGACTGCCATGGGCTACCCATGCCTCACCCGGTTGATTTCCTAGACACTCACCCGAAGCTCGGTCAGACCAAGCCCAAGGTCTGTGCGACCTGCCACGGTGATGCCGATCAGTTCTGCGATGAGTGCCACCACGGGAAGTCGATAACCTGGGAGTACGACACAAAGACCCCCTGGCGCAAGCAGCATCCCAGCGCGGTCAAGCAGACCGGCGCTTCCCCCTGCTTCAAGTGCCACGACCCGACATACTGCGCACGTTGCCACGTTCGGGGCGGCAAGTAGTCGCCGTTTCCCGGGCGTGGTCTTCCGTGGCATATCATTTGCCGTTCGGGTCAGTGGGGTTCTGTTAACGTATTCGGTTTCGTGACACCACACTGCGGGACATATACCACCAAGGTATAGTCGCAGCATCGGTTCGGAACCGTTCGCAGAGATCAAGGAATGTTGGTGCCTGAAGCAGCTGCCGTTTCTGAAGCGTCTGTATACCGTCTGGCGTTGTATCACTGCTGGTTGGGCGATGTGGTGCGCGCCGGGGCCGCAGCCAAGGTGACCTCGCGCGAGCTTGCCGAGCAGTTGGGAATCAAAGAAGAAACCGTCCGCCGGGACCTGTCGTTTGTCAGCGCGGCCGGTCGCCCGGGTTCGGGATACGACATCACCACGCTGTTTGGGGCCATACAGCAGTTTCTGGGGCTCGAGGACAGCTATCCGATCATCCGCATAGGATCGGCCCAGATGCTTGAGGCTCTTGCGGTCGTCTTCCCGCCGGATGCGTACGGTGTGAGGCCCGTGGCCTACTACTCTGAGTTGCCGGGGGACGTAGGGAAGCTCGTGCACGGTATCGAAGTACGGCATTTGACTGATCTTCCTCAGTTCGAGAATGAGCTCGACGTCACCGTGGCGATGGTGGCGTGTTCTCCAACATGGGTCGGCCTGACTCTTGAGTTGCTCGACAAGGCCGGTATTACCGGCGTGCTGCTTCTCACGCCTCAGATTCGGCTCGACAAGCCTGAGGGCATGAAGATCATCCACGTGCGTATGCCCTGTGACGTGAAGTCGCTTGCATGTCAGTGTGCGATGCCTGACCTGGTGAAATCAGCGGGCGCAGGCGGAGCATTTCCCACGATCAATGACGTGCAATCACGCTGAGGCGTTGAGATTCGCGGGAATATCAAAGGCCCCGAGGCAGCTGCCTCGGGGCCTTTGCATCAGGTATTGATGTCCACGGCCTACTTCTTGGTGGGCTTGCTGACGTCCTTTGTGGGCGGCGCGGTCTGTGTCGCGGTCTTCTCGTCGTCGGATCCGACCAACCAGAAGAAGTCCTTCTTGAGGTCTTCGTAACCCGACCCCTTGAACGCGCCCGGCTTGGTGAATCCGAAGATCAGAACGTCGATGCCACCTCGGCGGGCCAGCAGGAGCTTGCCCTCGAAGCTGCGCTTGGTCTCATCGGTGGCCTTCAGGTCCATCTCGTAGGCCTTGGTGTTCCCGAGCTTGGTCGCCACGGGCTTGCCCATCGTGACCTTGGTCCACTTGCGCGATTCAGCTCGAGCTTCGGCGAGCCCAGTCAGTTCTGTCGCCAGATCACTCTCGGACGCTTTGGCCGACAGAATGAAATACCAGGGCTCCTTGTCGATGGCAGCATCCACGGAGGGCATTTCCTTGCCACCGTAGATCGTGATCATTCCCGAGGTTACGGTGGTGGTCCACGATGCCGGGACATCGAAGTGATACGAGTTCCCCGGGTCAGTGATGGTCTGGGTCGACGATCCGCCCAAGAGTCCGCAGCCAGCCAGAAGGGCCGCTGCGAAGACGAATGTCGCCAAGACGGCGAGCCTGACGGTGCGATGCGGTGCTGAACTCACGTTCGACCTCCAAGTGCATATCGGTAACGGACGACCCGCAGCGATCAAGGGCCACAGTTTGACTAGGCGTGTGACCGGTCTTATCGTTGATTGTGATGCGATTAACAAACTTAGACCAGCCTAGCACGATGGAGTTTCTGTTAGGAACCGTGTTCGTTGGTCTCTCCCTCATTATGCTGCCGGCCGCGGCGGACCCATACCAGCCAGTGCGCGCCCTCGTTGCGGGGTGTGTGGTGGCGCTCGCGGGGATTGTGCTGGGCAGGCGAAGAATCAGCGCCGGTCTGCGGGTGCCGGCGATTCTCGCTGGCGCACTGGCCGCGACGTATCTCGTGGCCGCCATCACGGGCGGTCTGGCGTCGTCGGTCTTCGGCGTTCATGGACGCTTCCAGGGTCTTGTCGCAGGGGCGTTGTATCTGTGCGCGGGGGCCGTCGGGGTGATCGCATTCCGGCGCAACGTCTTCGCGCTGGTCTGGCCGCTCGCTACGGTTGCGAGCGTGCACAGCGTTGTCATCGTGTTCCAGCGGCTGCTCGGCGCGGTTCCCGCTTCAACCATGGGCAACCAGGTTCTTGCTGGTGGTTGGCTGGCAATCGCGACGTCGACCGTGCTGGCGGCGGCAATCGTCTCGTCTGGGCGCAAGCGCGTTCTGCTCGGCGTCGCCGCCGCGTTTGCCGCGCTGGGGGTTGGGATGAGTGGCTCGCGCGGAGCGTGGTTCGGACTGGCCGTGGCGGTGCTGGCGGCGGCGTTCGTGCTTCGGTCGCGCAGAAGCTGGGCAATCCTTTCGGCGGTTGCGGCTGGGGCCCTCATCGGCGCGGCGCTCCTTGGTGGGCCAGCCGCGCTCTCCAAGCTCGATCCGTCGAGCCTTTCCAGCGGTTCGGCCGCCAGTAGGTGGCAGATCTGGAGGGGAAGCGGCCGGCTGATTGCGGCCCACCCGGTCGTAGGGGTCGGTCCAGGCCGGTTCCTCTACGAATTCCCTCGCTACGAACCCTTCCAGCGCGCGGCGCTGGAGTACGGCGATGTGAGGGCCGATCAGGCCCACAGTGAACTGCTGCAGGTTGCTGCCGAGTCTGGCATACCGGCTGCGCTGTTGTTGCTCGCGCTCCTAGGTCTGGCCGTGACCAGAGGCGCTCGTGCAGCGCGGGCCAAGGACGGTGTGGCCTTCGTTGCTTTCGTTGGTCTGTGCGCAGCGGCAGGCCAGGGTGTGTTCGGTATCACGACCGTCGAGACCGGCGTGCTCGCGTGGACTTTGGGGGGGATCGCGGTCTCTCGCAGCGTTGTGGGGTCAGGCGGGCGAGACCATCGTTCGGATTCGGGCACCGCACTTCCGGTGTGGGCGCGTGCGATCCTGACGCTCGCTGGCGGTTGCATAATGCTGGCCAGCGGCGTCTATCTGGTGGCCGATGGCGACTATTTTCGCGGGCTCGAACAGTTTGCGGCTGGTCAGTTGGAGGTCGCCGTTCGTGAACATCATGCTGCGGAACGTCTGGTGCCAATCGTTGACACGTTCCGTGTCGCAGAGGCCGACGCAGCGTTGTACCTGGGCGGTGCGAACCTGGATGACGCACTGAGGTCGATCGATGTTGGGTTGTCCTTCGAGCCGGACTCCTACGATCTCGCGCTTGCACGGGCGCGAACGCTTCGCGGACTGAATCGGCCAGCGTCTGAGGTCGCGGATGCTTATGTTCGTTCTGTGGAACTCTACCCGCTAGGCATCGAAGTCCGCGCGGAGGCTGTACAACTACTCTACGCTGCGAATCGCAACGAAGAAGCGGCATCTATGCAACGTGATCTGGTACGGCTGCAAGAGGCGGCCGAGAGAGGGCCTACTCCGTGAGTCGTGGACTGCCAGGCGTTGAGAGGCGAAGCGCTGTGCGGCGTCGCCGTGCCGTCGGGCGGGGAGTGACCATCTCACTGGTCTTCATCGTTGTATGGGTTGCACTGACCGCCGGTCTGGGAGCGCTCACCCGAACACACGACCTGTGCACCTCCTGCCATACCATGGAGCCGTATGCGGCTCTCGCAGTCGACAGCGCCCACCCTTCGGTGAAGTGCATCGTCTGCCACATGACGTCTGGGCGTCTGGGCATATTGCCGGACGGAATAGCGCTGCAGCGCCGTGCACTGCGCTCGGTGTTTCGCGTGGTGCCACAGGTCACCACCGTCGATGACACTGCGTGTCTGAAGTGCCATTCCAGGATCCGCGCTGGAGTGAGTGTCGCGCGCGGAATTCGTGTCCAGCACGCCGACTTCATCGAAAAGGCATGCAGTGAGTGCCATGGCGGGGTTGGGCATGTGGTTGAGAACCGTCGATATGCCCTACCTGAGATGGACGCGTGCATGTCCTGCCACACAGCATCGGCCCAAGAGGTGTCCGGTTGCACGATGTGCCATTCCACGCAGAGCCAGCGGGAGAGGCGTGATACCGATACTTCATGGCGCGTGACCCACGGTCCGGAGTGGAAGTCGACCCACGGGCTCGGCGAGCTGCAGACCTGCAGTACGTGTCACGCAGCCGACTTCTGTGTTGAATGTCACGGCACGCCTTTGCCACACACCAGTGACTGGTCCGTGGTCCACGGTCACGGACTCACCAGCAAGACGCGTGAGAAGTGCACAACCTGTCACGAGCCCACTTGGTGCGACACCTGCCACGGTATCGACATGCCGCACCCGCCTTCGTTCCTCCCTGACCATGGGCAGCTGGCCACGTCTGCGGGCAAGGAAGCCTGCGCACGGTGCCATGCTCAGGCCGGTTGTGACGACTGCCACCTGCGATCCGCTCATCCGGATCTCCCGGGTGTGGGCATGGGGCATGGTGATGGGCAGTGAGTTTCTCGGAAACCATGTGGGAGGGTCTGGACCGTATCCTGGCGGGCTGGCGAGCGTTGTCCACTCAGCTGCCCAAGATCGCCGAGGACCCTCGCGCCTACCCGCGGGAATCGATGCTGATCGCCGCAGTCGTGGCATTGGGCTTCATGCTCCTAGTGCTTGCATTCTTCGCCATCGCGGACGGCGTGAACGCGGCCGCCGCCCGCAGGAGGCTCGGATTCGATCCACGTCGGGCCCGGCGGCTGTACCTCATGCGTTTGTGGTTGCTGGTACTGCTCCTCGCGTTGCCGCTGATCGCCCTCGCACCGTATACCGCCACGGGCTCCAAGCCGTGCGGTTCCTGCCACGCCATCACCGATGTTGTGGGCCAGTGGAAGAACGGCGCACATGCTCAGACCGGGTGCTGGGGTTGTCACTCGGCCGGAGGCCTCCTAGGTGCCCTGGAGGCGAGTGCGATCGATGTCGTCCGTATCTCTGGCGGCACGTCGCGCCAGGGCGTCGTGTCCTCCTCTCGGTGCCTGTCATGTCACCAGGCTATCGCCACAGAACCGATTGAGATCAACCGTCTTCGGGTGAGCCATGCCGAGATGATCGACGCAGGGATGGACTGCCTGCTGTGTCAT
Organism: Actinobacteria bacterium HGW-Actinobacteria-7; assembly: GCA_002841275.1. GTDB lineage: Bacteria > Actinomycetota > Coriobacteriia > Anaerosomatales > PHET01 > PHET01. The sequence continues at coordinate 93,153 of PHET01000002.1, read as the reverse complement.
CGCGGCACGGGGCATACGGACCCTGGCAAGACGGTCACGCTTGCCGCCGCGCGCGGACGGGCGCCCGTGGTGCGTTCTTTGATGTCCAGGTGCCTTGTCTGTCATGACGGCCGGACCGCGGCGTCGGACTGCGACGTTTGCCATGTGGACGGGCCACTGGACAAGGCGGTCGCTTCAGGTTCTGACAAGCAGACCACGCTGCTCCCCACGTGCAAAGGGTGTCATTCGGCCAAGCTCGAGAAGAAATGTGTCGATTGTCATGGTCTCGAGCTGCCGCACCCGGCTGGTGTGTTCATCAGACAGCACGCGGGTCTTTCAGCCAAGGATCCCGCACTGTGCGTGCGGTGCCACGAGATGGCCCATTCGTACGAGTCCTGCGGGTGTCATCAGGACGCCAATCTGCATGGAACGTACTCCGAGTGGTTCCCGATCCACGGCACATCCGCCACGGCCACAAACGGTGGCGCGGGGTGCAGGTGTCACTCGCAGCCCTTCTGTGCACGTTGCCACGATCAGGTGATGCTCTCACCAACGGGTCCTTAAGGTGAGGATAATGTGGATTTGCTTGAATCCTCACGTGCGTTCAGGTACGTTCACCGCTGAACTATCAGGCGAGTGGGGGGTTCGGTAGCTCCGACAAAGGATGGTCTCTTCATGGCAGATGCAAGTTCGCTTCCTAAGGTAAAACGCGCGAATCGGCGCACGACCGTACTCACGTGGGCGTTCCTCGGAACGTTCATCGTTGTGCTTGCGGTTATCATCGGACTGCTGCTCACGGGTACGCTCTTCAACACCGAGCCCAAGACCGACACCGAACGTGACTACCAGTTGTTGCTGGATGGCCTCAAGCGCAACCCGAAGAACGCGGCGCTCTTGATGACGCTCGCCGAAACCGAATGGGATTTGGGGCGCAAGGGTGACGCTCGATCTCACGCCGAGAAGGCCATCGCAAATGGTGCGAAGGAGTCCGGCATTCAGCTCCGCTATGCGCAGCTGATGATCAAGGACAACAAGCTCGACATTGCCACCAAGGCGGTGGAACGTGAGCTTGTTGTGACCGAGTACAAGGCGGCCGAACCATACTTCCTACTCGCTCAGATCCAAGCTGAACAGAAGAAGTACGACGAGGCGATCAAGACCATGGATAAGGGCCTCAAGATTATTCCTACGGCGGCGGACATGCGCGTCACCTACGGCGAGATTCTTGAGAAGGCGGACAAGAAGAAGCGCGCCATCGCCCAGTACACTGAGGCGCTCAAGTACCTGCCAGGCAATGAGGATGCGATTGCCGGCCTGAAGCGGCTGGGCGCTCCTATCCCCGCCCCCGCCGAATCGCCTCACGGTCAGTAGAGCCTGCACAGGACACGGATTAAGGAACCCGGAATGAATCGTCGCACACTCATCTTGCTTCTTGCTGGTCTGCTCCTGCTGCTCGGGCTCGGTGGCTTCTATCTGTTCCTCAGCGGTGGGGCGCAGCAGGCCGAGGACGCCAAGGCGCCCCGCGTGGATGGCTTGATTCACGTTCGCACAATCTACAAAGCCGGTGATACCAATGTCATGAAGCCCGTTGGCATCGGCGCCGATGCCAACGGCAACTTCTGGGTCACCTTGCGCGACAACCAGAAGATCATCGCGTTCAACCGCAACGGTGACACCCTGCGTGTCTGGGGCGCTCGTGGCCTTGAGCCGGGTCAGATGCTCGCTCCGGTGGGCGTGGACGGAGACCCCGCATCGAACCACGTCTACGTGACCGACCGCTCGCGTCTCCGTCTTCTCTGCTATGACCTGCAGGGTAAGTTCCTGTGGGAGCGTCCGATTCTGAACCCGCTGTCCCCAACCGTCTTTGACGGCGGCGTGCTGGTATCCACCTTCGGCCCGCTGGCACTCGTCAGCACCCAGGGCGAATTCCAGCGTCAAGTGGGTACGCGTGGTCCCGACAAGGGCCAGTTCGATTATCCTCGCGCCACCGCTCCGCTCAATGACGGAACCTTCATCGTCGCTGACACCAACAACACGCGTCTGCAGCGAGTTGCACTGAAGGGTGACGTCACGGCGACGGTATCGTGGGTGCTGGGCCAGCCGCCTCGTTATCAGGACGACACGGCGACCGTCTTCGGTCTTCCCACCGGTGTGACGGTCGATGAGCGCGGCCGCGCGTTCGTGCTCGATGGATTCCGTCACAACATCATTGTGGTGGATGTGAAGACGGGCAAGGAAACCTACCGCTTCAAGGACCTGCAGGGTCCCCAGGACGGCCGCTTCTACCTGCCGACCGGTATCGCATCGCTGGGTAACAGCTACTTCGCAATCACTGATACGTACAACGATCGCGTTCAGATCGTGCGTCTGCTACCCCCGGGAGACAACAACTACTTCGCGCGCAACCCGTGGATCTGGTGGGTACTGGCCGCACTGCCGCTCCTGCTGCTCGCACTGCTGATGGGCAGGCGTCGGGTCTACGCAACAGTGGAACTCTTGGATGCTGCACGTGCCGAAGGCGATCTACGAATGCTCGCCGCGGTGTACGCGAAGATTCATGTGCTGCCCGAGGTCTTCCACAAGTATGAAAAGGTGAAGGAAGAGGGCGTCAGTTTCGGCGAGTATCTTGTCGCGCTTGATGAGCCGGAGCCCGATATGCCGGAGGAAGGCGAGGAGCCGACCGAGCTGACCAACGAGCAGCGCCTGATCAAGGCCGCGACGCCCTCAAGGTTCGGGAGACTGCTTCTGCCTCGCCTGAGGTTCCTGGTGGCTGACGATGTTCAGGCTGAGCCATTCAAGTCCGAGAAGAAGAAGACCATCACGCTTGAGGGTTTCCTCGCTCAGTACTCGCTTGAGTCCGAGGGTTCGCCGAAGGCCCAGGTGGCTGAAACCGAGGACAGCGCCAAGTTCGACGATGCAGACTAGCGTCTAGTCCATATAGATCCCTATGCGGGGCGCTCACGGAGACGTGGGCGCCCCGTTTGTCGTTGCATGTGGTGTTTCTCTAATTGCATGCCCTGCAGGGTATTTTGCATGCCTGTCGGGGTATTCTGACCTGCGGCTTAGTGAGTAGGTACACGAACTTCGAGTAGCGAATGAGTGGATAGACGCCGCGGAAATATGCCCTGACCTGCACATATAGCAATTCCTGAGTGTTTGCATAAGTGAATCAGATAACGAAATATGTTGTCTTATAAACATGCGTTCACTATGATTCATGTTGTGTTCATGTACTTCGGTGGATGAACCCACATCATCTTCTGACCGCAATCGCGGTGAATGAAGACCTTGTCCCAGGAGGGGGGTGAATCAACATGACGAGGAACTCGATCTACTCAATCAACAAGGAGGCTATACAGATGAGAAAGCTCATCGCCGTCGCGCTTGTCGCGATGGCTATTGTGGCGCTCTCGGTTGCTTCGGCATTCGCAGAGGGCTACAACAATCCCACGGGCACTGGCGACTACACGCAGGCGACCGGATACTTCTCCGGTCCGCACGGTGGCTACACGACTACCACTAACAAGTGCCAAGACTGTCACTCAACGCACTATGCTTTTGGTAGCTACAAGTTGCTGCGTGCGAACACCGCTGAGGCTGCCTGTGACTTCTGTCACGGCGGTGGCGGTGGCTCCACGATCAACGTCATGATGGACAACGCGTATCAGTCCGTTGAGGCGACGTTTGGCACCGACGCTTACGCTGCAGGTTCTGCGGGCGGCGACAAGTATGATGCCGTTGCCATTGCCAGCGGTACCAACGGCCCCGGTACGGGCCACACGCTTGGCTTCACGGGCAACGCCCCGGCCGACGTGCAGCCCGCCTACTCGGCCGGTGAAGGCGGCTTCGCGTGTTTCAGCTGTCACAGCCCGCACGGGAACTCGGCACGCATCCTGACCACGTTCGCCAACCCGGGTCGTTCCATGGGTACCGGCGCTGCGGTCTTGCTGCCCTCCGCCGCTGGCTACATCTCGGGTCCCAATATCCCGGGTGTCTCGGTTGCCAGCACCGACGGAACGCTCAACTCGCCTGCTGAGTGGGGCATCGACCCCAACTACGGCAACCTCAAGTGGTTCTCGTCGGGCGCCGTTGCGTCCAAGCCGATCTGGCCGTCGGGTCGCTTCTTGCTCCTGAAGAACCCGCACGCGGAGTCGGTTGCTGACACCGTTGTCGCTGCTGTTGGTGGAACTGCGACTGGCGGCGTCAACAAGTACGCGGTCAACTGGGATGAGCCTCTTGGACCTGCGGACGGCACCTATGGTGGCGGCCAGAACAACGACAACGACAAGAGCTACCCGATCGCCCCGCAGGTCGCCGATTCTGATGGCGACGGCAAGCTCGAAGGCGGCTTCTTGGCCCTGTCCGAGTTCTGCGTTGACTGTCACGACGGTACCGGCGGCGTTTCGACGCAGAGGGCTGAAGTGTGGAATGGCACCTCGTACGTGATTGCCTACAGCCACGATGCACAGCCTCGCCATTGAGCACGCCAGATGCCCATCGAGTCCGATGGGGTAGATGATACTGACAGCAACGACGGTCCTCACTGTCGCAACTGCCACACTGGCGCAAGCAACTGTAACGTCTGCCACTCTGGCGGCGCGTACACGGCGACGATCACCGCGCCGGTTGCTAATCTCACCTCGTATGCTTCACAGACTTGGTTCAAGTCGAGCGCTTCTGTTGCAATCAATGGACAGTGCCTTGACGGCGGCTTCAGCTTCCCGCACCGCACCTTGGGCGCGAACATGCTGAAGGACGAACTGTACGGTATCGACTTCCAGGGCAACCCTGTTGCTGCTGGTGCGACCCGTACGGCCAACGGTGGCTTCATCGTCGATGCTGACGGTGCTGGCACCGGCTCCACCGCTCCGGGCTGGAACTTCGGCTTGTGGGCTACCGAGGACAAGAACGCTGCTTCGATCATTCCGGCAGTGCGTACCGACGTAGGTGGACTTGGCGGACAGACCGCCGAGAACCTCGACTCCGTCTGTATCGACTGCCACGGCGACGCTTCCTACTGGAACGGCGACAAGGCCAGCTTCATCTCGACTCCGTCCCCGTTCGTGACCTCTACGGTCGATGCGTACGGTTACGGTCCGTCTTATGGCTTTGATCTGCTCCTCAAGGGTCTGCCTTAAGCAGTACGGAGTTACCACAGCGATCGTGTAGTTGAAGCGATTGCAGGAGGCCCGCACCACCTGGTGCGGGCCTCCGCTTTTCTCGGCGGCGGGTTGGGTGAATCCGGCTGAAGTGGCACGAATCGCGCTTAATGTTCCTTCAAGCACTTCAGGGCACTTGGTGCTAAGTTGTGCGTCGTCTTGGCAAGGTGTGCGAGACGGGGAGCGGCAGGGGTGCCGCAGGGGCAGGACCGGTCATAGCCTTGCGAAGGGAACCGCTGCGCCATGCCCAAAGTAGATCTTGTTCTGTTGCATGCCCCTGCCGTCTACGACTTCCGAGAGCGGTCCATCATGTTTGGACCCGTCTCGGACATGGTGCCCTCGACACCGGTCTTCGAGATGTATCCTCTGGGCTTCACGACGATGGCCGAGTACCTGGAGCGCCACGGAATCCGCGTGCGCATCGTCAACCTCGCGGTGCTGATGCTCACCAAGCCGAACTTCGATGTGGAGGCGTATCTTCGCGGTCTTGATGCCTGCATGTTCGGCATCGACCTGCACTGGTTGCCGCATGCTCATGGATCGATCGAGATAGCCAAGTTGGTCAAGAAGGTCCACCCCAACCGGCCGGTTCTCTTTGGCGGGCTGTCGTCCACGTATTTCCATGAAGAGCTCGTGGACTACGACTGTGTGGACTATGTCATGCGGGGTGATTCGACCGAAGAGCCGCTGAGGATCCTACTCAAAGTACTCAAGGGAAAGGGCGACCTGTCCCAGGTACCCAACCTCACCTGGAAGGACTCGACGGGCGCGGTCACGATCAACCCTCTGTCCTGGGTGCCCTCGGACATGAACTCCATCTCACTGGACTACTCGTTCAACATGAAGTCGGTCATTCGCTATCGCGACATGAAGGGCGTTGTGCCGTTCAAGGACTGGCTCAACTACCCCGTCTGCGCGTCGCTCACGTGCCGAGGGTGCACACACGACTGTGTGACTTGCGGCGGAAGCGCGTATTCGTTCCGCGAGCACTTCGGGCGCGACAGGGTGGCGTTTCGTGACCCCGATCTGTTGGTGCGCGACATAGCTCACATCCAGCGCTACATCCCCGGGCCCATGTTCGTACTGAACGACTTCCTGCAGGCGGGTCGCACGTACACCCGAGACTTCGTACTGGGTCTCGAGAAGATCAAACTCAAGAACCCCATCGGCTTTGAGTTCTTCAAGCCGCCGCACGAAGAGTTCTACGAGTTCCTCGACGCCCATCTGCCCGACTGGTCGGTCGAGATCAGTGTCGAGACACACGATGACGGAGTTCGTGCCGCATTCGGGAAGAGCCACTACTCCATCGATCAGGTCGAGCAGACGGTCAAGGATGCGCTGCGCAATGGCTGCAGCCGTTTCGACCTCTACTTCATGAGCGGCATCCCGACACAGACGGCCGATTCAGTGCGCGAGACAGCCGAGTACATCCGCCACCTTTACGCGGCCGTAGGCAACGACCCCCGGCTGCTGTGCTTTCTGAGTCCCATGGCTCCGTTCCTCGACCCGGGTTCACGGGCGTTCGACAATCCGGAGCAGCATGGGTATACGCTGCGCGCCAAGACGCTTGAAGAGCATCGTGAGCGGTTGGTGCTGCCCAGCTGGAAGCACATCATGAACTACGAGAGCGACGCCATGAGTCCCGATGAAATGGTCGAGGCGACCTATGATGCCGGACTCGCCATCAACCGTATCAAGGCCGAGGCCGGTGTGATCGACCAGAAGGTCGCGGCTGTGACGGAGAAGCGTATCGGAGAAGCACGGCTCGCGATGGCGCGTATTGACGACATCATGGAAGGCCCTGCGGGCGACCGCGATCGCTCCTTGTGGGCGCTCAAGGACGAATTCGAGCGTCTTTCGCAATCAACCGTCTGTCAGAAGTCCGAGCTGAACTGGCCGCGTTCGGCTAGTATCAAGCACGTGGCTGCGGCCGCCGGCCTGATCGTGAGCGAGGGGATTTCCCATCTCACAGCAGGCATCCGCGGGGAATACTCGCCGGCGTCCTCAAGCCAGCACACCAAACCGATGCCGCAGCCCGCTGCGGTGAGCCCTGCTGCCAAGACACCGGAAGGCTGATTTCACGATGACAGCGTCGACACCTGCGCCGGGAGAGGCCACGACCGAGCGCGTTCGCGGGATCTTCTCGGGGATAGCTGGGCGTTACGACACGTTCAACATGTTGGCGAGCATGGGCATCGACCGAGGCTGGCGCAGGCAGCTGGTCAAAGCGTGTGCGCTCAGGGCGGACTCACGAGTGCTGGACCTGTGTGCGGGAACAGGCGATGTGGCTCTTGCCATCGCTGCGCAGGCGCAGCCCGAGTCTGTCGTGGTCACCGACTTCACTCCCGAGATGCTCGCGATAGCGGAGCAGAAGGCCCAGAAGTACTCAGGCGCTACCGCGCTCACCTTCGCCCACGCTGACGCCCAGGAGTTGCCGTTTGCGGATGCGAGTTTCGACGTGGTGACCGTCGCATTCGGAGTGCGCAACCTGCCGCATCGGGACCGCAACTTCGCTGAGGTGCTCAGGGTTCTCAAGCCAGGAGGCCGCTACGTGATACTGGAGTTCTCCCGGCCGACGTTCGGGCCGTGGAGGGGCGCCTATCACATCTATCTGCGCAGCGTGATCCCGGCGCTCGGCGGCATGCTCACCGGTGATCGGGAGGGTTTTGTCTACCTCAACGATTCCATCAGACGTTTTCCAACGCAGCCTCAACTTGCAGCTGAACTGCGCGAGCAGGGCTTCTCGGCAATCAGTTGGAAGAACCTGAGCGGCGGCATCGTCGCGCTGCATACGGCGGTCAAGTAGGGGCTCGCGAGAACCACTGCACCCCTTCCAGTGCGGTAGAATCTGCTGCAGGCCCCAAAGCTGGAGGAGACCCATGCTGCTCACCGCACGCTACGTGCTTCCCATAGCCGCACCGCACATCGAGAACGGGGCCGTCCTCGTCCGGGACGACAAGATCGTCGAGATCGGTGATATCGAGCATCTGCGCACGCTGCATCCCGACGAGCCGGTCCAGGACTTCGGTCTTGCGGCGCTGCTTCCCGGCTTCATCGATCTGCATACCCACCTTGAGTACACAGCGCTGCGCGGACTCGTCGACGACTTGCCCTATTCGCGCTGGAAATACCAGCTTCTTCAGAAGGAGCGGTTGTTCGACGCCCAGGACTGGGAGGACTCCGCCCTTCTGGGAGCGCTCGAGTCCCTGCAGTCCGGAATAACCACCGTCGCAGATGTCACAGAGACAGGTGCCTCGGGCCGTGCAGCGCAGGTGGCCGGCCTGAGGGGGATCATCTACCGAGAAGTCGCGACCATGGAAAAGCCTTTGGTTGCGGGAGTCATGGCAGACGCCGAGGCCGACATCGAGGAGTGGCGACGGGTTAGCGACGGTGGGCGACTCACCATTGGAATCGCGCCTCACGCGCCCTATAGCTGCCATCCCGAGCTCTTCCGCGCTGTGGCTGATTATGCAGCTGATGGCACGCCGGTCTCACTCCACCTGGCCGGGAGTCGCGAAGAGTACCAGTTCGTGAAGTACGGCTCGTCGATGCTCGCGACCGATGTGCGCGACGTCTTCGACGCAGATGCTCCACTGTGGCTTCCCACGGGGGTGAGCCCCGTGCGCTACGTGCTGCAGTGGGGCATCCTCGATGCACCTAATGTCGTGGCGGTTCATTGCACGCAGGTTGATGACAGCGACATCGAGGTGCTCGCCAATCACAATATCGCTGTTGCGCATTGCCCGCGCTGCAACGCCAAGTTAGGCATGGGAATAACTCCCGTACTCAAGATGCTCGAGAAGGGCATCCGAGTGGGCCTGGGTACCGACTCTCCTGCGGCGTCGAATTCCATGGATGTCTTTGAGGAGATGCGTATCGGCCTGCTGGTGCAGCGAGCCGTTCTGGGCGAGCAGCACTTCATGGTCGCACGGCAGTTCGTCAAGATGGCCACCCTCGATGCGGCGCGTGCATTGGGTATCGAGGACAGAGTCGGATCGCTCGAGCCGGGTAAGCAGGCTGACATCATCGCTGTCGATCTGTCCAAGTCACATCAGATTCCCACGCACCATCCCTACAGCACGCTGGTGCACACCGCCAACCAAGAGAACGTGCTGTGGACCATGATCGATGGACGCGTCGTCTACGACGCTCGCGAGTGGCCGACGCTCGACCATGAACGCATCTTCGCTCGGGCTGAACAGATGCGGATGAAGCTGCGCGTCTAAGAGGCTTGATCGAGCCAACCACGATGGCCCGAGCATTGCTCGGAACCCCCTATACGGGTGCGCGCGCGTGATATACTACGCGAGGTTCAGGCAGGGTCAGGCACGGGTGCGACAAGTTCCCGAAAGACATTTGGAGGATTGTGGACGTGAGCGACCAAGACTTCTTCTTCGACGAGGACGAGCAGCCAAAGAAAGACTCATCAAGTTCTGGCGGCTCCAAGCAGAGCGGCGGATCAAGGCGTACTGCGGCTCCTGAAGCGGCGCCACAGCAGACCATCACAGTCACGGTGATGGCCCTTATCGCCGTTGTAGCCGTGCTTCTCGGCGTCATCATCGGCATCTTCGTGGGTCGCGGACTCGGTTCTGCCGTACCCGGTGTCGGTGCGGGTGCAACGATCAACGGCGGTGCGGCTCAGCAGGCTCCGCAGTTGACCCCCGAGCAGCTTCAGGGTGGCGAACTGCCCGCTGGGCACCCGGACATCGGTGGCGCCGGTGCCGCCACAAGTACTGCGCCCTCCGGGGACGCGACCGGCAGCAAGTAGACATCGCAGCTGAGGCGGGTCCGGTTTCCGGCCAATAGGGCTTGGGCCGGACTCGCTTGCTGTACGAGCCAAGGAGACAGTCAGGTGGCAATCGATAAGTCGAATACGGCGCCATGGGTACGTGTGACGCTCATCATCCTGATCGTAGCGTTCGTTCTGTCGTTCGTTGCTCTTTCTGCCAACCCTTGGCAGGCGTTCCAGGCTCCAAAGAACACCGCTACGGCACCCACGGCGACCTCGCTTGATGCGCAGTTCCAGCCGCAGGTCGCGTCGTTGACGAGTCTGCTGCAAAGCGACCCGACGAGCTACACCGCGCTTGTGTCGCTTGGCAATGTGTACTTCGATTGGGCGGTTCAGAAGCAGCAGGCGAGCCAGAATTCCACGTCCACCATGGGCGCGGATCTTCCTCTGTGGTCCGCGGCGAAGGATGCGTACGCACGTGCGGTTGCGGTCAACCCGGACGAGTCGACCGTCCAGGTGGACTACGCGATCACGCTGTTTTACACCGGCGACTCGAACAAGGCGATCGAGGTCGGCGAAGCAGTTCTCAAGAAGGACGCGACGTTCAGCCCGGCCTGGTTCAATGTGGCCATCTTCTATCAGACGGTCGGCGAGCCCGCCAAGGCGATCAATGCGTTCGAGCAGTACCTCAAACTCGATCCCAAGGGCGCGACCGGCGGCAGCCCGGACTTCGCCAGGTCCCAGATCGACACGTTGAAGAAGAGCGCGGCGACCACAAGCACGCCGTAGTCCACTCTGCTGCAGTCAGTAATCAAACGGGCGCCTCGTCGAGGCGCCCGTTTTGCGTGCAATCGAAGCTGTGGGTGGATCAGATCAGATCGACACCGGTCATGAGGAGAGCCTCGTCGAGCGTGGGCGCGGTGGAGAAGATCCCGTTCAGGCGGGTCAGCGACAAGATATTGTCGACCGTCTCGTTGGTGACGAGTATGAGGTTTCCGCCTTGCGACCCGTACTCCTTGGAAAGCGAGAGCAATAGTCCGAGTCCCGAGCTGTCCAAGTACTCCAGCTGGGAGAGGTCGACGATCGTAGCCGGCGGCATCGACTTGAGAACGCTGTCGATACTCAGTCTGAACGTTGCACATTCTCCGTAGTCCAAGTCGCCATCAAGGGCAATCAGCCAGTGAGTGGGCTCTTGGGTGAGGTCTATGGTGAGAGCCATGTTGTCCTTCCTCGTCCGGGAGCTGGTTAGATGGTACCCGTTTCTGGCCGGAGTCGGCACATCAGAATCACGCTGGGATATCAAGTGGTCAGGGTAGACGGCGAGCGGTACAATCCTTAGCACCGTCCCCGAGTCCGAGGAGTGCATACCGCATGGAGCTCGAGATAACAAGTGACTCGCAAGGCGATGTCTGTACCGTTGTCATCAAAGGTGAGCTCGATGTCTACAGCGCACCACGACTCAAAGAAGAGCTTGTCGCTCGCCTCGACAGCGGATGCAACCAGCTGGTGCTGAATATGGAGGGCGTCGGCTTCGTTGACAGCTCAGGGCTGGGCGTGTTGGTGAGCGCTCTGCGCAGAGCACGCGAACGTGATGGCGGTGTGCGCATTATCTGCACCAAGGAGAACATCCTCAAGATCTTCCGTATCACCGGCCTCGACAAGGTCTTTCCGATCTTCTCGGACGGGGAAGAGGCGCAGCGCTTCTAGACTTCGTATCGTAGGCGGCAGGTACCGCTCGCGGACGACGTCTCTCTTGTACGTCGCCGTCAGTTCTCACGAGAAGGTGGGTCTGTGTTCGGAATCAGTGGCTTTGAGCTGCTTATCATCGTCGCGTTCGTGCTGATCGTGTTCGGGCCCGACAAGCTGCCTGAGCTTAGCCGTATGTTGGGCAAGGCGATGCGCACGTTCAAGCGCGCCCAAGAGGACATGGAGCGCGTCATCCGCGCCGAGGTCTACTCGCCTTCAGCCGACAACGATCGTGCCGCAGCGAACGATCACGTGGAAATCAAGGAAGAGGTCCAGCAGGCGACCAAGGCCGCCACGATCTGGGCTTCAACCGAGGAAGACGACGAGGAGGAAGACGAGGAGTAGTCCTCGGCACACACTATGCCTATCTCCCCTAAGCGCCTTCCGTTCTTCCAGCATCTAGCCGAGCTACGGCAGAGACTCGTCATCATCATGATCACGCTGGTCGTAGGGTCGTCGATTCTGTATTTCGACCCGTTCTACACGTCGATTCTCGCGTGGGTTCTCGCGCCGATCAAGGCGATGCTTCCCGGTGGCCAGCTCAATGTCTTTGGGCCGTTCGAATCGTTTACGTTCCGCTTCAAGGTGGCGCTGTTCGCCTCGATCGTCGTGTTCAGCCCGATCGTGATCTGGCAGATCATGGCGTTCTTCCTCCCGGCCCTCAAGCCCAAGGAGCGGCGCTGGTTCGTGCCCACGTTCGCGGCCTCGGTCATCCTGTTCCTGGGAGGGGCGGGCTTCTCCTACTACGTGATCATGAAGCCAGCGTTCCAGTTCATGTTCGCCCAGGGCGGAAACTTGGTGAAGGTCGTGCCCGCGGCGGATCGCTTTCTCACCGGAATCGGGCTGCTGTTCGTCGGGTTCGGCATCGCATTCGAGGTACCCATCGTGGTGTTCTATTCGATCGGGTTGGGCCTGATTCCGTACAGCAAGCTCCGCGAAAGCTGGCGCTACGTCTACACCGTGCTCGCTGTGGTAGCCGCCGTGGCTACGCCTGACTGGTCTCCGGTCACCATGGGTGCTTTGGGCGGCGCGCTGGTCGTGCTTTATGAGGCAAGTCTCGCGCTGGCACGGTTCGTGTTCGCCAAGAAGATCAAGGAACAGCGGCAGGCGGCCCTGGTGGAGGCCGACGAGTAGTCGCGCGTGGCAGAAGGGCAATCCGTGCACGAGATGGGTATCACGCAAGGGATTCTGGATGCCTCGTTCGAGGCGGCTGAGGCCGCTGGCGCGAAGCGGATCATCGATATCCGCATCAGCGTTGGCGAGCTGACAGAGGTCGTGGACTTCGCGCTGCAGTTCGCGTTCGAGGCGCTGACGCCGGGAACACTGGCCGAGGGAGCCACCCTGACCGTGAACCATGTGAGCGCCCGCTCTCACTGCAATGCGTGCGGTGAAGACTACGAGCACGACCGCTTCCAGATGGTGTGTCCACGCTGCGACGGCTTCGACGTGTCGCTGCTGCAGGGACGCGAGCTTCAGATTGATTCCATCGAGACCGAGGACGACGTCGAGGATGACGTTCCGTCTCCAGAGACAGCTCAGGAGTAGCGCATGGCGACCATCGACGTTTCGAAGCCGATCCTAGATCTGAACGAGAAGCTGGCGGCGGCCAATCGTGAGCGTTTCGACGAGAAGGGCGTGTTCGTCCTCGACCTCATGGCCTCACCGGGAGCCGGGAAGACCTCCACGATCCTGGCAACGATCGCGGCGCTGAGGGATCGCTACGGTATTGCGGTCATTGAAGGTGACATCGCGAGCAAGGTCGATGCCGAGAAGGTCAAAGCCCACGGTATCCCCGCGGTCCAGATCAACACGGGCGGGGCCTGTCACCTTGAGTCCGACATGATCGGCCGGGCCGTGGCGGCGCTCGATCTCGATGCGCTCGATCTGATCATCATCGAGAACGTGGGCAACCTGGTGTGTCCCACGGAGTTCTATCTGGGCGAGCACGCCAAGGTCATGATCCTCTCGGTCCCTGAAGGCCATGACAAACCCTACAAGTACCCTGCAATCTTCCAGATCTCAGAGGCGGTCATCCTCAACAAGGTCGACACCCTCTCGGTTTTCGACTTCGACGTCGAGGAGTTCGAAGGTGTGGTCCGTTCTCTCAACCCGCAGTCGCCGATCTTCCACATCGCCGCGACCAAGGGCGACGGCGTCGGCGCCTGGGCCGAGTGGCTGGCGGAGCGCATCGAGACCGTCCGGATCGCTGCCGGGAAGTCCCCGAAATGATCTCACGCGACGAAGCCTACGCACTGGTGACCGAGCGCATCCCGCAGACCAATCTCGTGTCGCACTGTGTTGCGGTCGAGATCATCATGAGTGCGCTGGCCGAGCGGTTGGGCCTCTCGGCGCAAGACCGGGAGCGCTGGGCGCTCGCGGGTCTGCTCCACGATCTGGACTACGCCGAGACGGCAGAGTCGCCCGAGCGTCACGGCAAGGTGAGCGCTGAGCTGCTCGCAGACGTCGTTGATGCCGAGATGGTGCACGCCATCCTCGCTCACGCCGGCCACGCGCCGCGCGAGAGCGTCATGGATCATGCGTTGTGGTGTGCGGACCCCACAACCGGTTTCATCGTGGCCGCAGCACTCGTTCGTCCCGAGAAGGACCTTTCCGGGGTGGCAGTCAAAAGCCTCAAGAAGCGGTGGAAGGAAGGCGCGTTCGCCAAGGGCGCCAACCGTGATCAGATGGCGGGGCATGAGGCGCTGGGGCTCGAACGCGAGGAGTTCCTCACCATCGCACTCGAAGCGATGCAGGCCCGTGCTTCGGAGATCGGCTTCTAGCGCCGCATCCGACCTGTTCGCAGGCTGTTCTGACAGGGCCGAGAGCACGGTCTTACCGAGCCTTGTTGCTTCCGGGCTTGACGGGCGTGTGTATACTCGGCTGCAAAACTTCCGTGCTGCCCTGGAGGCGCTCCCTTGAAGCTTGTTGTCACAGAGAAGAACATCGCGGCCAAGAAGCTCGCTGAGATCCTGGCCGTGGGAAAGCCCAAGACCGACAAGGTCTACAACACGCCCATCTACACGTTTCGCCGTGACGGCGAGGACTGGGTGTCGGTTGGTCTGAAGGGCCACATCCTTGGGGTGGACTTCCCCCAACAGCTCGTCTTCGACGGCGCGTGGAAGGCTGCATGGGAAGAGGAAGCAGCGACCAAGGCTGCGATTCCTCCCTCCCTGCCGGTGCCCCCGTGGCCCAAGAAGAAGCCGTTCACCGTTGACGGCGTCGACCTGAAGACCTGGAAGCTCGCCTCGCTGCCCTATCTTGTGTGGGCGCCGGTGGGCAAGGTCCCCGCCGAGCGGGAACTCATCCGTGCACTCAAGAGCCTCGCCAAGAAGGCCGACGAGATCGTGATCGCCACCGACTTCGACCGCGAGGGCGAGCTTATCGGAAGTGACGCTCGCGGAATCGTTCGAGCAGCGAACAAGACCGCACCTGTGCAGCGGGCGCGGTTCTCGGCGATCACGCGCGATGAGATCGAGCGGGCCTTCTCGGAACTCACCGAGGTTGATGACCACCTCGCCCAGGCAGGGGAGTCGCGCCAGGACATCGACCTGATCTGGGGAGCGGTACTCACGCGCTTCCTTACGATGGCCAAGTACTCCGGCTTCGGGAACGTGAAGAGTGCTGGCCGTGTGCAGACTCCGACGCTGGCTCTGATCGTGGAGCGCGAGCAGGAGCGCGAGGCATTCGTACCCGAGACCTACTGGCAGGTCAAAGCGGGCTTCCGTACACAGGGTTCTCACGGCGATGAGGCGGAGTTCAGCGCGGGTCACGCGACAGATCGCTTCAGCGACGAGGCCACGGCCAAGGCCGTCATGGCCGCCGTCTCGGGTGCGACCAGCGGCGTGGTATCGGCCGCCGAGAAGAAGCGCCGTCAGGTCAAGCCGCCCACCCCGTTCAATACGACCGCGCTACAGGCCGCTGCGGCCGCTGAGGGCCTCTCTCCCGGCCGTACGATGCGCATCGCAGAGTCCTTGTACATGAACGGGCTCATCAGCTATCCGAGAGTCGACAACACCGTCTATCCCGCATCGCTCGATCTGGGTGCGATCATCGACACGCTGGCAGAGGTACCGGTCTACCGTGAGGTCGCGAAGTCTATCCGCTCGGCAGGCAAGCTCACGCCCACGAGGGGCGCCAAGGAGACCACGGACCACCCGCCGATACATCCCACTGGTGCGGGCGACACCGACAAGATGAAGCCCGAGGAGTGGAAACTTTACAACCTGGTGGCTCGGCGGTTCATGGCGACACTGTCCGGTCCCGCGACTATCGAGGGCACCAAGGTCACCATCGATGTTGCCGGTGAGCCGTTCGTAGCCAAGGGTGACATCCTGGTGGTCCCCGGGTTCCGTGCGATCTATCCCTATGGGCTCAAGAAGGACGAACAGCTGCCGCCCGTTCACGAAGGCGATACGGTTGGTTTTCTGGGTGCTGAGCTGTTCGAGAAGCAGACCGAGCCGCCCGCCCGTTTCAGTCAGGGCAAGCTGATCCAGGAGATGGAGAAGCGCGGGCTGGGCACCAAGGCGACGCGTCACGCCATCATCGAGCGCCTCATCGAGGTCCGCTACGCCGAGAACGACCCGGTTGAGCCCACCTGCTTGGGCCGCGCGGTCATCGACGCGCTTTCGGCATTCGCGCCGCGCATCACCACGCCCAACATGACCGCCGAGCTTGAAGCGGAGATGGACGAGATCGCCAACGGGCGCACTACGCGAGAGACAGTCGTCGGGCACTCGCGTGAGCTTCTGGGAAGAATCATGGACGAGCTGATCCCCAAGGCCGCTGAGCTTGGCGAGACCCTGAAGGAGGCGACCGCTGCTGACGCGAAGGTGGGCGTGTGCAAGAAGTCAGGCCACGACCTGCTGGTGAAGAGCTCGGCCAAGACCCGCGGTCAGTTCGTGGGCTGCTCGGGCTGGCCAGAGTGCGACGTCACCTACCCTCTGCCGCAGGGCAAGATCGAAGCGGTCCCCGAAGCATGCCCCGAATGCGGTACGCCGCAAGTCAGGGTCATCGCATTCCGCACGAAGCCGCGCGTGATGTGTTTGGATCCCAACTGCGCGACGAACTACGAGCCTGAGGTCATCATCGGCACGTGCTCGAAGTGCGCCGAGGAGGGACGCGAAGGGAACCTTAAGGTCTTGCGCTCACCGCGCACGCTCAAGCGTTTCGTTCGCTGTACGAACTACGACATTTGCGGGGTCAGCTACCCGTTGCCGCAGCGCGGCGCCATCGAACCCACCGGCGAGACCTGTGAGTCGTGCAGCGCGCCAGTCGTGGTGGTACAGACGGGACGCGGGCCGTGGAGGATCTGCATCGACCCGGACTGTCCGGGTAAGGCCGAACAGGCCAAGAAGAAGGAAGCTGCCGAGGCGGCCAAGCGCAAGCCGGCGGCCAAGAAGAAGCCCGCCGCGAAGCGTGCGACCAAGAAGCCGGCGGCCAAGAAGAAGCCTGCCGCCGAATAGTGTGAGTCGCACCACCCAGGCGGGCATGAACTGTCACACACGTCACGGCGCGCGCAGGGAGCGAAGATAGTGAAGATTGCGGTCGTTCAACACCGCCTCAGAGGCGTGGCTGGGGAAGATGCGGCAGCACTCATGGCCGCGGCTGAGTCAGCTGCGGCCTCCGGTGCGGAGTTCGTGGTCTTTCCCGAAGTGCCGTCGCTACACGGCGACGACAACCCGGATCGTGGCATGCTCTTCCTACAGCTGGGCGGTGTGGCCGGGCAACGGCTGATACCTCAGCTGGCACCCGACGCCGAGGGGTTCGCCGGACTCGCTGCAGCGCCGGATGGCTTGGAGGATCTGGGCACTATGGCCCTGCTGGTCGGAGATGCCGTCCTCGACGTAACTGAACTCGAGAATCTGGCTGCGGCGGCTCCGGATCTCGCTGTGCTCATTCCTCGCGCAGAGAGCGAGCTTCAGGCGGAGGCGTTCCTGGAGCTGGCCATCGCACTGTCGGACTCGCTGGCGGGGCTGGTGCTTGTTGCCGAGGCTGCCGGAGGTGATCCCGGGCAACCGGGGCACGGTGGCAGTGCGATAATCTCGTGTGGGAAGGTACTCGCCGAGGCTGTCGGTGAGGAGGATGTGCTGGTTGCCGACGTTGTGATTCCACTGGCCCAGCCTGAGCCCCGAGATGCGCTCCCCGAGCTGCCCACGATACTTAAACAACGGTATGCGGCACATCATGGCGAGCGTGCGCCGGTAGACTACCCCGCTGACCTGACGGAAGGCAGCCCGACCGACTGAGCTCGGGTTTGGGCCTCTGATCGCATGGTAGAATCCGAGTGGTGCGCGCCCGATGCGGCGCGCCGTTCGCATCCGTTACCGAGAGGGGTTCGATGGGCTATCCAAAAGTGACTGTGGTCGGCGCAGGACAGGTGGGAGCCACTGCGGCTCAGCTACTTCTGCTGCACGATGTCGCTGACGTCGTCATGATCGATGTCGCGGAAGGGTTGCCACAGGGCAAGGCCCTCGATCTCATGCACCTCCGCTCGATAGAGCGTTTCGAGCCGACCATCGTCGGCACCAACGACTACGCCGACACCGCTGGGTCTGACGTCGTCGTGATCACCGCGGGGTTGCCTCGCAAGCCCGGTATGACACGCGATGACCTGCTGGCGGCCAACAGCGCCATCATGCGCAGCGTGATCGCACAGGCGTCACAGGCCTCGCCGGACGCTGTGTTCGTGTGCGTCACAAATCCGCTCGACATCATGACCTACCTTGCCTGGAAGGAGTCCGGGCTTCCCAGCCAGAGAGTGATCGGCATGGGCGGCGTACTGGACTCTGCGCGGTTCGCCTATGCGATTGCGAGCAAGACCGGTGCGCCCATCTCGGAGATCGAAGCCCTTGCGATGGGCGCCCACGGTGATGCGATGGTGCCGATGCCGCGATTCAGCACGGTAAACGGTGTGCCGATCACGCAGCTGCTTGATCAGTCGGATGTCGAGGCGCTCGTCGAGCGCACGATCTTCGGTGGTGCCGAGGTCGTGGCCTTGCTCAAGACCGGTTCGGCGTTCTACGCACCCGCGGGGAGCATCGTCGCCATGGTGCGTTCGATCATCGGAGATACCGGCGACACACACCCCAGCTGCGTCTACCTGGACGGCCAGTATGGAATCGAGGACGTCTACCTCAGTGTCCCCGCCCGGCTTGGCCGCGGGGGAGTGGAGGACATTCCCGTCATGCCGCTCGATGATGACGAACTCGACGCACTGCAGGCGTCTGCGCAGACTGTGGCGCAGGCCGTAGACTCGCTCGGCCTGCGGGGCTAGGGTGCTTCAGGCCTCCGCAATCGCCGCCGCAGTCTTGGACGCAGTTCCACGTGCCGCGTGCGGCCTTCGCGAGGACGTCAGGGCCGTGCTGCGCTCGGCCGTCACGACTGAGCGTTCGCCTCGGGGTCAGGCGGTGCTGGAGCAGCTTCTCGAGAATGCGGACATCGCCCAAGCGGATTCAGTCCCTGTCTGTCAGGACACCGGAACGGTGTGGGTGCGTGTTGAGCTAGGTGCCGAGGAATGTCTGTGCGGTGACGTGGTCGCTGAGGTGAACGTCGCCGTCGCTCAGGCGTACCACGATGCTCATCTGCGCATGTCGCTTGTGAACGACGCACTGTTCGATCGCTCGAATACCGGAGACAACACACCTGCGTTCGTCGACATCGCGTGGCGGCCGGGCACCGGAGCTACCGTGCATGTGATGCTGAAGGGCGGCGGAAGCGACAACGCGAGCCGTGTTGAGATGCTTGCGCCCGACGCTGGCATCGAGGGGGTCCGGCGGGTCGTTCTGGAGGCCGTTGAGGCCCGGGCAACGGGTGCGTGTCCACCCTTGCTCATCGGGGTCGGAGTGGGCGCGACATTCGACAAGGTGGCGGGTCTCGCCAAGCGGGCACTGCTGCGCAGGCTTGACGAGCCGTCGGCCGACCCCAAGCTCGCGGCCTTCGAGGCTGAGCTTCTCTCGGCGGTAAACGCCACAGGTATCGGGCCGGCAGGGCTCGGTGGGGACATGACCGCGATCGGCGTCCAGGTGTTGACCGCACCCTGTCATATCGCCGCGCTACCGGTGGCAGTCAACCTGGGCTGTTGTGCAGTGAGGTCCGTGACGATCGAGGTCGGTTCATGACATCTCCGGATGCAGTCGTGATTGACGAGCCGCTCGAGGATCGCGCCAAGGGTGCCTACGGCCGATTGATGAGCGACCCGCGCTTTCGCAGGTTGTGGTCGGCGCAGCTGGTGTCCGGGATAGGCGACTGGCTGGTCATCGGCCTACTGATTCCCTTGGTGACTTCTCTATCGGGCGGTTCTTCGTTCGCGGTTGCCGGCATCTTGATCGCCAAGATCATCCCGGCCTTGGTGCTGTCATCGGTAACGGGGGTTCTGGTAGATCGGTTCGACCGCCGACGCGTGATGATCACCGCGGACCTGGTGCGCTTCTTCCTGGTCCTGCTGCTTCTAGGTTCAAACTCACTCGTGGTCATCTACACCGTGGTCCTGCTGATGGAAACGGCATCTTTGTTCTTCTGGCCCGCTCGCAATTCACTCATACCGTATCTGGTGGACGAAGCTGATGTGACCGCTGCCAACGGTGCGATGTACACGACCCAGCAAGCCTCGATGCTCATCGGCCTGACGGCTTCCGGCGCGATCCTCGCGAGTTTCGAAGCTGTTGTCCGCGTGGTCACGGCCGCACATCTGCCGGTGGTCGCCTACTTCGTGGGCCTGCTGTCGCCAGCGCTGCTCGGGCCTCGAGCGGGCTTCTTCCTCGACGCGATCACCTTCCTGGTCTCGGCTTCCGTCGTCACGAGCATCCGAGTGACCGCCAAGAGTCACAGACCGGTCGGCAGGTTCGATCTTTCGCTTCTGGGCAGAGACGCGCTGGATTCCTTCCGCTTCTTGCGCGATCACAAGGAACTCAGAGGACTGCTCATCACGATCTTCTTCGCGATTCTTGGTGGAGGGGCGATCATCCCTGTCGGACTGGACTACGTGACGTCGCTGGTGGGAGGTATTCCCTTCTCCGACCGAGTGGTGTGGCTCAAGCAGCTGTCAGGTTCACCACAGACGTTCATGCTCGTCTTCATGGCGCTGGGCATGTTCGTGGGCGCGCTGCTGGTCCCGCGTCTTGAACGGCGAATCCGCCTGCAGCTGCTCTTCGCGGGCAGCGTGGCAGCGTTCGGTGCGTCGATGTTCGGGTTCGCGAGCGTGGAGCTCTACGGCGTGGCCGGACTGTTCGCGATAGGCGCCGGGGCGTGCATCGCAACGTTGACGGTGGCGGGAAACAGCTACGTCGTACGCACCACGGCAGATGAGCTCCGCGGTCGGGTGTTCACCGCGCTGGAGAGCGTGATCCGGGTCGCCTTGCTGCTCTCGATGATAGTGACAGCGCCGCTCAACGACCTGCTGGGCGGTTTCGTGATGCGGTTCGCCGAGAGAAACGGGCTGGTGCCCGCCAACATGGTGCTCACCGGGCCGCGTATCACGTTGCAGCTTTCGGCCCTGATCGTTGTCGGAGCGGCCGTATATGGCTTCCGCACCCTACAGTGGCGGCGTTGCGAGCCGTGCCCAGACGACGAGCCGGCTACCACTGAGCAGGTGTCCGATGTCTAGCCCGACGAGGATCGATCTCCCGGTGAGTCGCGAGGTACTTGCGGGACTCCGGGTGGGTGACGAAGTGCGTCTGTACGGGCCGGTGTTCACCGCCCGAGACGCGACTCACGCCAAGCTGGCTGAATCGCTCGAGCGTGACGATCGTCTTCCATTCGGGCTTGAGGGGCAGACGCTGTTCTATGCAGGACCCACACCTCCGGCTGCCGGTCGGCCTGCGGGGGCCGTAGGCCCCACAACCGCCAAACGGATGGACGGGACCACTCCGCTGCTCCTTGAGGCCGGTATCGTTGCGACGATAGGTAAGGGCTTGAGATCCGCCGAGGTGCGTGAGGCCTGTGTCCGCACCGGCAGCGTGTACTTCGCGGCGGTAGGTGGCGCCGCAGCGCTCCTGGCGACGTTCGTCGCTGGATCAGAGGTCGTGGCCTGGCCCGAGCTGGGCACCGAGGCGCTGGTTCGCATGCAGCTGGAGGGCCTGCCTGTGTTCGTGGCTATCGATACTCAAGGCGCAGACCTGTACGCGGACGCCCGCGCCGCATGGCGTGCGCAGTCCGAGGGGGAGCGCTGATCATGAGAGGACTCTTCCTCACTCTCGAAGGCGGCGAGGGCTCGGGCAAGTCGACACAGCTCAAGCGCCTGGTTCGGAGAATCGAGTCGGTCGGGGTGCCCGTGCGGGCACTTCGCGAGCCGGGCGGCACCGAGATCGGTGAGGCGGTTCGTAACATCCTGCTCGACCCTCAGTCCGGTGGCATGGATGCGCGAGCTGAACTACTACTGTACGAGGCCGCCCGAGCACAGCTCGTGGCAGAGGTCATCGAGCCTGCTCTGGCTGCCGGAGAAGTGGTCATCTGTGACCGGTTCTTCGACTCGACCACTGCCTACCAGGGTTACGCGCGCGGCCTGAATCTCAGCGAAGTCACCCAGTTGAACCTGACCGCCACCGCAGGGTTGGTGCCTGATCGCACACTCGTGTTCGATATCGACTCGATGGTGGGAGTCGAGCGCGCGGTTGGTACCGGAGATGCGGACCGGCTGGAGGCCGAGGACGCGGCCTTTCACGAGCGCGTGCGTTCGGGCTTCTTGGCAATCGCCGCGGCCGAGCCACGGCGAGTGCGCGTGGTCGATGCTTCAGGCACCGCCGACGAAGTGGAACAGCGCGTGTGGGCCATGGTCGCAGATCTTGTCGGTCCACTCGATGGCAGGGGCTCTGTCTGATGCCACGATGTGCTTGGGATGACATCGTGGGTCAGCCAAGGGTCACGTCGTTTCTGCGGACCGTGGCCGAGGCTGGCCGAGTAGGCCACGCATACCTTTTTGTGGGTCCTCCTGGCGGGGGCAAGAAGACGGCCGCGCTGGCTCTTGCCTGCGCGTTGTTCTGCGGCGACAACGGATGTGGCGGTTGCCCGGCTTGCAGCCGCATCCGCCGGCGCGTACACCCGGACGTGCGCATCATCACCCCAGAGGGCACAGCAGGGTATCTGAAGGACCAGATTGACGATGTCATACACGATGTCCAGCTGGCGCCCATCGAAGGGCCCTACAAGGTCTACATCTTCGAGAGCGCGGACCTGTTCAACGACAAGGCGGCCAATGCGTTTCTCAAGACGCTTGAGGAGCCGCCTGCAGATGTCGTGATCATTTTGCTGGCTCACACCTATGAGCGAGTGATCCCAACCATCGCTTCGCGGTGCCAAGTGGTTCGGTTCCGGCGCATCCCGCCTTCCGAGGCAACCGCGGTGCTCGTGGCGCAGTCCGGCGCGGATCCGGCAGAGGCGGCGGCCGCGCTGGCCGCGGTGGGCGGAGTGGTTGCCCGAGCCCGGGACTTCCTGGCAAGCCCTTCTCGGCGGGCGGCCCGAGACGTCATTCTTCGCAGTCTGAAAGACCTTTCGTCGATGGACGAGTACGATGTGCTCGTGGCTGCCAAGGAACTGCTCACTGCGGTGAAGGCGCCTCTCGACGAAGTCAAGCAGGTTCAGGCGGCCGAACTCGCTGCGCGAACAGAGTTCATGGGCAAGGGTTCGACCCGCTCCATCGAGGAGCGGCACAAGCGTGAGCTGACGGCTCGTGAACGCGAAGGGGTCGCCGAAGTCCTCAACGTTGCCGAGAGCTGGCTTCGCGATTGCTTGACACTATCTCAGGGAGTTGGTGATTTGGCCGTCAACATCGATGCGCTCGATGCGATGGAGGAAGTTGGTGCGGTCATCACTCCAGGTGCAGCCGCAAGTGCGTTAGGGGCCGTAAACGAGGCCCGTCGCCGTATTTCGTATAATGTGACCCCACAGTTGGCCGTCGAGGCCATGCTGTTCGATCTCCGGGAGGTCTTACGATGCCCACGATAGTGGGAGTGAGGCTCCGGTTCTCGAAGACTCTCTGGTTCGACCCTGCCGGCACAGAGCCGGTCGAGGGCGATCTCGTTATCGTCGAGACCGAGCGAGGATTAGAGCTCGGTACCGTGGTTCAGCCCCCCTGTGAGGTGGCTGCTGGATCCGTGCCGAGTGTGTTGAAGCCCGTCCTCCGCGTTGCGGACGAGGGTGACTTGGCCTATGCCCAAGAGCTTGAGCTCAAGGAGCGCGAGGCACTCCCTGTGTTCAGGGAACTCGTCGAGCACTATCGTCTGGACATGAAGCCGGTGGCTGTCGAGTACGTATTCGATGGCGACAAGATCATCTTCTACTTCTCGGCGGAGGAGCGTGTCGACTTCCGCGAGCTGGTGAAGGATCTGGCCGCGAACTTCCACGCGCGGGTCGACATGCGCCAGATCGGTGTGCGCGATGAGGCGCGCGCGGTGGGCGGTGTGGGCCACTGCGGACAGATGCTGTGCTGTGTGCGCTTCGGGGGCGATTTCCACCCGGTTTCGATTCGCATGGCAAAAGAACAAGATCTGCCCCTAAACCCCTTGAAGATAAGCGGGCTTTGCGGCAGACTCATGTGCTGTCTGCGCTACGAGTTCGATGCCTACAAGGACTTCAAGGGTCGGGCTCCCAAGCGTGGTGCGATCATCGAGACGGCTGTAGGACTGGCCAAGGTCGCAGAGCTGAACACGCCGAAGGAAACCGTCACGATGCGTTTCGAGGGCGGCGACCGTATCACCGTTCCGCTGAGCGGGATGTGCTGCTCGAAGGGCAGCGGTTGTCCGTGTTCGGTTGACCGAGAAGTGCTTGCTGAAGCCGGCCATGCCGCAGCGATCGCGATGGTCGCCGAGGACGAGGTCGAGTTCGAACCGGTGATGAAGGCTCCGCAGCCGGCTCCGCAGAAGCGGGAGCGTCCTGAGAGACGTGAGCGTGTCTCGGTGGCCGAGTCCGGGGAGCGCGAAGATGCTCCGCAGGCCGAGTCATCGGCGGAGAAGAGCGGTACCCCGCGTCGACGCAGACGCCGTGGCGGTTCAGGCGCGGCCCAGCCGCCAGCTTCCGAGCCGGCGAGGCAGGCAGCGAGCGAGCAGCCTTCGAAGCAGCCGCAAGGCGGCGGCGAGGCGAAGAGCGGGGATCAGCCCGCTGCAGGAAGGAAGCGCCGCAGGCGGCGCAGGTCGGGTGGCGGTGGCGGGGACGCGGCACCGCAAGCGTGACGTGACAGCAGTACATAGGCCGACGTAGCTCAGCTGGTAGAGCAGCGCACTCGTAATGCGCAGGTCAGCGGTTCGAATCCGCTCGTCGGCTCCACAACTACTCGAAGGCGGTCCTCATGGGCCGCCTTCTCGCATTCTCGGGGCAGTCCCGGCGGCGTCGGTAAGCGGCTGAGGCGGCCGTTTCCTGCCGTTCACCGCTGGCGCGGCGCCGTTCACCGACGCAGAGACGTACCTTGCTGGTAGTTGAGGCGGAGGCGTGTGTTTACTTCGGTATCCGTTGCGCCGTCCGGAGAAACACAAGGCGTGTACGGCGCATCAACATCGCCTGTTTGCGGTGATTCCAGCGGGCTTATTCAGGGGAAGGGTGGTCTCAGAAACCATGTCGGCGTCGCTCGATCTCATAGTGGTCGCAGCCTTCGTCGTCATCGGCGCTCTGTTCGTCGCCGTCGCGCTCTCCACGTCATGGCTGCTGAGTCCCAAGAACCCCACGCCAGAGAAGGCCGAGACCTACGAGTGCGGCGTGGAGACCATCGGCTCTCCGTGGATCCAGTTCCGCGTCGGATACTACGTCTACGCCTTGCTGTACGTGATCTTCGACATTGAGACGGTGTTCCTCTATCCCTGGGCCGTGGTGTTCAAGCAGACCGGATGGTTTGTGTTCACCGAGATGATCGTCTTCATCGCGATTCTCTTCGGCGGTCTGGCCTATGCGTGGAAAGAGGGTGCTCTCAAGTGGCGCTAGACAAGCTCACCGGAGAGAATTCCATCGTGTTCGTTCGCAGCGAGCAGCTGTTCGACTGGGCCCGCAGCAACTCCTTGTGGTACCTGGCGTTCGGCATCGCCTGCTGCGCCATCGAAGGTCTGATGCACGCATCGGGCCCCCGCTTCGACTTCGATCGCATGGGAGTCTTCTTCCGCGCCAGCCCGCGCCAAGCAGATGTCATGATCGTCGCGGGCACGGTCAATCGCAAGATGGCCGAATCGGTCAAGCGCCTCTACGACCAGATGCCCGAGCCCAAGTGGGTCGTGGCGATGGGTGCATGCTCCTGCACCGGCGGTCCGTTCCGTGAGTACCCCAACGTCCTTCTGGGCGTCGACAAGGTCGTTCCCGTCGATGTCTATATCCCCGGATGCCCACCGCGGCCGGAGAGCGTGCACTTCGCGTTCATCGAGCTCCAGAACAAGATCAAGAAAGCGAGCGAGGAGCGCGTTGCAGCCCGACGTAACCGCGATAACTAGCGCTCTCAGAAGCGCTGGGCTGACGTCCGTTGAGGTCGAGCAGACCTCCTTGGGCGTGATTGTGCGCGCGCAGAATGCGGAGCTCTTGCAGTTGCTGAGCGCGCTACGCGATTCGTCTTCTGAGTTCACCTTCATGGTGGATCTCTTTGGCGTCGATACGGGTGAGCTCGTCGAGATCACCTACCACCTGCGCTCACTCTCGCGCGATGAGGATGTCTACGTGCGTACGAGCGTGGAGTACGACGACGGGTTTCCCAGTGTCTGGGAGATCTACCCCGCAGCACTGATGCCCGAGCGTGAGGTCGCAGAGATGTTCGGCCTGAAGCTCAGCGGACATCCCAACCCCAAGAGGTTGCTGACCACCGACGGGCTCGAGCCGATGCTGCTCAAGCGTGTCGAGATCAGAAGCGCCGAGGAGGTGCGGTCCCGGTGACACAGGACCCGAACCTGACGGCGCCGGTCGGAGCGGCTGTATCCGAAGGCGCGTACGTTCCCGCTCAGCTTCCCGTTGGCCTACGTCGCGTGCCTTCGGGCGTCGATGAGGTCACGACCGAGCACCTGGTCGTCAACTTCGGCCCCCAGCACCCGTCAACGCACGGGGTGTTGAGGATGATCATCGAGGCCGACGGCGAAGAGGTCGTTGGCGCCGAGATGTCGATCGGCTACCTACACCGTGGTATCGAGAAGCTCGCGGAGCACCGTCGCTACAACGCGCTGGGCACGCTCATGGACCGCGGCGACTACACGTCCGGCATCCACGGCGAACTCGCGGCCGCGATGGTCACCGAGAAGCTCCTCGAGATCGAGGTTCCCGAGAAGGCACACTGGATCCGGTCGCTCATGGGTGAGGTCAACCGTATCGCCTCGCACTTGGTGTGGTACGGGACCTTCGGGTTGGACGCGGGCGCGATGGGCCAGTTCCTCTACGCGGTCCGAGACCGCGAGGACCTGCTCGACATCCTCGAGGCGGTCAGCGGTAGCCGAATGATGTTCAACTACGTCCGCCCGGGTGGTGTGCTCGCCGACCTGCCCGCGGGAATCGATCAGAAGCTCAGAGCATTCGTCGACATCTTTGACGTTCACATCGAAGAGCACGATCAGCTCTTGGGCGGCAACGAGATCTTCCAGAGTCGTGTCCACGGCGTTGGCGTGATCGACAAGCAGACCGCTATCGGATTTGGGCTGACCGGGGCAAACCTCCGAGCGAGCGGCGTGGGCTTTGACGTGCGCCGCGATCGTCCGTACGCCGCCTACGAGAAGCTCGACTTCACGGTGCCAATGGCAACCGAGGGCGACTGCTGGGCCCGCTATGCCGTGCGCATGGAGGAGATGAGGCAGTCGGTCCGTATGATTCGCCAGTGCCTCGACGGGATGCCCGAGGGTGACTTCACCGCGAAGGTTCCCAAGGTGCTCCGCCCGCCTGCGGGCGAAGCCTACGCTGCAGTCGAATCACCGCGAGGGGAGTGGGGTGTCCATCTCGTCTCTGACGGCTCGGACACGCCGTATCGCCTGCGTTACCGACCCCCGGCGCTCTACGCGTTGCAGGTCGTCGAGGCCATCATGCCCGGCTCGCTTATCGCCGATGCGATTGTCACTGCGGGCAGCGTCGACCTGGTACTTGGGGAGATCGACCGATGAACCCGATACTGGTCGCCTGTCTGAGGGTGCTCGCGGGGCTTGGGCTCATGCTCCTCAACGGAGTCGTGCTCATCTACATGCTGCGGAAGGTTCTCGGACATCTTCACGTGCGCCTTGGCCCGATGAACGTGGGCTGGCACGGCACGGTCCAGACGGTCGCCGATGTTCTGAAGCTGCTGACCAAGGAGGACCCCACACCGCGCGCGGTCGACAAGGCACTGTACTTCCTCGCGCCCGCGGTCGTGTTCATCCCTTCGCTTGCGGCCTACGCCGCCCTTCCGTTCTCCAAGACGTGGGCGATGGCCGACCTCGCGACTGGTCTACTGTTTACCTTCGGCATCATGTCGCTGGTGCCCCTGGGCATCCTCATGGCGGGCTGGTCGAGCGCCAACAAGTGGTCTCTGCTTGGCGGGATGCGCGCAGTGGGCCAGCAGATCGCCTATGAAGTCCCGCTGCTCCTCTCGGCGCTGCCCGTTGTCTTGATGGTCGGCTCCCTCAACCTGAACGATATCGTCGCCGCCCAAGACAAGCTGTGGTTCTTCATCCCGCAGTTCCCGGCGTTGCTGCTCTTCGTTGTGGCCTCGCTGGTCGAGCTCAACCAGACACCGTTCGACATGTCTGAGGCGGAGTCCGAACTGGTCGCCGGGTTCTCGAGCGAGTACGCCTCGATGAAGTTCGGGCTGCTCTTCCTCTCCGAGTTCAGCAACCTGTTCATCATGGCCGGACTCACGGTGACCCTGTTCTTCGGCGGATGGTCGCTGCCGTTCATCCCCGCCCAGATACAGGCCGGATTCGCACCGATCGTATTCGTCGCCAAGACCTATCTCGTCATCTTCTTCTTCATGTGGATCAGAGGAACGTTCCCGCGCGTGAGAGTGGACCAGCTGCAGCAGCTGGGATGGAAAGTGCTTCTGCCCGCGAACCTCGCGTGGCTGCTCGTGACCGGTGTCGCCGTCAAGCTCGTTGAGGCGGTGGCCCGATGAAGCTATGGGGAAGCGGGCTTGTCAACGGACTCAGGATCTCCATGCGCAACATGCGTCGGGGCCCCATCACGTTGCAGTACCCCTTCGAGAAGCTCGAACTGCCCGAGCGTGCCCGGTGGACCGTTGTGCCGCTTAGCGACGCGCAGGGTGTCCCGGTTTGCACCGCATGCGGTACCTGCGTGAAGACGTGTCCTGACCATGTCTTGGCCTTGGACGTGACCACCAACGAAGATCGCAGCAAGCACATCAACCATTTCTCGTACCAACTTGGGGCTTGCATGATGTGCGGGCTGTGTGTTGAGGCCTGTCCCTTCAGTGCAATCGCAATGAGCCACGACTACGAGCTCGCCCGCGTGGACCCGGACACACTGGAGTACGACCTCATCACTGACACACCCGCCTACAAGCCCAAGCGCGAGAAGCCCGCGACTCCGGACGCCCCGGCGCAGCCCGCTTCCGCTTCGGAGGGAGATGCATCGTGAGCCCGACGGTCGCCCTCATCCCATTCGCCATCCTTGGTCTGCTCACCCTGGGCTGCGCTGCCATGATGCTGTTCTCGCGCAACGTGGTGCACGCGGCCTTCTGGATGCTCGCCAGCATGGTCTCGACGGCGGGGCTCTACCTGCTTCTCTCGGCCGAGTTTCTCGCGCTGGTGCAACTTCTGGTCTACGCCGGTGCGGTTGCGGTGCTCGTGCTGTTCGTAGTCATGCTCACTTTGCGCCGCCGGGCAGATGCGGTTCGTCCCATCGATTTCTCGCTGCCCGCTCTCGCACTCGCCGTTTCGTTCGCGGCGCTTGCATGCTTCATGGTGCTGTCCTTAGTCCCGGCCTACCCCGACTCGCTGCCCAGCGTCGCCCCAGGCGTCACCGAGCTGGGTCTCGAGCTGTTCTCGACGTGGGTCCTACCTTTTGAGCTCGCCTCGTTGATTCTTCTCGTCGCACTGGTTGGTGCGGTGTGGTGGTCTGGGGGGGTGAAGCGCTCATGACGGTCGGGCTTCCCGCATTCCTGCTGCTTGCCGCTCTCCTGTTCTCGCTGGGACTCTACGGAGTCACCTCCAAGAAGAGCGCGGTCATGGTGCTCATGTCTCTTGAGCTCATGGCCAACGCGGTCAACATCAACCTCGTCGCGTTCTCCCGATTCCTCACTCCCGAGAAGATGACAGGGCAGGTCTTTGCGATGTTCATGATGGTAGTTGCCGCCGCCGAGATCGGGCTGGGTCTGGCACTGGTCATCGCTCTGTATCGCCAGACCAAGACCGTCGAGCTTGACCATATCAACGAGCTGAGGGGATAACCGGTGAATATCCTGGTCGCCATCCCTCTCATTCCGGCACTGGTGTTCTTCCTGTTCTTCCTGCTGCCGCGCGCAACTCGCACGAAGATGCTGTTCCTGCCGATCGGGGCGATGGCGGTCTCGCTTGTGCTGTCACTGATGGCCTTCTCTACGGTCTTTCCTGGTGCCGAGAAGCTCGCGGAGCACGGTGCGCAGTTCACGTCGTACACCATCGGTGTCATCGGTGGGGTGCCGCTCAACATCTCGCTGAGGCTCGATGCGCTCGCGGCGCTGATGTTGCTCGTGGTGACCATCGTGGGCATGGCCGTCCAGGTCTACTCGCTTTCCTACATGAAGGGCGAGGAGCGCATCGGCTGGTATTACGCGGTACTTTCGCTCTTCACCGCAGCGATGCTCACCTTGGTGCTCGCTGGCGACTTCCTCCTCTTCTACATGTCGTGGGAGGTCATGGGGCTCTGTTCGTATCTGCTCATCGGTTTCTGGAACACGAACGACGAGGCGCGCAGGGCGTCCATCAAGGCGTTTCTCACAACCCGTGTCGGTGATGTGGGCTTCGCCATTGGACTGGCCTACATGTGGGCGACTGTCGGATCGTTCGATATCCCCACGGTGCTCGGTTCCGCTCATACGTGGGGACCGGGTGTGGCCACAGCTATC
The DNA here is from genome assembly GCA_002841275.1 of Actinobacteria bacterium HGW-Actinobacteria-7. Taxonomy (GTDB): domain Bacteria; phylum Actinomycetota; class Coriobacteriia; order Anaerosomatales; family PHET01; genus PHET01. The sequence goes on along the minus strand of PHET01000002.1, from coordinate 62,570 downwards.
GCCCTGCTGCTGTTCTTCGGCGCTATGGGCAAGTCCGCGCAGTTCCCGCTTCACATCTGGCTGCCTGACGCCATGGCGGGCCCCACGCCCGCGTCGGCATTGATCCACGCGGCGACGATGGTTGCGGCCGGCGTATTCCTGGTGGCCCGCTCCTTGCCGATCTTCGAGGCTTCGGGTGTCGCCCTACAGGTGGTGCTGATCATCGGTGCGACCACCGCGCTGCTCGCTGCGTCGATGGGCTCGGTGCAGCACGACATCAAGAAGGTCCTCGCGTACTCGACCATCTCTCAGTTGGGCTTCATGTTCATGGGCCTGGGAACCGGCAACGTATCGGCCGGGATGTTTCACCTGTTCACCCATGCGTTCTTCAAGAGCCTGCTCTTCCTGGGCGCCGGTAGCATCATCCACTCACTCCACACGCAGGACATGCGCGAGATGGGTGGGGTCGGCAAGAGCATGAAGGTGACCACCGTGACCTTCACGGTGGGAACGCTGGCCCTCTCGGGCATCATGCCGTTCTCGGGGTTCTTCTCCAAGGACCTGATTCTCGATCATCTGTGGCGTGAGGGTCACTACGTGATCTACTCGGTGGCGCTGGCCTCGGCGTTTCTGACGGCGTTCTACATGGCGAGACTCTGGTTCCGGGTCTTCTCGGGAACGCCGCGCAAGGCGGGTCATGCGCATGAGTCTGATATGAAGATACTGTCGCCCATGATCGTGCTGGCGCTACTGTCGGTGCTCGCCGGTGCAACGACGCTCGTATTCGGCGAGTTCCTGGGTAGCGAGACCGAGTGGCCGAGTCTGGTCATGGGTGGTGCGTCCACCATCGTCGCCCTGTCGGGTATCGGGCTCGGGTGGGCGCTCTTCGGCAACGGACGCGATCCGGAGGCCGTACGCGCTCGCGCGTCCAAGGTGTACATGATCGTGACGAACCGCTTCTTCCTGGACCTAGTGGCCGAGCAGTACATCGCCGGTGGGTACAACCGGCTCTCCGAGAAGGTCAACTGGTTCGACAAGAAGGTCATCAACGGCATAGTCAACGGCGTAGGCGTGGCATGCCGCCAGGCGGGCACCCAGCTCCGTCGCCTACAGGCCGGGCGTGTGCAGGTGTACCAGCGGCTCGTTGTCGCTGCCGTTCTCGTTCTCGTGCTGGTAGCCGTTCTCGCGACAGGGGTGTGACCGAGTGCCCATTTTGAGCATCATCGCCTTCCTGCCGGCCTTGGGCGCCGCTGCAGTCATGTGTATCCCTAACAGCCGAGGCCTGTCGCTGGCCAAGTGGGTCACTGCCGGTTTCATGGTTGTGGATCTGGTGATCGTCGCCGGGATGGCACTTTCGTTCGATCGTGGTGCTGCGGGCATGCAGTTCATCGAGAAGATCCCGTGGATTCCTTCGTTTGGCATCAACTACTTCGTGGGCGTCGACGGCATCTCGGTGACCATGATCGTACTGTCTGCTCTACTCTCGCTGATCGTCGTCTTTGGATCGTGGAGCACGGACCACCGGCCCAAGACCTGGTTCGTGATGCTGCTGCTGCTTGAGGCGGGGATGAACGGCGTCTTCATGGCGCTCGACTTCGCTCTGTTCTACGTGTACTGGGAGTGGGTCCTCATCCCCATGTATTTCATCATCGCGTGGTGGGGCAAAGAGGACCGCAGCTATGTCAGTCTCAAGTTCTTCCTCTACATGCTCTTGGGCTCAGTGCTCATCCTTCTGGGTATCCTGGCAATCTACCTGCACCCTCAGGGCGGCACGTGGGACATGGTCGAACTAGCCAATCGCAACTTCCCGGTGGGCTTCCAGATGTGGGTGTTTGGGCTGTTCTACTTCGGTTTCGCGGTGCGCGTGCCGGTGTGGCCGTTCCACACGGGCCACTCTGATGCGCACATCCAGGCTCCCACCGCGGGCTCGGTCACGTTGGCCGGCGTCCTTCTCAAGACTGGCACCTACGGTCTGATTCGGGTTTCGCTGCCCATGCTGCCTGACGCAGCCCACCAGTGGGCGTGGTTCGTCGGCGCGATGGCATGTGCCGCCATCCTGTACGGGTCTGTCGTCGCGTTCTGGCAGCCCGACTTGAAGAAGATGCTTGCGTACTCATCAGTCGGGCACATGGGCTTCGCGATGCTGGGTATCGCATCCGGTACCCAAGAAGGTCTCGACGGGGCGATGATTCTTGCCTTCGCCCATGGCGTCATCACCGGCCTGCTGTTCTTGGTGGTGGGCATGATCTACGACCGTGCGCATACAAGAATGGCTCCCGACCTCCAAGGGGTGGGGAAGAAAGCTCCCGTTCTGGGAGGCATGCTCGCGTTCGCTGCGATCTCGTCCCTTGGGCTTCCCGGGCTAGCGGGCTTCGCAGGGGAGTTCCTTGTGATCGTAGGCGCATGGAAGTCAGAGCTGCCCAAGTTCTATACGGTCGTCGCGGGTGTTGGAATGCTGCTGGGCGCTGCGTACATGCTGTGGGTCATCTATCGCGTGGTATACGGTGAGCCCACCGAGACGGTCGAGAAGAGCATGCCCGAGGCGCGTCCGATCGACCTGCTAACTGCGGGTCCGCTGATGGCGATCACCGTGATCATCGGCTTGAACTGGAATGTGCTTCTGGACTTCATCGACCCGGCGATAAAGATTCTGACCCAGACACTCGTGAGGTCATGACGATGCAGCAGTATGCCGTACTCATCCCAGAGCTGATCGTGCTGGTGGCAGCGCTGGTCGCGCTCTTCGCCGACCTGCTTGGCGGTGACAGGGTCGCCGCGATGGTAGGTGCTGCAGCAGCTGCAATGGCGGCGGTCGTGGTGTGGCTCGTGCCGGTACCAGAAGCGTTGTTCGGCTCGATGCTTACGTTCACTCACGGGACCACGACGCTGATGCTTCGCTCGGGCATCGCGGGGCTGACCTCGCTGTTCCTCCTCTGGGTTGCGGCACGTGGTTGGGCGGGCGTTCGTGCCCGCGAGGCGGTTGCGCTCACGCTGTTCTCGACTGTGGGCAGCATGCTCCTCATCTCAGCGTCCGATCTGGTCACGCTGTTCTTGTGTCTCGAGCTCGCCACGATGCCGGCGTATGTGCTGATGGGCTACTCGGCCGAGGACAAGCGGAGTCTTGAGGGTGCGCTGAAGTACTTCCTCATGTCCGTCCTCACGAGCCTGGTCATGGCGTACGGGCTGTCCTTCGTGTTTGGGATGAACCAGCACACGTCGTACAGCCCGCTGCAGGTGGCCGGCCCAGCCTGGCTGGGCGTCGCGGTGAGCGTGCTGGTGCTGGTCGGCTTTCTCTCCAAGATGACCGCCGCCCCGTTCCACTACTGGGTTCCCGACGCCAACGAGGGTGCACCGTCTGCATCGGTGGCGTTCGTGGCCGCGATTTCCAAGATCGCTCCGGTGTACGCGATGGTGCGGTTGCTGGCAGAGGTCTTGCCGACCTCTGACGGGCTCTCGCGCGTTGTGATGATCTGCGCAGTCGTCTCGATACCTCTGGGTATCTTCGCCGCCCTGGTCCAGACCGACGTTCGTCGCATGGTCGCGTACTCCGGCATATCGATGGCCGGCTATATGATGCTGGGCGTGGCCGCTGCGACGCCAGCAGGCTATGCGTCTGCCGTCTTTCTTGTCGCGGTGTATGCGGTGAGCGTGCTGGGGCTGATGCTCGTGGTCGCCCAAGAGGGCGGCACGTTCGCTGACATCGCCGGGCTGGTAAAGCGTCGGCCGGTCGCTGCCTGGTCGGCAGTGGTCTATCTGTTCTCCATCATAGGATTCCCGCCGATGGTGGGCTTCTACGGCAAGCTTGGCGTGTTGTCGGCCGCATACCGCGCAGGCTACTTCATCCCGGTTCTCATCGCCGTACTCATGAGCGTGGTCGCAGGCGGATATGCGTTCGCGGTCATCCGCGCGATGTTCACGCCGGGCGAGGGCGCTCCTGAGGAGACCGGCATCCCTGCTCCTGTGGACGCGACGGAGTATCCGCAAGCCCCCGCGCTGGCAGGAACAGTGATCGTCGTGCTCGCCGGACTCAGTCTGGGCCTCGGGCTGATCGCCGAGCCGCTCATCAGCCTGTTGCAGGCCTCCCTGTCCTAGAGGAACCGTGGGTTCCGGGTGACGAGGTTCTGTACTTCTTCTGTGAAACGCTGCCCGTTCCAGGTGAGGCACTACATCGCGGGTACAATCGTTGCTGCTAGGCGTCCTTCGGATTCGAACCGACACTTCAGTGACGAAGAGGTGTGAGTATGAGCGACAACGAGCAGTTCACGAAACCCGTTACCCCCGAGCCTGACGGTGCAGAAGGCGATGCTATCTCCTGGATGGCCGACCCAGAACCCCATCCGATACAAGAGGCTTCGGGTGCCGTCATGTACACCGAAGTAAGCGGAGAGCTTCCAGTCTGCGACTACACCGGCGAGGGTGACGAGCCCTGCGAGGAGCCAGCGGTGCGCAAGCGCTGGTCCAGTGCTGCCGTGGTCAGCTCTGCTGCGGTGGGGGCCGTGGTCGGAGGGCTGTTCGTGTCCGTGGCGGTCGTGTGGGCGCTCGGCCTGATGCCCGGCTCGCAGCCGCTCCGGTCTACCGCCAGCGCGCCGAAGCCCGTCGCTGCAACGCAGGCGGTCACGATCAAAGCCGGCAGCAGCATGGCCGATGTCTCCGAGGCTGTTGCCGCCAAGGTGGTTCCGTCCGTGGTGAACGTGACGATCAGCCAAGCGGGATACGACCCCTTCTCCGGCCAACAGGTCACACAGGATGTCGGAAACGGCTCAGGGGTCATCATTCGCAAGAACGGATACATCCTCACGAACAACCATGTTGTCGAAGGCGCCTCTCGGCTTGTTGTGACCGTGGGAGTGGAGGATCTCACCGCGACCGTTGTGGCCACTGATCCGTCGAGCGACCTTGCTGTCATCAAGATTCCGGACGGCGACTACCCAGCCATCGAGCCCGGTGAGTCCAAGGACCTCAAGGTAGGGCAGTACGTCATGGCCGTGGGAAGCCCCTTTGGCCTTGAAAAGACGGTGACAGTAGGCATCGTGTCGGCTCTCAACCGTTCGTCACTGGTGTCTGGCCAAAACGACCTCACGACCTACACGAACCTCATCCAGACCGATGCGGCTATCAACCCAGGCAACTCCGGAGGTGCGCTCGTCGATTCCAGCGGCAAGCTGGTTGGAATCAACACGCTCATCCAGTCGCCTTCAGGTTCGGTCGGCGCCCCGCAGTCCGCCGGCATCGGCTTTGCGATCCCTGTCGACTTCGCGCTCGATATTGCGACGCAACTCATCGACAACGGTCGTGCAGTGCATCCCTACCTGGGAGTCAGCACCGAGACCGTCGACGAGGCGCTTGCCACACAGTTCGGGCTTCCGGTTCAGTCCGGTGCGCTGGTTCGTTTCGTGCAGCCGAACTCGCCGTCTGAAGCCGCTGGCATCCAGCGCGGGGACATCATCATCAAGATCGGAGACAAGACGATCACCGGAGTCGATGATGTGTTCACCGTGATCCGAGAGAACAAGATCGGGGATACCATCCCTGTGCAGTTGGTGCGAGGCGACACGCAACGTACCGTTCAGGTGACTCTCGGTTCCGACGCTGATCGCCCTTAAGGCAGCCGTGCGAATCACACTCATCGCAGTAGGCAGACTGAAGGAATCCTACTGGCGTGACGCCGCCGCCGAGTACCTCAAGCGGATGGGCTCGTACGCCGACGTTCGTGTGGTCGAAGTGGCCGACCGCGACCCGGGGCGCGGCGGCGAAGCACGAGCTCTCGCCGATGAGACCGCAGATGTCTTGAAGGCCCTCCCAGCGGGCGCCTATGTGATAACGCTGGAGATTGCCGGATCTCAGCTGTCCAGCGAGCGCTTCTCGGCACGTTTGGGCCAACTCGGTCTTGAAGGACGCAGCCATGTCGCGTTCATCATCGGTGGCTCGCTTGGCTTGGGCGCGCCGGTTTTGGCAGAGGCCGACGAGCGACTCTCTTTCGGGCCGATGACTCTGCCGCATAATCTCGCGCGAATCGTGCTGCTGGAACAGGTCTATCGCGCCTTCCGTATCGCCAGAGGCGAGCCCTACCACAAGTGACCGCCCTCGAGAACCGGAACCCCACAGGGTATATTGCTCAACCTTAAGGTGCCGATAGGTTACTTGGGGACTTGCGAAAGCGGGCGTTGCGAACCAAGCAGCGGGCGGTGATCAAGATGGTGGAACGAGTGGCTCAATGTCCCATTGGGGGCGAGAAAGTCGACGAGGCTGCGGCACGTGTGAACGCGACACTGGTTGTCGCCTTGTTGGTTGCGGCGGTCGTCACGAAGTCACCTTGGATTCTCGGCTATCTGGCGCTGGACTACCTTGTCAAGATCGTGGCCGGTTTCGCCTGTAGCCCTAATTGCATGGTCTCAAGGTTCGTAGTCAGGATGCTCGAGCTCGAGAGCAGGCGTGTCGACTCCGCCCCCAAGCGGTTCGCTGCGCTGTTGGCGGGGTTGATGTCGAGCATTGCCCTGATGATGGCGTATTCGTTCCATTCGATGTTCTGGTTCAACGTTGTGGCGGCGCTCTTCATCGGAGTCGCCTCACTGGATGCGTTCGCGGACTTCTGCCTGGGGTGCTATCTCTACGGTCTGCTCCCCAAGCGCTTCTCCGCGGCCCTCGTCCGTCACTAGGAAGGAAGTGAGCTCGATGAACGAATGCGAATGCCTGCCTGGATGCCCGTTCTTCCACGACAAGATGGACAACATGCCTGCAATGGCCGACATATTCAAGAACCGGTACTGCTTGGGTGACCATTTCACCTGTGCGCGACACCGGATCTTCGAGAGCCTCGGTCGCGATCGTGTTCCCCATGACATGTTCCCCAACGATGGCGAATACGCGGATACGCTGCTCGTGACCGCATAGCACCACCGGGTGATCGCGACTCGCCCTGACGGGCGTGGGCCGAGATGTCCATGCGCTATACTTGCTGGTCACATCAGCATGCCGGGCGAGAGGTTCTACAGCCGTGAGAGACGCCATTTCCGCGCTTGTCACCACTGCGATCACTGCTGCAATCGACGCTGGTGAGCTTCCGCTCGAACAGGTTCCCGACCCCGCGGTCGAGCGCCCGCGTGACCCATCTCATGGCGACTGGGCCACGAGTGTCGCGATGCGAAGCGCGAAGTCAGCGGGCATGAACCCGCGCCAGATCGCCGAGGTCATCGCGTCGCATCTCTCAGAAGATGCCGACATTGCCGCCGTTGAGATAGCGGGGCCCGGATTCATCAACCTGCGCCTCTCCCCGATGGCACTGCAGCGCGTACTGAAAGAGGCATCCGAGGCCGACCGCGCGTTCGGGCGGGTCGACATCGGACACGGCAGGCGCGTCCAGGTCGAGTTCGTCTCGGCGAACCCCGTCGGCCCCATGCACGTCGGTCACGGCAGGTGGGCCGCGCTTGGCGATGCGATGGCCCGCGTGCTTGAGCACGCTGGGTGGAAGGTCGAGCGCGAGTTCTACGTCAACGACGCCGGTGTCCAGATGGACATCTTCGGCGCGAGCGTCTCGGCCCGCTATTTGGAGCTCTGCGGCGCTGAAGTCGAGTTCGCTGACGAGTGGTATCAGGGCGCCTACATCACGGAGATCGCTCGGGAGATATTCGAGGCCGAAAGCACCTGCTGGTTCGACGCCGCGCCACACGAGCGCGAGCAGTACTTCCGCGAGAAGGCGTACGTGCAGGTTCTCGAGCATCTGAAGCGCGTGCTCCATGGAATGGGAGTCGACTTCGACGTGTGGTTCTCGGAGAGAACGCTTCACGCGAGTGCCCCCGGCGGCGGGCCGAGTGCTGTCGAGGACGGCATCGCCGCGCTGCGGGATGCGGGGTACATCTTCGAGCTGGATGGTGCCACGTGGTTCCGTTCGACCGACTTCGGCGACGACAAGGACAGGGTCCTGGTCAAGGCTGACGGGGAGTACACCTACTTCGCGGCGGATATCGCGTACCACAAGAACAAGTTCGATCGCGGTTTCGACCGGGTCATCAACATCTGGGGCGCCGATCACCACGGCTATGTGGCCCGGATGAAGGCCGCATGCGCGGCGCTGGGCCACGAAGGCAAACTCGATGTGGTCATCGGCCAGCTCGTGAACCTCTTCCGCAACGGCGAGGCCGTGCGCATGAGCAAGCGCACGGGTGAGATGGTTACGTTCGAGGAGTTGCTTGATGAGGTTGGTGCTGATGCCGCGCGCTACTGGTTCCTGAGGCGCTCCACCGATCAGCAGGTGGATTTCGATATCGAACTTGCACGTCAGCAGTCGGCCGATAACCCGGTGTTCTACGTGCAGTACGCACACGCCCGCATCTGTTCGATCATGCGCAAGGCGGCAGGGGAGGCGGTGTCATCCACGGCTGTGGATGCGGATTCGCTCGCTGTCGAGGTCGTCCGACCCACAGCTGACCTGTCGCTCCTTGATGCGCCTGCTGAGTTGGCACTCATGCGCCGCCTAGGCGAGTTCACGGAGGTGGTCGAGGCTGCTGCGCGTGATCTGGCCCCCAACAAACTGACGCGCTATGCCGAGGACCTGGCTACTGGCTTCCATCAGTTCTATACGCGGTGTCGTGTCGTCAGCGATGATGTGGAACTGACCGCTGCGCGCCTGTACGCGGTGGATGCGGCACGGCGAGCCTTACGCTGTGTTCTCGCGCTGCTGGGAGTCAGCGCTCCCGAGAGCATGTGACTTGTCGCACGAGACGAGATAGATTAGTATCAACGAATTGTTGGACTTAGTGTGAGCTAAGAACTTTCTCGAAGGGGATCACCATGGGTAGACCCAGCGCACCGCGACCGCCGGCGACGCCGGACCTCAAGACGGGTCACGACCTCATGTCCGTGCTGCCCATGACCGCGCAGGTGAAAGATGGCCACCTGTGGATCGGCGGAGTGGATATGGTCGATCTCGCAGCCGAAGCGGGAACCGCGGTCTACGTGATGGACGAGGCGACCATCCGCCACCAGCTTTCGGAGTATGTGAAGTGGACCACCTATCACTGGAAAGACGTGGACGTCGTTTACGCGGGCAAGGCATTCATGTCGCTTGCCATGTTGAAGATCGTGGCTGACGAGGGGTGCTGCCTGGACGTTTCCAGCGGTGGAGAGCTGGCGTTCGCGCGCCGAGCGGGCTTTCCGATGGATCGCATCTATGTCCATGGGAACAACAAGACCCCTGTCGAGCTGACCGAGTGTCTCGATGCCAAGGTTGGCCGCATCGTTGTCGACAGTTTCGAGGAGATGGACCGCCTGAGCGCTCTGGCAAGTGAGCGAGGCATCAACCAGAAAGTGCTCCTGCGCGTCACCCCGGGAGTCGAGGCAGACACGCACGACTTCATCATGACCGGCGCCGAGGACTCCAAGTTCGGCTTCGGCCGCAATCAGGGACTCGCGATGGCTGCCGTGAAGCGGGCAATCGAGCTGCCCGGACTGGACTTCGACGGGCTGCACATGCACATCGGCAGCCAGATCTTCGCCCTGAACAGCTTCTCCAAGGCCATCGAGGTCATCGTCGAGTTCATCGCTGAGATCAAGGCCGAGACGGGCGTCGGGGTCGGCATGCTCGATACGGGCGGCGGACTGGGCATCGCCTACGGCATTCCGGACGAGCCCTCGACAATCAAGGACTACGGCAAAGTGGTGGTCGACGGGATCAAGGCGGAGTGCGAGAAGCACGGGCTGACCGTGCCGCGCATGGCCGTCGAGCCGGGACGCTCTATCGTTGCCAATGCGGGTGTGACCCTCTATACCGTGGGCTCGATCAAGGAGATTCCCAACATCCGCACCTATGTGGCGGTCGATGGCGGCATGTCAGACAACATCCGTACATCCCTTTACGATGCGCACTACGAGGCGATGATCGCCAACAAGGCGGACAGGCCGCGCGAGATGGTGGCCACGGTCGCGGGGAAGCACTGCGAGAGCGGGGATATCGTAGTCAACGATGCGCCTCTGCAGTGCCCGGATGTCGGAGACATCCTGTGTGTGTGCGCAACGGGGGCATACTGCCAGTCCATGAGCAGCAACTACAACAAGCAGGTGCGCCCCGGTGTCGTGTTCGTCGTCGACGGTGGCTGGCGCTGGGCCGTGCGGCGCGAGACCTACGACGATCTGATGAAGTGTGAGTTGGGCTGAGGCTCGGCGGGAGGAGCGGCGCGGCGTTCACGCGTCGGCTCGGCTCGGGTATGCTTGATCGATGATCAGGCTCCGCACGATATTGGTGATGATGGCGTTCCTCGCGCTGCTTGTTGTGGGTGCGGGGGGCTGCGTCTCGACACAGGTGGCTGACGGGGCCGCGCCCGGAACGGTGTGGGCGCCATCGGCTTCCGGGCTGCCTACGCTATACATATTCGGCGACCCAAGTTGACCCTCGTGCGCTGAGATGAGGCCCGTGGTCAACGGGTTACAGTCAGAGTATGCGGGAAAGGTCGAGTTCGTGATCTACGGCGCGGTGAACACAGACGAGTCAAGTGCGAAGATCGCTGACGATCATCGGGTGACCACCCTTCCGTCGATGATAATCGTCGCCACGAATGGGACCGAGATTGCCCGGCTAGACGGCGCGGCCGACGCCTCGACCCTGCGCACATTCATCGACAAGGGTCTTGAGTAGCAGCGTGGAGACGCCGGAACCGAACCACCCTGATGAGCTCGGGTACAAGGCGTCGTTTTGGGATTCTCGGACAGTGAATGCGCGGTTGCGCGAATGCTTCCCCGCGCCCGCCCACACGCACGCCGCTGTCTATCTCGCCGATCTCGCTCCTGCACCGGACTGCGGTGAGGAAGCGGACGAGACTGCGTGTCGGCTGATGCTGGCGGCGCTTAAGGTCAGCGATGGCAATCTGGCCAAGCTTGAGATGTGGGTCGGTGTGGCGCGGATGGAGCCGCGTGATCTTATCGCCGCCGCGGAGTATCGGCGTGAACTGGAGCTTGGTACGCCTGAGGCGCGAGAGGCCGACCTGGCTGAGTACCTGCACTGGGCCAAGGGCTCACCGTAGCGGCTGCGGTGCGTCGGCGGGTCTTGTCCGTCTGACCGGTGGCTCGCGGCCACTCTCGGGTAGAATAGGCTGCACGCCATTCAGTGCGTCTCAACAACGTCTCCCGGAGGTTCTCCATGCGCACCATCCGTGTTGGTCTTATCGGCCTTGGCACCGTTGGATCCGGTGTCATAGAGATCCTGGGCCGTCATCGTGAGGACTTCCGACGTCGTGCCGGAGTCGATATCGAGCTGGCCCGGTTCGCCGATCGCAATACTGCCCGCTTCGCTGATCTAGGCCTTGCCGCCGAGGCGTGCTCCGATGATGCCCAGGCGCTCATCGACGATCCGTCACTCGATGTGATCATCGAGCTTATCGGCGGGACGGGTATCGCGCGTGACGTCGTACTGAAGTCGCTCGCGTCCGGCAAGAGCGTCGTGACCGCCAACAAGGCGCTGATGGCGACCTCAGGCGAAGAGGTGATGGTGGCGGCGGAAGCCTCGGGCGTCGACATCCGCTTCGAAGCATCGGTCGGCGGCGGAATCCCCATCATCGAACCGCTCAAGCACTCCCTGACCAGCAACGAGATCGTCACCGTGATGGGAATCGTCAACGGCACAACCAACTACATGCTCACCCGTATGGCCGACGACGGGCTCGACTACGATACGGTGCTCGCCGAGGCGCAGGCCCGCGGCTTCGCGGAGGCGGATCCCACCGCAGACGTGGACGGCCACGACGCCGCTGCCAAGATTGCCATTCTGGCTTCCATCGCCTTCAACAGCCGGGTCGTGATGAGTCAGGTTCCCACCGAGGGAATCCGCTCGCTCTCACCCGCCGATATCGCCTATGCGCGCGAGATGGGCAGCACCATCAAGCTGCTCGCAATCGCACGCCGTACCGACTCCGGTGTCGATATTCGCGTTCATCCTACGATGATCCGCACGTCTCACCCTCTCGCTAGTGTCAACGGCGTCTACAACGCGATCTACGTGGTGGGCGACTCTGTGGGTGAGACGATGTTCTTTGGCGAGGGTGCAGGCTCACTGCCTGCTGCTTCTGCTGTGGTGGGCGACCTGATCGAGGTCGCTCGTCGCATCCAGAGCGGCAGCGCGCCCACTGTGGGGTGCACCTGCACCGAGGTGCTGCCTCTGCGCGACATCGCAGATCTCGAAACCGGCTACTACATCCGGCTCGAAGTCGCCGACAAGCCCGGCGTGCTCGCGGCCGTCGCGAGTGTGTTTGGCGCCCATGAGGTGTCGATCGCCTCGGTCATCCAGAAGCGGGCGGAGGAGGGCGTGGCCGAAATCGTGTACGTCACGCACTGTGCCCGTGAAGCGTCTGTGCGCTCGGCCTTGTCCGAGATCGAGGCGCTTGACGTGGTGTCGCGTACTGCAGCCGTCATCCGTGTAGAAGATATCTAGTCGCATGGGAGCTGCGGTTCTCGTTCCGGCTACATCGGCCAACCTCGGTCCGGGGTTCGATAGCTTCGGCCTCGCCTTGGATCTGCACAACCGCTTCGAGGCGGAACTCGCGCCTGAGTGGCGAGTCGTGGTTTCGGGTGCGGGAGCCGGCGCGCTGGCAACCGACGGAACCAACCTTGCCGCTGTGGCCATGGCGCGCGCGTTCGCCGAGGCAGGGCACCCCGAGCTGCGGGCCGAGATAGGCTGCGTCAATCAGGTGCCCACGGGTTCGGGACTGGGTTCGTCCTCAACAGCCATCATCGCGGGACTCTTGCTGGGTCAGGCACTTGTCGGCGTCGATTTTGGAGAGCAGCGGGTTCTTGAGCTGGCCACAGAGATCGAGGGGCACCCGGACAACGTCGCCGCAGCGCTCGTGGGTGGTTTCACCGTATGTTGGACCGATGTTGGTGGCCCGCGTTTCGCGCGGTTTGAGCCTGCACGCGGTCTCGCGGCAGTCGTAGTGCCCGCGATCGCCGAGCTCGCTACGCGCGTGGCCCGCGCGATGTTGCCTGACGCAGTGCCCCACGAAGATGCGGCGTTCAATGTGGCTCACGCAGGACTTCTCGCGGCATCCATCGCGGTGGGCAGACCGGAGCTTCTGGGTGCCGCACTTGCGGACCGACTGCATGAGCCGTACCGGGCCGCTGCGGTCGCTGACCTGAGAGAGGTCCATGACATCCTGAGAGACTCCGGCGCAGCCGGAGTGGCCCTTTCCGGCGCAGGGCCCACGGTGATCGGGCTGGTTGCAGGCGACACTGATGAACTCGCACACGCTCTTGCGCAGCAGGTCGCCGACAGGGCGGCCGAGCGCATTCGTGCACTTGGGACGCGCCGCGCACCGCAGGCGCTGAGAGTGGATCGCACAGGGGCACGGCTGCTCTAAGGCCTCGCGTGATTGACCGACCCCCCTTGCTGGGGAAGAATCATCTGTATCCCCGCACCCCATCTGACATTCGGTGGTGCTCAAATCCTCGAAAGGGCGCCTGATGGCTGACCAAGGTCACCCCCCGATCCCACCTGAAGCCGGCACGTCCAGGATTCCGACGGTTCCGCAGCAGGTGGGCGTAGTTCCGGCCTATGTGACCGCGGTGCCGTCGGTCACGTCCGCTGTGCCGCGGCGTAGCAAGGCGTGGATCTGGTGGACGCTGGGAGTCGCGCTTCTGATGCTGCTCATCGTCGGTTCGTGCACGATACCCTTCGTTCTTCTGGCTGGGAAGGGCTTCAACTCCGGTGCGACAGGCGGCGGAGGAGCAGTAGCCGTCATCCATGTCGATGGAGTGATCGCCGGCTCTGGCTCGAATGTGAGCGGTGTAGTGACCCCGGAATACTTCTACGAGCTGCTCAAGCGCGCCGAGGAAGACGTACGGGTCAAGGCGATAGTCTTGCGGGTCGACTCTCCCGGAGGGACGGTCGCTGCAAGCGAGGAGATCGCGCGCTACATCAAGCAGTGCTCGAAGCCTGTCGTTGTGTCGGTGGGCGATGTGGGCGCGTCGGGGGCGTACATGATCGCGTCACAATCAGATGAGATATGGGCGATGCCCGGCTCGGCGGTTGGAAGCATCGGTGTGATCTCGGAGATTCCCAACGTGGGAGCGCTGCTCGGCAAGGTCGGAGTCAACTTCCAGGTCATCACTGCAGGGAAGTACAAGGACGCGGGCAGTCTCTACCGGCCGCTCTCAAAAGAAGAACGCGCGCTCATACAGGGTTCGGTCAATGAGGCCTACGGGCAGTTCATCGATATCGTCGCCGAGGGGCGCAGTCTCCCCCGATCGCAGGTGGAGAGCATGGCCACCGGCTGGGCGTGGAACGGCGAAGAGGCAAAGAAGCTCGGACTGATCGACAGGCTCGGGACCTATCAGGATGCGATGGACGCGGCGGCCAAACGCGGCGGTATCAAGGGGAAGTACGAGACCATCACCTACGAGGACCAGTTCGGCGACCTGCTGGGTTCGCTTCTGGGTATCTCGCGCCAGCTTGGGAATCTCGAGGCGTTGTCCGGAAACCGTGACGCGGCAGTGCGCAGCGCGCTGCCGCGGTAGGCACAGACGAGGGGGTCCGACGTGAGTGAGCCGACGGTCATCGCCCACATCTCCGACCTGCACTGCGGGTCGCGGTATCACATCCCCTCGCTCGCCAAGCGGGTGATCGACGAACTCAATCTGCTGTGCCCCGACATCGTGGTGGTGACGGGGGATCTCACTGACATGGGGTTCAGGCACGAGTTCGAGGCGGCTCACAGTCTGATCGAGCGCATCGCCTGCAATAGAAGGGTCGTGCTGCTGGGCAACCATGACGCGAGGAATGTGGGTGATGAGCACTTCACCGAACTCTTCGGGTCGCGCAGCACCGAGTTGGCATACCGGGATGCCCACATCTTGGGCATCGATTCGAGCGAACCGGACCTGGACACCGGTCGGGTGGGGCGCGAGCGCTACACATGGATAGAGGAGCGTTTCGCGAAATCCACCGACGGGTTCAAGGTTCTCGCCATGCACCACCACCTGGTGCCTGTGCCGGGAACGGGGCGTGAGCGCAACATCGTCCACGACGCTGGCGATCTTCTGCGGGTACTCGCGAACAACGGAGTCGATCTGGTGTTGTGTGGGCACAAGCATGTTCCCAACGTCTGGCGGCTTGAGGACATGCTCATCGTCAACGCCGGCACGTGCTGCACCCACCGGTTGCGCGGCAAGGTGCGCCCCTGCTACAACGTCATCGAGATTCGCGAGGACTCACACGTGCGTGTGCTTCTGAAAGAGCCGTATGTCGACGCTCAGGTAGTGGCGGACTTCCATGACGTGAACAAGCGCTACTGTCGGTGGCGTGAAAACGAAGGTCCGCCTGCAGGTGGCTACGAGCTTCTCGGCGAAGGGGAGCCGGAGTGAAGCGCGCGGTGGCGCTCATCGACGGGGAGCACTACCCGCCGGTCGTGCGGTTCGCGCTGGGCGAGCTCGCTCATGAGTGCGAGGTCGTTGCGGCGGTATTCCTGGGCGGTACCGAGAAGGTCGATCTCGACCGCGGTTCGACCACCTACGGGGTGCCGCTGATCACGGGCGCGACTCCCGAGGACGCGGTGCGCGCGGCACTGGAACAGTATGCTCCCGACGAGGTGGTCGACCTCTCGGATGAGCCAGTGGTCTCCTCGGCGGACCGGCTCAGGTTGGCTTCGCTCGCGTTGTCGCTGGGCGTCGACTATCGTGGCGCGGACTTCGTGTTCACGGCCCCGGTCGATCGCGTGCGCACTTCCACGCCTGCGCTGGGCATCATCGGGACCGGCAAGCGGGTGGGAAAGACCGCGGTATCGGCTTTTGTGGCTCGGCAGCTCAAGGCGGCCGGACTCGATATCGTTGTACTGGCCATGGGTCGGGGCGGTCCCGCGCAGCCCGAGCTCATCCACGGAGACCAGGTCGAGCTCACGACGCCGGACCTGTTGGAACTCGCCCGCCAGGGTGAGCACGCCTCGAGCGACAACTACGAAGACGCGGTCATGAGCCGCGTGACAACGGTAGGATGCCGGCGGTGCGGCGGCGGGATGGCGGGGGAGACCTTCTTCAGCAACGTGCCCGAGGGAGCGATTCTGGCAGACTCGCTTGGCAAGGAGCTGCTCGTGCTCGAAGGCTCCGGATCGGCGATTCCGCCGGTCTTTGCCGATGCGTCGGTCCTCGTCATCGGGGCGGGCCGTGGTGCCGGCTACGTCAGTGACTATTTCGGGCCATACCGCATCTCCCGAGCGGACCTGGCGGTGATCTCCTCGGCCGAGGAGCCTGTAGCGTCGGCTCACGACGTAGAGCGCATCCGCGAGGAGATTGCGCGCATCGCGCCCGAGCTACCGGTTGTGGCCACGACGCTGCGCCCTGTTCCGCTGCAACCGATAGCCGGACGAAGGGTGCTCTTCGCGACCACGGCCCCTGCTGCCATCGCGGGCAAGCTAGGCGAGTATCTGGCCGAGGAGTACGGCGCACACGTCGTCGCGGTCAGTACCAACCTCAGCGATCGATCACGACTGAGGGAGGATCTGCTCCGGTATGCCGGTGAGTTCGACACGCTGGTTACCGAACTCAAAGCGGCTGCAATCGACGTGGTCGCAGAAGCGGGGGAGGAAGCAGGAGTCCCCACGGTTCTGTGCGACAACGTTCCAGTGGCCGTGGATGGGCAGGATCTTGGGGAACTGGTCGACGCTGCGGCGCGGCTCGCAATCAAGCGCGGCCGGATGCGTATCGGAGGGGAATTGTGATGTCCGAACCTGGGGCCATTATCACCATCACGGACAAGGCGCACGACCTTCCGTTCAGCAAGGGACTCCTGGCGCAGTCGCTCATGGCGACGGGTCTGCCACCCAGTCGTGCGTACGTGATTGCGAAGCAGGTCCAAGACGACCTGCGCGGAAGAGACGAACTGAAGGTCTCGAGCAAGCGCCTGCGCGAGATGACCACCGAGTATCTGAAGTCGATGGCCGGTGAGGACTACGCCCGCCGCTACCTGCGGATCGGCGACGTGTCTCGGCTCGATCGTCCGCTCATCGTGCTTGTGGGTGGCACCACCGGTGTGGGCAAGTCCACGATCGCCACGGAGGTGGCCCACCGGCTGGGAATCACACGTATATCTTCAACGGATTCCATTCGAGAAGTCATGCGTGGTATATTCAGCCAAGACCTCATGCCCGCGGTGCACGAAAGCGCGTTCAATGCGTGGAAGGGTCTGAGAGTCCCGGTGCCACAGGGCGCCAATCCCGTCATCGTCGGCTTCCGCGAACAGACTGCCGTTGTGTCTTCGGGTGTGAAGTCACTCATCGCCAGAGCTGTCCTCGAGGGAACGTCGATGGTCATCGAGGGAATTCACCTCGTGCCGGGATACCTTGATCCCCGTAGCTTCGAAGGTGCTCGTGTGGTTCAGCTCGTCATCGGTGTGAACGATGAGGATTCCCATCTGAGCCATTTCCACATCCGAGAAGCGCAGACCGAAGGATCGCGACCCCTCGATAGATACCGTGCGGGGTTCGAAAGCATACGGGTGCTTGGCAGCTACATCGAAGAGTTGGCGCGTGAGAACGGTATTCCGGTGGTCTACAGCCACCAGCTGGACCGAACCGTGGCGGATGTGCTCGAGTACGTCGTCACCGCCGCAATCGAAAACTGAACGACAGGGGCCGGTCAACAAGGACCGGTGACACGAACGAAAGGAACGGCTAAGTGAAGTTCTTCTTGGACACGGCGAATATCGCCGAGATCGAAGAGGCGGCGAGTTGGGGTGTACTCGCGGGAGTGACCACCAACCCGACGCTGTACGCACGCGAGGGTGGCAAGCTCGCGGACTTCCACGACCACCTCAAGCGCATCTGCGATATCGTCGATGGCCCGGTCAGCGGAGAGACGGTTGGGCTGCATCGGGACGAGATCGTGCGCGAGGGTGAGGCGCTGTCCGCAATCGCCCCGAACCTCATCGTCAAGGTGCCCACGATGCCTGAAGGACTCGCCGCCACCAAGGCGCTTTCCGACAAGGGCATCAAGGTCAACATGACGCTGTGCTTCACCGTTCCCCAAGCGATGCTCGCGGCCCGCTCGGGTGCCTCGTACATCTCGCCGTTCGTGGGGCGCTTCGATGACATCTCCGAGGACGGCATCGACCAGCTTTCTCAGGTGGTCACGGCACTCGCGAACTACGACTTCGGCCACGATGTCGAGGTGATCGCCGCGTCGATTCGCTCGGCCAATCACGTCACGCAGGCCGCCCTCATGGGCGCTGACATCGCTACCGTGCCGTTCGCTGTACTGAAGAACCTCGTGAAGCACCCGTTGACCGACCGTGGGCTCGAGTCCTTCCTTGCTGACTGGGAGAAGGTGAAGAACGCGTGAGCGCCCGTCCTCGCAAGCGCGGCCGTCGCGGCGGTGGTGCACCGGCCGAACCGGCACCCTCGATCACCAGGCCGGAACTCGAAGCCAAGACGGTAGCCGAGCTCAAGGCCATGGCCATCGAGCTGGAACTCGACGTGAAGGTCCTGAAGAAGAAGGACGAGTTCATCGACGCCGTTCTCGAAGCGAAGGTTAAGCAGGAGGGGTTCATCGAGATCAACGGTGTCCTCGACGTCCTGCCGGAAGGCTATGGCTTCGTTCGCACCAGCGGGTATCTCCCGGGTGATCGTGATGTCTACGTCTCGATGTCGGCCGTACGCCGCAACGAGCTGCGCCGAGGTGACTACCTTGTTGGTCAGGTGCGCCCACCGAGAGACAACGAGAAGTACGCGGCTATCCATCGCCTTGAGACCATAAACGGGTTCCCCCCTGAGGCGTCAAAGGGTCGGCCCAAGTTCGCGGACCTCACGCCGGTCTACCCTGACCAGCGTCTGCGCATGGAGCACGGCGCGCAGTTCATGACGGCTCGCACCATCGACCTCGTCGCGCCCATCGGCAAGGGGCAGCGCGGTCTTATCGTTTCGCCCCCAAAGGCCGGCAAGACTACCGTTCTCAAGGACGTGGCAGCCGCCATCACTGCGAACGACCCGGATGTCTATCTCATGTGCCTGCTCGTTGATGAGCGGCCCGAGGAAGTCACCGACATGGAGCGCTCCATCCACGGTGAGGTCGTGTCGTCTACCTTCGACATGCCGTCCGAGCAGCACATCGCTGTTGCGGAACTCGTCATCGAGCGGGCCAAGCGCTTGGTGGAGAGCGGCCGCGACGTGGTCATTCTTCTCGACTCGATCACCCGTCTCGCGCGCGCCTACAACCTTGCCTCGCCCGCATCAGGACGCATCCTCTCCGGCGGTGTGGATTCGCAGGCCCTCTATCCGCCCAAGAAGTTCTTCGGAGCTGCTCGCAACATCGAGTTCGGTGGCTCGCTTACAATCCTGGCCACGGCGCTCGTGGACACCGGTTCGAAGATGGACGAAGTCATCTTCGAAGAGTTCAAGGGCACCGGCAACATGGAGCTGCGCTTGGACCGCGGTCTGGCCGACCGGCGTATCTTCCCCGCCATCGACGTCATCACGTCCGGCACCCGCAAGGAGGAACTGCTCCTTGATCCTCAGGAGGCGCCATTCGTCTGGGGTGTTCGCCGAATCCTGCATGGGGTGAACAGCCCCGAGCGCGCGATGGATATGCTTATCAAGGGTCTCAAGCAGACCAACAGCAACATGGAGTTCCTCGCCAAGATGGCACGCAAGGCCGGCGAGAAGAGCAACGGTATCGATTTGTAGAACAGCCTCGTATCCGTTGCTGCGCTTGGTAAGCGGTGATACACTACGCGGGCTGTCCAGCCTTGGTCGGAAACCAAGGCGCTATCGGAGGTGTCTGAACGTGAAGCAAGGTATTCATCCTGATTACAAGGAGTCGACGGTCGTCTGCTCATGCGGCAACCGTTTCGCGACCCACTCGACCGCGGGCGGCGAGCTGCACGTAGAACTGTGCAACCAGTGCCACCCGTTCTTCACCGGTCAGCAGAAGTTCGTTGACACCGGTGGACGCGTCCAGCGCTTCAGCGACAAGTTCGGCAACGCCGCGGCTGTCACGCTGGAGAAGGAAGCTGCCGAGAAGGAAGCTCGTCGCAAGGCCGGCGAAGAAGTCGCCATGCAGGCCAAGCAGGAGCGCGAGGCCAAGGCTGCCGAGAAGGCCGCCAAGGCAGCTCAGTACGAGACCAAGGTGTCCCGCGATGAGGCCAAGGCCGAGGTTGTCGAAGCGGCTCCTGCCGTCGAGACCGCCGACGAGGCTGAGGCCCCTGCCGAGGAGAGCGCCGAGTAGACTCGCGCTAGCAGCGCACGCACGACTAGAATGGGGAGGCGCCTCGACCAGTCGAAGCGCCTCCCTCTTTTGCTGGGTAGCCGAGGCCCGTTGTTCGGCCGTTCTCACGTCAGGAAGTGCCTCATGGACGTCCGCCTGCTGTACCACACGCCCGAGCCTGAGCGAGCGATGGCCGTTGCCGCCCGCCTGTGCTACGCGCCGGTAGGGGCAGCCGAGCTCATGGACCACATGAGCGATGACGCCGTGCACAAAGTGCTCAAGACGATCATGACGAGCGGGCACTTCTCGGCGCTCGAACACGCGAGCTACACGTTCGCGATTGATGGCGTGTCGCGCGCTCTCACGCATCAGTTGGTGCGCCATCGGCTGGCGAGCTACAACCAGCAGTCGCAGCGGTATGTGTCCTTTGCCCAGGAGCCGGCGTTCATCGTTCCGCCAGCTGTCGCGGCGGATCCGAAGGTCAAAGAACGTTTTGACGCGGCCAACACGGCGGCGTTTGCGGCCTATCGTGACCTCATCGATTCGGGAGTCAGCGCCGAGGATGCTCGCTATCTGCTGCCCAATGCCACCGAAACGAAGATCGCCGTAACGATGAACGTACGCGAGTTGCTCCACTTCTTCGAAGTGCGTTGCTGCAAGCGTGCACAGTGGGAAATCCGTGCACTCGCACTCGAGATGCTCGACTTGGTAGTGCCCACCGCCCCGTATGTGTTCATGGATGCCGGCGCCCCGTGCCGGCGCGGTCCGTGCCGCGAGGGCAAGATGACGTGCGGTGACCCCTATCCGCGTGCCCCCAAACGGGAGGATTCATGAGCGACAGCGTAGTCGAGCGCTTGGACGGACCGATCACCCATACGCACATCGGCGGCCAGGCGGTTCTCGAGGGCATCATGATGCGCGGCAAGTACAATTGGGCTATTGCGGTCCGCACCCCGGACGGCTCGATACACTCTGAGGCGCACGATCTGCGCTCGGCTGCCAAGAAGCACGCCTGGATGCGCAAACCAATCATCCGGGGGGTTGTAGCGCTGGTCGAAACGCTGACCCTCGCCATGCGGGCATTCTCGATATCAGCATCGATGTCCGGCGAGAGTGAAGACGAGCAGCTGTCCAGCAAGGAAATCGGGCTGTCGCTTGTCTTTGGGCTCGCGCTGGCGATAGGGTTGTTCATTGTGCTGCCCGCCGTCCTCACCAACCTGATGGTTTCGGCGAAGGACCACCCGTTCGCCTGGAACATCGTTGATGGGGTGTTGCGTGTCGGCGCGTTCTTCCTCTACATCTGGGCGATCAGCCGGATGGGAGAGATACAGCGCGTCTTCGCGTATCACGGTGCCGAACACAAGACCATCCACGCGTACGAACACAGTCTCCCCCTCGAGGTGCCGGTGATTCAGCAGTTCACCACCAAGCACATGCGCTGTGGCACCTCGTTTCTGTTGATGGTCATGGTCATCGCGATTCTCGTGTTCTCGCTGGTGCCGGTGAAGCCGATTGCTGCACTGCTGGGCTGGGAGAGCCGCCTTGGCGTGCTGGCGATACTGATAGTCTCTCGGCTCATCCTGATGCCTCTGGTTGCAGGCCTCGCCTACGAGGTCACCGTCAAGTGGGCTGGCAACCACTCGGACAACCCGATCGTGAAGATCGTGTTGTGGCCCGGACTCCAGATGCAGGCCATGACCACTCGCGAGCCCGATGACGACATGGTCGAGGTCGCGGTCGTGGCAACGCAGCTCGTGATCGATCGGGAGCTTGCCGAGGAGGCCGGCGAGCGTGGAGAGCCCATAGCCATGCTCGAGGCCGAGGATTCAGAAGGTGTTCCCACTACGGAAGCTGTGGTCTAGACATGCGCGACAAGCTGAGGAAGCTCCTGACTGCCTACGACGAGTTGACCCAGAGACTGGGCGACCCGGCGGTACTTGCTGACCAGAAGGAGTACACGCGACTTGCTCGTGAACAGAGTGCTCAGACCCCGATCGCTGACAAAGCGAGAGAGTATCTGAGCGTCATGCAGCAGTTCGACGAGGCCAAAGAGGTTCTGAAGACCGAGCACGATCCGGAGATGAAGGAGTTCGCGGCAGAAGAGGCCAAAGAGCTCGAGGCACGCGTCCCCCAACTCGAAGACGAACTCCGCGTGATGATGCTTCCTGCGGACCCCAACGACGACAAGGACATCATCGTCGAGATTCGTGCGGGCGCTGGCGGTGACGAGGCGGCCATCTTCGCTGGCGATCTGTACCGCATGTACGTGCGCTATGCCGAGCTACAGAAATGGAAGCCCGAGGAGATCGATGCATCCGAGGGGGACACCGGAGGATTCCGTGAGGTCTCGTTCCGGATCAAGGGCAACAAGGTCTACTCGAAGATGAAGTTCGAGTCTGGGGTTCATCGCGTGCAGCGCGTACCGGTCACCGAATCGCAGGGGCGTATCCACACTTCGACAGCCACGGTTGCGGTACTGCCTGAGGTCGAAGACGTCGAAGTACAGATCAATACCAACGACCTGCGCATCGACGTGTACCGCTCAAGCGGGCCTGGCGGGCAGTCGGTGAACACCACTGACTCTGCCGTTCGAATCACGCACCTCCCCACCAATACCGTTGTGCAGTCTCAGAACCAGAAGTCGCAGCTCCAGAACAAGGAAGCTGCCATGCGTGTGCTCAGAGCCAGGCTCTACGAGGTGGAGTTGGAGAAGCAGCAGGCGGAGTTGGGGGCGCAGCGCAGGAGCCAGATCGGCTCGGGCGATCGGTCCGAGAAGATCCGCACCTACAACTACCCCCAGGACCGCGTGACCGACCATCGCATCGGGCTCACCATCCACAACATGCCGGCGATCATGGCCGGCGAGATCGGTGAGCTGATCGAGGGGCTTGCTGCCGCGGATCGGGCCGAGCGCCTCGCGGCATTCGCCGCAGGCTAGATCAGCGTGGCAGGGGAGCGCCGGTGAGCGAGCGAGTCTGGACGGTCAAGGCGGCACTCGACTGGACACAGGAGTTCCTCGCCGAAAGGAGCGACGAGCACCCGCGCCGTAGCGCAGAGTGGTTGCTCTCGGCCGCAACTGGTCTCTCGCGGCTCGAGCTGTACGCCTACCACGACCGTCCCTTGGCGCCCGAGGAGCGGACGGTGCTTCGGGAGTCTGTGAGGCGTCGCGCTGCGGGAGAGCCACTCCAGTACGTCACCGGGGAAGTCGCCTTCCGCCACCTTGTGCTCAAGGTTCGGCCCGGAGTGCTCATACCTCGACCGGAAACCGAAATCCTGGTGGGCGAGCTGCTTGTCGAGCTCGGCAGTATGGGTGCCCCTATCATCGCAGATATCTGTACGGGATCCGGGTGCATTGCACTTTCGCTTGCCCAGGAGAAGACTGATGCCCGCGTGTGGGCCACTGATATCTCGCAGGTCGCCGTCGATGTGGCTGCCGAGAACGCGCAGCGCCTCGGTCTGGCTGATCGCGTGGGGGTTGCTGTGGGCGACCTGTTCGAGGCGCTGCCGGTTGAACTGCTCGGTACGCTGGATGCGGTGATATCGAATCCGCCCTACATTCCCAGCTCTGACGTGCCCGATCTCCCCCGCGAGGTCGCTGGCTTCGAACCTCATCTTGCGTTGGACGGCGGTCCTGATGGCTTGGACTTCTTCCGCCGCCTTATCGGTGATGCACGTGCGTGGCTCAAGCCGGGTGGCGTGATTGCCATTGAACTCGACGAAAGAATGGTGCGAATCGCAGCGCAAGAGGCGCAAGAGTGGTATGAAGAGGTAAGGGTCGTTTCCGACCTAGCCGGTCGCGACAGGATTGTCGTGGCACGTTTTGCCGGGCGGCCCTGATCCGGAGTAGACACGCGGAAAACGGGAGGCGATCAGCATGTCCAAGTGCTATCACATCGATTCGGATGATCCTTCAGCAGAAGTGATCAATCTCGCCGCCACAGTGCTACGTGACGGCGGGATTGCAGTCTTTCCGACCGAGACGGTATACGGTCTCGGTGCGCTGGCTGACTCGAAGTTCGGCCCGCATGAGATCTTCGAGGTGAAGGTGCGTCCGGCGAACCTACCGATTCCCCTGCTCGTTGAGACGGAAGACGCCCTCGACACCTGGGGCGTCTCGGTCCCCGAGTACGCCCACAACATCGCCAGGGCATTCTGGCCCGGAGCGGTGACGCTGGTGGTCAATGCGTCCGAGAAGGTCCCTCGCGACTTCCGCGCCGAGGACGGCACGATCGGGCTGCGCAGTCCCGACCACGAGGTAGTGCGCGAGCTGCTGCAGGCCGCCGGAGGTCCGATCTTCGCGACGTCAGCGAACACGCACGGTAACAACGCGCCGAACTCGTATGAGGAGATCGAGCTGCGAATCATCACTGCCGCAGACATCGTTCTCGATGGAGGCGAGACCCAGCATCAGATGGCCTCGACGGTTGTCCTGTGCACAGGCGATGCCCCCGAAGTCGTGCGCGAAGGCGCCGTTCCCACCGATCAGATCATGGCGAGCGCTCTGAGCGGCGCGGCCCAGAGCTGACAGTGCCAGGTGACATTCGGGCGTCCGGTCCGTTCTGGGCCGGGCGCCCGCGCCCGTTGTCTGAGCTTGTCGCACGGCGTCCCCGACAGCGGGTGGTTGCGGTACAATCGGGCACACTTTCAACCGCTCGGCCAAGGGGGTTCACGCGAATATGCGCGTTGCTATTGGTTCAGACCACGCCGGCTTCGAGCAGAAGATGCGCCTGAAGGACTACCTGGCGCAGCAAGGAATCGTCGTTGATGACTTGGGAACCTTCTCGGCGGAGGAGTCCGTCGACTACCCCGACTACGCTATAGCCGTTGGCCGCGCGGTCGCCGGGGGAGATGCCGATTTCGGAGTGCTCGTCTGCGGGACGGGTGTGGGCATGGCGATTGCCGCGAACAAGATCCACGGCGTGCGCGCAGCCAACGTCACCGATCCTGAGTTTGCCCGGTTGGCTCGGCAGCACAACGATGCGAACGTCGTCGCAGTATCGGGACGGTTCGTCCCGGTTCAAGTGAATCAGGACATCTTGGACGCATTCCTCCAGACCGCATTCGAGGGCGGCAGGCACCAGAACCGAGTAGAGAAGATCACCGGCGCCGAAGAGTAGAGGCGACCGAGATACCGTGCGACGCGACTTCATCATGTCCGATAGGAAAGGAACCGATACATATGTCACTTCGTTTCATCCCGGCCCAGGACCCTGAGATAGCCACCCTCATCGATGCGGAGCTGTCGCGTCAGCGTTCCACTATCGAACTCATTGCTTCAGAGAACTTCGTGTCGCCTGCAGTGCTTGAGGCGGCCGGCACCGTGCTCACGAACAAGTATGCGGAGGGGCTGCCCGGCAAGCGCTACTACGGCGGATGTGAGGTCGTGGACCGTATCGAGGACATCGCCCGCGACCGCGTGAAGGCGATCTTCGGGGCCGAGCACGCGAATGTGCAGCCGCATGCCGGCGCACAGGCCAACATGGCGGTGTTCTATGCGATGCTCAACCCCGGCGACACCGTCCTGGGGATGTCTCTCGCGCACGGGGGGCATCTGACCCACGGATCCCCTGTGAACTATTCGGGCAAGTGGTTCAAGGTGATCCCGTACGGCTTGGATGCCGATGAGCGGATCGACTATGACGAGGTCGAGCGTCTCGCCCGAGAGCACCGCCCCAAGATGATCATCGCTGGTGCGTCAGCCTATCCCAGAATCATCGATTTTGAGCGCTTCGCGGGAATCGCCAAGGAGGTCGGCGCGTACTTCATGGTGGACATGGCGCACATCGCCGGGCTCGTGGCGACCGGTGCCCATCCCAATCCCGTACCGCACGCCGACTTCGTCACCTCGACCTCACACAAGACACTGCGCGGGCCGCGCTCCGGGTTCATCCTGTGCAAGGCCGAGCACGCCGCTGCAATCGATAAGGCTGTCTTTCCCGGGCTGCAGGGCGGCCCTCTCGAGCACATCATCGCGGCGAAGGCCGTTGCGTTCAAGGAAGCAATGCAGCCGGAGTTCAAGACCTATATCGACCAGGTCGTCGTCAACGCCCGCGCGATGGGCGAGGCGATGGTCGAGCAGGGTCTGCGCTTGATCTCGGGTGGCACCGACAATCACTTGATGCTCGTCGATCTGCGTCCTGCGTCGATCACCGGCAAAGAGGCCGAGAAGCTCCTCGAGGAGGTCGGGTTCACTGTCAACAAGAACTCGATTCCCAACGATCCTGAGAGCCCGTTCGTCACGAGTGGCATCCGGGTCGGTTCGGCTGCGATGACCACGCGCGGCTTCACCGAGGAGGAGTCCAGGACCGTTGGCAGGCTTCTGGCGACCACGATCTTCAAGCGAGATGACGCGGCGGTTCTCGATGACATCCGCGCCCAGGTTCAGACCCTTCTGGGCCTGCACCCGCTCTACCCCGAACTCTAGGACAACAGCCCGCACGAGAGGAGTCCTGCCATGACTGAGTCGCGCACCTTTCCCAGCAATGTGGTGATCGTCGACCACCCGCTGGTCCAGCACAAACTTTCGATTCTGCGCGACGTCGCCACCGGTGCGAAGGAGTTTCGCGAGCTCATCAAGGAGCTCGCCATGCTCGAGGCGTATGAGGCCACACGCAGTTTCCAGCTTGCCGAGACGACCGTTACCACCCCGATCACACAGACCACCACGAAGGTGCTCGCTGGCAAGAAGGTAGCAGTCGTCCCCATTCTGCGCGCGGGCCTCGGCATGGTCGAGGGAATCCTGGAGCTCATCCCGGCCGCCAAGGTGGGCCATGTCGGGCTCTATCGCGACCCGGAGACTCTGAAGCCCGTGGCGTATTACCACAAGTTGCCGGAGGACATCGCCGAGCGCGACGTTCTCATCGTCGACCCCATGCTCGCCACAGGAGGCTCTGCGGTCGCTGCGGTGGAATTCCTTCGTGAGAAGGGCGCCAGGCAGATCAACCTGCTTGTCATTCTCGCGGCGCCCGAAGGCATCGATGAAGTCGTTCGCAACTGCGAGGATGTCAAGATCTACACGTGTGCGGTCGATAGCCACCTCAATGACCATGGCTACATCGTGCCCGGCCTTGGTGACGCAGGCGACCGCCTTTTCGGCACCAAGTAGCGGGGGCGAGACGATGCCCCGTCCGTCTTGGGACGACTACTTCATGTCCATCGCAGAGCAGGTCTCGGGTCGTTCCACGTGCCTGCGTCGCGCGACCGGCGCTGTGCTCGTCAAGGACAAGCGGATACTGGCCACGGGATACAACGGCGTACCCAAGGGGCTCGCTCACTGCGAAGAGGTCGGCTGCCTACGTGAGCAGCGCAACATCCCTTCCGGTAGCCACCATGAACTGTGTCGCGGCATCCACGCCGAGCAGAATGCAGTGATCCAGGCGGCCAAGCACGGCATTGCGATGGACGGTTCCACGGCCTACTGCACTCATCAGCCGTGCGTTCTGTGTGCCAAGATCCTGCTCAATGCGGGCGTCGTTGACATCGTGTACCGCGAGCCGTACCCGGATCCGCTCTCTGAAGAGCTTCTGGCTGAGGCGAACCTTGTCCCACGGCTGTTCGTGCCTAGTTCTGGGCAGGCCGACTCGTGAGCATCCTGCACTACTTGGCTCTCGTTTCGGTTGCTGCGATCGTCACGCTTGTCATAACCCCGCTGGTTCGCAGAGTCTCGGAACACTTCGGGCTCGTCGACACACCCGGCGGTCGAAAGGTCCATCAGACTCCCATCTCCCGTGTTGGCGGAGTTGCGATCTTCTCGGGCATGATCGCCGCGTTGGCCTTCCAAGTGTTCGGCGAAGCGCGTCTGGGGTGGCATCAGGTGCTGCTGCACCGCGCTGAGGGCGATCCGCGGTTGCTGCTTGTCTTGGGCGGTGTCACGCTCATGTTCGTGGTCGGACTGATCGATGACCTCGTGAACCTGACCCCCGGGGCGAAGTTGCTCGGTCAGATTGCCGCCGCAGGCGTTGTCGTCGCATCCGGGCTCCGAATCGACTACGTGGGTAATCCCGTACAGGGCGGCCTCGTAATGCTCGGGTTGCTCTCGATCCCGGTGACGATCATCTATCTTGTCGGCTTCGCCAACGTGATCAATCTGATCGACGGCTTGGATGGGCTCGCTGCCGGTGTAAGCGGAATCGCGGCAATGAGCCTGCTGGCGCTTGCGGCGCCGGCCAACCGCTTCGACGCGGCGGCGTTGGCGGCCGCGCTCATCGGGGCCTGCCTGGGGTTCTTGCGCTACAACTTCCATCCGGCCTCCATCTTCATGGGCGACTCAGGGGCGATGTTCCTGGGTTTCTCGCTGGCGACAATCTCTCTCTTGGGCGTGATGAAGACGACCGCCGCCATCGCTTTGGCAGTGCCGCTCATCATCTTGGGGGTGCCCATATTCGACACGGCGTCGGCAATCTTGCGGCGGCTCAGACACAATCGCCCTATCCAAGAGGCCGACAAGGGGCATATCCACCATCGGCTCCTAGGTCGTGGTTTCGACCAACGGCAGACGGTTCTGATCATCTACGCATGGTCGGCCGCGCTGGCCGTGGGCGGCTACGCAGTACGCTACTCACCTGGGTACATGCGGTTTGCGGCGCTGATGGCGCTGCTGGCGGTGACGGCCTTCATGGCGTACTGGTTGGGCCTGTTCGAGTCGGTCCATCGTCAAGACGAAGACGACGCCTGAGGGGCCTGCAGTTCCGCTATCTGAGCTTGGGTGGAGCCTGCGGCGGGTTGTGTGCCTGCGGGGGGTCGTGTACGATGTGCGCGGTTTGTCGGCCGGCACCGAACGACCTGACTCGCAAGACAGGGTTGAACGGCTGAGGTAGGGGACGGGACGCAGGGGCTTTGACTGTGCTACGCGAATTGCTGGCGGTCCCCGTGGTCGCCGTGATGCTCGGCGTGATCGTTGGCGCAGGTCTCATCGCACCGCTGTTCTGGGCTTCCCGCTTCGCTACCGCTGAGAAGGCGGATTTCGCCCTGGTCGCCACCATGGTCTCGTCAATGGGCGGACTTATCGTGGCGGGCGCGATTCTCTTCGGGTATCGTCACCTGGCCGCAGACGGATTTGTGTGGTTCGGCTCGTCGGTGGTCGGCGGGTTCGTAGTCGGATTGGGTGTCGCCGCGGTCGTAATGTTGCGGCGGCTCGCGAAGAACAGCGACGAGACGAGGAGCTAGCGCGTGGAGGTTCTGAAGAAACTCCCAGAAGAGGTTGACTTACTTCTTCGCTCACTGAGCACGCTGAACGTCAATGGCCAGGAGTACAAGCCAACTGAGTTCGTCCTGAGCAACTACATCTTCTTCATGTGTGTGGCGCTCACGGTGTTGGCGATCATCATGTATGTGGCCGTGAAGAACCTCAAGATGGTGCCGGACAGCAAGGTCTCCAATGCGGTCGAGTCGCTCGCGCAGTTCGTGCGTGACGACATCGCGGCAGGGATGATCCCCCATGGCAGCAAGAAGTACTTTGGATTCCTCGCCACGCTGTTCTTCTTCATTCTCACCAGCAACATCATCGGTCTGATTCCCGGCTGCAAGCCATCCACCGGAACGATGGGTGTGACTGTTGCGCTATCGACGACCGTCTTTGCGTACTTCAACTACGTCGGCTTCAAGAACCAGGGGTTCTTGGGCTACTTGAAGAGCTTCGTCCCCCACGGTGTGCCGCTCGCTGTCGCACCGGTAATCTGGGTTATCGAGGTGTTCTCGTCCTTCTTGCGCATCTTCACGCTGGCAGTACGACTCTTTGCCAACATGTACGCCGGCCACATCATCCTTGGAATCTTCGCGATTCTCACATCGCTGTTCATCGAGCCGATGATCGAGCATCTGAGCGCCGGTAGCGTCGTTGGCGCCCTGCCCTCCATCGGGTGGCTCGCACTCATGACCGCACTGTACCTGCTCGAGGTCCTCGTGGCCTTCGTGCAGGCGTACGTGTTCACGCTTCTCTCGGCGGTCTATATTGGCGCCGCTGCGGAAGCGCACTAGAAGGGACGTCCACCGGGTCGGTCCCGGTGTTCGCATAGGTTGGTAAGGAGCCCGGAAAGTCCGGGTCCGGTACACAAGGAGGAATCGTGGAGTTCATCGGCTTTGGTCTTCTGTACGGCCTCGCGGTCACCGCTCCGGCCCTCGCAATCGGCATGGTCGGCGGCAAGGCCGCCGAGTCCACTGCGCGTCAGCCCGAGATGGCTGGCCGTATCTTCACCGTCTTCATCCTGTCGGCCGCCTTCGTTGAGGCACTCGCGCTGCTCGGCTTCGTTCTTGGCATTCTTGTCCAGGGCAAGCTCTAAGGGCCGACCTCCCACATACCTTTAGGGAGGTACTTTCACCGTGAAAGCTTTCAAAAAGAGCATCACACTGATGGGGCTCAGCGGAGCCTTCGTCGCTGCCTCGGCTGTCGCTGCGTACGCTGCAGAGGCAGAGGCCGAGGGTGGCGGCGGAGGGGCGTCGGCGCTCATCCCCAAGATGGCGGAGTTCATCCCCGCCGTGTTGGCCTTCTTCATCGTGTTCATGGTTCTGAGCAAGTTCGCATGGCCCGCGATCTCGGACATGCTTGAGAAGCGCGCGGACACTATCCGCGAGTCTCTTGAGAAGGCGGAGGCCGCCAAGGTCGAGGCCGAGCGCCTGCTTGCTGAGTACAAGGAGACGATGGCCGAGGCACGCAAGGAGTCGGCGACCATTCTGGCGCAGGCCAAGCAGGCTGCTGAGGCGACTCGCACTGAAGCGACCGCCAAGGCCCAGGTCGAATACGACGCCATGCTGACAAAGGCGCGCGAGGCGATCGTGGGCGAGAAGAACGCGGCCATCGCAGAGTTGCAGGCATCCGTTGCTCGCATCTCAGTCGCGGTGGCCGGGAAGCTCATCGGCTCGGAACTCTCGACTGAGGATCATCTCAAGGTCGTAGAGAAGTACGTGAGCGAGGCAGGTAGCATCAATGAGAATTAGCCGGGCGCTTTCGAAGCAGATTGTTGCGACGTACGCGGAGGCGCTGTTTGAGGCCGCCAGCTCAGACGCAGCTGTCGACATCGTGGGCGGTCAGCTCGAAGATGCGCTGCGCACGATCCGAGGCCATGCAGAGCTTCGGGATGCGGTCGTTGGGGAGTTGGCTCCTGCTGCTGTCCGCGCCAGCGTAGTGCGCGAGGTATTTGCTTCGATGCATCCGGCACTCGTGGCGACACTGGCAGTGATGGCCGAGCGCGGTGAGATGGAGCTGCTCTCGAGCATTGTCGAGGGCTACGGACGGGTAGCGGAGGCACGGCGCGACACCGTTGCAGTCGAAGTCACCACCGTTGTCGAACTCACGGATGTACTACGTGATGCCATCAAGGCCAAATTGTCTGCCGATTTCGGCAAGGCCGTCGTCCTTCGCGAGAAGATCGACGCCTCCATTATCGGTGGAGTAGTAATCAGCGCGAGCGGCCGCCGTCTGGATGCGAGCATCGCATCTCAGCTCGAAGCCGCGCGTGTCACACTCTCGACCGCACACACTGGAGGTGATGTGTAGATGGCGGAGATCACCGCCGGTTCAATCGATGCGGTCCTGAGATCGCAGCTAGATGCGATTTCGACCAGCGTCGAGGCCCGCGAGGTCGGTACGGTTGCCGAAGTAGGCGACGGTATCGCTCGTGTAGAAGGTCTGCGTGGAGCCATGGCAGGCGAGCTGCTCGAATTCGCTTGCTCTGACGGCTCCACAGTCATGGGCATGGCACTCAACCTCGACGAGCGCGAGGTAGGCGCCGTACTCCTGGGCGAGTTCACCAAGGTCAAAGAGAACGATACCGTCAAGACAACCGGAAGTATCGTCCGTGTTCCCTCGGGCAAGAACTTCCTGGGCCGCATCGTCAGCCCGCTTGGCGATCCACTCGACGGCAAGGGTCCCATAGAGGCTGATGGGTACCGCAACGTTGAGCACAAGGCGATCGGCGTTGTCGAGCGCCAGCCGGTCACAGAGCCGCTCCAGACAGGCATCATGGCCATCGACGCGATGGTGCCCATCGGTCGTGGTCAGCGAGAGCTGATCATCGGCGACCGCCAGACCGGCAAGACCGCGATTGCGATCGACACGATCATCAACCAGAAGGGCAAGGGCGTCATCTGCGTTTACGTCGCCATTGGCCAGAAGGCTTCGACGGTCGCAGGTGTTGTCGAGACGCTGGCAGCGTACGGCGCGATGGATTACACCATCATCGTATCGGCAACAGCCTCTGATGCCGCGCCGCTTCAGTATCTCGCTCCCTTCTCGGGTGCCGCCATTGCCGAGTACTTCATGTACAACGGCGCCGACGGCAAGCCTGCGAACAAGGACAACCCCGGTCACGCCACACTGTGCATCTACGACGACCTGTCAAAGCAGGCCGTCGCGTATCGTCAGATGTCCCTCACGCTGCGCCGTCCTCCTGGGCGCGAGGCCTATCCGGGTGACGTCTTCTACCTGCACAGCCGTTTGCTTGAGCGCGCGGTCAAGATGAACGACGAACTCGGCGGCGGTTCGATGACGGCGCTGCCGGTCATCGAAACTCAGGCAGGTGACGTGTCGGCCTATATCCCGACCAACGTCATCTCGATTACCGATGGTCAGATCTTCCTGACCGCCGATCTGTTCTACAAGGGCGTTCGCCCCGCCATCAACGTCGGTATCTCGGTCTCCCGAGTCGGCGGTAACGCGCAGGTGAAGGCCATGAAGCAGGTGGCCGGAACACTTCGCCTCGACTTGGCGTCGTTCCGATCACTTGAGGCGTTTGCGCAGTTCGGTTCTGATCTCGACAAAGCCACTCAGGCTCAGTTGAACCGCGGTGTGCGTCTCGTCGAGCTTCTGAAGCAGGGTATTCGCGCTCCCATGCCGGTCGAGAATCAGGTCATGGCGCTGTTCGCCGGCGCCGAGGGCTACCTCGACGATCTGGAGACTGCCAACGTCGTTCCGTTCCGTGACGGGTTCGTCGAGTATGTGACAGGCTCGCATGCTGACATCCCCGCCGCTATTCGTGACGAGGCCAAGCTTTCCGACGAGATCAAGGCCAAGCTCTCCGCGGCTTTGGATGAGTACAAGCCGATCTTCGTCTCGAGCGAGGGGTAGTCAGGTATGGCGACGCTTCGAGACATCAAGAACCGGATCACGAGCGTCCATTCGACGCGGCAGATCACTCGTACCATGGAGATGGTCTCAACCGCGAAGATCCGCAAAGCACAGGCACGCATCGAGAACGCTCGCCCGTATGCGCTGGCGATCTCCGAGGTCCTTGGCAATGTGGTCAAGAACGTGAGCGATGTCACGCATCCTTTGCTTGAAGTGCGCGAGGAACGCTCCCGGATCGTGTTGTTGGCCGTCACGTCAGACCGCGGTCTGGCGGGCGCGTTCAACAGCAACATCATCCGGATGACCGAGCGCATGATGCGCGAGTTCACCGACCAGGGTGTCGAGGTCGAGCTGGTTACCGTCGGTAAGAAGGCCGCCGGGTACTTCAGATATCGCGGCATCGAGCCGGCGATGACTCTCGCAGGTATGTCGGACAAGCCGACCTACGAGCACGCCCGCCAACTGGCTGTCCGCGTGATGGACCAGTACGGGGATTGTTCGATTGACGCCGTGTATCTGCTGTTCAACCGATTCAAGAACCTCGCGGAGCAGAAGCCCGAATCGCACCAACTGCTTCCCATCGAGCACTCGGTACTCACTGATGCCGAAGCCGACGTGGAGGCCAGGGGGCGCAATCTCGAGTACTTCTTCGAGCCAACGAGCGAATCTGTTCTGGCGAGCCTGCTCCCGACCTACGTCGAGGCGCTGATCTACCGGTCTTTGTTGGAGTCAGCCGCGTCTGAGCACGGGGCGCGCCGCACGGCTATGAAGTCGGCGACCGATAATGCGACCGAGATGATCTCCACGCTCACTCGCAGCTACAACCGTGCACGGCAGGCAGCGATCACCACCGAGATCGCTGAGATCGTAGGCGGCGCGGCAGCGCTGGAGGACCAAGCTTAGATGGCACACGCGAAAGAAGGACACGTCATGAATGTTGGACGCATCATCCGCGTGGTGGGTCCGGTCATCGACGCCGAGTTCTCGGCCGAGTCGATGCCCGCGATCTACAACGCGCTCACTGTGAAGGGCACCACCGAGCAAGGCGAGATCGATCTCGTGCTCGAGGTTGCTCAGCACCTGGAGGGCGGCGTCGTTCGCGCCGTGGCGATGGACTCCACCGACGGCATCACCCGCGGTATGGAGATCGTCGATACCGGTGCCTATATGCAGATGCCGGTGGGACCTGAGACGCTGGGCCACATCTGGAGCGTGGTAGGCAAGTGCATCGACGGCGAGACCGTCGAGGTCAAGCAGACCTATCCGATCCACCGCAAGGCGCCGGAGTACGAAGAGCTCGAGCCCAAGACGGAGATCTTCGAAACTGGAATCAAGGTCGTCGACCTGCTTGAGCCCTACATCAAGGGCGGCAAGACCGGCCTCTTTGGCGGCGCGGGCGTCGGCAAGACCGTCATCATCATGGAACTCATCAACAACCTCGCTATGGCCCACGGTGGCACGTCAGTGTTCACCGGCGTTGGCGAGCGCACCCGTGAGGGCACCGACCTCTGGATCGAGATGAAAGAGTCGGGCGTCATCGAGAAGACTGTGCTCGTCTACGGTCAGATGAATGAGCCTCCCGGAGCGCGTCTGCGCGTCGGTCTGGCCGGCCTCACCGCAGCCGAGTACTTCCGTGACCAGGGCCAGGACGTGCTCCTGTTCGTGGACAACATCTTCCGCTTCACCCAGGCCGGCTCAGAGGTCTCCGCACTTCTCGGCCGCATGCCTTCCGCTGCTGGCTATCAGCCCACGCTCGCTACCGAGATGGGCGACCTGCAGGAGCGCATCACGTCGACCAAGACTGGATCGATCACGTCCGTCCAGGCGATCTACGTGCCTGCCGACGACCTCACCGACCCGGCTCCTGCAACTGCGTTCTCCCACCTCGACGCGACCACGGTTCTCTCGCGTGGTATCGCCGAGATGGGCATCTACCCCGCTGTCGACCCGCTGGACTCCACGTCTCGCGCGCTCGACCCTGCGGTCGTTGGCGAGGAGCACTACCGCATTGCTCGTGAGGTCCAGAGGATTCTGCAGCGCAACAAGGACCTCCAGGACATCATCGCGATTCTCGGTATGGACGAGCTTTCCGAGGAAGACAAGCTGACTGTCTCGCGCGCACGCAAGATGCAGCAGTTCCTCTCTCAGCCGTTCTTCGTCGCCGAGCAGTTCACCGGTATGAAGGGCAAGTACGTCAAGCTGGCCGATACGATCAGAGGTTTCGATATGATCGCTCGCGGTGAGTGCGACAACGTGCCTGAGCAGGCGTTCCGCTATGTCGGCACAATCGAGGAGGCCCTCGAGAAGGCCGAGCAGATGGCCGCGACGGTCTAAGGAGAGCACAAGTTATGGCACGCACTCTCCTGTGTGAGATCGTCACGCCAGAGCGCATTCTCTATACAAGCGAAGTCAGGATGGTCGTTGCGACCACGCTGGGCGGCGAGGTGGGCATTCTTCCCCTCCACGCTCCGCTGGTCACGCAGCTGGCTCCCGGCGAGGTGCGACTGCAGTTCGGTGACTCTGCCAGCGAGTGGGAGTTCTTCTCGATCTCCGGCGGGTATCTGCAGGTTCACGAGGACAAGGTGATCGTGCTCGCCGATGACGCGATCGCCGTGTCCCAGATTGACATGCAGCGGGCGAAGGAGTCTGTCGACCGCGTCAAGGAGCTTCTCGCTGAGCTGCCCCCTGATTCGGAAGACGAGCGCCAGGAGTTCCTCCGGGATCTCAGCTGGGCCGAGACGCAGCTCAAGACCGCCGAGAAGCGCGGCGCGTAAGCGCTCTCATCATGACGCTTTGCGAAGCGGGCCCGAGCAAACGGGCCCGCTTCGATGCGTTTGGACCCCTGATGGGTCACCTGCGCATAGCTCACTGTTCACGGAAGCGTTACGGGGTCGGTGCGGACGCCGTGCATGCGGTATTCTCGGCAGCATGGAATCCATAATCGTTTGCGGGGGCGCGCGGCTGACCGGCGAGGTCAGCGTATCCGGCGCCAAGAACTCCGCCCTTAAACTCATGGCTGCTTCGCTCATGGCCCCAGGCGTCTCGCGTCTGCGCAATGTGCCGCACATCGCTGATGTCGAGGTCATGTCGCAGGTGCTCCAGGCGCTGGGCGCACACGTGTCCCGAGACGGCGACGTTCTCGAGATCGACGCCTCCGAGCTCACGAGTCACGAGGCACCCTACGAATTCGTTGCACAGATGCGGGCATCGACCGCCGTACTCGGCCCCTTGATCACCCGGCTTGGCGAGGCGGTCGTGGCCATGCCCGGGGGGTGCAACATCGGTTCTCGAAAGATCGACATGCACCTGAGGGGTCTGGAGGCCCTGGGCGCCGAGGTGCACTTCGGTCACGGCTCGATAGACGTCACCGTTCCAGCGGAGGGGCTGAGCCCTGCGCAGGTAACGCTCGATTTTCCCAGTGTCGGAGCGACCGAGAACCTGCTCATGGCCTCTGTGCTTGTTACTGGTGAGACCGTCATCGAGAACGCTGCACGGGAGCCTGAGATCGTCGACTTGATCAACTATCTCGGAGCCATGGGCGCTGACATCAGAGGTGGCGGGACTTCTACGGTGACCGTCACTGGCGTCTCCGAGCTTCATCCTGCCGACCACACTGTCATAGGGGACCGCGTTGAGGCGGGCACGTACCTGGTCGCTGGAGCGATCACGGGAGGCCCTGTCACTGTACGCGGATTCGACCCGATACACCTCGAGATCGTCGTCACCAAACTGGAGGCGGCAGGATCCGAGGTCGAGGTAGGCGACGATTGGGTCACGGTTCGGCGTGACGGCCCGGTGCGTGCCATCGACATCCAGACACTGCCGTACCCCGGCTTTCCCACGGACATGCAGGCCCAGTTCATGGCGATGCTTGCGCTCGCGAACGGGAACTCTATCATCACCGAGAATGTCTTCGAGAACCGCTTCATGTTCGCCGATGAGCTCATGCGGATGGGCGCCGACGTGCGCATCGAGGGCCATCACGCGTTGGTAAAGGGGGTCCCGTCACTCTCCGGAGCTCCCGTTCGGAGTACCGATCTGCGCGGTGGTGCCGCACTGGTGCTCGCTGCATTGGCCGCTGAGGGAGAGACCCGCGTGGGTGACATCTTCCACATCGATCGCGGCTACGACCGGTTCTGTGACAAACTTGCTGCGTTGGGCGCGGACGTTCGCCGCGAGTCATAAGAGACCCCGCCGCCGCTCATCCGCATGACACGTCCTGCGCTACGAGAGGGGTTCAGATGCTCGACCGGGAAGCCATTGAATCGATCATCCCGCATCGCTATCCGTTTCTGCTGGTTGATCGGGTTGAGCACTACGTTGCCGGCGAAAGCGCCGTGGGCTATTTGGACGTCCGAGAAGACATGTTCTGGGTCCAGGGTCACTTCCCCGAGTATCCGGTCATGCCCGGAGTACTTGTCGTCGAGGCTCTGGCGCAGGTGGGCGCAGTGGCGCTGCTGTCGCTGCCGGAGAATCAGGGCAAGTTGGCGTTCTTTGCCGGTATCGACAAGGTACGCTTCAAGCGGCAGGTTGTTCCGGGCGATGAGCTGCGGCTTGAGTGCCGAATAACACGTTCGCGCGGACCAATCGGCTGGGGAGAGGCGAGCGCGAGTGTTGACGGTGAACTCGCATGCAGCGGTGAGCTCATGTTCGCGGTGAAGTAGGAGTTCCGTCCCCACCGACCTGGGGGCCGATGATCTGGCGGCTGGGGTAGAATCGGTCGATTGTTCGCATGGGTGCATTTTCGAGAGGGGGCCGAGTGGTGGGACAAGTAGAGCGAGTGGCCGAGGACGGGGCGGTCTGGGGCATCGTAGGCTTGGGCTACGTGGGTCTGCCACTGGCCATCGAGATGGCTCGGTCGGGCCACCACGTTATTGGTCTTGAGATCAGTGAAGAGAAGACGGTCGAAGTCAACGCCGGCAGAAGCTACATACCTGACGTCGACAGCGGCATCCTATCTGGACTGGTCGATGCCGGGCTGATCGAGGCTACGACCGACTTCTCTCGTGCTTCAGAATGTGACGCCATCGCAATCTGTGTGCCCACGCCGTTGGACCGGATGAAGGAGCCCAACGTCTCCTTTATGGTCGCCGCAACCGAGTCAATCGCTCCGCACATCACCGCTGGGACCTTGGTCACTCTGGAATCCACCACCTATCCGGGGACCACCGAGGAGATTGTGCAGCCGATTCTGGAGAGCGCGGGGCACAAGGTAGGTATTGACATCCATCTGGCATTCTCACCAGAGCGCGTCGATCCGGGCAACCCGGTGTATGCCACGCAGAACACCCCCAAGGTCGTTGGTGGGGTTACTCCGCGGTGCACCGAGGTCGCAGTCGCGTTCTATGGGGCGTTCCTTGAGACGATTGTGCCGGTTTCCTCGACGCGGGCCGCCGAGATGAGCAAGCTGCTGGAGAACATCTTCCGCTGCGTGAATATCGCGCTCGTCAACGAGCTGTTGGTACTGTGCGATCGGATGGATATCGATATCTGGGAGGTTGTTGACGCCGCCAAGACCAAGCCATTCGGCTTCATGCCGTTCTATCCTGGCCCGGGGCTTGGCGGGCACTGCATTCCTATCGATCCGTTCTATCTCTCGTGGAAGGCGCGCGAGTTCGATTTCCATACCGAGTTCATAGAGCTCGCCGGGAAGGTCAACGAAGGCATGCCGTATCACGTCGTTGAACGCCTGATGACGGCGCTGAATACCCACGGCAAGGCACTTTCGGGTAGTACGGTGCTGGTCATGGGCGTGGCGTACAAGAGCGATATCGACGACTTGCGTGAGAGCCCCGCGATCAAGGTGGTCTGTCTTCTCCGGGAGAAGGGTGCCAACGTGGTGTACCACGACCCCTACGTCGACGAATTCGCCGTCGATGGGCTGAGCGTTCCACGTGTCGATCTGACAACAGAAGTATGCTCAGGTGCCGACATCGCTGTCATCATCACGGGGCACTCGAATGTGGACTACGACATCGTGGTCTCCTCGGCAGGGTTGATACTCGACACGCGAAACGTGCTCAAGGGCCGTACGGAGAACACGATCATTCGGTTGTGACGATTGTGCGAGGCTGATGCAGACGTGCCCTGAGGGCACGGTACCTGCTGAAGTCACCGAGGAACATCAACTCAGTACGGAGGGTCATGGGTAAGCATTCATCACGAAGCAGGGGTTCAGGCGACGACTCTAGAGCCGGCGCGCCTCGTCCCCTGGGACGCAGGGTCCCGTCCAGGACCGCAGGCAAGCGCCCCTTGACGTCCAACGTCGAAGAGCAGTCCTACGGCGGGCCGGATGACGGGGTCACGCTGTCTGATGCTCGTTCCCGCCGCAGAGGTTCGCTCGAGGCGGCCCCTGCCCGTCTGAGGATCGAGCGCGAGCGCCGTAGCCGCCGAATCAAGCGCATTGTGGCGCTGTCGGCAGGGATACTCGCTCTTGTGGTAGTTGTGGCTGCTGGCGCGCTCTACGCGTACGCGAAGCATATCGAGTCGACGATGCAGCGTACGGTGGTGCGCAAGGAACGTCTCAACGTGGATCTGGCGAAGGCCAAGCCGCAGGAGCCCTACAATCTGCTGATAATGGGTGTGGACAAGCGCCCGAAGGAGACGTCATACCGCTCTGACAGCATGATGCTGGCGCGCATCGACCCGAAGACCAAACAGGTCTGGATGATCTCTATACCCAGAGACATGCGAGCACAGATCCCCGGACACGGCTACGCGAAGATCAACAGCGCCTACGCCTTGGGCAAGGAGCAGCTGGCCATCGACAGTGTCGAAAAGCTCACGGGAGTCCCAATCAACCACTTCATGGCTATCGACTTCTCAGGCTTTGAGAAGGTTGTCGATGCGATGGACGGCGTGTGGGTGAAGGTCCCGGTCGAGATCAACGATACAGAGGCGGACCGAAGCAAGGGCGACAAGGCCTCGCATATCGATGCGGGGTACCAGCGTCTCGACGGCGCGCATGCACTGACCTTCGTCAGGGCGCGTCACCAGTTCGCCGACCAGGACTTCTCGCGCATGAAGAACCAGCAGCGATTCGCAAAGGCGATCGCTGAGCAGATAGCCACGAAGACCAGCGTCGCGAAGATTCCCCGAATCGTCTCGACTGCCGCCCCGCATATCTCCACAGACATGTCGCTGATGGAGATGATGCGCACGGCGCAGGCGCTGAAGGGTGCCGGAAGTGACAACGTGTACACTACGACGCTTCCGGGCACGTGGCGTACTCCGTTCATCTGGCCCGATGAGGCCGGGATGACGAAGATCATAACCAAGTTCGAGGCCGGCGAGCCCTTCACGCCGAAGCCGAAGGCATCCGCAGAAGCGTCGTCGACCGCTGCCACGAGTGCCGGTGTTGCCGTCGTGGCCGTCAAGAAGCCATCGCAGGTCACGGTCACGGTTCGCAATGGCGCGGGAATCGTAGGATGTGCCAACCAGGCGGCATCCATTCTGAAGGCGAGAGCCTTCAAGGTGACCGACGTCGGCAACGCGAACCAGTTCGTCTACAAGGAAACCCTTGTGATCTACAAGAAGGATAAGGCCGCTGCTGAGCTCGTGTTGAGCATGCTTCCTCCAGGCTCGAAGCTCGTCGAGAGCAGGGGGATGTACACGTTCGGCACTACCGTACTGGTGGTTGTAGGCAAGGACTGGGACATCTCGCGCGTCCCGGTCGCGCCCATCCAGACGCAGTAGGCCCTACGGCCTTACGGCGCGGCCAGCGACTCGGAAGGCGTCAATCCCGACGCCGACTCCGCTGGACGCCTTCTGCTTGGTTCCTTTGACCACGATGCGCAATTCGTGTCGCCCTACTGCGACCTGAGGACTCCTCCACAGGGTCCTTCGGTCGGCGAGATACCTGGAGTACTGGTCTACGGTTCCCTGGTAGATGCCGTCGAGGTAGATTCTGGACTGCCCATACCATGGCGCCCGTCTACCCATCAGTCGGATTCCGGTGCCCTCGAAGGTGAGCACCATTTCTGAGCTCGCAATCTTCGAGTACTTCTGTGTCCCGCCCGACAGGAGACGGCTTCGCGCTTGGCTCCATGTCCCGGTCCACGTGGCCGCGCTGTCGGTTTCCTGTACGGTCACTTCAGGAATCACTGCGCGGAGTACCCATCCGCCGCGCACATCGATCGCATCGATTGCGGTGTAGCCCTTGATATCTACAGCCTCATCGAAGCCATGCGCCTCAATCATGATGGTGTGCTTCTTGCCCTGAGACAGACCAGTCTTCGCGAACAGTACCTTCTTGTACTCGTAGGCGCTGGAGGTGATCACGATCTTCTGCGGGGCACTTCCGTCGACACTGACAAGGGCCCAGCCATACTTCGGAGAAGAACTGCCGATCCACCGAACCTCCGAGCCATAGAAGGTCGCATAGAAGCGCGCACCAGGATCGACGGTGTAGATATGCCTGCCGGCGGAATACGCGATGTTGCTGAAGGACTTCCACTGGCCCAGA
The DNA here is from genome assembly GCA_002841275.1 of Actinobacteria bacterium HGW-Actinobacteria-7. Classification (GTDB taxonomy): domain Bacteria; phylum Actinomycetota; class Coriobacteriia; order Anaerosomatales; family PHET01; genus PHET01. The sequence continues at coordinate 20,901 of PHET01000002.1, read as the reverse complement.
AGTGCGAAGGTCGTGTCGGTGTCTTCAAATCGTTTCAACTCCGCTGTTGCCTGAGACATACTGCCGTTGATCACGTCGAGGGCGTCGACTCCCACCAGATAGCCGCCGCTAGCGCTGTTCTTCTGACGCAGAACCACGATCTCAATAACGTGTGTGCCAGGAGAGAGGGCCGTGACGTTGAACACGCTCTGACGGTAGGCGGTTGTCTTGGAATACAGGTCGACCGTCCGGTTCAACTTGCCATCGACATACACGGCGGCTTTGCCGAACTTGGGTCCGCGAGTCCCGATCCAGGCTATGCCTGTGCCGCTGAACGAGGCTTTCGCTGTTGACCGAGAGATGGCCGAGTAGCTGAGTGTGCCGCCGGACAGCTCGCTACGAGACTGCGTCACCCAGTACCCCGACCACGCGAGCTTGGCATCACTGTTCTGGAAGCGCGTGGTCGCCTGTACAGGATATGTGCGCGAGACCCCGAACTTCGTCGACTTCAGGCCCAGCGCGCTACGCATCGTGTCCCCGAGAATGCGGAACGTCTTGCCGTTCGACCATGTCACGCTGAGGTGATGCGTGTAGCCCGAAGAGGCGCGCTCGGTGGTGATGTTTGTCACGACCGCAGGAGCTGCTACCGAGTACTCAAGTCCTCCGCCTCCGTTGATGTCGCGTGTGCGGATCTTGTCGGCCACGTAGGCGGCCGAGTAGGCACCGTTGCGCCACGTGTAGTAGGGGCTCGCCTGATCGGCATCATCTACGCCGGTGTAGTACGGCTTGGGGGTCGAGGATGTCCAGACATCTTGGATGCTTGCGGTATGCCCGCCCGAGCACGACGAGAAATACGTCTTGACCGGCTTGGTCTCGGTTCCGTACCAGACCAGTTCGCCCTTGGTAGCATCTACCGCCGCATTCGTCGACGAGGCTTCGTGATTGTAGCCTGGCCGTGCGTAGCCGTTGTACATCTGGGAGCGGGTAGTGCAGTAGAGGGTGTTGCCGTCGATGGCGTCTTGATACGCGTAGGATCGGGCCGCCACTGCCTGCGCCTTCAGCGCCTCCGAGCTCCATGACGACGGGCTCTCACGCGGAACGACACCATAGAGGTACTGCTCTATGTTTACGTAGTTGACGGCCTTTGAGGTCGTGGTCGTGTAGGGCTTGAAATGGATCGTGCCACGCCACCGGATACCGCTGTAGTTCAGCGGACCGCTGGTGCCCACCATCTGCACGAATCCACCTGCCGTCGCGTAGCATCCTCCCGAGAAGGTCTGGAGTACGGTGCCGGGCTTGCCTGCAGAATCTGCACAGACCTTGGTGTTCCCGCCGACAGTGGTGATCCAGTAGGACTTGGTCTTGTCCAGGACTTTGCGAACGCTGGTATTGGTCTCCTGTGCCACGGTTAACGTTGTGACCGAGCCGGCCTTGATCTGCCACTGGCTGCGGGCGGAGCCGCCGTCTTCGAGGTTAACCTTCACCGTTGCTGCGGGCTTTGTGACAATCTTCGTTCCCTGGTAGTAATGCTTGAGAATGTCGTCGTATTCCCAGCCCTTGAGGGCGTAACCCTGCGCGCCGTATTGGCTGAGTCCAATCCCATGACCCCAACCACCGCCGTTGAAGGTGAACAGGGGATCAACAGCGACCGCGGGAGAAGGCGAAACGAGGGTGGCCACGAACACGACCGCGGTGGCCAGAATGAGAGCGCATGCTCTCAGCCGGTTGGATAGACTGAAGTCCATTTTGCCATGCCTCCGGTGGTGTGATGAGAACTGCGTCGAGAGTGCTTGACGGTTTGGCGTTCATCTCTCCCAAACGCCATACCATTGAAGATTATACCACCGGAGGCCGGCCAGCCTTGTGTGGGACGAGGTTACTGCTCGCAGGCGAGCCACTATCGGGTAGAAACGACAGTGAGGTTGAGACTCTGTCGACGAGGTACGGCTTGAGGAGGCGCTGCTGTGCTCGAGATTGATGTTCCCGCCCGATTGTCGGGCATCAGCAAGCCCCGTGTGGCCCTGGTCTTGGGCAGCGGTTTCGGCGGTCTGTCTGAAGCGATCGAGAACTCGGAATCGATTCCCTATGCGGATATAGAGGGTGTTCCCCAACCGCAATCAGGTGTTGCCGGGCACGCGGGCGTGCTGATCGTTGGGGATGTTGCAGGTGTTCCTGTCGTGGTCTTCTCTGGCAGAGTCCACGGCTACCAAGGGGTCTCATCGCGCGACGCCGCCTACCCGGCGCGGCTCGCTTCCGCGCTTGGGTGCGAGGTGCTCGTGGTCACGAACGCGGCCGGTGGTGTCAATCCTGACCTGGTCGTGGGGGACGTCGTGCTCATTTCGGACCAGATCAACCTGACCGGCGGCAGTCCACTCGTGGGATGGCCTGGTCCGGCGGGTGGTGTGCCCTTCGTACCGATGCGCGATGCCTATGACCCTGAACTGCGTACGCTGGCGCTTGAAGCCGCGGCGGATCAGGGAGTGACGCTCAAGGGCGGCGTGTACGCAGGTCTTCTCGGACCGGCGTTTGAAACGCCTGCGGAAGTCAGGTACCTGCGTGCCGTCGGGGCGGATGTCGTGGGCATGTCCACGGTTCCCGAGGTGATTGCTGCGCGCGCGCTCGGGCTGAGGGTACTGGGCTTCTCGCTGGTGACCAATGCGGCGGCGGGCGAGGGGCTTTCGCACATCGAGGTATTGGAGGCAGGAGAGCGTGCCCGTGAGTCGCTCGCCGAGTTGTTGGTTGCTATACTCCACGGGTTGTAATCAGTAATCCACGTGGCGGTCGCGCTCGCAGCGCTACCGCCCGTTCACGTGAGGAGTTGTCATGGAGCACGACGTCAAGGATCTGTCACTGGCCGATGCCGGCAAGGCGCGGATCGAGTGGGCCGATAGAGATATGCCCGTTCTCGCGAGCATCCGTGAGCGGTTCGAAGTAGAGAAGCCGCTCGATGGTGTGCGCATCAGTGCGTGTCTGCATGTGACGACCGAGACCGCCAATCTCATGAGGACACTGAAGGCAGGTGGCGCGGAGATCGTCCTGGCCGCCAGCAATCCGCTTTCAACCCAAGACGACGTCGCGGCAGCTCTCGTCGAGCACTACGGCATCCGCACCTACGCGATCAAGGGCGAGGACACCGAGACGTACTACACGCACATCGACGCGGCGATCGAGTTCAAGCCGCAGATGACGATGGACGACGGAGCGGACGTGGTCGGTCGCATCCACGCCGACTTCCCGGAGGCGCTGGAGCACATTATCGGCGGTACCGAGGAGACCACAACCGGCGTCATCCGTCTCAAGGCGATGGCCGCCGACGGTGCGCTCAAGTACCCGATCGTCGCTGTCAACGATGCCGACACCAAGCACCTCTTCGACAACCGCTACGGCACCGGCCAGTCGACTCTGGACGGCGTGATCCGTGCCACGAACCGCTTGATCGCGGGTCGCACGGTGGTCGTCTCCGGCTACGGCAACTGCGGCCGCGGTATCGCCGAGCGCGCCGAGGGCCACGGCGCCAACGTCATCGTGCTCGAGGTCGATCCGTTGCGTGCGCTTGAAGCCGTCATGGACGGCTACCGTGTGATGCCGGCCGTCGAGGCCGCCGCGCACTGCGACATCTGGATCACGGTCACTGGCGACTTGAACGTCATCGATGTCGATTCCTTCGCTGCAATGAAGGATGGCGCCATCATCTGCAACTCAGGCCACTTCAACGCCGAGATCAACATCCCGCGCCTTCGCGAGATGTCCGTATCCAGCCGAGAAGTCCGGCCGCTGGTCGAGGAGTTCACCTTTGCCGACGGCAGGACGATCTGCCTGCTGGCCGATGGCCGACTCGTGAACCTGTCCTGTGCCGAGGGCCATCCAGCCAGCGTCATGGACATGAGCTTCGCGAACCAGGCCTTGTGCGCCGAGTATATGATGGCCAACGCCGCCAGCCTCGAGCCGGGTGTGTACGGTGTGCCGGTGGATATCGACAAGGGAATCTCCAAGCTCAAGCTCGAGACTCTAGGTGTCAAGATCGATACCCTTACTGCGGAGCAGGAGAAGTACCTCGCCAGCTGGGAAGAGGGCACCTGCTAGTCGGTCGAGATTGAACACACATGACCAGTGCGGGCCTCGAGCATCCATTCGGGGCCCGCGCTCGTTGGCCGAGTGTCCCAGAAATCATGCTGCGGCGCGGGGCCTCCGTGGCAGGGTATGCTGTCAATGCAATGTATTCGCGACCGTATCGAGAGGTTCGACATGGCTATCAGCGACATTCCGAAGACCCTCTGGTGGGACGAGACCGAGGACGGGCGTCCGGCTGTCTTCATGGTCGACCAGACCCGCCTGCCGCTTCAAGGCGACGTCCTCAGTTGCAACAGCTACGACGGTGTCTGCCTTGCGATTCGGGCACTCGCGGTACGCGGGGCGCCCGCACTGGGTGTCGCGGCCGCGTTCGCCGTCGCTTTGTGGAGCGAGACCGAAGGTGCCGAGATCGAAGACATAAACGAGTACCTCAACCGCCTCACCGAGGTTGCCGATGAGGTCATGGCCACCCGGCCAACGGCGGTCAATCTGTTCTGGGGCGCGACACGCATTCGAACGCTAGCGTTCGGCAATACTGATTTGAGCCTGCCCGACCTGCGCGCCCTGGTGCTGCAAGAGGCCCTCAACATGGCCGTAGAGGACGAAGCACGCAATCGCCAGTTGGGGGAGTTCGGGGCCGCTCTTCTGCCCGAGAACTGCAAAGTGCTGACGCACTGCAACGCCGGCTCGCTTGCCACCGTCTACTTCGGAACCGCGCTAGGAGTCATCTTCACCGCGTTCGAACAGGGCAAGATCGAGCACGTGTGGGTCGATGAGACCAGACCGGTCAACCAGGGAGGCAGGCTCACGGCCTGGGAGCTGCGAGTTGCCGGTATTCCCTCAGCGCTCATCGCCGACAACATGGCGGCCAGCGTCATGCGCAATGGCTGGGTCGATGCGGTGATAGTGGGAGCAGACCGGATCTGTGCGAACGGTGACACTGCGAACAAGATCGGTACGTACGGTCTGGCGGTGCTGTGCAAAGAGCACGGCATTCCCTTCTATGTTGCGGCGCCGAGTTCGACCATCGATCTGACCATTGGTGATGGCTCTAAGATCGTGATCGAGGAGAGGGACCCCCGGGAGCTCGAGGGATTCACGGTCTCGGGGTTCTTCGAGCCGGACAGCGCCGACGCGTCACGTGCGTTCGATTTGCTGACGGCGAAGGGGCCGTACGAAGTTCCCCTCACCAAGGGGCACCAGATGGTGATTGACCGCAAAGGTGGAGCATACGGGTTCGATGCGTGGTTCAAGATGACGCCCCCTGGCGTCGACATCTATAACCCCGCGTTCGACGTCACACCTGGTGAGCTGATCACTGCCTTCATAACTGAGCGTGGAGTGATTCGCCCGGAGCCGACGTTCGAAATGACACTTGCGCTCACGTGCATGGGCAGCGGAGCGCTGCACGAGCTCGATCTCGAGAGGTAGCGCCCTGTGGTCTCCGGCATGCTCGTTTCCACGATTCTCACGTTTGGCGCTTTGGTGGGAATCGGGGCCATGCTACGGGCCGCCGGCCTGCTCCGGCACGAGGACGCAAGGCCCCTCAATGCAGTAATCATATACGCGGGCTTGCCGGCGTTCGTGTTCAATGCCGTGCACGGTGCGCGGCTTGAGTCTGCGCTGTGGCGGGTCGTGATGGTCAGCTGGATCACTTTCTGCTTCAGCCTTGCCGTTGCGCTACTGGCCCGTCGGCTCTTGAGCCTCGAGCCGAAGCGAGCAGGCGGATTTCTGCTGGCTGCGTCGTTGGGCAACACAGGGTATGTGGGATACCCGTTGACCGCTGCGCTGCTCGGGGCTGCAGCACTCCCGGCGGCGGTGTTCTTCGATGTCTTCGGAACCGTGTTCGCGCTGGTGCTTGTCGGACTGCCGTTGGCAGCTCGTCTGGGTGACCGCGGCGAGCGCTATCCGCACCCCGTCAGAGAGCTGCTTACGTTTCCGGCGGTGATTGCACTGGGAGTGGGACTCCTTCTCAGGCCTGTCGTCCTACCAGAAGCGGTAAGCAACGGGTTAGGTCTGCTTGCTAGCATGGTTGCGCCATTGATCATGTTGTCGGTTGGACTGTCACTGCGGCCCAAGGCGGTCGCTCAGACCGCAGCTCCGTTGGCGGTGCTGGCCGGGGTGAAGTTGGTCGTTGCGCCGCTGGTGGCTCTGGCCGTGGGTTCGTGGGCGCTGTCAGGACCGTCGATGCAGGTGAGCGTGCTTGAAGCGGGCATGCCCGCGATGATGTTGACGTATGTCGTGGGCGAACGGTTCGGATTGGACACCGAGTTCATAGCGTCGGCAATCTTCGTGACAACGCTGGCCTCGGCACTAACCGTGCCGCTCTTGCAGGCGGTGGCGTTCTAGGCGCTGGTCGTATCAGGTGGGGCAATGGGGATTCTGGATGGTCTGCTCGAGCTGGTCGCTCCGACACGATGTGCCGGATGTGAGCTACCGGGTGCGCTCCTGTGCGTCCGCTGCGATGAGGCGCTTCCGCGTGTTCACACGGCCCGCGCATGCCTGCGATGCGGGGCGCCGTATGGCGCGCTGGTGTGCACTGAGTGTTGGTCGACCGAGTACGCGTTCGAATCGGCGGTCTCCGTGGGCGAACTCGATGGAGCTCTTGCACGCGCCATCGTGCTCCACAAGGACGCAGGCGAGCGGCGCCTAGGACACATCCTGGGGACGATGCTGGGAAGCAAGGTCGAGGAGGTTTGGCCGGGCTGGGCTCAGACCGTCACCTGGATTCCGCCATCGAAGGCGGCGATTGCGCGGCGCGGTTTTGACCACGGGCGCGCCTTGGCCGAGCCTGTGGGACTCCTTACGCAGACAGAGGCGCGGGTTCTTCTCGGCCGCTCGTACGCTCGGGATCAACGGCGGTTGGGCCGGGGAGCTCGCCTAGCCGGGGCCAGTGGCAGCTTCAGCCCCGTCGGCGCGGCGCGGGGACACGTACTGATCGTCGATGATGTCATGACGACGGGCGCCACGCTTGATGCGGCTGCTGCAGCGCTACTTGAGGCGGGGGCCTCGTCGGTGCGCGTGGCGGTGGTGGCGCGTGCGTGGTAGCAGTCTGGGGGGCCAGCCGTGTTAGAATCCATCTCGCTTCCGCCCGGGTCTGTGGTTGCGGGTGCGAGAGCGCCTTAGTCCATGGTAGACGCGGCCGAAAGGACCCACGTAAGCCGGCGGTTCGCCGTCGCGCGAGCATGGCGCGTCTTAGGGGTAAGTCGTACCGTCCGATGACGACCGCATACCGCGGTCTCGGGCGAGAGGGTCGGTAGTGAGATAACATCAAGCGGAAGCCCCAGTATGCGAGTGTGGGGCCAAAGACCAGGTCAGCCGGGCGGAAGCACTTCTCGGCTGTCAGGGGAGGAGCAGTATGTCACGCGTGGTTCGCTCGGTAGTGCTCGGGGTGCTGGTTGTTCTCTTGGTGGCCATGACAGGCTGCAAGGCGAAGCCGGCTCCGAAACCGCAGCCTAAAGTCGCGCCTCCCGCTGTGAAGACCGCTGGATCGCTGATGGTGGGCGTTGATCTTTCCACTCCTCCGTTCGGGGGCGTGGATCAGGGGAAACGTGCCGGTCTCGACATCGATGTAGCCGCAGCCATGGCTGAGCAGCTCGGACTGACGGTCCGCTACGTCGACGTGAAGCCGTCCGATGCCGCAACGGCATTGGCACAAGGCCGAGTCGATGTTGTGCTCTCGGTGCCATTCGTCGGGGAGGCGTTGCCACAGGCTACATTGGCCGGTACCTACCTTACCGATTCTCCTGCGTTCTTTGTCGCTACCGAGGGCACAGCGTCAATCGAAGCGTCCATGACCCTCGACAAGTTGAGCGCACCGAAGGTGGGAGCGCAGAAGGAGTCTGAAGCATATTGGCTTCTGCAGGACGAGCTGGGCGCAGAGTCGGTTGAAAGCTACGGTACTCTGCGCGAGGCCATCGAGGCTCTCGATGACGGATCGGTTCAGGTCATCGCCGGAGACGCGGTTGTGGGCGCCTACATCGCGCGCGACTTCCCGCGGGTCAAGTTCGCCGGGCAACTGGGTTCAGGGGCGCCTCTCGCTGCAGCAGTCGCTATGGACAACACGAAGTTGTCCGAAGCGGTGAGGTCCGCACTCGATCAGTTGGCAGCGGACGGGGTACTCGATTTCATCCGCAACAAGTGGGTCCCGGGGTTGCCGGACCTGCAAGTCCAAGAGAGCGCAGTGGCGACCGCGACGCCGTAGACTCGCTGCTCAAACCGTATCGCATAAAGCGACCGTCCTGCACGAATGGACGGTCGTTTTGCATACAGAACGCAACCTCATGCATACTCTTAGAAGTGCGTTCGAACTTGCAGAACAGGTGTATGATTATGCACTGTAGTGAGGGGGCGCCGACCAAGATGGCGCCGTGTCCGCACGTCCCAGTCCTAGGAGGCACGATGCTGAAGAGTCGCAGAACACTGTCAATCATGTTGGCGCTCGCGCTGGTCACCGGTCTGTTCGCCATGGCCGGTTGCGCAAAGACCGCCACGCCCGAGCCCGCGGCCCCCGCGGAGACGCCCGCAGCGCCCACGTATACGCTGGTCGCTCCTGGTGTTCTCACCGTAGGATCCGACACCGCGTTCCCGCCGTTTGAGGCAATGAATGGCTCGGTCGCCGAAGGCTTCGACGTCGACCTGGCCGGCGCACTGGCGAAGGAGATGGGCCTGACCGTCAACTACACCAGCCAGAAGTTCGATACGCTCATCCCTCAGCTCAAGGCTGGCGGCACGTTCGACGTCATCATGTCGGGCATGACCATCACGCCTGACCGCGAGAAGGAGATCACCTTCTCCACGCCGTACATCGATTCGAACCAGTCGATCGCCGTGGTCAAGGGCAAGTTCAGCCAGCTCGACGGCAACGATGCTGCCGCCATCAACACCGCTTTCACCGGCAAGGTCATCGGCGTGCAGTCCGGTACCACTGGTGAGGCGTGGGCCAAGGAGAACATCAAGGGCGCCAAGCAGATCGTTCCGTTCGACGACACGCTCGCCGCTTTCTCTGCGCTGAATGCCGGCAAGGTCGACGGCGTTGTTAATGACCTGCCTGTCTCCGCCTACCTGCTGAAGACCTCCTATACCGATGACGAGCTCATCGCTGAGATTCCCACCGGCGAGCAGTACGGCATCGGCATCTCGGCGGACAACCCCGACCTGAAGACGGCTATCGATACCGCTTTCGACACACTCAAGACGTCTGGCGAGTATCGCACCATCTACATGAAGTGGTTCGGCGTGGAGCCTCCCACCGAGTAGTCGTTGGGCAAGGAGTGACCGCGCGTCCGAAAGGCGCGCTGTAAACGTGAGACCGCGAGGCCCCCGGCGCCCGCCGGGGGCCTTCGTAGTCGGCAAGGTGTAAAGGATGCGAACGATGAGGAGTAACCAGCGACCCCGCGCTCTGTTCGCGACTCTTGTCGCGGCCCTGTTCGCCGTTGTCGTGCTTCTGCCGGGCACAGCCAGTGCGCTTGACGTGACGCAGTCCAGCACGCGACCAAATGGGTTCGCAGGCCAGGACACATACGGTGGCATGCCCACGCGGTTGACCTGGAAGCTGAAGATCGATCAGGCCGACCCAGGCGTCCAGTCCGTGGTCCTCGAGTTCCCCAAGGGCACGGACCTCTCGAAGTCCACGGTATCGGCGGTGAAGCTGACGGGCATCAATCGAACTCCGATCAAGCCCACGGTCGCACTTGATGGCAGCACGGTCAGCGTGACCTTGAACGAATCGATCGACTCTCTGGAATCAATCAACTACCTGCGTATACAGGTCGAGGATCTCGTTCTGCCAGCCGACGGCGGGAAGTTCCAGATCAATGGAAGTATCGCTACGTCATCCGGCGTGGTCGCAGTTCCTCCTGCTACGCAAGCGCTCGTCTTCAAGAAGATGACGCTCGCAGAGAGCTGGATATTCTGGCTGGATGGCAAGCAGTGGGTAGTCAGCTGGAACTCGGTCAGGTTCCTGCAGATGTTCTTCAATCCGCAGATCATGGTTGCGAGCGTGTTCGTCGAGTTCAAGGGCTGGATGCTCGCTTTGCTCCTTGTGGCCATCGGCTTCCCAGTGGCCATCCCCGCCGGTCTCATGTTGGCCTTCGCAAAGATGGCGAAGCTCCGACTCATCCGATGGGTCGCGGCATTCTACGTCAATGTCATCCGTGGTACGCCTCTGTTCCTCCAGATCTACATCGTGTTCTTCGGCCTGCCGCTTATCGGTATCCAGGGGAACAAGTACGTTCTGGGAATCATCGTGCTGGCGTTGAACTCCTCGGCATACCTCGCCGAGATCTTCCGCGCTGGCATCCAGTCGATATCCAAGGGCCAGTTCGAAGCGGCTGCCTCATTGGGCATGACGTACGCGAAGGCCATGCAGCACATCATCATTCCTCAGACGGTCAAGCGCGTGCTGCCTACCATGACTTCGGAGTTCATCCTTCTGTATAAGGACACGGCCATGTTGTCTGCGGTGGGCGTATTCGAGCTGATGATGTTCTCGAAGAACCTCTCGGCGAACAGCGGAAACGTGACACCGTACGTGATGGCGGCGGCATTCTATCTGATCGTCACGACTCCGCTGATCTCCTATGTCCGCACACTTGAGGAGAGGCTCGCGGTTGCCGAGGGTGGTGCCGCGTCCAAGCCCAAGAAGAAGCGTCGTTCGCGCTGGTTGCCTGGCAACGCTGGAACTGACACCGCCCTGCTCGGGACTTCTGCACAACACGAGTCGAGGTAATTCATGGAACAGCCAATCGTACGCATCCAAGATCTGCACAAGTCCTTCGGCTCGTTGGAAGTGCTCAAAGGCGTCGATCTCGAGGTGACCAAGGGCGAGGTCGTCGTGATACTGGGGCCCTCGGGCTCTGGCAAGTCGACTATGCTCCGTTGCATCAACCGTCTTGAAGAGCCGACCAGCGGCAAGATCTTCTTCGAGGATCAGGAGATCACCGATCCCCAGATCAACATCAACCGCATACGCGAGCGCGTGGGTATGGTGTTCCAGTCCTTCAACTTGTTTCCGCATCTCACCGCTAAGGGCAACGTGATGCTGGCTCAGCAGAAGGTACTGAAGCGTTCGAAGGCCGAGGCCGAGCAGACCGCTATCACACAGCTGGAGACGGTGGGCCTGGGCGACAAGATTGACTATTTTCCCGCGCAGCTTTCGGGAGGTCAGCAGCAGCGGGTCGCCATCGCGCGAGCATTGGCGATGGATCCGCACGTCATGCTCTTTGACGAGGTCACCTCGGCTCTCGACCCGGAACTGGTTCGTGGCGTTCTTGACGTCATGAAGCTGCTCGCCAAAGGTGGCATGACCATGCTTGTAGTGACTCACGAGATGGGTTTTGCCCGCGACGTTGCTGACAGAGTCGTGTTCATGGACGGCGGTGTGGTCGAGGAGCAGGGCACGCCCGACGAGGTCTTTGACCATCCCAAGTCTGAGCGTACGAAGGATTTTCTCGGCCACATCACCTGAGGCCGAAGCACGATTGTCACATCATTGGAGTCCAGCTCGCGGCCACACGTCGCCAGCTGGATTTCTTGCGTGTGGTGTTGCCCGGAAGCGGGGTGGCTGGACCCCAACTCGGGTATGTTCATTGTTGTCAGGAACAACGCGTCGAGGAGGGTATGGCTTATGCAGATCAAGATCACCGGACGCCACATACCTGTCACCGAGCCGATTCGCGCGTACGCGGAAGAGAAGGTGTCGAAAGCTGCGAAGGTCCATGATCGTGAGGACATGACGGTCGACGTCATATTGCACGTGGAGAAGAACCCCTCGAACAAGAATAGGGACGTAGCTGAGGTAACCGCGAGAATGAAGGGCATCGTGGTACGCGCCGAGGAGGCCGCACCGGACATGTATGCGGCGATCGATCTTGTTTCCGAGAAGCTTGAGCGCCAGATGCGCAAGTACAAGACCAAGCTGATGGATAGGCGCAACGGCAAGATGTCAGTCCGCACCGTGGCGGGTGGCAGCGAGCTGCCTGACCCGTTCGCGGACGAGGAAGAGCCCGAAGGCGTCCTGGTCCGGACGAAGTACATCGACACCAAGCCGATGTCTGAGGACGAGGCCATTCTCCAGCTTGAGCTGCTCGGTCATGACTTCTTCGTGTTCACACATGCCGAGGACGGCGCAGTGAGTGTGATGTATCGGAGGATGGACGGCGACTACGGCCTCATCCAGTCTCGGGCGTAGTACTTCGGGGCTGGTTTGGACGAAACGCGAGGGCGGCTCATGCCGCCCTCGTTGTGTGTCCGGAAAGATGCATGAACCTGAGCCGTTTGCCGCGTTGGTTGACATGTGACGTGGCTCACACATACGCTACATGCGGATGCTTGCATTCATGTGAGCTCTGGCCAGGAGACAGTCGTAACATTAGTCGTAGCAAGGGGCTCCGTATGGACCAGAACGCATCTCGAGTCCGAGCTGAGGACATCGAAGAGTGTTTGGGGCAGGTTGGTGAAATCAAGGCTGCCCGCGTCGTCGTAGGAATCGATGGCCAGATAACCGAAATCCATATTCTGGCACTGCCGACCAAGAGCCCAAAGCAGCTCGTTCGTGACATTGAGTCGACGCTGATGGCCCAATTCGGCATCCCCATCGACCATCGAAAGATCTCAATCGCCCAGCTTGGGCGCGAATCGATTCCCGATGCACCCGAGCAGGTTCGACCAAGCGCGGCGCGTCCGCGCATCGTGAACATCAACGCCTCCGTTTCCGGGATGAAGGCGACCGCTTCGGTGACGCTGGAGATAGCCGGCCGGGAATTCATTGGCATGGCATCAGGCCCAGCAAGTCAGACCGGGCGCCTCCGCAACGTTGCAGGGGCTGCGCTCGACGCCGTCGGCCAGTATCTCGGTGAGGACACCACGTTCGCGCTTGAGGACGTCGCTGTTGTTCAGTTGGGTCGCGAGAAGGTCGCTGTGGCGTGTATCTCGTTGGTCACGCACTTTGGTGAGCAGGCGTTCTCCGGATCAGCGCTTGTCCGGCAGAACGACAGTGATTCAGTAGTACGAGCGACCCTCGACGCGATCAACCGTCGTATCGCTCTGCTGACAATCGAATAGGCATTTCCTTTTGGACCGGCACCGGGACAAGATGGACACTGTCAACAACCCGAGCGGAGCGGACAGCGTTCTTCCATCACTAGCGGGATGGGAGGAGACCGAATTGAACCTGAAAAGGGGGTCTTCTCACCATGAAGCGAATCATTCTGCTTGTTGCCTCGCTTGCTTCCCTCGTGCTTTCCGGCGGCGCCTTTATGACCGTTCGATAGGCCGCTCGGATGCCGGTTCGGAATTGCGAGGGGCGGGTGAGCGGGGTGAGTAAGAGTCCCTCGCTACCCCGCCCCTTCGTCGCTCTGGGCATCTCCACCGTTTCTCTGGCGGTTGTTCTGATACTCGTGCTTTGGAGCACTCTTGCTCCTGCCATGTGGGCATTCTTGATACTCATCGGTCTGCTGGCTGTGATTTCGGAGAACTTTGCTCCTGTAATTGGGAACTACGCCATATCCCTTGCGATGCCTCTGGCCGTATGCGCCATGCTGCTTCAGGGACCTTCGGCAGCCGCGCTGGTGGCGGGCGCATCGGTGCTTTCTGCGTGGACGTTCTCGTCAAGACGCGGGCTTGTCGTCTCCGCGTACAACATGGGCCAACTGATCCTGGTTTCGCTTGCCGCTGGTTGGTTCTACCTTCGTCTGGGCGGCCGCTTGCTCGCGACAGCCAGTGTGACCAGCCCCTTCTACGCCGGAGACTTCCCGAGAGTGTTGCTGCCGTTGTTCGGTCTCGCCATCGCTTTGGCGGTCGGGAACGCTGCCATGACGGCGCTTGGAATCGCAGTTCTGCATAGGGTGAGGCTTAGAGACACCCTTGAGTCGGCGATTACGCACGTGCCGTCGCTGCTGGCACTGGTTGCGGTCGGCATCCTCATGGCGCAGGTAACAGCCACCAGGTTCGTGGCGCTCATTCTCTTCATCTTCCCACTAGTGGTGGCGCGCGATCTGTATCAGAGGTATCGCAGCCTCAAAGATGCTTACACCGACACCATAAGATCGCTTGTTGGCGCAATCGAGGCCAAGGATCCGTACACTCGGGGCCACTCGGAGCGGGTGGCCGCATTTGCAGTTGAGATCGGCCATGCGATGAGTCTAGATGCCAAGTCTTGCGAGAAGCTGGAAACGGCTGGGCTTCTCCACGACCTCGGCAAGATCGCCCTGCCCCGGAGCATCCTGACGAAGCCGGGTCGTCTCACGCCCGCCGAGCTGTCATTGATGAGAGATCATCCGGAGGCAGGGGCTGCGATGGTGAACCGGATACCTTCGCTCTCTGAGCTTTCCGAATACGTGGTGCAACATCACGAACGCTACTCAGGCAGCGGCTATCCTTCGGGGAACGTCGGCGCTGACGTCCATCTGCTGTCCCGCATTCTGACCGTGGCTGACGCATATGATGCCATGACGTCGAACCGCGCCTACCGAGCAGCGATGACTTGCGAATGTGCGCGCAGGGTACTGCTGGAAGAGAGTGGAGCGCAATTCGACCCGGCCGTTGTCGCGGCGTTCCAGCGCACGTGGCGAGACGAAGTCGCGAGCCCTGAAGCCATCAGCGTCATTGGAAAGCCGGGAACTCAGTCCCCAGAGCCCGCTGCAAGTGGGGGGGCGTAGCCCATGTCGTGGTCAATTGGCGCCTTGGTGGATGCCTGGGGAGTCGCGGTTGTGTTCGGCGGATGCATTGTGCTGCTGGATTGGTTCGATGTCAGCCTTCCGCGGGGCGACAGCTTTGGCGTGAGCGGCGCGCTGATATCATCTGGCTTCCTTGTCTTGGATTCGCAAGGACGGGTTCTACTGGGTCTGGTCGCCCTTTCCTCAGTTGTGGTCTTGTACACGCTGCGACACAGGGGGGCGGGTGCGTTGACTCTTGAGGTGTCAATCGGTATTCGCGCGCTTGCGATTGCCGGCCTGTGGGCGTCGCTGCTACTAGTCCAGTTGAGTGCAATCAACTTCTCCGATGCGATTGTCGCGATCTTCATGGCCTCGGCCTATCTCGGCACCGAGCTGATTGCGACTCAGACGAGGCTAGCGGCCAGCACCAAGCGGCCCCTGGGGCGCTTGCTGAGAGGCAACATCACGCGGCAGACCCCAATCATTGCCGCACAAGTGTCAGTCTCGGCGCTCGTTGTCATTACGTATCCGACTATGGGCGCGTATGGTCTCGTACCAGTGGTGGCGGTTCTATTGCTGATTAGACAGTCGTATGCAGTCCTGCTGCAGATGAGAGAAACCTACCGCACGACCGTTGAGGTCTTGGTTGAGGCAGCTGAAGGACAAGATGACAGGCTCAGGGGTCACGCTGACCGTACCGCCCATATCGCTCGGGAGATTTGCATGCGTCTCGGCTTCAGCCCGTCGCACGTTGAGCGCGCTAGCTATGCCGCACTACTTCACGATGTCGATGCCATAGCGCTCAGTGACGAGGAGCGTGATTCGCAGGCAACTGGATCGTCGTCCTTGGTGTTGCAGGACGTGGAGTTCTTGGCCGACGTCATTCCTATCATGGAACTCTGCGACGGTAGAGAGGTGGCCGGCAGCGTTCGCGAAATCGACGTGCATATTGCGATGGCCGTCGCTCTGGCCGGCGAGATTGACGCTCTTCGTTTTGACAGCGTTGCGCAGGCGCATCACGGTAGTGTTCTTCGGCGGGTTTCTGTCGCCGCAAGTAGTTCGGTTAAGGCGCGAGTCGTTGCGGCCGCGCTGGAGCTTGGCTACCGTATTCCGGCGGTCAGCTAGTTGCCTGCCATCGTCGCGATAGTGCTGGGCGTGTTCTTGGGATATGCCTGTGGTGGTAGACCGCGTAACTTGCTCGACTTGGACAGCACCGGGCTGCTGCCCGTGGTAGTGCTGTTTGCTATCCAGGATCTTTCCCGGGGCCGGGTCTTTTGGAGTGAGTCAACACGCGTAGGTCTGCTGGCTTGGACGTCAGTGTCCATCTGTTTGGCCGCATTCGTTTGGCACTTCTCGCAGCGCACTGACGGACGAGCCTTTGGGAGCCTGGGGTTTCCGCTGTTTGCGATCGGGACTCTGGGCAATGTTCTGGTCGTACTTCTCAATCAAGCCATGCCGGTCGCAAAGCTCCCGGGAACTGCGGAGCGGATTGCGGCGGCTGGAGGCTTCTACGGCAACTTGAACGGCGCCACCCTTGTTCCTTGGCTGGGAGACATCCTTGCCTTCAACTGGGGCAGCGGAGCAACGCTCCTGAGTGTGGGCGATGTGTTGCTGAGTGTTGGAGTGTTGCTGGTTCTTGTTGAGTCCATGATTGATCGAGGCGTCGTCTGTGACGGTTCGCGCGTGTAGCTAGGTAGAGTTCGCGTAGTGCTTGTCTTTGACATGGTTGGCCGCTACCTTTAGGACAATCAATTGGGCCCCCCTCGCCCCCAAGTCGAGCTAGGAGGCTGGAGTGCGCGCTCATCCAACGGGGGTTCTTCCGTTCCTTGGCCGACTCGTGGATAGGAGTGAGCTGCTCGACAGAGTGCTCACCGTTCGCGGCAGGCCCATCGTAATCCTCGCGCCATCTGGGTATGGGAAGACATGTCTCGCTGCGCAGATTGCAGGGAGATTTGAAGCGGCGTGGTGGATTGACTGCTTGGGCGGACCACCGTGCACCGCTGACATCCTTGAAGGTGCCAGACGCTTGAGGGGATATCCCAGCGAGAGCGTGCGAGCAGAGGACGGCCTTGCGAATTGGTTTGACGAGCTGTCGGCTCTTGCTTCGATGGCTACTCACGCTTCGACGTGCCTAGTACTGGATGATATGGATTTTCTTGCATCTTCTGAGACTCTGAGTGATTTCGGACACGCCGGTGAGTTGCTGTGTGAGGCTGGGTGTGTCCTGATCGCGACCACCAGGAATCTCCCGCCAGGAGGTCTTCGGGTGCTCCGCGGGGTTGAGCTCATTACCTCAGAGGAATTGAGGCTGAGTCTTGCCGAGGCGGAGGCCCTTGCGGAGCTCTTGACCGTCAGCCCTGCTATTGAGAGCGTCCACGATGCGTGGCACGCGAGTCAAGGCCATGCAGCCCTCTTTGCTGTGATGACGCATGCGTCGCAGGGCACGCAACCCACCGGCGGCGAATCCAGAACCTTCTCGAGATTGGTGCAACATATCCTTGCAGCACACGCAACTGTTGCCGACCAAAGGGTGCTCAGCATCGCTGCGATGATGAAGTCGGGTTCCAGCAGGGAGCTGGGCCGTCTTGGCGAATTGGACGCCGTAGGGTCGCTCACTCGATTGGCCTCTGTGCTGCCGTTGCTTGCAGTTCAGATTGGTGGCGGCGGGGCGATTCGCGACGGCGTGACGTTCTGCGTTCATGACCTGCTTGTGGATTTCGTGCTTGGTTCACTTGATTTCGCCCTCCCCACAGAACAAATACAGATCTTGGCGGATTCCCTAGTTGACCGAGGAGACGTCAAGCGCGCTGCCGACGTCATTGCCTTTGCTGGCGGCGAGGCAATTCTTGGGTTTCTGGGTGGTCATGGATTCGCGTGTCTGCAGCGGGGGGCGGCCGCTTCCTTGAGGAATCTGTTGGAGTCCGTGCCATTGTCGGAAGTTATGGGTCGTCCACGTTTGCTGCTTCTGTGGTCTGATGTATTGCTGGACTGCGATGACTTCGAGGAGGCTTTGTCGAAAGCCAGAGCCGCGCGCGTACTTGCGGAGCACGAAGGAGACGCGACGATTGTTGCCCAGGCGACCGCAAACTGTCTTGACGCGCTCCGTTTGATGAACCGATGGGATGAGGCGGCCGGATTGCTGGACCAAGTCCAGCAGGTGTCGCACCAGACGGGAATCACGCCGCTGGCGAGGGCCGCACTGCTCCGGGCGGCAGCTCCTCTCCACGTCTTGGCTGGAGAGTACGCCCGTGGCGAGGAGCTATTGCGACAAGGCTGGGAAATCGGGCGGAGAGGCGAAGGCCGGGCGCTCGCCGACAGTCGCGAGGCCGGTCAGACTCTTGCGCTTCTGCCGTGCTTCCGTTACGGCGATTTCGTGGCCACCGGTCAATTCCTCTCGCCATACGCTGCGATGGACGAGGGGACGCTTGCGCTAAGAGTGGACGCAAGAGGGAATCTGGCGGCCGCGCTACTTGAGACGGGCAGAATCAACCGTTCAAGAGGTTTGCTGCGTCGCATCGTCGAGATAGCCCAGGACTCGAGCCTGGTGTACTTTCTGCCGGTGCTCGGCTGTGTGCTCATGGCCGAAGGGCACGAGCGCGAGGGCATCGAGACGATCGCAGAAGGGATTCGCAAAGGTATTGCTTCGGGGGCAGAGGCGGAGGCTGCCCAGAATCGTGTATACGAGGCCATGCTTCTTCGCGCTGCGGGCAGGTTCGAGGATTCCCTCACCAGCGCGGAACGTGCCTATGAACGCCTTTGCGTTCAGGACTTCATGGACTTTCGTCGCTTGGCTGCGCTGGAAGTCGCCGCGTCGTTGCTGGCGATGGGAGACTCGTCGGCATCAAGGGCTTGGGCGGAGTCGGCAGTCGAATCAGGGTTCGGGGAGAACCTTCACCATGCCTTTAGGGCGGCCATGATTCTCGCACTTTGTGACTTTGCAGAGGGAGACCGCGAGGGTGGCGTACTGCGCTTGTCAGCGCACGCCGAACACCTCAGGTCAGGCAACTCGAACTTCCAGGCGGCCATGTATGCTCGGGCGTTCCCCGAGCTTGTCGGCCTCATGGTCGAGAGCTTTGGCGCGGGTTCGCTTCCCATTCATCTCTGTCGGATGATTCCGTCCAAGAATGCCGAGCAGATTCTGCGGGCTTGTCGCGACCAGACTGCTTCGGAGGAATGGGATGTGCTCGGTCGGCGTCTTCTGGGCGAGTCTCAGTTCGACGCGTTCGTGGAGCGCAAAGGACGCCCGATATGTCGCGTTCGCCTCTTCGGCGGGCTGAGCCTGGACGTCGGCGACCGGACGGTGCTCGATCGCGAGTGGAAGAAGCGCAAGGCGCGATTGCTCTTCGCGATGCTGGTATCGCGGCGTGGGCAGGAGATTGCACGTGAGCAGATCTTCGATCTACTCTGGCCAGATCTGCCAGGTGATCGCGCCAAGAACAACTTCTACGTGGCGTGGAGTGCAATGAAGGCGGCGCTGATGGGGCAGACTTCGGCACCAGGCGGCTGTCCTTACGTGGACAACGCTGGTGGGAGATGTCGCATCGTTCCGATGACCGTACGCTCTGACCTGGATGAGTTTGAGGAGGCTCTACAGGACGCGAAACAGGCTGATGCCTCCAGCGACTCGGGGCGGGCGATCGAAGCCTTGGAGCGCATAGCCGGCGTTTACCACGGCGATTTGCTGGCGAGTGATCCGTACGAAGACTGGATCGTGGTTCTGCGCGACCGGTATCGGTTCGAATTCGTCAGTGCCATGCTAAGGCTTGCGGAGTTGCTGATGGACCGAGACGACCCCTGCCAAGCTTTGGTGCACGTGCGACGCGCCATCCAAGTGGATCCACAGCGTGAGGACTTGTACCAGATGGCGTTGCGGTGCCACATAGCGGCGGGGCAGAGAAGCGCGGCCGTGGAGACTTTCATCGCGTGCAAATCGCAGCTTGCCGAGGAGTTGGGCCTGGATCCGTCGGCCGATACCGTGGCGCTCTACCAGCAGATTCTTGTGATGGAGGATCGTCCGAGGGTAGACGACTACGGTCTCGGCTAGTGCGGGCGGGGGCGCAGTAAGAAAAGGGCAAGGGTTTGGTAAGGACCATCCGCTACGGTGTTCCTGCGTCGGATGACCTTCGGCGTGGAGCAGGATGTTCGGGCTTCCCGAGGGCGGGTCGGTATCGGGGACGCGACTCCGTAATGGTGTGGAGCGGGAGAGTTCCAGAGGGGCACCAACCGAGTCGTAGAAGCTCTCCGTACGGGTCCGGCAGGTCCTGCCTGTTGTCACGGCGGGACCGGTGTCGATTTCGCGGCACCGGTCCCGCGCGGGACGGGACAACGAGCGTGTAACGGGGGAGTCGCGACCCCGGCAACACGGCCTCCCTGTGCTAGAATCGTGAGGCTTTTTGCCACACAAACCCCCGCCTCAAGAGGTGTAATACGCATGGCCAATCTGCTCCAGAAGATTCTCTCCCTTGGTGAAGGCAAGCAGCTTCGTGTTTATCAGGGCGCCGTTGTCCGAATCAATGAGCTTGAGCCCG
This sequence comes from Actinobacteria bacterium HGW-Actinobacteria-7, assembly GCA_002841275.1. GTDB lineage: Bacteria > Actinomycetota > Coriobacteriia > Anaerosomatales > PHET01 > PHET01. The sequence goes on along the minus strand of PHET01000002.1, from coordinate 668 downwards.
AAATTGAGCGTCTCTCTGACGCGGAGCTCATGGCCAAGACCGCTGATTTCCGTCAGCGCCTCGACGCCGGGGAGGACCTCGCCGCATTGCTCCCTGAGGCTTTTGCCGTCAACCGAGAGGCTGCGCGTCGGGCCAACGGCATGAGGCACTTCGACGTCCAGCTCATCGGCGGGATGGTTCTCAACGATGGCATGATCGCCGAGATGAAGACCGGTGAGGGAAAGACGCTGGTCTCCACGCTTGCTGGGTACCTGAATGCACTCAACGGTCAGGGCGTTCACGTGGTCACCGTGAACGACTACCTTGCGAAGCGCGATAGTGAGTGGATGGGCCGCATCTACCGCGCCCTGGGAATGGACGTCGGGATCATCCAGTCGCAGATGGATCCATCCAAGCGCATCCCAGCGTATCTCGCCGACGTCACCTACGGCACCAACTCAGAGTTCGGCTTCGACTACCTGCGCGACAACATGGCCGTTCGCAGTGACGAGAGGTCTCAGCGAGGCCACCACTTCGCGATCGTCGACGAGGTCGACTCGATTCTCATCGACGAAGCCCGTACGCCGCTCATCATCTCCGGGGCGGGAACCAAGTCGAGCGAGGTGTACAAGCAGTTCGCCAAGGTCATTCCCCGACTGCGCGCAGATGTCGACTTCGAGTTCGACGAG
>PHET01000023.1 GCA_002841275.1 Actinobacteria bacterium HGW-Actinobacteria-7 | reverse complement strand
AGGGCGGCGGAGGTGAGGCCCGCATCAGCCAGGGCCTTCCCCCGGTTCCGGGTGGAGTCGCGAAGTTCATCGAGGAGGGGCACCAGGGCGTCGTCGTCGTCGAGGCTCGTGAGGGAGGCCAGAGGGGGCAGGTCTCCGGGACCGACGGATCCGGTCGGACGGTCCGGCCCCTCGAAGGCCGGTCCGTGGACCTCCACGCGGGCCTTCGTCAGGAGGAGGCGGCCCATGGAGACCGTCCACGTCCGGCGGCCCGAAGTAGTACGGCGGGTGTCGTACGTCGCTTTCGATGTGACGAACGAGAACTTGCGGGTGTACTTGTTCTTGAAGCGGTACACCGGGGTCGTCAAGGCGGACGCAACCGATGTGTCCATTGAGAACTTGGCACCCTCGTAGGCCCAGTTGCGCTTGTTGGTCGCGTTGCGGAGCTTCAAGCGCTCCGCCACCGAGATCGTGTACAGATAGGTTCCTGTGCGATAACTGCGGAACCGGTAGATCGGCATCATGCGCGGGTAGGCGAAGGTGCTACCGAAGTACCGGCGGTAGATCAGCCAGAAGTTGGCGTTACCCGTGCAGCTCGACGCCTGAGCCGAGAGGTCGCCATACGGAGCACTCGCTCCGATGCTGGGGTTGTAGCAGAAGAGCTTGTAGGTCGCGATGTTCTTCATGTGCAAAGTCACGTTGGGCTTGCGGTAGATGTCCGTGCGCACGATGTCGGGGTAGTACTTGGGAACGACCGTACTGCTCTCACCGTAACTGTCGAGCAGCCTGGCGCCGTTCCACATCTGTCGGCCAAAGCCTGGGTAGCGGTTCGTTGTTGCATTGGGGCAGCCCGCACCGATCGCGCGGCTCAGTGTGTTGGTCTTCAGCGTGGTCCGTGTGAGCAGGCTCTGCTCCTTCTGAAGCATCGTCAGCATGACCTTGGGGCTGATGTTCCACGCCTGGCACGCCTGCCAGATGATCGTCGATGCCTTTCGGTTGACCCCGGCGTAGTCTGAGGTCACCAGCGACTTGAGCGGCCCGGTCTGCGTTTCGAGGAGCGCCTGTATCTGCTTCTCGCTCATCGCATTGGCATTGCGCATGTTGTCGTTCGAGATGATGATCTCGGGGTTGTAGGTCGCCGCAGCCGCCTGTTGTACGACACCAAGAGACGCCACAATCGCGAGCGTGAGGGCGACCGCTATCCGCGTCACGCGCGGCAGGGTCAACGGGATCTTCAAGGTCATGACTTCACCACCTGTGGCCTACACAGAAGCAGGCCAATCGACTCTGGGAACCCCCCTACCGTACGCGCCGCAGCGCGTCGACGCAAAGACGCCAGCTCAGAGGGGGGAATCGTCACACGCAGGTATGTGATGCGACGTCCGTGCCAACACCACGGTCTACACGAACAGGTCAGCGACCAAGCGCGTGAGCGTAGCGCACACGATACCCCCGCGATTCCGTACGGGGACCACAAGTCCTACCGCGTTGCTCAGGAACACCTCGTCTGCCAGCTCAAGGTCGCGTGAGTCCAGATTCGCCTCGGTCGCTTCCAGGCCGTGCTGCGCGGCAAGATCGAAGATGAGGCTGCGGGCAACGCCTGCAACGGCTGGTGGTGCGGGAGGCGTCCTCAGCGCGCCGTCGACTACCAGCCACACCGTAGCCGTCGACCCATCGATAATCCGACCGTCAGGACCCACGAGAATCGCTTGGTCCGCCCCCCTGGCTCGCGCCACTCGGTGCGCCCGGTCCCAGTACCGCCGGCTCGCGGGTTTAGCCGCGCATTCTGGCAGCACGGGCGCTTGCGCGACCTCGACCAGCGCGATTCTCGGCCCTCCCTCCACCGCCAACGAGGACTCCTCGGTAGTGAGCCCCGCGGCGACCTCGCCGTCCGGGGTCGCGGTGATACCCAACCGGGCGTAGGGCAGCGCGGCCTCGGGCCGGTCAAGCTGTGCGGCGACCGCAGCCCGTACGCGCGCTAGGACCGTGGGTCCCGCTCCCCCGCCCGCGAGCCGCGCGAGATGCCGGTCGAGCAGCGGCACTCGTCGGCTCGACACGCGCATGGTCTCGCGCAATGCCACGGAGGGCGCGCCATCGCCCGTAGCGGGTGAAGCCTTCAGCAGCAGCTCGAGATATTCCGCTGCCGGGTCGGAGTCGTGCGTGATCCCGCATCCAGTGCCCCAAGTGGCCTGCGCGGGCTTCTCGGCGCTACCCTCGAGTGTCCGAATGAGCACCGAGCTGTCCAGCTCCCCGGGTACCGCCACCAGTAAGGCCCCGCAATAGGCGCGCCGCGCTGAAGCTTCCAGCTCGCTGATGATGCGCATCGCCGCCCGCTTTGGAGCGCCCGTCACGCTTCCACAGGGAAACAACGCCGAGAGCAGCGTGGCGAAGTCCACCTCGCGCCGGACTGTTCCCCGGACTGTGGACACCATCTGATGACAGTAGGGAGTGGGTACCACTTCGTAGAGTGGATCGACGTGAATCGTGCCAGGAACGCATGCGACGCCCAGGTCGTTGCGTTCGAGATCGACGACCATGATGTGTTCGGCCCGCTCTTTGGGATCGCCCGCAAGCTCGATGATGATCGCGGCCTCACCTTGCGGCGAGAGGCCGCGAGGACGCGTGCCCTTGATGGGACACACCTCAGCCACCCGCGCGCCCTCCTCGCCCGCGGAGACGCGCACAAACCGCTCAGGCGACACGCTGGCGATCCACGGTGTTTCGCCGGGCAGACCTGCAAGGTGCGCGGTCATCTCCCCGGCGGCCCGGGAGCTCAGCGCCACGAACGCTCGGGCGGGCGACTCTACGGCAAGCTCTCCCGACAGACGCGCGGTGAGGTTCAGCACGTAGACATCGCCCGACGCGATCCGCTCGCGCACCTCAGCAACGGCGGTACGGTATTCTCGGCCGGAGAGGTCCCACTCGGTCCGCACCAGCAGGGGCGTGGCGCAATCCAAAGCCTGGCCGGTCTGATTCGCCGAGAAGACCAGAGCTTCGGCGACCGGTCCCCATCTGCGCCAGCCCGAATCGGAGCGCACGAACGCCCCGGAATACGAAGCGACCGAACAGGTGCCGTCGTAGGTTGCCAGTACCGCTGTCAGAACCGCAGACTCGGCCTCATACGCCGCCTCAAGCGTCTTGGCCGCCTCCGCAAGCGTGACACCATGCCGGAGCTCGAATGGATCGACGGCCACCACTGCCGAGCCACCCAGCCACCCGCGCTCCGATGAGGGAGAAAGCACCAACGGACAGCGCTCGGCAGGCAACGCTAAGGCGAGCGTCTCGGGCGTCAGCGACACCGGCCACAGACGCTCACCCGTGGTGTGGGACATCCAGAGATCGCGCGCCGGCAGCATCTCTCAGGAACCTCTCTAAGACGAGCTAGCAGGCACCCCAAAGAAGATCGTGCAGTGCGGTTGTCGCCGCGAGGGCATGAGCGCCCCACTCGTCGAAGCCGAACGACCACTCCCAGGACGCCTCGTGCATCCGCTTGGCATCGAAGTGAGCCATCCCGTCGCCCAGGCTCTCGCGGACGTCCCACAGGCTTCGCGCCGCAACACCCAGAAGCTCGTCGTAGTCTTCCTCGTCGGCGTCGGACTGAAGCTGGGCGATGTCGGCACGCAGCCGGGTCTCGAGCGCAGCAATCTCCTCTTCGACGGCGGATGGATCAGGAAGAAGCGTCTCGGCCCCGAGCTTGCCCTCCCAGAACTCCGCACCGCCGGCGTCCTCGAAGACGTCACCGGCTGCGGGCATCGACACGCCCGCGGCGTACAGGAATGCCAAGGTGCGTCGGCAGGTCTCGGCGAACGTGTCGAAGTCGCCGATGGTCAACTCGTCAACGAGCAGTGCATCCAGTCGGCCCGCGAGTGCGCGGAACCCTTCCCAATCGTATTCGGTGGCGTCCATGGGCGCCTCCTTCAGTTGCTAGTGGCGGAAGTGTCGATGCCCAGTGAAGACCAAGGCGACGTTTCGAGCGTCAGCGGCCGCAATGACCTCTTCGTCACGCACCGAACCGCCCGGCTGGATCACAGCGGTCACGCCCGCGTCGGCGCAGACCTCGAGCGAATCCGGGAAGGGCATGAACGCGTCGCTCGCCGCGACGGCGCCCTTCGCTGCGTCTCCCGCTTGTGCCACGGCGATGCGCGCACTGTTCACGCGGTTCATCTGGCCAGCGCCAACGCCCACTGAGACGAAGTCCTTGGCGAGCAGAATGGCGTTGGACTTGACGCTCTTGGCGACCTTCCAGGCAAAGAGCAGCTGCTCCATCTCCTCAGCGGTCGGCTGGCGCTTGGAGGCAACCGTGAAGGTCGCGGGATCCTCGCTGACACTGTCGCTCTTCTGAACGAGCAGCCCGCCCTCGACGGCACGACTCTCGTAGTGCCCCGTCACAGGACGAACGCCTCCGGTCTTGAGCACGCGCAGGTTGGGCTTCTCGGCAAGCAACTCAAGCGCTCGCGGCTCGTAGTCCGGGGCGATCATGACCTCGACGAACTGGCCGTTGGCGTAGATCGCCTCGATGACCGATGCGGGGACGGTGCGGTTGAAGCCCATGACCCCGCCATACGCGCTGATGGAGTCGACCTCATGCGCCTTCTTGTAGGCGATGGTGAGGTCGGCGTCGACGCAGACGCCGCACGGGTTCGTGTGCTTCACAATGACCACGGCGGGTTCGTCGAACTCGCGGACCGCTGTCCAGCATGCGTCCGTGTCGAGGATATTGTTGTAGCTCAGCTCCTTGCCCTGGAGCTGCTCGGCACGAGCGAGCGTGTGCTCCTTGGCGTCGATGAAACGGTAGAACGCGGCGCCCTGGTGCGGATTCTCGCCGTAGCGAAGATCCTGGACCTTGGGCAGACGGAACCGGACCTCGTCAGGAAACTCGGTCTTCTTGTAGCCAGAGAGATACATCCAGATTGCGCTGTCGTAGGCGCTGGTCTTCGCGAACACCTGAGTCGCCAGCCCGCGACGCGTTTCCCGGGTGGTGGAACCGCCGTTCGCTCGCATCTCCGCGAGGATGGTGTCATAGGCTGCGGGCTCGGTCACCACGGTGACACTGTCGAAGTTCTTCGCGGCGCTACGCAGCATGCTGGGGCCACCGATATCGATGTTCTCGATGGCGTCTTGCTCAGTGACGCCGTCCTTGGCCACGGTGGCCTCGAACGCGTAGAGGTTCACACACACCAGATCGATCATACCGATACCGTGCTCGTCAGCAGCAGCCATGTGCGCAGGCACGTCTCGGCGGGCCAGAAGGCCTCCATGCACCCGCGGATGAAGGGTCTTGACCCGACCGTCCATCATCTCGGGGAAGCCGGTGAGATCGTCGATGGGGCGAACCGTGACACCGCCATCGGCGAGCGCCTTGGCGGTGCCGCCGGTCGAGACGATCTCGACGCGGAACTCGTCGGAGAGAGCCCGGCAGAATTCGACGACTCCCGTCTTGTCAGTGACGGAGACCAGCGCTCTCTTGATTGCGACGTCAGACATGGAAGACCCCCTAGAATCCAGCGGTGAAGTGGCTTGCATTGTAGCCCAATAGTGCGAAGCCGGGGGGCCGGCGGGGCGCAAACGGAGCGCACGGTTCGGCCACCGGAAGTGGTGAGAGCCCCCGCCGTCCAGATGACTGGCGGCGAGGGCTCTCATTGTGTCCTGAGTTACGGCAGATCAGAGGCTACTGCTGGATCTGCTTCCACTCCCCGCCTTCGACCTTGTAGGCAGAGATGACCTGCTGCTTATTGTCACCGTTCGCATCGAAAGCAACGGTGCCGGTGACTCCGTCGATACTTCCAGCCCTGATCGCTTCGGCTACAGCGGCGCGATCATTGCCCGCCGTCATGACCGCATTGATGATCGTGAGGGCCGCATCGTATGCGTAGCTGTCGTAGGCCTCAGGTGCTTTGCCATACTTGGCCTCGTACTTCGTCTTGAACTCGACACCCTTGGGCTGCTGCTCGAGCGGCAGGCCCAGCGCAGTCGCCATGTCACCCTCAGCGTTGTCGGCGCCGGCGATCTTGATGTACTCGGGGGTGTAGAGCATATCCCCGCCCATCACCGGGACCTTGAGCCCGGCCTCCTTGAGCTGCTTGCTTAGCAGCGCGCCCTCCGTGTGAGCTCCGGCGTAGTAGACGGCCTTGGGGGCCTTCTTCTTCAGCTTGGTCACCAGCGCGGAGAAGTTGACCTCCTTGGGCTGGATACGATCCTCGGCCACAATCGATCCACCGGCCGAGGTGTAGGCCTTCTTGAACTCGGTGGCCAGACCCTGGCCGTAAGGCGTCGCGTCATCGATGAGCGCGACCGTATCGAAGCCCATGTCGCTCGCCAACTTCCCGGCGTAGCCTCCCTGGGCATCGTCCTTTGCGACCACGCGGTCGACAACCTTGTATCCCTGTGCGGTGAGCTGCGGGTTCGACGACACCGTCACCATCGCCATGCTTGCCTCGTTGTACACGGGCGAGGCAGGAATGGAACATCCGGAGTTGAAGTGGCCCACGAGGGCAACGACATCTGTGTCGCCGGCAAGAATGTTAGCCACGTTCACTGCCTGCTTGGGATCGCCGGCATCATCCTCGGCATGAATACTGAACGTGATGCCCTTTGCCTTGGCATCACTCGAAGCGTTGGCCTCCTCTATCGCAAGCTCCACGGCTCGCTTCATGCCCTCACCGTAGATGGCGTTATCACCGGTAAGCGGCGCGGCGAAGCCGATCTTCACCTTCATAGAGGCAGCCGCCGGACCCCCGGTTGCGGGCTCGGCCGGAGTCTGGGCGGAGCACCCCGCCAACGCAGCCACAAAGGCCGCACCTGCGAGAAGCGTCACCGACGTACGTGCGAAACGGTTCATAGTCGCTCCCTAACCACGAGACAGTCGAGTCTCAAGTACCGGACACGATCTGTGTGAATATAGCAGGGAGCTCGATACGGCGGGAAGCGGCGGGGCGCTAGGACTTCTTCTGTTTCATCAGAGCCCACACCAGCACGCCGACGGCAATCGCCAGACCACCCACGAGAATCGCCATGAGGGTCGTGTACAGCGGGTCCGTTCCGACGGGAGCGGCAGGTACGGGAGCCGCGGTTGTCGCTGCTGATGCTGTGGCGGCCGCGGCTGCCTGTGCGCTCGCGGTCACGCTGCCCGAAGCTGTGGTGCTGCCATCGGTGAGTGTCGGCTGCCCTGCGACCAGCGTAATCGAGAGCTGCAGCCGCTGACCGTCAGTGGTCTTCTTGTAGGTACGGACGTATGCCGCACCGTCGGTCGCAGAGTGAACCGTGACGTCCGCCGGGACCGTCTTCGCCTTGAACCCGGTGGGGGCGACAATCGCGATTCTAGTCTGCCCGCTGATCTTAGGCGCGTCCCAGTACAGATTCACGTCGCGTATGCTTGCCTGGTTGACGATCATGTCGTCGGCGGTGGTGCACTCGATCTGGACGGCCCGTGCGGTCTTCATCGTGAACACGAGATAGTTCTTGCCACCGTCTTTGACGATCTTGGCGTCAGACGACGGCACGTCCAGGCTCGGATCAGAGAAGAAGACCTCTCCCGACCACACGACATCAGCGCCAGTGGGTAGCGGGACAGCGATCTTCGCCGGCAATTTGAAATCCTTCTTCAGCTGCAGGGAGATGATGTAGGTCGGGGTCTTGCCGGGAGCAAGGTCCGCCATGTCGAGCGCCCCGAGTGCCCACATGTTCGTGGCAGGAGGAGCCGCGAAGGCCGCGGACGGCAGTAGCGCGAGCACGAGAGTTGCAAGAACCGCCAGCGCGGCTACACGACGAAACAGGCTCATAGGATCCTCCGTTGGCTGAATTAGTGTGAAGTCTACACCACTTCGTTCACGATTGAGCAATGCACACAACACGTCCATCAACCTTAACGCGTTCTTGTGCAATCAGCTGAATAACCGCAGGGTAGAGCTGGTGTTCGGCGTCGTGGATCTTGGCTTCCAGCGACTCGATTGTGTCCGTTTCGGCGATTTCAACGGCACGCTGGGCGATGATCGGCCCTCGGTCGAACACCTCGTCCGCGAAGTGGACCGTGATTCCGGTTACTTTGACGCCGTAGGCAAACGCGTCTGCAATCCCGTGGGCCCCGGGAAAACTGGGAAGCAGTGCCGGGTGCAGGTTCAGAACGCGCAACGGATACGCGTCGAGGACCGCTTTGCCCAAGAGACGCATGTAGCCCGCCATCACGACGTAGTCGACCGAATGCGCCTGCAGCTCATCTCGGAGAGCGGCGTTGTAGCCCGCTGCGTCGTCGAACATCTCCCGGTCGACCCACACCGCCTCTATGCCATGGTTGCGCGCGCGCTCCAGGCCGAACGCGTCCGATCGGCTCGAGATCACCACGGCGACCACAGCATCGAGCGTGCCGCCCTCGATGGCGTCGATGATCGCCTGGAGATTGGAACCCGAGCCTGAGATGAGCACGCCAAGGCGCAGCGGTCCGCGCTCGCTCATCGGTAGCACACCACGCCGTTGCCAGCGATGATCTCACCGATCTCCCACACGGTCTCTCCTGAGGCTCGCAGAGCGACAGCTGCCGCCGGAGCCTCCCGAGGATCGAGGACCAGTGCGAAGCCGACCCCCATGTTGAACGTGCGGTAGGCGTCGTCAGCCGAGAGCGCAGCCGCCTCGACCACCGCCTTGATGACGCTCGGAACCGGCCAGCTGTCTCGGTGGATGAGCGCGTCACACCCGTCCGGAAGCACGCGGTCGAGGTTCTCGGTGATACCGCCCCCCGTGATATGGGCCATCGCGTGGACGTCCGTGCCGTCGTTCAGCAGCTCGAGCACCGACTTCACGTACAGGCGGGTCGGCTCAAGTAGCGCCGCGCCCAAGCTCGCCCCGCCCAGGTCGACGCGTGGCAGATCGAGCTCGTTCTCGTGGCCCTCGACCACGGCGCGCCTCACGAGCGAGAATCCATTCGAATGCAGCCCGCTCGACGACAACCCCAGCACCACGTCACCAAGGCGAACCTTCTCGCCGGTGATCATCTTGGGCCGATCGACCACACCGACGCAGAAGCCGGACAGGTCGTAGTCGTCGGCATCCATCGTTCCGGGGTGCTCGGCCATCTCGCCGCCGATGAGCGCGCAGCCAGCTTGGCGGCACCCCTCGGCGATGCCTCCCACGATTGCGCTCATGCGGTCGCTCTCAAGCCGTCCGACCGCGACATAATCAAGGAAGAAGAGTGGCTCGGCGCCAGAGACCAGAATGTCGTTCGCGCACATAGCGACGAGGTCTATACCTACCGTATCGTGTTGATCCAAAAGCTGAGCCAGTTTGAGCTTCGTTCCCACACCGTCGGTGCCGCTCACCATGACCGGATCGTCCATGTCCTTGAACGCTGCCGCCGAGAAAAGCCCGCCGAACCCCCCGATGTCACCGATGACCTCGGGACGGTAGGTGGAGCGAACGGCCTCTCGGATTCGCTCAACGGCACGGGCGCCCTCGGCGGTGTCGACGCCAGCCTCCTTGTAGGTGAGGGGACGTCGTGTCTGATCGGTCATGTGCGCTCCACTTGGTCGATGGGGTGCTGTACCACGCGGCGATAGCGGCCACAGCGCGATTCTAACGCAGGAGGGTGTCCGCTGACTCGCGAACTACCTTACCGAGCCCGCGACGCTCGCAATCGCGAGCGACACTCCCACACACACAGCTCCCGCCGTGAGCCAACCCGTGCCCAGGGTCACCCGGCGACCTGCGAATGCGCCCGCCCACGCCGGGAGGACATATGCGACCCCCAGCGCACCGACCCCCCAGACTCCGATAGCCAGGAAGTTCGCCCACAAGGGGGCCGCCGGGAGCAGTGATCCGACACCGTCAGAGAGATCGCGAGCGCTCGCGATGGTCCTCATGCCGTCGCCAACCAGCCACACCGCCACCAGGAGACCCCATGCCGCGAATGCGCGACGGACACCGCTGTCCGTCGCAAGCAGACATGCTGTGGCGACCGATCCCACCAATGCGAACAAGGGGCTGAACCCGGCGGCCAACATCACACCGGAACGCAACGCGTCAGTAAGTGACGTCACTAGTCGCTGTCCGTCTTGAACCGGGGTATCTCCGCGTCTTTGATGTCGCCCACATTCACTCGCGGCGGACAGCTCCTGATCCACTCATCAGAAAGCGCAGACAGCCCCGCTGCACGGTCAAAGAGGTCGCGCTCTTCGAAGCCGGGGGTGGTCTCTTCACCGGTCCGCACATCCAATGCCGATCCGTCGTCAAACGACATTCTCGGCGTGAATACCATCCCATTGTCTATGAACGAGCCTGCCGGGAAGTACGAACGGGTGATGACTAACGGATCGGAGTCCACGAAAGCGCTTCGGCCGAGGTGTGGTACCCGTGAGATGTCCTCACCCAGCAAGTCGGCGATGGTGGGCGCGATGTCCACCTGCCCCACAACGCTGTCGTTCACCTCGCCCTGAACCTGGCCCGGAAGATGGACCATCATCGCGATGCGTTGCCTGTCGACAGCGGAGTACGGCCTTCCCAGAAGCTCCTCGACAAGACGCTTGTTGTCGCCTTTGAGGTCCAGGTCCTTCATGGCGGTATGGTCGCCATAGATGATGACAATGGAGGAGTCCCACTGGCCAGAAGCCTTGAGCCACGCGATGAAGTCTCCCACCGCAGCGTCCGTGTAGCTGATCGCGCCCAGGAACTGCCCGGCGCGACAGTCCTTCAGATCACCAGGCAGCCGCAGCGGTTCACGGTCGTCGGGAATGCCGTTGAACGGGGCATGAGACGACATGGTCACGAGGTTCACGTAGAGCGGTTGGCCTTTTGACAGTTCGGCTTCCAGATACCGCTGTGCGGCCGAGAAGAACACCTCGTCTGAAGCGCCCCGGAAGATCGTGTCATCACTGGGGAACTTCTTCTTGTCGTAGTAGGCGTCGAACCCTAGCGACGCGTAAAGTTCCTTGCGGTTCCAGAAGCTGGCGTCGTTCGCGTGCATCGTTATGGCACGATAGCCAGCGGCGCTGAGAATCCTGGGGAGTGCGGGCAACTCCCTATCAACGTACGTGACAGACGCTGGCGTCTTTGTCGGCGGCATCAACGACGTGTTGGCCACGAACTCGGCGTCGGCCGTGTTGCCGGCGCCCGTCTGGGAGAACGCGTTGGTGAACACCCAGCTTTGGTCGGCGAAGTCGTTCATGTTGGGGGTCACCTGCTGATCCCCGATGCTGGTTCCCTGAGCAAACGCCTGGTAGGACTCCACCTGGATCACGAAGACATTCGCATCGGCATATTCGCCGCGCTTGACGCCGCCGACGCGCGGGCCGTACTGCGCCTGACGCAACGACTCAACTCGGCGTTGCACAGCCGCTCCGGGCGAGTTGACGTCTGACGAACCCGCGGCGCTGGAGTCGGGCAGAACCGACAGGGCCGATGCGCTTGCCGCGGGTTCCCCGCCCATCAGCGCCGCCATCTGGTATGCACCCAGTCCGCGCGCTTGAGCGAGTGCGAGGCCGTCAACCGTCGACGGGAAGCTGGCAACCACCGCGAGCTGGAAGCCGAAGGCGACAACCCCGAGCACGCCAAACGCAGTCACAGTACCGCTGCGATATGCAGGCTCGAGCGTTCGATCCGACAGGTGTATCGCCCACACCGCCATGAATGTGAGGTCCAGCACATAGAGCAGATGAATCGGGTGTAGAAGGGTGACAATGACCCCCAGAACCGAACCGACCTGGCCAGCGACCATGAGAGTGGACGGGTCTGCCAGCTGATCGAAGTACGACGCATAGAGAAGGTTCGCGTACATCAGCGCAATGAGCCCCAGGTAGGCGGCAAAGGTGAGCAAAGGTCGGCGCTTCAGAGGCGCTGCATCGACAAGGCACAAAACGCCAACGATGGCGGCCAGCTCGAGCGCGACACCTACTGCGGGATTATCGACACCGAAGATGAGCCAACGCGTCAGCGCCGCCTTGGACAACGCCAAGGCGATCAGCGTGACCAGAAATGCGTTGTCCCGCCTCTCGAGCACCTAGACACACCTTTCGAGCGCCATCTTTCCCTCACGAACACCCTCTGGGATATCTATCGGGTAACTACCGTCAAAACATGCGAGGCAGAATGCATCTTTCGACACTCCGGTCGCTTCAACCATCGCGTCGAGGGACAGGTACGCAAGCGAGTCTGCGCCGATGTGCTCGCGTATCTCTTCGAGAGTGTGGGTCGCTGCAATGAGCTGCTCGCGTGTGTCGGTGTCGATTCCGTAAAAGCACGGCCATGCGACCGGCGGCGAGGTGATGCGCATGTGGACCTCGGTCGCACCGGCGTCGCGGAGCAGAGCGACAAGCTTCTTGGTCGTGTTGCCCCGTACGATCGAGTCATCGACAACAACCAACCGCTTGCCTCGAATCGCATGCTTGAGCGGGTTTAGCTTCAGGCGGATTCCCTGCTGACGAAGCATCTGGCTTGGGCTGATGAATGTGCGCCCCACATAGCGGTTCTTGGCCAGGCCCTCGCCGTACGGCACCGTACTCGCACCGGCGAATCCCACCGCAGCAGGAATCCCGGAGTCCGGCACCCCGATTACCAGATCGGCCTCCACCGGAGCCTCAACCGCTAGCGCGGCACCCATATGACGGCGCGCCTCGTACAGCGAACAGTCGTACATCTCGGAGTCGGGACGAGCGAAGTACACGAACTCGAACATGCACAGCGATGGCTTCTGAGGCGGCACCGCCTGGATCGACTCGACGCCAGCGCTCGAGACCTTGATAGCTTCGCCCGCGGAGATATCTCTCACGAAGGTGGCACCGACGATATCCAGGCCGCAGGTCTCGCTCGACAGTACCCAACCGCGCGAATCGGGCAGCTCGCCCAAGACGAGCGGGCGCACACCGTGCGGATCGCGGAACGCGTACAGAGCGTCCTCGGTCATGAGCACCACGGCATAGGCGCCGCGGATGAGTTCCATGGTCTTGCGAATACCTTCTCGGATGTGACTCGACTCAACGGTGAACGCACCCACCAGCGTCGTCATGACTTCGGAGTCGGTCGTGGAGCGGAACCGGATGCCGCGGCCCTTGAGCTCCTCGCGCAGCTCGTGGGTGTTGACCAGGTTACCGTTGTGAGCCAGCGCGATCGCCTGGCGCCCGATGGTCGATAGATGAGGCTGCGAGTTCTCCCAGCTGCTGGACGAGCCCGTCGTCGAGTAGCGGGTGTGTCCGATTGCCACATCCCCGGTGAGCGAATCCAAGTCGCTTTCCTTGAAGACCCGGGAGACGAGGCCCAGATTCTTGGTCACCGTGACCGTCTCGCCGTCACCCACAGCCAGACCGGCACTTTCCTGACCTCGATGCTGGAGCGCGTGAAGTCCGAAGTATGTGAGGCGTGCGACATCCTCCCCTGGAGCGAAGACGCCAAAGACGCCACAAGCTTCCTCAGGGTGTTCGGGACGATCGGCGAGAAGTGGTTCCTCGGAGAAGTTCGACGTCATGCGATTGCAGTCCTCGCGTGAGGTAGGGGGGCGTGGACGCTCACAGGATATCACGGCAGCTTCGCATGGGCACTCACAGAGGCGCATAATAGGAGTTCAGGAATCACGGGGAGGTAGTCTTGCGACGCCTGCTGCACCTGGTCAATGAGAGTAGTCTCTGGCAGCTGACCGTTGCCCTGATGATGACTGTTCTGCTGTTCGGCGTCGGGTACGCGCTCGCGGCCGCAGACGGCCTGCTCCACTACACCTACGGCGACTCGACTCAGCCTGGATTCCTGGATTCGTTGTACTTCTCGGTGGTAACCATCGCCTCGCTAGGATACGGGGACATTCGGGCCGAGGGCTGGGCACGGCTTCTCGTGAGCCTCGAGGTCGTCTCGGGGCTGTCGTTCTTCGGGCTGATAGTCGCCAAAGTGTCCTCTCTCAAGCAGGACTACATCCTCCAGCGTATGTATGGAGAGGCGATCGACGGCAAGCTCGCTCGCTTCGTCGGCCAGCTCGAGGAGCAGCGCACGTTCTTCCGCACGACCACCGCGCTGATACTCGAGGGGGACACCAGTCCCCACCTGACCAAGGCGTTTCGCCGAGACACCCCGGGCTCCACGTTCTTCAGCCAGTACCGTCAGTTGCTGGGCGACCTGAGCGATCTCATGGTCTTCGAGGCGAACAACCACGCGCTGTTCAATCTCGTTGATGACTCACGCCTTGAGGCCACCTACGACGCGATACGCGGTGTGATGCGCCGCATCACGCTCGTCTGGGAAGAGGACCGAGAGCTTGCCAAGCAGTACGTGTTCGGCACCAACAGCGCGGAACTGACCGGCATCTGCGACCTTGCCGAGAAGATCGCGCTGCTCGAGCGGCCGGCGTACACCAACGGCGATGTGGTGGCTATCAGCAACGCCGTCGTCGACCTCTCTCACCGCATTCGCACCGAGGTGATCCCCCGCCTCTAGCCCGAAGCGGGCGACGGTGCCGGCCAACCCGCGTCCGGAACCGGGCCAGGCGACTCGGCACGAGCACTGTTGAACCGCCACACGGCGAGGGCACAGCACGTGGCGATGATACCGACGTACAGCGCTGGGTAGAACCATCCCGGCCCCGTGAAGCTGGGCTCGATCCAACGCAACGGCCGCACCACGAGCCTCGCCGCCGAGAATCCTCCCGCGAACGCGAGGAACGCCACGCCGTGGGGGGCCCGCTTGGCGAGCCACAACGCAAGCATGCCGAACACGGCAGCTCCTGCCATCTCCATCAGCTGTGTCGGCATGACGGGAAGCACGGGGCCCAAGACACCGGTCACACCGTCCATCATCTGTGCACCGTGCGCTTGGCTGCCTAGAGGAAACACGATGCCCAGAGGGCCCGCAGTCACCACGCCGTGACAACAACCTTCACAAAAGCAGCCTGATTTCGCGAGCACGATGCTAAGTGCGACGCCCGGAGCAGCGGCATCAGCCAGTCGCCAGAGATCGACGGAGGCAAGGCGCGCAGCAATCACTGCGGTCACCACGGCCGCGGTCATTCCCCCGTACAGCGCGAACGACGCAAAGTCCGGCGCGAACGCCGGCGCCAAGGACGACCGAAACAGCGGCATCTCGGTTACAACGAACAGCAGTCGTCCTCCCAGGGGAACCGCCACAGCGGCCGTCAACAACACGAGCGAGGACCTCAAGGTGGGCAGCCCGCGACGACGAATCAGCGCGAAGGCGACCCCTAACCCCAGAACGGCACCGGCCAGTATAAGCGTGGGGTAGGCGTCGAGCACGATCCTCGTTCCAAGGAACCACGTGTCCAACAGAACCGGGTGCATGGCGCCCTACTTGCCCTTCGTCGCAGTCCACGTGCCCATCATGGTGATCGGCGTGCCTTTGTACGGGAGCTTCCACGAGCCGCTCATCGCGACCCCGCCCTCTTTGCGCAGCTTGACTGTTCCCGTAAAGGTGATGGTGGAGCCCTGGTTGGCCACGTGCATGGTGATCGTGCCCGCCTTGTATGCGCACGAGCCCGACCCGTTGCCGCCCTGGCCCTCCATCGTCACCCGTCCTCCGGATGCGTCCACCTTGAGCGTCAATGGAATAGTCTGCCCCTCGAGCTGCTTGTAGATATCGAGGCACTTCGCATCGTCAGCGGTCTTGGCCGCGCTGTCGGGGATATCGATCTTCGTGACAAGCATCGTCCCCTTGTAGGTCCCGTCGACCTGCTCGGGGTCGGGTGCGATGGCGAGCGCCTGGTTCACGAAATCGGTGAGCCAGGCATCCGTGACTCCGGCGGCGACGAGGTTCTCGACGTAGTCGGCCACGGACGCCCCCATGACGGTGGTTCCCGCATCCAGATAGCCCTGAAGACCATTCGAGAACCCCTTCTTGACCAGATCTGACCACGAACTGGCAATCGTGCCCTTGAGATCAGCCCACCATTGCGAGCCCCCTGCAGCGATCAGATCACGAAGGTTCTTCATGATCTGGCCGCGCGTTGCGGCGAGCGCCTTGGCGGTCTGCTCGGCGATCTCGATCTTGATGCTGTCACCGATGAGCTTCTCCACGGCTGCGGGCGCTAGTCCCTTGGCGGCCAAGGTGGCCCTGAGAGCGGTCTCGAGCTCCTTGCGCTCGGCCGCGTTCGCTGCCGACTTGCCCAGGTTGAGCATCGCCTGTCCCAAGTTCTTCAGGCCGCTGAACGCGCCCTTGGTCAGCCCGGGAATCTGGCTGGCCTTGATGATGACTTTCGACCCGCCGATCGCACCCAGCCCGATGTCGACGATTCCCGAGACCACGTCGGCGGTCGATGATCCCTTGTCGCCCACCTTGTAGATGCCCTTGGCCATGCCCGTGAACATCCCGACGGTTGTCTTGGTGAGACCGTTGGCCGCCCAGCTCGACCAGCTCGCAATCGTCTTCTGAGTGTCCTTGCCAGCGCCGGCCTGCTTCGCACCCCAGCTCAGGGCTCCGCCAACAGCCGCTCCTGCGGCTTCGCCAGCGCCCTTCTCGACGCCCTCGATATACTCGCCAGCCGTCTTGATGGTGCTCGAGCCGGATAGCCCCTTGTTGTAGGCGTCAGCCGCGTCCTTGCACGCACCGGCGATGACGTCCGCAGTGTCCTTGGTGGAGTTTCCGTACCAGATCCCGCAGCCCACAGCGGTGATGGTCTGCACACCCACACCAGCGGTGTCGATGACCACGCCCGCACCGGTCTTGACCTTGCCGAACGCCGATTTCACGCCACCCCAGGCCTTGGAGAGGTATCCCTGCTCGGGCTCCGCGGGCTTGGGCGCTTCGCTCAGAACGGCGACCGCCTTCCCGTAGTCCGCGCCCGGCGTGTAGCCCTCCGCGGCGTACGCCTCCTGCACCCCGAACGGGTTGAAGTCGCGGCGCGGGCTGCGCGCCTGCACGAGGTCGGCCGCGTCCACGGACTCGATATCCGCTCGGAGCTCGCCGGCCCACCACGCGTATCCCTCGTACAACGTCTTGGTGTCGGCCACATCCTGAGCCGAGAACCCGTCGCGAGCCTCGAGCCCGTCGACGATCGGCTTGAGTTTGGCCACCTCGCTGTCCATGTAACCAACGGCCTCGCTCGCGAAGTAGTGATCCGCCGAGGAGATCCGCTTGAGTCCGTCATCGACTGCGGCGAGCTTCTCCGCAACCGGTTCGAGTGCTGTGGCGGCTGCGGCGAAGTCCTTCTCCATCGCCGCATCGAACTCGGCGTTCGCCGTCTTGGCCTTACCGTTGTCCGCATACTGCTGCAGTGCGATCGCCGAGAAGCCCGCTATCTGGTTGAGGTCCTCGAGGTACAGCCCGGCCATCTCAACGGACTTCACGACCCCCAGGTAGTTCATGAACGCAGTCGTGAACGCCTTGGTGGGTTTGGTACCCGGCGCAGAGAGTGCTTGGTACTGTGCCTGCGCGACAGCCTGCTTGAGTGTGTTCCGTACCAGCGCCTGCAGGCTCGCACCTGCGTAGGTGACCGTACTGTCATCGGCCGTCTTGAGCGCGTCGAGGTAGTTGACGTAGTCCGCGCGCACCTTGGCCATCGCCGGCTGCGCGTCCTCGCACGCCTTCGCAAGCGCTGCGGACTCTGTGACAAGTGCCGTGACCTTCTCGGCGCGCGCCTTGTCGAACTCCGCGGTGTTCTGAGCGGGCAGCATACGGCTGCCGGGATACAGAGGTCCGCCACACATGGCCGTTTCGGCGGTGTCGTTGGCGACGAACGAGTCGATCGCAGGCCCGGTCAGCTCGAACTGCGTGGTGAACGGGCTATCGGGCTTCTTGGGCCCGCACCCGGTTGCGAACACGGGCACCGCCAGTGCCAGGACCAGTAAGACAGAGAGTGTGCGTTTCAAAGGTGAATCCCCTTCCCCCGTACCGCCGGACTGCCGGAAGCGCGACCTACCAGCTCTGCCACTTGATGCCGTCGACTTTGGCCGTGCCGTTCTCCAACACCACGTCATAAGTGGTCTTCTCGGGACCCGAATTCCACTGCTCCAACACTCGCACCTTGAACGCATCGCTGCTCTGGGTGGCGTCCTGGACCTCGAAGGAGATGAGGACGTCGGGCCCGGGACTGAACCAGGACTTATCGTTGCTCACGTCCTTGAGCATGTTCTTGTCTGCCAGACCGACCGCCTCGCTCTGCCTGCCCTGATGCATGTAGTTGAGCATCAGCCCGACGGTATCGATGGCGACCTCAGAAGTGAGCGCAGACGTCGCCTCAGGTGCCGGTTGAGCCGGTACTGGCTCGCTTGCGGCCGCCGACTCGTCGAATCCGGTGTCACCGGCTGGCGCAGATGTCGCGGAGGGATCGAATGGCTCCGCATCGAAGCCCAAGGCACCCGGATCGGCCGAGGAGACCGAGCCGGTGCCGCCACCGGCTCGGAGCATCACGACCGCAGCAACGCCGCCGGCGCCCACGAGCAGCACCACTGCGGCGACCACGATCACGATCCAGACAGGGAAACGGCGCGCCTTCGCAGCCGGGGGAGCCCCCGGCGAGGGCGGCACAGGGGACGGGGCCGAAGGCTGAGGCACGGCAGGAGACTCTGGCGCAGCCGTCGACTGCGTGCCCTGCTCGGCCACCGGTGTCCCGCATGCACGACAGAACGCATCGCCATCAGGGACTTGCATACCGCACTTTCCGCAGAACGCCATGGGTTCCCCTCCCCGGCGCGCCGCGCCTACCCCTCGAACAGTTCTTCTGTGCTCACCGTGGTGCCGCCATGCACCAGCTGTTCGAGCGTGGGCAGAAACGCCTCGCGCATCTCGTCGAGCGTCACGCTCAACCGGTCCTCGATCTGCAAGCTGTCGCCTTCAACCGTTCCGATTACCGAGTACGGCACTCCCGCAGTCACGAGCGATTCGATGAATGCCTCCGCGTCGCTCTCCGCAACCGTCGCCACAATGCGGCTCTGTGTCTCCGAGAACAGCGACGCGACCGGATGCAGCTCGTCGTCCAGATGCACGTCAGCGCCCAGGTCACCGGCGACGCACGACTCAGCGATCGCGACGGCGATGCCGCCCTCGCTGCAGTCGTGTGCGCTCTTGACGAGCCCGCCGCGGATGCCTGCGATGACCGCGCGCTGCACGTCACGCTCGAGCTCGAGGTCGATCGCAGGCGGCATGCCGGCCACCGTCTCGTGCTCGACCTTGAGGTACTCGCTTCCACCCAGCTCGGGCAGCGTCTCGCCAACCAAGACGATAACGTCGCCCTCGTCCTTGAACGCGGCTGTGCAGTGCTGGTCGACGTGGTCGAGTAGCCCCACGAGACCAACGGTGGGTGTGGGATAGATCGGAGAGCCGAAGCTCTCGTTGTAGAAGCTCACGTTGCCGGAGATGACCGGCACACCGAAGGCCTTGCAGGCGTCCGAGAGGCCACGAATCGATTCGTGGAACGTCCAGAACACCTCGGGCTTCTCGGGGTTGCCGAAGTTCAGGCAGTCGGTGATGGCTGCGGGCTCGCCACCGGAACACGCGACGTTGCGGGCCGCCTCGGCGAACGCGATCTGCGCGCCGGTATAGGGGTCGAGGTAGCAGTAGCGACCATTGCAGTCGCTGGAAGCAGCGATCGCTCGATTGGTCATCTCGCCGCGGCCGGTATCGCCGATGCGCAGCACTGCGGCATCCGAGCCCGGCAGCACGACGCTGTTGAGCATGACCTGGTGGTCGTACTGCTGCCAGATCCACTGACGCGAACAGATGTTGGGGCTCGCCAGCAGGCCAAGAAGCACTTCACTCAGGCGCTCGGGGTCTTCGGGCAGGTCCAGCTCGGCGAAGGCGTCGAACGCCTGCAGCTCGTCGAGGTAGGCCGGGCGCTCCATTGCGGGATCGTAGATGGGTGCGTCATGCGCAAGTGTGGCCGCAGGCATGTCCGCCACGATGTCGCCACCCTGGCGAACCACGAAGCGGCCCGTGTCCGTGACACTGCCAATGACCGTCGAGCGCAGCCCCCACTTCGTGCAGACCGCGATCGCCTCCTGAAGCTTGCCCGGCTCCACGACGGCAAGCATGCGCTCCTGGGACTCGGACACCATAAACTCGAACGGCTTCATCTCAAGCTCGCGCGCCGGAATCTTGGTGACGTCGATATCCAGTCCCACGCCGCCGCGGCTCGCCATCTCACTTGCCGAGGAGGTCAGACCGGCAGCGCCTAAGTCGCCCAGACCCACCAGCAGACCCTCGTCAAGCAGCTCGAGACACGCTTCGATGAGCAATTTCTCTTCGAACGGGTCGCCCACCTGTACTGCGGGTCGCTTGTCCTCGGCACGCTCGTCGAACTCCTGGCTGGCGAGCACGCTCGCCCCGCCGATACCGTCCCGTCCGGTGGTCGAACCGATGAGCAGCACGAGGTTGCCGGGGCCGGCAGCGATCGCCCGCATCAGCTTCTCTTCGCGCATGAGGCCAATCGACATCGCGTTGATCAGGCAGTTGCCCTCGTAGGCTTCCTCGAAGTAGACCTCGCCACCAACCGTGGGCACGCCCAGACAGTTGCCGTAGCCGCCGATTCCAGCGACCGAGCCCTCGAACAAATAGCGCTGGCGCGGTTTGTCCAGCGTGCCGAAGCGCAAGGAATCGAGAGAGGCGATGGGCCGTGCGCCCATGGTGAAGATGTCGCGGATGATGCCGCCCACCCCGGTCGCCGCGCCCTGGTAGGGCTCGATGGCGCTGGGGTGATTGTGCGACTCCATCTTGAAGGCGACCGCCCATCCGTCGCCCACACTGATCACACCCGCGTTCTCGCCAGGCCCCTGCAGCACGTGCTCACCCTCGGTGGGGAACATCCGCAGCGCTTTGCGCGAGTGCTTGTAGCTGCAGTGCTCGGACCACATGAGCGAGTACATGTAGAGCTCGGTGACCGAGGGCGTACGGCCCAGAATCCCCACCACCTTCTCGTACTCGTCGAGCTTCAGACCGAGTTCGACAGCGAGAGTCGGGGCGAGTTCAGGGGCGAGGTCGTTCAGAGGCATCAGGCGGCTCCTCGAGATTGCGCGACGGCGTCGGGGTCATTGTAGGCGAACCGCGATGATGATGGGGCGGTTACCAACGCCAAACGCGTCGTTTTGGAGCGCGCCGTGCGACTGCGGTCGGAGCAACAGCCTGCTGCAGGGCCCCAGAGACGTCCACAGCGTCAAGACTGATGCTCGTTCCGCTCGATGCGGGATTCTTGGCACCTGTCCATTCGACCTTGATGATGTGTGAGCCGGGGGAAAGCCTTTCAACCGAGTACAACGAAGCCCGGTACACCTGCGCTGGGGCGTAGAAGTCTACGAGCGCCGGGGCGCCGGCATCGATTGTCACCTTGGCCAGACCTGACGCCGGTCCCTTCGAGCCGACCAGCCAGACCGCCAAGCCGTCGAAAGCCAGGTACGCAACGCCGGTGCGGTCTGCGGCGAAGGCTGTTCCCGTCCAGCAGCCGTCATCGAACAGACGTCGCCAACCCCCCTGATACACGATTGCGGGGTCGGTCTGGTCGAACCGAGTCGTCCCGGACGCAACCGTGAACGATGTCGGTCCCGAAACCGCAACGTTGCCAGCCTTATCTCTGGCAAGGACTTCGATCGAGTGCGTACCCGTCTGGGTCACCGAGACACTCTGGCCCTGGACCCACGAGCCGCCGTCGAGGCGATACTCGACAGCCGCTACCTGCGAGAGAGCATCGGCCGCCGAAAGCGCGATGGTGGCGGGGCCGTCGTAGCTGGCGGCCACGTCACTCGAAACTGTCGGGGCCGTGCGATCCACGAACACGTCCACCGACCGGGTGGTCTCGGTATTGCCCAACACGTCCACCGAGTAGAACTCGACGGTTCGGGTGCCCTCATCGGCCACCGGGAACTCCGCGGCGTACGGCGTCCATCCGCCAGCGTCGACGCGGAAGAACGTGGATGCTGCGGCATCGTCAGTGTTGAAGTCCACCGTCGCGGTGTGGACCCACGAGCTGGGCGCGCTGACGCTCGTTGTGGGCGGTACGCCATCGATCGTCACAAACGCTGTCTGGACCGACTCGGTGTTTCCGGCAGCGTCTGTGGACCGGAAGTTGATCGAGTGCGTGCCTTGCCCGCTCACCAGAAACGCTCCGGTGTAGGCGGTGCCGGGGACAGCGTCGATGCCGTACAGGATCGAAGCGACACCCGAGTGCGCATCGGACGCGCCGAGACTCACGAGTACTGGTGCCCGCGACACAACACCGTTCTGGGCACACTCCGTGGCCGGTGCGATCGCATCGACACGTATGCCGTAGGTACTCGTGGCGCCCCAGTTCCCGAACGTGTCGACCGCCCGGACATGGAAGTACCATTGCCCGCTTGCAAGACCGCCATACGACTTCGACGTCGCCGAACCCTCCGCAACGGTATCGGGCACCGCGCTCGCATTCTGATCGAGCGCGTACGAGTAGCCGCCAATGCCACTCGCATCTGTCGCTGTGAAGGTGAAGTTCGGGGACGCACTGGAGTACCAAGCGGTCTGCGATATATGAGTGGCCGAGGAGATTGTCGGATCGCTGGGAGGCGTGGTTTCCTCGGCACCATACAGGTACTTGGAGCCGTCGATCTCGGCCTGCGAGAGCGCCCGGCGGGTGGAGTTGGCCGCACCGGCGCCCATGGCCTCGCTGAAGTCGAGATACTGGTCGTCGAGCCCCACGGTGTGCCCCAGCTCGTGGAGCGCGATGGTCTGAACGTCGTACTTGCCTGAGGCGGCCCCGTTGGCCCACGAATACGAGTCGTTCAAGATGATGTCCGACTCGATGATCTGATTGCCGATCAGCCAGTAGTAGTTCCAGGCAAGGATGCCGGAATCGGTGAAGCCGGTGGACGAGAAGAACACCTCGTTGACACCGTTGTCGGTCGATGGCGGGTTCTTTGTCGCGCCACTCGATCCTCCATAGGCCAGGCGGAATCTCGAGCCCGACGCATTCCATGTGGGAAACGCCGCCTGGATCACTGCGCCCTCGCCCGTGAGGTCGGCACAGTTCTCATTGATCCTGTAGGTGGCAGAATCCGTCATGTAGCGCTGCCCGCCGGTGCTGAAGCCGGTGGTGTACGCGGACGCCCCCCTCGCCCCGGAGTCGCTGGTGACCTCGACATCTCCACCCTGCGCGTACTCGGGCACTTCGCACACGATTCTGGTGTCGGACCACGACACCACCGCCCCGTCGACCGTCGTGCCGTCCATATACCTGCCATCGGGGAACCGGACTGAACCCGTACCCCGCGTGGCTCCGAAGTCCGTGCCTGTGATGGTCACGGTCTCTCCGATGCCGGCGTTGCGACCCTGCGGAGTAATGCTGGCGATGGTAGGCAGAACAACGTTGTCGGCGGTCACTTGAACGTTGTCAACGTAGACGCCTTCGTCCCGGCTACCCGTCCCATGTACGAAGACGAGCCGAACGTAGACGTTCCGTCCAAGGAAGTCGTGGAGCCCGGCACCCCAGTAGTCATTCACGCGGCTGAGATCCACCGTCATGTGAACCCAGCCAGAGGTCGAGCCGCCTGCGAACGCGTTGGGGGCGTACCACGGGCCGCTGGCACTCTCGGCGAACTCCACGTTGAACCAGTTGTCCGGGGTGTCCTGCATCGAGGAGTACACATCACAGGAGAACGTGGCTGCGTTGTAGCCAACAAGGCTGATCGGAGACATTCGCGTGTAGTCCGTGTCTACGTAGGTCGGTATCGGACCAGGCGCCGCGTTGGTGCTCTGTGCGCAGTACAACGATCCGGTTCCGGCCTGCTTCCGATAGGTCGTCCGCGCGAAGCCTGTTCCGCCGTAGCCCGACATCGACCAACCCGCGGGCGTCGCGTCAAACGTCTCGTTGAGAAGCGTCGTAGCAGACAGTGCCGATACGCTCGACGCGACCACCGTCTGATTAGCCGAGACGGACGCCGCCACAGCCAGCCGCATGGTGCCCGCTGGTCGCGTACGCGAAGGTCGTTCGGTGGGGGTCGTACCCGCGGCGAGCTCGCGTATCCATTCACGTGCCTGTGTGAGAGAGAGGTCCATCGCCGGCACGCGCCCGTCCTCAATCGACATCTTGCCCTGGTAGCCGCCGATCACGCCTCCCTGCGCGTTGAGGAAGAGCAGACAGCGCTCACCGGGTTCGAATTGCGGGAGTTCAGGCACCACGAGCTGCTCAGCGCCGATCGCACCCCCGGGCTGCGTCACCGTGAGGTCAACCGAGCGCGTCCCCTTGAGGACGCGCGTCACGCGCAGCCGTGTGTCGGTCAGGATCGCGGCACGTTCGATGCCTTCGGACGCGTGCCCTCGTCTGGCACCCGCGCCACTCACGCGCACTTCCACAACCGAGTCCGCTCGGGCCACCAGGTCGCCCACATCCATCGGGAGAACCGAGGCCGAGGCGACAAGCGGTGCAGCAAGAAACGTCACGACAAGAATCGCGCACGCAAGTGCAGCGGCTATCGGATAACGCACGATTCTCACTGGGTGCTCTCTGATGGAAGGCGGCCGAGTAGAGCAGGACCTACCGTCCCTTCGGCAAGGCGCATGCCGAGCTTGACCACCGGCTAGGCCTTGCTGTGCGCTTCGTCACATCCCGGAGCCACGGGCTCGTCGCTGGCAACAGACCGAGGAAACACCGCGCGCAGCAGGTACGCTATCGAGATCGCGATGGCAAACGGCGTGGCAAGCACCAGATACCCGCCCACAAGAGGGGGAACGCCAGGAACCTGGGCGGTCAGCAGAACCAGCAGATAGACACCTTGGACCAGCGAGTACGCCCAGCGTGGCTCGCGCAGCCTCTCGAAGGCGGCTCGTCGCACGAACAACGAGTCGAAGAAGGCGAAGGCGCCCAGTAGACCCGCAAGAATGATGAGTGCAGCGACGAACCACCACACCGGTCCGCCAAGCACCACATTGTCGTGCACTAGCCGGCCACCTCGGCCAGCGTGCGAACGATCGTGGTGAAGAACGGTTGGCCGTCAGTGCCGCCGCCCACGGGGTCTACGACGCGCTCGGGATGCGGCATGAGGCCGAACACGTTACCGCGCTCGTTGCACACACCCGCGATGTCATCCAGGGATCCGTTGGGCGCGCTACCGTCATCGGCGCTTGAGCCGTCGGGCTCGCAGTAGCGCAAAACGACCTGACCGTTGGCGTTGAGACGCTCGAGCGTCTGGGCGTCGCAGGTGTAGTTTCCCTCGTTGTGATTGATCGGGATCTGCAGAACGGTGTCCTGCGGCTGCTGGAGCCAGTCGCACGCGCCATCCACTCGAAGATCGACCGTCTTGCAGATGAACTTCAAACCGCGGTTGCGAAGCAGCGCGCCCGGAAGCAGATGGGCCTCCGTGAGGATCTGGAACCCGTTGCAGACGCCCAGAATCGGGCCGCCCTTCTCGGCGAAACGCACGACTTCGGCCATGACAGGGCTGAAGCGCGCTACGGCACCCGTGCGGATGTAGTCGCCATAGGAGAAGCCACCGGGCAATACGATCGCGTCGTAGCCCGAGATGTCCGTATCGCCGTGCCAGATGTAGTCAGCCTTCAGACCCAGATAGTCGCAGGCACCGATGATGTCCTGCTCGCAGTTGGAACCGGGAAAGCGTACGACCCCGAAGCGCATCGGCACTACGCCTCCTCGACGGTCTCGACGCGGAAGTCCTCGATGACGGGGTTTGCGAGCAGCTTCTCGCACACCTCGGTCACCGTCGCCAGATCGACATCCCCAGCGAGCCGGATGTACTTGCCGATCTGGACGCTCTCGACTCCCTCGTACCCCAGGTTGGCGAGCGCGCGCTCAGCCGTTGCCCCGGGAGGGTCGAAGATGCCGTTCTTGTAGGTCACAAAGATCTCGTAGCGCGCCATGTGGCTGCTCCCCTTCTCGCGCGCGGTCAGGACTTCTTGTCTGCCGAGGAACCCTCGACCGTATCCGTGTCAGCCGACTTGGCTGACTTCGCCAGCTTCGCAGCTTCCTTCTCGGCCGTGGCGGCCTCGGCTGCACCCGAGTCGATCCACGCCTGACGAAGCGGCCTCAGCTTCGACCAGTCCAGGTAGATCGCCCCGATGATGAATGCGTATCCGGCGACCAGGATGTAGTTGCCCCAGCCGCGCAACTCAGGGCTCTTCCACAGGAACCACGACGCGGTGGACAGCACGATCGCGCCGCCCAGGAACAACCACCAGATCAACCGCAAGCGCTTGTACTCCGGAGTCGTGGGGTGGATGTTCAACGCCGCGGCACGCTTGTCCTTGGCCTTCTCTTTGGCCGATTTCACTGTCTTCGAAGGCTTCGAGGGTGCCGCTATCGCGCGCTTGGGCTTGGCGGCCGCGGCGGACCTGCGGGTCTTGCCCGCAGGCGAGGTGAACTTCTGGTACCGCTCGTTCGAGGGACTACGACGACCCATCAGGGGTGCTTCCTTCCGGTTCGAACGTACGACCCGTGATGAGTTCGTACGCCTGGATGTATTTCTTGCTGGTGGCTTCGACCACATCGGCAGGAAGCGCCGGTGCAGGCGGTTGCTTGTCCCAGCCGCTGCTTTCGAGCCAGTCGCGCACGAACTGCTTGTCGAAGCTCGCCTGGCCACGCCCTTCCGCGTACTGGGCTGCAGGCCAGAAACGACTGGAGTCCGGGGTCAGTACTTCGTCGATGAGCGTGAGCTCGCCATTGACCGCCCCGAATTCGAACTTGGTGTCGGCAATGATTATTCCGCGTGACGCGGCGTGCTCGCGCGCCTTCGAGTAGACGGCTATCGACGTATCACGGAGCTTCGTCGCCACCTCGACACCAACCACCGAGACCATCTCCTCGAAGCTGATGTTCTCATCATGATCGCCGATCTCAGCCTTGGTGGACGGCGT
Organism: Actinobacteria bacterium HGW-Actinobacteria-7; assembly: GCA_002841275.1. GTDB lineage: Bacteria > Actinomycetota > Coriobacteriia > Anaerosomatales > PHET01 > PHET01. Next base: position 36,914 of record PHET01000023.1, on the reverse strand, counting down.
GAATATCGGATCGGCGAGACAGCTGGACTCACTGAGACCTGTGGGCAGCGCGATGCCGCACACTGTGCCCTCTTCTCGGTACTCTTTCCAGCCGCTTCCCGCCAGATACCCGCGGACGATGCACTCGACCGGGTAGACCGAGGCCTTCTTCACCAGCATGAACCGGCCGCGCAGCCACTCTGTGTGCGCCGCGAACTGCTCGGGCAGATCGGCGACGTCCGCGGAGATGAGATGGTTTGGAACGACATCCGCAAGCAAGTCGAACCAGAACAGCGAGAGCTTGGTGAGCACCTCTCCCTTGAAGGGGATCGGATCGGGCAGCACGAAGTCGAACGCGCTGATTCGGTCCGATGCGACCAGGAGCAGACGGTCCCCCAGATCGAAGAGGTCCCTCACTTTGCCTTGGGAGTCGGGGCTCAAACCCACTTCAGACACTGGCCTCTCCTTGGGGGATGGTCGGCGGTCACGACGACCACGCCCGAGGAACGATTCAGGGCTGCGGGGGCGCGGCGACTACGCCGCCATTGTAGGGGAAGCGACCCCGCGGGGTAAGGGCACGGGGATGGCGGATCAGCTGATTCCCCAGCCAAGCACCAGTGCGGCACCGGCAAGACCGTGCAGCGCGGCGACAACCACGAGCACCCCTGCGACTCTCGCATGGATCTTGCGATGCAAGGCGCCCTTGAACTTGATGATTCGCTTGCCCTGGAGAAACTGGAACAAGGTGATGAGCAGTAGCAGTGTCCCGCTGACCAGCATCATCGCCGGCTTGATCACCACACCTAGGATCACGTCCGGCACCTCTCTCACAAGATCTGTCGACACTGATGTCGAACCTATCAGTAGCGCCATCCGTCTTATCATAGACAGCATACTGCCGAGGAGGTCCAGTGCGACGAATCGCGTTGATCATGATGGCCGTGCTGGTGGTTGTTATCACGGGCTGCTCGAGAGGTGTTCCCACCGAGCCCGTAGGGATCGTCGGCACCGTCACCGACCTTCAACCGGGGACCGGAGACGTGCTGTACTCGATCAGGGTCGAAGGTCCGGACCAAATACCCGGATCCGTCTCGGACAAGGCGCAAGTTACCGTGAACAAACAGACGCGGCTGTTTGCGGAGGATGGTACGACCGCCCAACCCACAGATATCACGCAAGGCGACACAGTACGCGTATGGTTCACAGGGGCGGTCGCGGAGAGCTACCCGGTCCAAGGCACCGCCATGGCCTTGCAGCTCGTGAAATAGCCGGCCGGAGTCCCACCTCAACCACCACTTACGTTATGCGCGTGGCAATCTCAAAGTGAAGGTGGTGCCGCCCTGAGGGCGCCGCCCCACGATAATCGAACCCTTGTGGCGCTCGATGATCTCCTTGGTCACCGCGAGACCGATTCCCAGGCCACCGGTGGCCGTCGCGCGCGCCGCATCCGCCCTCCAGAACCGGCTGAAGACGTTTGACATGTCCTCGTCAGAGATGCCGATGCCCGTGTCCGAGACCGCCACGTTGACGTGTTTGGCGGAGTTCGACACACGCAGTTCAACACGACCCCCGGGGGGCGTGTAGCGAGCCGCGTTGCTCAGCAGGTTGCTGATGGCCTGCTTCAGGCGGTCAGCATCGCCCAGTACCCAAGCGCCCGGCGATGCCTCGACAGTGAACTCGAGCTCCCTCGCGTCCATCAACGCCTGATGCGCCTCGGCTGCGGTGCGCACCGACTGGGACAGGTCGATCCTCTGGATGTCGAACGCCAGAGAGCCTCGCTCGAGTCTCGTGAGTTCGAGGATTCCATCAGCGAGCCTGCCCAGACGAATGGTCTCGTCACGCACGACGCCGAGCCGCTCCTCGTCTGCGGGAAGTACGCCGTCCTGCATGGCTTCGACCGTGGCCTGAATCGCCTGCAGAGGCGTTCTGAGTTCGTGCGCGACATCGGCCGTGAGACGCCGCTCGAGTTCGCGATCCGCTTCGATGGCGTCGGCCATCTCATCGAGCGTTCGGGCGAGAACTGCGATCTCGTCATTGCCCTCGAGCATCGTCCTCGCCTCGCGGTCTCCTCGGCGAAGGGCAACCGCAGTCTCCGTGATGCGCTGAATAGGTCGAACCAGCCGGTTGGCGTAGAGGAAACCACCGAGCGAGGCCATCAGCATGGCTACAACCGCCGCCGCGATGAGCGCCGTCAAGGAACCACTGCGGAACTGAGCGTCACGATCGGTCAGAAGTGCGCCCTCACCGTAGGCCCAGACCCGAACCGTGCCAACAGAGATGTTGTTGACAGTCACAGGAGAGCTCACGACCGGATCCGTGGGATTGAGGATGAAGTTCTCGCCCAGCACGGCTCCGTGGATGCTACGTAGATTGGTGGTGTCGTCGTAGATGACGGTCTGACCCTTGTCGAGAATCTGAACCGCAACTCCGCGCATCTGTCCTACTCGCGGAATCACCGACAGCGTCTCGATAGTCCATCCACCGTACTGCGGGTACGCATCCTGAGCGACCTGCGCCACGCTGTCGGCGATGCGCTGCATGTTGCCGCGCAGGTACTGATCGAACTGATAGTTCCAAACCGCCGAGATCAGGACCGCGACGATTACGACGGTAAGCGCTGCAACGGCGGGAAATGCTATGGAGCTGGGATGAGTGGTGCCTCAGGCATCGGCTTCCGTCTTCGGCGGTTCGAACCGGTAGCCCACGCCATGCACGGTATAGATGAAGGTGGGCTCGCGCGGGTCGTCCTCGAGCTTGGCTCGCAGGTTCTTCACGTGGGAGTCGATCGTGCGCTCGTAGCCCTCATAGTCGTAACCCAGTACCTTCTCGACCAGCTCCATGCGCGAGTAGACGCGGCCCGGGTAGCGAGAAAGGGTGGTGAGCAGCTTGAACTCGCTAGCAGTCAGGTCGAGCTCGTTGCCATCCAGAAATGCTTTGTGGCCGGCAACATCGATCTCCAGACTGCCAAAGACGAGCCTGTCTCTCTGGGGCTCAACTCCAACATGAGCCCGACGCAAGAGCGCCCTCACCCGCGCGACCAGTTCGCGCGGCGAGAACGGCTTGACCAGGTAGTCATCAGCACCGAGTTCGAGACCCACGACTCTGTCCTCGGTCTCGCCCTTCGCAGTGAGCATGATGATGGGAACATCGGAGGCGTCCCGGATGACTTTGCACACCTGCTCGCCTGAGATCTTCGGAAGCATCAGGTCAAGGACGACGAGGTCGAACCGATGGGCCGAGAACTCCTCAATGGCGACCTGGCCGTCTTCGGCCGGAGTGACCCAGTAGCCCTCTCGCTCGAGGTACGCCGAAACGGCCTCTCGAATCGACTTCTCATCCTCAACAAGAAGGATTCGTCTCGTGTCTGCAGCCATGAAGCCTCCTTACAAACGGTGAGAAGCGGTCGCACGCTTCGAAGCGAAGTCTACGCCTCGGCAGCCTGCGACCGCCCCATTACATTGAATCTCCACCCGCTCTTGGGGCTCGATCAGGACTGTGCAGTCACCTCAGATGTGCAGGCAGGACAGCGCGTTGCGCTCTTTGCGATCTCGGTCGTACAGAAAGGGCACGCGCGGGTCGTGGGATCAGCTTCCTTCTGCAGCTTGCTGAGGAACTTCACGAGGATGAACAGCGCAATCGCGACAACTACGAAGTTCACAATCGCGGCCACCACTGCGCCCCATCCGAATGTGACTCCAAGTACCTTGAAGACCCTCGTGTTGAGATCGACTCCACCCAGCAGTACTCCCAGAAGCGGGTTGAATAGGTTGTCGACGATCGAAGCGATGATGGCGTTGAATGCGGCGCCCATCACAACACCAACGGCCAACGTTATCGCATTTCCCTTGAGAGCGAACTCTTTGAATTCGTTGAGCATGTGGCTCCCCTCTTCTCCAGACCGGTCGGGAAGTTCATTCCCTTTCGGCCCTGGTTGCGTCAAAGACGACGATGTCGCCCGTCCCGCCTCCTCCACCGGTGAGTTGCAGCTTCTGAATCAACTGCCCCGAACCCGTTGCGAACAGTGCCAGGTCGCCTTTGACCCCATCGAAGACCAACAACCTCTCCCCCCAAGCGGCGACCGCAGAGGCCATCCCCTGAACTTGGACGCGGCGGCGTTCTCCAAGCGTCTTGCCGTCCAGAATCAGCACCGAACCGCCCGGGTCTTCCATGTCGAGCCCGTTCGCGTCAGCAATTGCGAGTGCATCGCCAACCGCACAGACAGACATCACGCCGTACTCGAGTACAAGCGGCTGATCCTCGAGGATTCGCCCTGTTGCGCGATCAATCCGCGTGATTCGCCACTTGCCAGGCGAACCCGGCTCGGGATCACCCACCGATCCCAGCAGAATCAGGTTCTTGCTGTCGAGCGGGTCTGCGACGATTCTCATAGCCCTTCGAGCGATTTCCACGACCCGGGACTCTGTCAGCGACCCGGTGAGGTACTCGATACTCCCTGACGAGGCCGTGTAGCCATCCTTGGCGTTCCTCGATGCCGACACAGGTACGTAGACCCCTCCTGCCACGGACTCCGGGTCCTGTGCCCATTCTGAGACGGTGCCGGTCGCAATCCGGTTGCCACCAGTCAGTCGGACCGTGCTCAGGACCAGGGAGTCCCCGAGCTGGAAGCCGTGTAACACGTAGCCAGTATCACGAGCAACCACAACAGAGCTCGGGTTGGGGTAGGGCAAGGTGACGTAGTGGACCTGGTCTTGGGCGAGGTCCCACACCCCCGCCGCGTCGTCCGCGTCCGGGCCGATCCCTCCGGTCTGCGCGGTGATGACGACTCTGCTTGCGATGTCACCGTCCATGGAGAAACACTGTGACCGCAGCTTGTGTGACGAGAGCACCTTCATCGAGCTGAGATCGACGGCGCTCATTCTCGTGGTATGTCCGTCTTCGTGGAGCACGACCGCGACAGGCGCTTCGGCGAGCCGCCTGTCCGGCCCGCATCCTGCGAGACCCGCTGCGAGCGCCATCAGGGCAATCGCCGATAGAGCACTCCCAATCCATCTCCCCTGCACGTGAGTCCCCCTTCCAAGTGCGTGGCGGGCGCACCCCCGCGCGCCCGCCACGCCATCCGCTCCGAGCCGCTCCGCTCAGTATCCCCGTGCAAAGACCGCCGTCTGCCCGTCGTTGACCAGATCGATCGGCCAGACGTACGTGCCCCCGTTGCCGTCCAGATCGATTGCGGCGGTGTACTTGTACGACGACCAACACAGCTTCGAGCAGTACCAGTGTGCCTGGTCACTCTTCAGCGACGTGATGTTGTACGGCTCGCCGTTCTGAGCGCGACAGTAGCTGCGCGCCTTGGTCCGCTTGGTGGTGCTCGCAGACGGAACCCACAAGCCGTAGGCCTCGTCGTACCCCCGGTATTTGCGAGGCTCCTCCCGCTGGACTCCATTGCTTGGGGTGGTATTGGCACTCCACACACAGTTGTCGTACGTCGACCCGTTGTAGTAGTAGGAGTCCCATTCGCCGGCGTGACCGGTGAGCGTCCCCTGCGTGACAATGATGTCGCCATCATCGAAGTAGGTGAACGCGATGTTGTTGGTCCCGTCTCCACTCCCCCCGGCCGAGGGTGGCGCCACATCCGGATGGTCCTCGGCCGCCGGCTTGGCGAGATCCCACTTGGGTGGCACGGATCCATCGCGGTTCCGCACCTTGTTCGGCGCCGCTTGAGCAGTTGCAGGCACCAGTGCGGCCACGACGACCGCCGCGATCAACAGATTCTTCATCTTCATGACAGACACCTCCATGCGCGTTCAAACCTGCGCATCGTGTTCGTATCGGTAGCGCCACGCTTGTCTTGCCGCCCACGGGCTCTCACCTCCGACTGGCGCGTGGCACCCCTAGAGGGGCCAGGAGGCCGAGAAGAACCGCAGGACCGTGCTCCGGCAGCACGGGGATGCAACCCGACGCTAGCGCACGGCCCTTACCAGCCTCTTACCAAAACCGAAACACCCGCCCCGACAAAGTCGGAACGGGCATCTATCCGGCGTGCACGGGTGATTCGGCGCGGGCCTAGCGGAACTCGATCACAGCAAGCTGGACCAGCGCCACCACAAGAGCGATGACTGAGGTGAGAAACCCCACACCTGCAATGAGTGAGCCTATGACGAGGCTGAGCGCGGCGACCGTTCCAACCGTGCCGCCGCGGTGCCCACCCGATGCCCGCCGTACGGCCTCAGAGGTCAGTGAACCCCAGATCAGGCCGATGAACAGCCCGCCAAAGCCGATCGCGGCGACAACGAAGGCCCCGCCCACGCCCACGAGAAGTCCCGCGCCAACTGCCTGTGCAAGCTGTCGCGGCTTCACGAACTGGTACTGCCCTTTCGCGGCTCGTGCATGCTCGGGGCACTTGTACCCCACCGGAGTGAGCACCATTTCCTTGGGGCATATGGGCTTGCCACATTCCGTACAGGTGAGCTCTGTCTCAACGTTTGCGTGATAGGAACAGCGGGCCACGGCGCAATCTCCTCATGCGGGATTCTCGGCAAGGACTGATCTCGAAGGGGATTCTACCTCGCACGGGCAGGACGGCGCGGCTACACTCGGCACCAGTGACTAACTCCATCCACACACCTGCAGGTCCGCGCGGGCGAATCATCGCCTACGACGCACTGCGCGTGTTCGCCATCTGCTCGGTGGTGGCGATTCACACACTGATGCCCTACCGCGCGTCACTGCCTGCCGACGCCTTCGTGCGCGTCTTCGACGACCTGCTGCACTATGCCGTACCCCTGTTCGTGTTCATCTCAGGTGCGCTGATCTGGGCGCGGCCGTGGAACGGGGGGCCGGGAGCGTACCGGACGTTTCTCCGGCGCCGCTTCTCGGTGATCGCACTGCCCTACGCTGTGTGGGCCGCTATCTACTCGGCGATCTTCATCGGCCAAGCAGCCGACAGGGGCCATGCACTGCGTCAGCTGCCCGGCCTCGTTCTCACCGGCCACGTCTGGTACCACCTCTACTTCATCCCAATGCTGCTCACGTTCTACCTGTTGACTCCGCTCGCGTCGAAGCTGGCGCACCGAAACCCGGAGCTGCTGGTCGTGGTCGCGTACCTGGTTCGACTTCTCGCCGGCCCTGCGATCACTGAGGCCGCACGCGCACTTTTCGGAGTGATGGGCTGGCAGTACGCGACTCATGTTGTGATCCACCTGCCGCACATGGCGCTGGGCGCGTGGTTCGCCCTGCGGATGGGGGTCCTACCGCGCTGGTTCCGTGCAGCATGGCTCCCCCTGTTGGTGGGAGGCCTGGCTATCAACACCGGCGTGAGCCTTTCGGTCCTCTCGGCGATTGCCCAACCGTGGCGCAACTCGGTCATCGCTCTGGGAATGGCGCTGCTTGTGCTGGGTATCGCGCTGAAGGTGACGTCGCTCGAGCCGCTCTACGAGCACTGGGCGCCCGACATCACACGAGCAGGCTCACTGGCATTCGGCGTCTACTTCGTGCACCCGCTGCTACTACTGGGGCTGAACGGGGCGCTTAGCGCGCTGGGCGCCCAGACCATCTGGCTCTCGCAGCCGTGGTTCCCCGTTGTCGTGTGGGCGGTGGTCTCGGGCCTGAGTTTCTGGATCGCCGAAGTACTTTCTCAATCACGCTCCACATCGTGGTTGGTGGGACTCGCACGTCAGGACTCGAGGTAGCACGAAGCGGGCGGTTTGCACCGCCCGCTCGCGAGAATTCGATCGGTGGAACAGTCCCGAAGTGCTACTCGGCGGTCGGGGGCGCGATGGCCGCGGCTACCGCACGCTCCTGCTCGATCTCACGGACCTTCTTGAGAACCGGCCAGTCAGCGAATGCCACGAACAGCATCGCCGCAAGGTTGACGCCGGGGACTAGCATGAGCAGCCCCATGATTCCGTTGAATCCGGCCTTCTTGTAAATCTGGTAGAAGGTGATGACCAATACGAGCATCGTGACGCCAAGAACCACCAGCAGCAGCGTCGGGTTCATGAAGAACAGTCCACGGGCGCCACGAAAACCGCCGGGGCGGCCACCGGATGGAAAGCCGCCCGGAGGTCCTCCTTGGAAGTTCCCTTGTCCTCCTGTGTCCATGCATAGCTCCCTTCTCTGCGCCCGTCAGGGGCGCACGTTACCTGCGCGTACTACTGGTAGCGCAGCGACTCGATGGGGTCGAGCTTGGCGGCTCGTCGAGCAGGATAGAACCCGAAGACGATACCGATCAGAGTGGACACGCCCGCCGCGAGAATGACCGACAGCGGCGAGACCGTGGTGGTGAGCGACGACAATGCGCTGATCGCTGCCGAGACGCCCCACCCCAGAGCGATGCCCACGACGCCGCCGATCAGTGTCAGCGCGACCGCCTCGGTGAGGAACTGTAGCGTCACGTCTCCTGCCGTGGCGCCGACTGCCTTGCGCAAACCGATCTCACGGATGCGTTCGGTGACCGAGGTGAGCATCATGTTCATGATTCCGATGCCGCCCACTAGCAGTGAGATACCCGCGATCGCACCCAACAGCAGCGTCAGCGTGTTGGTGATGGTGGAGACCGTGTCCGCGAGGCTCTGTTGCGACTGCACCTGGAAGTCGGCGTTGGCCGTGTCGTTGATGCGATGGCGACTCAAAAGCAAGTCGGTGATGTTGGTCTCGACCTGAGTCATCGATTCCTGGGTGGCAGCGGTGACGTAGATCGTAGAGATTCCAGCGGAGAGCCCCGCGAGATTCCTGCGCATCGCCTGAAGCGGTATATAGACCGACTCGTCCGCGTTGCTGAACCCGGAACCGCCACTCGAAGTGGTGATCCCAATCACGGTGAACGGTTGGCCCGAAATGCGCACCCGTCTACCAAGCGCATCCGCCTGGGTTCCGAACAGCGTTTCGGCGGTCGTGGGACCCAGAATCGTGACGCGCGCACCGGTCGAATCCTGCTCGGCGGTGAACCATACACCGGAGTTCATCTCGATATTGCGCGCTGTGACGTAGTCCACGCTGGTTCCCGTGACCGTGACGTTCGTGTTGCTGGCGTCAGCCGACGCCTGGAACTGGCCCGAGATGACCGGTGCGACCGCTGCGACATCGCGTACATCACGAAGCGCCGCCGCGTCATCGATGGTCAGCGAATCGGTGTTGGCTCCCATGCCGCCGCCACCGATCCTGCGGCTCGACTCACCGCCCGGAGAGACCATGAGCAGGTTGGAACCGATGGACTGGATCGATGACTCGATAGAGGTCTTCGTGCCTTGCCCGATCGACACCATGATGATGACCGATGAGATACCGATGACGATGCCAAGAACGGTCAGAAACGATCGGGCCTTGTGCGTGGTGAGCGACAGGAAGGTCTCGGCAAGCAGGTCTCTGAACATCATCGGACATCACCTGCCTCGGGCCGGGTAGTGGGTTCTTCTACCTGGGCGGCGGCAGCGAGCTGCGCGTCGGTGGCATAGGCGGTCTCGGCATCCGTGATCAATCCGTCTCGGATGTGGATGGTTCGGTCAGCGTGCTCTGCCACCTCGGGCTCGTGGGTGATTAGCACGATCGTGCGTCCCTCATCGCGCAAGCGTTCGAAGGTCTTGAGGATGAACGCGCCGGTCTTGGTGTCGAGGTTGCCGGTGGGCTCGTCTGCCAGGATGAGCGCCGGATTGTTCACCAACGACCGGGCAATCGCGACGCGTTGCATCTGACCACCCGACATCTGGTTGGGCGCTTTACCCCACAGCGACTCCTCAAGGTCGGCAGCGCGCAACGCCGCCTCGACCCGGGCCTGCCGCTCGTGCACCGGAACCCGTGTGTAGATCAGTGGTAGCACGACGTTGCGGATCGAACTCGCCCGCGGCAGGAGGTTGAACGACTGGAACACGAAGCCGATCTCGCGAGCGCGCACCTCGGCAAGTTCGATCTCCTCGAGCTTGGACACGTCGGCTCCGCGGATGTGGTAGCTGCCCGCGGTGGGCGTATCAAGCAGGCCGAGTACGTTCATGAGCGTCGACTTGCCCGAGCCCGAAGGCCCCATGATGGCGATGAACTCCCCTTCCTCGACGTGCAGCGAGACTCCGCGCAGCGCCGGCGTGTAGGTATCGCCGTTCACATACGTCTTGATCACGTTGCAGACCTCGATGACCGCACTTCCTACGGGCGGGCACGTAGCCTCGGAATCAGCCGCCGTGCCGGTTGCGGAAACGGGACTCATCAGTTGCCGCCCGGACGGCCGCCGCCGCCACCCATGAGACCAGGGCCCCTGAAGCCGCCGTCAGTCGAACCCGAGGTACTTGTCGCACTCGCCGTCAGCACCTTCTCGCCGGCCTTCAGCCCGGTCACGACCTCGGTGTACTCGTCGTCGCTCGCGCCGATGGTTATCGTGCGCTTCTGGGACACTCCACTGGCGGACAGAATCTGCAGGTACTTCTCGGCACCGCTGGATTTGATGGCCGAGTTGGGCACCACAACAACATCATTGGCGATCTTGGTGACGATATCGGTGGTGGCGGTCATGTCCGGACGCAGGCGCTCGTCACTGTCCTTGAGCGTCACCTCGACGTCGTAGTTCACAACACCCGAGGAGTTCGTGCCATTGGGAGAGATCGACCTGACCTTGCCCTTGAGTTCCTTTCCGGACAAGGCGTCGATGGTGACCGTCGCCTCCATGCCCACGGTCAGGTCCGGCACGTCAACCTCGCTCACCGCGACCGTGACAACGAGCTTGTTCAGGTCCGCGATCACGATCGAACTTCCTGATGCGCCGGAGGAACTCGATGCGCCCGACGCTGCGCTCGCTCCGCCGGACCCCGAGCTGGAGCTCGAGGATCCCGAGGAGCTCGCTGAAACGTAGTCACCCTTGGACAGAGGCAGTGAGGTGATGGTTCCATCGATCGGGGCGACCACAACGGTCTTGTCGACATCGGCCGCCGCGTCGTTGTAGCTGCGCAACGCCGAGCTGTAGCTTGCGCTGGCCACGCTCACGCCCACCTTTGCGGAGTCGACCCCGTCGCCGGCAGAGTCAACACTCTTCTTGGCGCTCGCGAGCTGCCGCTTGGCTATCACGATCGCGTCTTTGGCCTCAGTCGAGGTCGCAGGCTTGCTCTCGAGTCGATCGAGCGACTGCTGCGCTTGGATCTGCTGCGTCTTGGCACTGTAGAGTTGTGAATTCGCCTGCTCGAGCTGCGATGACGCCTGCAGCTTCGACTGTTTCGCCTGCAGCAATGAGGTCTTCGCTTTGAGCAGTGCGTTGTCGGCATCATCACTCGATACGCGGTAGAGCCTGTCGCCTGCCAGCACCACGTCGCCCAGGCTCACGTAGAGCTTCGTGATCGTTCCGCTGACCTCGGGGTTGACCGTCACCGAGTCTGCGGCCACCGTGCTGCCCGAGCCGGAGACGATCTGCGTGATGGTGCGTCGCTCGGCAGTGAATGTCGAGGGTGCGACCGTGGTCGACTTGGTCGAGCGAATGATCACGGGAGTGACCGCAGCGATCACAGCGATCACGAGCAGCACCACGATCCCGATCGCGATGCGCGCGCGGCGCTTGCGTTGGGCAGCCAACGGCGCGACGGCGGCGGTCATCGCTGAGCCTTTCTCGGCAGATACGGGGCAGTGATGTTCATTGGTTCCTCCTCGACGGTTTGCAACTTCCTTGAAGACCCTACTCGTGACGACCGGGGTGCGCGTCAACCGAGAGGTGCGTATTTGATGCACCAGCAGTACACCTCAGGGAGTATGCCGCAGTCAGACGTCATGCGCCCGCGCTGGTCCCGGGTGAGACGAGACCGGTCTCGTAGGCGGTCACTACCAGCTGGGCGCGGTCTCGTGCACCAAGTTTCATCATCACGCGGCTGACATGCGTCTTGGCGGTCGCGGGGCTGATGAAGAGCTCGACGGCGATCTCCCCGTTCGAGAGGCCACGACCCACAAGTGAGAGCACTTCGCGCTCACGCTCGGTGAGTTCCGAGAGGATCTCGGGGTCCGCGGGCGGCGCCTGCGGGCGACGCACGAACTCGGCAATGAGCCGCCGCGTCACGCTGGGCGCGAGCAGCGATTCACCCGAGGCGATGACGCGCACAGCATCGAGCAGGTCGTCGGGGTCGGTGTCTTTGAGCAGGAAGCCGGAAGCGCCCGCACGCAGCGCCTGAAACACGTACTCGTCAAGTTCGAAGGTCGTGAGCACGAGCACCCGCACCCCCGCAGTCGCAGGGTCGGCGATGATCTGCCGAGTGGCCTCGATCCCGTCCATCCCCGGCATGCGGATGTCCATGAGCACGACATCCGGGGTCAGCGAGCGTGACAGCTCGAGCGCCTCAACGCCGTTCGCGGCCTCACCAACAACCGTGAGATCGTCGGCGGACTCTACGAGCATGTGGAAGCCACTCCGCACGAGCGCCTGGTCATCGGCGACCAGCACGCGTAGCGGAGATGGTGTCTCTGAGCTGCTACTCATCATCAGCGCGCTGAACTCCGTCCTGTAAGAGGAAGCACGGCAGAGACCTGGAAGCCGCCACCGGCCAAAGGACCTGCTTCGAACGTGCCGCCAAGCGCGGCCGCTCTCTCTCGCATCCCCGCCATGCCGTGGCCTTCCACCGGTACACCCAGCAACGCGCGGCCGTCGTCAGTCACCTCGACAAGAATCGCATCTCTCTCACGCTTCAGCCGCACGGTCGCTCTGGTGGCGGCCGCGTGGCGAACGACGTTGGTGAGGGCTTCTTGCACAATCCGGTAGGCGGAGACGTCCGCGTAGGCGGGCAGGTCGGCCAGCTCGCCCGTAACGTCGAGCGACACCGCGACCCCCGCGTCCTCCACGCTGGAGACCAGCCGAGCCAGTCCCTCCAGACGACCGGCGGGACTGAGCGGAGCAGACTCCTCGTCCCCGCGCAGCACGCCGAGCATCGCGCGCAGCTCGTCAAGCGAACCCCTCGAGGTGAGACGGATCGCCTCAAGCGCTCGCCGTGCGGCCTCAGGGTCACGCTCGACGACCTTCTCGGCAGCTCCGGCCTGCACGGCGATGAGTGACAGCGAGTGCGCGGTGACGTCGTGCAGCTCGCGAGCGATGCGCAGGCGCTCCTCCTCGACGCGGCGGTGCGCCTCCTGCTCGCGGCTCTGCTCGGCCTGCGACGCGCGCTCTTCGACCTCGGCGATGTACGCGCGGCGGTTGCGAGTCGCGTCGCCCAGCGAAGCGGCAACAGCGAACGTGGCGCCCACGCGCACCAGCTCACTGATAAGGCGGCTCATCGAAAGCTGCGGAATCATCAACGCCGCGGTGAACACGAACGCAGCCGCAGCTGCGATCCACACGGTGCGCCGATTGCGCAGCGTGCCCACCGTGTAGAGCGCGATCAACGGCGCGACCATCGTCATCGTTGGGGCATGCGAGAAGCGGTCGTAAAGGGCCGCGGCAACCGTCGAAGCGCCCAGCACCCACAGCGGGAACCTGCGGCGGAGTGCGAGCGGCAGAAATGCGAATCCGGCGAGCACGAACATCCACGGCGTGGGGGTTTCAACGCGAATCGCGCCGCCTAAAACCGTCATGGGGTCGGGGCCCATGCCATCTGGCCTTGGGGGGTGCCTGTCGAAGAACAACCGCATCGTTGCGATCTGCGTCCAACTGGCCACGGTGAGAGCCAGCGCGAACAACGCGTCGCGGATCTGCTCAGTGCGGCCGAGGGTTGCTGTGGGTGTCGGGGTATCGCTCATGCTCAGATAGTAGCCTTCGTACGGCGAGAGCGCATGGGCCCTCAGTCCCGTGGCCCTGTACTCCCCAGGGAGTACGTCGCGGTTCTCAGCGACGCCGGCGATGGGTACAATCACGCAACACGATTGGGAAGGCGTGCCGATGCCAAGCGATACCCAAACTGCCCTACGCCACCTGCGGCAAGGCAACCTGCGCTTTGTCGAGGGCAGGACCGCCAACCATTACAGTCCCGAGAATCGCGCGGAGTCGCTGTTCGGCCAGCAGCCGTGGGCCGTGATCGTGGGATGCTCCGATTCCCGCGTACCCGTGGAAGCCGTGTTCGATGCCGGCGCCGGCGAGCTGTTCGTCGTGCGCACCGCCGGACATGTGCTCGCCCAGGCGAGCCTCGCGTCAATCCGATTCGCGGTCGAGAAGCTGGGAGCGCAGACCGTTGTCGTGTTGGGCCACGAGGACTGCGGCGCGGTCGCTGCCGCGCTGGCCGGCGACGCCCCCGAGTGGCTGTACCCCATCACGCGCCATATCCGCATCAACGAGATCGATCCTTCTCGCGCGCCCGAAGACGCCGATGACGCGCTTCTGGCGGCAGCGGTCGACGAGCACGTGCGCGACACCGTCGCCGAACTTCGCGAGTTCCTCGATGACATCTCTCCGGAGCGTTCGCTCGCACACGTGGTGGGGGCTGCCTACAAGCTCGCCAGCGGCGAGGTCCACTGGCTGGACTAGGGCTGGCTGATCGGCTTGCGGCCAAGTGCGATGAGCAGCGCAGGCAACGCCGCTTCTGCCGCAGCGACGCCCGCCTCGTAGGCCAGGTGGAGCTGCGAGAAGTCGGACAGCGAGACCCTGACCACATCCGGTGTGATCACGAAGTCCGCAAGCGCCGCACTCGATTGGGTCCCACGCTCAACGATATTCCAGCTGAGCAGCACCATGTCGCGCATATCGTGCGGTTCGTAGGTCCCATCGAGCGGCGGCATGATATCCACAGCGATCACGAAGTCCGCGCCCAGCTGACGTGCGGCATCCACCGGCAGGTTGTCGGTGAGCCCGCCGTCGACCAGCAGATGCCCTTCTCGGGAAACCGGTTCGAAGATCACGGGGATCGCCGAGGAGGCAACAACGGCCTCGCTCAGCAGCCCCTCGGTCATCACCACCGTGGTCCCCGTGAGTATGTCGCTTGCAACGGCCGCAAAGGGCAGCTTGAGTTCGGCGAAGGTGGTCGCACTCGTGACCTTCTCGAGCAACTCGCCCATCGGGTTGGTGTCGAGCATGCTCCGTTTCGAGCGCCACGCCGGCTTCGCGAGCCGCGTCCAACCGGCACCGCCGAACGCCGCAAGCACTTCGGCGGCAGGCACTCCGGCCGCAAGTCCGGCGCCCACGACCGCGCCCACGCTGGTACCGGCGACCACGTCAGGAGCGATGCTCGCTCGCTCGAAGACCGACAGCACGCCCAGATGTGCAGCCCCACGCACGGCGCCGCCTCCCAGCGCGAGCCCTATGCGCAGCGGGGCGGCGTGCTCCTCGGCAGGACGGGGCTTGGGTGCTCGGTGGAACAGGCTCCAGGGCATGGTGCGGCTAGCGCCCGTCGGCGAATCGGTGGATGAACTTCATGCCACTGAGGCGCCCGGTGACACTCGCCTCCCACGTTCCGGTCATCCCGGCGGCGGTGCAGACGCGCTCGATGTGGTTAGCGGTGATGTGCCGGCCGTTGCTGGGCCACAGCACCCAGAGCGCGCCGCGCGACTTCACGAGCTTCGAGAGCTCACTCACCCGACGCAGCGCGAAGGGACTTTCCACCTGGTAGACGATGACGTCCACCGGCTCAAGTGGCACCATCGAAGAGGCCTGAAGCGTCGCGCCGCCGTGCAGGTGCATGATGGCAGGATCGGTGACTCCGATGAGCGCGATTCTCATGCCCGAGCGAAGACACAGCATCTTGGCCACCGAGCTGTCAGCGGCCAACCGCGGCGGCACGAAAGGCAGAGGCCGTCGGGGTCGCGCGAACCCGAAATTACGGGCCGCTGCTCGCTCTTTCGAATCGTCACCCACGCGCTCCCCTTTCCCAGTACTGCGGTCGACGGCGCACTCTCATTGTAGCGGCATCACAAGCCGCGTCGCGGGCTGGTATTCTCTGCATACGGAATTCCGCGCGAAGGGGTCACCCATGTCCGGCACGCCACGCTCACCCCTTGGAAGCGACTCGCGCCTGAAGCGCTACGAGAACCTCGCCGAGATGATCGGTGACCGGGCCAATCCCACGCCGATGGTCGCGCTGAACCGTGTGGGCGCGCGCGATGATCTGCGGCTGTACGCGAAGCTCGAGTGGATGAACCCGTTCGGGTCGGTCAAGGACCGCACGGCAAAGTGGCTGATCGACGAACTCGTGCGGAAGGGTGCGCTCGACGGCAAGACCGTGCTCGAGCCGACCTCGGGAAACACCGGCATCGCGCTGGCGGCATTGTGCGCGGTTCTGGGACAGCCCATGAGTGCCATCGTGCCGTTCAACATGCCCGCCGAGAAGAAGACGCTCCTGCGCATTCTGGACGCCGAGGTCAAGTACACTCCCGCGGACGCCGGAGGCGAGCGGCACCCGATGGACATCGCCATGGACATGGCGCGCGAGCTGCTGGCATCGTCTGACGAGTACGTGATGGCCAATCAGTACGACAATCCCGAGAACCCCCGTGCCCACTACGAGACCACCGGCCCCGAGATATGGGAGCAGACCGAGGGGCAGGTGCGCTACTTCTTCGCGGGCATCGGCACCTGCGGGACGATCTCCGGCGCGGGCCGTTTCCTCAAGGAGCAGGATCCGTCGATCCGAGTCGTGGCAATCGAGCCGATTCCCGGCCACCACATCTCCGGCCTCAAGAACATGATGGAAACCAGCGTGCCCGCCAACATGGACAACTCGGTCATCGACGAGATCATCTACGTCGACGATGCGCAGGCACGCGCGATGTCGCTCAGGCTACATGCCGAGGAGGCCCTGTTCGCAGGCTCGTCAGGTGCTGCCGCGGTCAGCGGCGCACTGCGCTACCTCGAGGGTCGCGAGGGCGTCGCCGTTGTGATCATCCCCGATAGCAGCCAGAAGGCGATCGGCTACCTGCACACCGCTCTGGAGTCGCGCGAGCGGTAGGGTGCCGGTCGCGCGGGAGCGCCGTCCCGCCTACTCGGCCCCCGACACACCCGCCTCGGCGAAGGTGACCATGCCGGACATCATGCGGCACGCGGCGTCGATGATGCCCATCGCGAGCGCCGCGCCCGTGCCCTCACCCAATCGCATATCCAGCTCGAGCACGGGCTCGAAGCCCAAGGCGTCGAGCACCACGCGGTGCCCCGGCTCTACCGAGAGGTGCGAAGGGAACACGTAGTCACGCGCGTTGGGGCACAGCGCAACGGCCGCCAGCGTGGCCGCACCCGAGATGAAGCCGTCGGAGACCACGCACACACCCTCCTCGGCAGCACCGATGACCACGCCAGCGAGCGCGGCGATCTCGAAGCCGCCCACTGCCGCGAGCACGCCCAGGACGTCGAGTTCCGCGATGTTGTTCTGCTCGAAGGCGGCGCGGATGACCCCGGCCTTGCGCACCACTCCGGCATCGTCGAGACCCGTGCCGCGACCCACCACAACCACAGGGTCGCTGTTGGTGAAGACCGCCGCCAGTGCGGCTGCGGCCGTCGAGTTGCCGATGCCCATCTCGCCAGTGCCCAGCAGTGTCACGCCTTCCTGTGCGGCCTCGCGTGCAGCTTCCACACCCACGAGCACCGCCTTGGCGCAGTCCTCACGCGACATCGCGGGGCCGTGGACCATGTTGCCCGTACCGTAGCCCACCTTGCGGACCTCGACACCGGGCAGATCGACATCGCGGACGATCCCGACATCATAGATGCGGACCTCGGCGCCCACGCTGGCTGCCAGCTGGTTGATCGCTGCGCCCCCGGAAACGAAGTTCGCGACCATCTGCCACGTCACGTCCTGCGGAAACGGCGAGACGCCCTCGGCCACCACACCGTGATCGCCGGCCATGAGCAGGATCGCCTTGCGCTCGACAGACGGGTGATCGGTCTGCTGGATGCGCGCGACCCGCGCCGCGATCTCCTCGAGTCGGCCCAGGGATCGGGGCGGCTTGGTGAGCTGGTCGAGGCGCTCCCAAGCGGTCTTCTCGGCGGCCTCACTGGTGGGCTGCACGGACTCGATGACGGCGACGAGCTGATCTTGGAAGGTAGTGGCGTCACTGGGCACAGAAGAGCCTCTCTCAGGTGTTCGGATATGAGAAGTAGGGCGTGCTCCGGAACCGACTACGAGGCCTCGCGCTCCGCGACGACCTCCGACTTGATGATGCGGACGAGCTCCTGAAGCCCCGCGAAGACGTGCTCGCGAAAGTCACCGCCCACGAGTGCGTACATGATGTCGTCGCCCACTTCGAGCGTGCCCTCGTTGACCCAGGCACGAACGCAGATGACGCCGTCCATCTGTTCAACGCGTTCTATGGCCGAAGCGAGGCCGGCGTGATCGTAGGTCAACTCCATACCGGTCACCGGCGTTCCGGCGCGCGAACTGCCGCGCACGACGCCGTTGTGCATCAGATACATGCCGATCCGGTCTGCGTCGGGGCCGCTCTTGATCTCAGCGAGCCACTTCTCAAGCGGGGGTGTTACCTGTGACATGGGAATCTCCTCTCGGCGAGCGTCAAGCGTACCGCACTCGACGGCAACACGCAGAGCACTTCGCACAGCCGGCCCTGTACGAGTTCCGCTGTGGCGCGGTACCTTGAGCAGCGAAGAGTCAGGCTGCCTTTGGGGAACAACCGATGTGCAGCCCTATCAGGCGAGAGAGGATCCGCCCCATGCGCACCACCGTCGTGTTCACCCTCACCGGTCCCGACCGGGTGGGAATCGTCGAGGAGGTCTCCCAGGTGCTGGTGGGCCTGGACTGCAACGTCGAGACGAGCCGTATGGCCCGACTGGGTGGGGAGTTCGCCATTCTCATGTCAGTCTCCGTTCCTGCCGAGAAGCGCGACGTGCTGGAAGCGGCGTTCGACCATCTGAGCGCTGAGGGCTACCGGGTGTGCCTGTCCCTCAACGAGGCCGCTGTCGCGCAGGCGCCTGCGGACTCGAAGGCCTACCGCATCGAAGTCTCGGGTGCAGATCACGAGGGCATAGTTCACGAGATCGCTCGCGGCTTGTCGCGTGCGGGCATCAACATCGAGTCGATGGAGACCGGCACCTCACCCTCGCCGATCAGCGGAACACCGCTGTTCCGGATGGACGTGCTGGTTGCTGTACCTAATGACATTGCCGACTCCGACTGGATCGCCACGCTCGAGGAAGCGGGCAACCAGGTCGGTGTCGATATCACCGTGACAGAGGTCGGCGCCTAGCACGGGGAAACCGCGCCGGAACTGATTACCTCCACGCGCCAGCGGCCACGCGCTTCGCGTGAGCGCTCACGCCCGCAGGCCACAGCTCGACGATGGTGTTGAAGCGCTGTTCGTCATGCGCGTACAGCGCGCGTGTCGCCTCTTCGTAGCCCAGCAGATCGCCCGCAAGCGCCGTCATGAACCGGTAGGCCGCATCCTGCGAACGGCGCATCTCGTCCTCGCCGCGACGGGTACGCCGCGCCTCTTCCACCAGCTTGCGCAGGGTGACCGAGGCACCGCCCGGCTGAGTCGCCAGCCACTCCCAATGCCGAGGGAGCAAGGTCACCTCTCGGCCCACGACTCCCAGCTTGGGGCGGCCCGGCCCTCGCGGAGCGTCAGGCTTGGCGCCAGAGTCCCCAGCGATGCGCGCGGCAACCTCGTCCGGGGTTCCTCGGAAGTCGATCTCTACGAGCTGACTGGTCACGTCGTCGAAGATGTGGACTGCGCGCTCCTCGCCCGCGTCGAGCACCCGCTTGACGGCCAGAGCAACGGTGGCGAGATCGCCCGAGGCGAGCAGCTCATGGCCGGCGAATGCGGTGCAGGTGTTCTGGGGTGCGGGTTCCACGGGGTCTCCTCGGCAGACAGAATGTGTGTGCGGCCGAGAATATCACCAAGGTAATATTATGGTCAATACTACCCGGGTGATATGCGTGCTGCCGCGCTACCCCGCGTCCCAGAGTTCGCAGACGAAGTCGTCGCAGATCGGTGCGCGGAACTCGTGCGGGAGCTGACAGCCCAGGTCAGGATGGCAGAATTGGCACTTGTGGACGTCGACCCAGGCAGGCAGCGTCGCTCGGTATGCCTCGCCCGCAGGCGTGGGCTGGTGGCTGAGACGCGGGTCGTGATAGGGCTCGATGCCGTGAGGCCCGGCTACATGATCGTGGCCGTCGCGGACGAGCGCTCCGCTGGCCTCGAACCGGACCAGCCACTCCTCGATGTAGGCGGGCAGCCAGTCCTCGCCGATGTAGTCGCCATTCTCGTCGAGCGCGAGGTACAGGCAACAACACAGTCCGCCACAGGTGTGGCAGAGCTCCCAGTTCTGAGCATCGGGGTCGGGCGCTGGAATGGGTGCAGCCGGGTTCACGGATCTCCTGGAAGTTGAAGCGCCGGGGGGTCAGTCCCTGATATCCGGCAGCGGGGCGCGTTGGTAGACGAAATGGTACACGAGCCCCACGAGCACGCCACCACCGACCACGTTGCCCAGAATGACCGGCACCAGATTGGATGCGAAGCCCAGCCACGTCACTGCGGTGGGTGCCGATGTGTGGCCGAAGGTCTGGATGAGCATCGCCACCGGGAACAGGTACATGTTCGCGACACTGTGCTCGAAGCCCGCAGCCACGAACGCCGAGACGGGGAAGACGATCGCGACAGCCTTGTCGATGACCGTACGGCCCGCCGTCGCCATCCATACGCCCAGACACACCAGCACGTTGCACAGGACGCCCCGGGTGAACGCGGCCCAGAAGGGCAGCGCACACTTCGCCGAGGCGATGGCCAGGTACTTCTCGGCGACTGCACCGTCGTTTAAGGAGGTGTGTCCCGACAGGAAGACCAGGAGGGCGAGCCCCGCCGCACCGATGAAGTTGCCTACCAGCACGACGCCCCAGTTGCGCAGCAGCTCGCCTGTCGAGATCTGGCGATCGGCCCACGCCATGACCAGCAGGTTGTTGCCGGTGAACAGCTCGGCTCCTGCGACCACAACCAGCAGCAGGCCCAGTGAGAACACGACCCCGCCTAGCACCGCGCCCGTGGCGAAGCTCATCGAGGCGTCCGACTTGACCAGCACGTAGTACAGCGCACCGATTCCGATGAACGAGCCCGCAAGTATTCCGAGCACCAGCATGGGGACGAAGGGCAACCGCGCCTTGACCACCCCGACCGACTCTATCTTGCGTGCGATCTCTTTGGGTGAAAACGCGTCGGAGCCAAAGATCTCGGGCATGTGGTGCTCCCCCTCAGAAGCGGTGGACGATCTCCCACTAGGTGTCTTCCCGAGAAGTGCCCGGCCGCGTCGGCACACGACACGAAGGCCGGATCCCCGTGGACCCGGCCTGATGTGTTGGTGCTGGTGACGTGCGTATGGCGACTAGTCGCGCTTGGTGACCTCGATGAGGTGGTAGCCGAACTGCGTCTTCACGGGACCGTGAACCACGCCGACCTCGTCGTTGAAGCAGACGTCGTTGAACTCTTTGACCATCTGACCGGGCGAGAACTCGCCCAGGTCGCCACCGCTCTTGCCTGAGGGGCAGGTCGAGTGCTGCCGGGCGATCTCGGCGAAATCTGCGCCAGCGGCAATCTGCGCCTTGAGTTCGTTGGCGGTCTCCTCGCTCGGGACCAGGATGTGACGCGCTTGAGCTCGTACCATGGGTGTTCCTTTCTCCGTCTGTGCTTTCGAATCAGCCGACCGTTTACAGACACAGCCAGCGTTGTGCCATCGCTGAGAGGATACCCGAGTGACGCGAGTTCTGGCGCCACCTGCTATTCTACCCGGGTGATATTGACGCAGCTATTTCATCTGGGTAGAATCCTCGCCAGCCCTCCTCGACCAAGGACGCCACCGATGGATCGCAAGGCCCTGCGACGTGCATACAAGGAGTCTCCGCCACCCATGGGCGTCTATGCGGTGCGCAATACCGTTGAGAACAAGGTGCTCCTAGGCGCGAGCCCCAACGTAGCCGGACGTCTGAACCGCGAGCGCTTCTCGCTCGAGAACGGCTCGCACTTCAACCGTACGCTTGTGGCGGACTGGAACCGGCTGGGACCCGATGCCTTCGTGTTCGAGGTGCTCGACACGCTCGAGCCTTCCGAGGACCCGGATGCCGACTCGGCAGAAGACCTCGATGCCCTGCTTCTGATGTGGATCGACCGGCTGGGACTGCACCCTGAGGATATCTACGCACACAGGTAGGTTCGCCAGAGGCGAAGCCGTCACCCTTGGCGGGTGCGCAACTCCAGCAGGCATTTCTCGGAACCGGGGCACGCTTGGCGGTCCAGGAATGTCAGATCCAACCCGGCGCCCTCGAACGTACCTTCATCGACGGCGGCCGCTATCTCGCACAGCAGATCGACCTTCTCGGCCGAGTAGCCCGCGGTGCGCCATGCGTCCTTGAGCGGACAGGAGACCATGCGCAACACGACCGTGTCACCCTGCGGCGAGAGCTCCTCGACGCCTGGCTCGAAGAACGCGCCGCCTGCGGGTGAACCGTCGACGAACAACCGCGCGACCTCGGCGAGGTCACCTGCTTGCGCAGCCTCCCGGTACTTCTGACCGACTTCGAGCCCCCGGCGGAAGATCGCACGCTTCATGAGTTCGGTGGCGCGCTGGGCGCCCATCTCGGTCTCCAGCTCGTCATAGAGGTACGGGTACATCAGCGCACGGTTCTCAAACGACGCGCGCGTCTCGGCACGTGACTTCTCGAGAGCGGCCTCGAGTTCCTGCTCGCGTGGCGTGGGCATGGAAGGCTCCTGTCGGTGGAAGTGCGCTTGGCAAGGTTGATTCTCCCCCAAAACGCCGTGCGCCGCGTGCGGTACACGCATAGACCTCGCGCTCTTCCGCCATCGCGAATAGAACAGCGGCCGGCGAGTCGCTGACGAACGGGTAGGTACCTGACAGGGCCGCCTCGGAACAGGCTGCGCCGAGCGAGTCACACGAGGGGGAGCATCATCATGGGATTCACCTTCTACATGCCGGCACGGATCTTCTTCGGTTCGGGGTCTCTGGAGAAGCTCGGGGCGATCGACCTCCCGGGCAAGAAGGCGCTGATCGTCACCTCTGCCGGCACCTCGATGAAGCGGCTGGGCTATCTGGATCGCGTTGTCGGCCTGCTGGCCCAAAACGGCGTCGAGAGCGTCGTCTTCGACAGAATCCAGCCCAACCCGGTGAAGGCGCACGTGATGGAGGGTGCCGAGCTGGCAAAGCAGGAAGGCTGCGACTTCGTGGTGGGTCTTGGCGGAGGCAGCAGCATCGACTCGGCGAAGAGCATCGCCGTGATGGCCAAGAACCCCGGCGACTACTGGGACTACATAGCGGGCGGCACCGGTCGTGACCGCGAGCCCAAGAACGGCGCGCTGCCCATCGTGGCCATAACGACCACGGCCGGAACCGGCACCGAGGCCGACCCATGGACCGTCATCACCAAAGAGGAGACCAACGAGAAGATCGGCTACGGCAACGACGACACGTTCGCCACAATCTCCATCGTCGACCCCGATCTCATGATGTCGGTTCCCCCAACGCTCACGGCCTACCAGGGCTTCGACGCCTTCTTCCACGCGGCCGAGGGTTACATCGCCAACTTGGCCTCGCCCTTGAGCGACCTGTTCGCGCTCAAGAGCATCGAGCTGGTCGCGCAGTGGCTCCCCGTGGCGGTGCGAGACGGGGCCGACAAGGAAGCCCGCACGCAGATTGCTTTTGCCAACACGCTGTCCGGGTTCGTCGAGTCCACCTCGTCGTGCACATCCGAGCACTCGCTTGAGCACGCTCTGAGTGCGAATCATCCCGAGCTGACACACGGCGCGGGGCTGGTGATGCTATCGGTGGCCTACTTCAGATTCTTCCTGGGCAGGATCCCCGGGCAGCTCTTCGAGGACATGGCGCGGGCGATGGGTGAAGACCTCGAAGCCCTGCCCGCCGAGAACCGCCCGGAAGCATTCATCACTGCGCTGAAGAAGCTGATCTCGGCGTGCGGTCTGGACGAGCTGAAGATGTCGGACTTCGGAATCGTCGAAGACGACATCCCCGAGCTGGCCCGCAACGCCCGCGAGAACATGGGCGGACTGTTCGAGCTCGACCGCTACGAGCTGTCGCTCGAGGACACGATGGCGATTCTGAAGGCGGCGTACCGGTAGACAGCGGATTGCCGCTTCGCGAGGCGCGGGCTACCGTGGGAGCGCCTCGGCGACACGCTTGATACCCACAATCGTCTTGTAGGAGAACAGCGAGCTGCCAAAGTTGAGCGGGCCGTTCCAGATCCACCGAGCAAAGCCCGTCTCGGTGCCATCGGCGCGCATGCGCAGCAACAGTCGCGTGCCGCCGTTCTCGGTGGGGCGCATGACAAAGCCAAGGGTGTTCTCGGTCCAGGTCTCCGGCTGCGAAGCCAACGGGCCGCGCTGCTCAGGCGTGAGGCTGCCGGCGGCCAGGACGAACGCTTTGCCGGGGTCTGCGACGACCACATCGTAGGCGACCATGTCGTTGATGTTGATGGTGTCGCCCACCTCCACGTTCTGCAGCTCAGGGACGATGCGCGCTGAGTAGTGCCCGTCGATGAAGTCCGAGGAGCCGGTCATGTTGTAGAACCAGTCCCAGCCGTACCAACCGCCACGGTGCTGGCCCATCTGCTGCA
This sequence comes from Actinobacteria bacterium HGW-Actinobacteria-7, assembly GCA_002841275.1. Taxonomy (GTDB): domain Bacteria; phylum Actinomycetota; class Coriobacteriia; order Anaerosomatales; family PHET01; genus PHET01. The sequence continues at coordinate 12,528 of PHET01000023.1, read as the reverse complement.
CGAGCGCGTACACGCTGGCCGGCGGCGCGTCGATGGTGATCGCCTTGGTCGAGATCTCGCGTGTGGCCGGGAACAGGTCATCACCGGGTAGGGTCGCCGAGCACTCTTCAGGGGTGGCGCCCCAGCTGTCGGTGAACCCGCGGGTGAGCGGCGGCACCAGCACGAAGCCGATGACGAGGACCGCGACGAGCGCAGCCAACACGATGCCGACCCACTTCGCGGTACCGAGAACAATCGAGCTCATGGTCTGTCCCTTCGATCCGAACCGTGCTAACCTTACGGTGTACCTCTTACGATGTAAGGTATATCACCGTACAGTGTAAGGGTCAACCCTCTATCACGAGAAGGTTCTGATGACTGCCAGACGCTCCGCGCCACTTACCAAGACCGAGATCTTCTCGGCTGCCCTTGCGCTCATCGATGCCGAGGGCATCGATGCCCTGTCGATGCGTCGCCTCGCGCGCGAGCTTGGAGTCGAGGCGATGTCGCTCTACCACCACGTGCCAAACAAAGAGGCGCTGCTCGACGGCGTCGTGGAGCTCGCGCTCACCGCTCAGACGCCGGCCGGCCCGCCTCCCGGCGGTGACTGGCGCGCGACGGTGTCCGGCGCGGTGTGCGGGTTTCGCAGGGCCCTCGTGGCACACCCCAACGTCCTGCCGCTGATGGTCGCCCATCCCCCGTCGTCTCCGGAGGCATCGCGCATGTACATCGAAGGTCCGCTGAGATTCCTGACCGCAAGCGGATTCGCCGACAAGGATGCGAGCGAGCTGTTCGAAGCGGTGTTCGCGCTGTCGTTCGGACACGCGATGCTCTCGGCCAACTACCCGGTGATCGAGGGCGAGGGAGTGCCGGCCGTCGACTTCACCGAGGCGTCGTTCGAACGGACGGTAGGGGTGCTGCTGGACGGCTACGGAGAGTGCCGGCAGGGCGAAGCGTAGAAGCACAACAGCCGCTCGCCCCGCCCCTGTCTACGTCCCGGGCTGCTGGATGCCGATCCGATTGCCTTCGGAGTCCAGGAAGAAGGCGACCCAGCCCACCATGTCGCCCATGAACTGCGGTTCCTGCAATACGGTCCCACCGGCCTCGGCGACGCGACCGGTCATCGCCTGGATGTCGCCTCCGGAGCCCAAGTACGGTGTCGGCCCATCAACGCCAGGCGTTCCCAAGCTGAGGTCTGCGCTCACCACGTACTCACCCTCGGGTCCTGAGATTGCGGCGACCTTGTCCTCCATGCCGGGGAATCCGAAGACCTTCCGACCGGTGACGTGCTCGTAGAATTTCATCGCACGGGGCAGATCCGTAACAGGGATGCTCGCCCATACGATTACGTTGTCAGCCATGAGGTGCTCCTTCCAAGTACAACTTCTGTACCTTATGTACCCTTGGAAGTGGCCCCCATGGCGCCCAGCGACGCCGAAACCACGCCGATTGCACGATGCAGCGATGCTCCTACGAAGTCCGGTTGAGACCGCGTGAGTCTAGTGCGGGAAGGCGAACTCCCCGATTAGGAACATGATCACGAAGAGCATCGGAACCACGGTGAGAAGGGTCACCAGCGAGCGTTCCTTGTCCTTCAGCATCGCGACGAGCCCCACGACTCCTGCCACGAACCCACAGGAGAACAGCGCGACACCCCAGTAGGGCAGGTAGGTGTGACTGAACGCGTTGACCTGCGCGTTCGTGCTGGTGCCCACGATGCCTACCAGCGCTGAGTTGATCATGAACCCGATCACGAACGCCACCGCGAGCCACATCGCCCACTTGCCTAGTCTTGTGGAAGGCAACTTCGTGGTGAATCCCGCGTCCTGTGACGCTCCCATCCCCGACCCCCCGATCGAATGAGTCGCTGGCATAGCGCCTCACCTCCTCATGAATGCGCGGCAGATGCGCGATGCATCCGTGCCACAAGGACAATGTTCCCGCATTCCAAGGGCCCGGGGTGAAGGCTTTCGGTGAGCGGCACAGCGGCCGGGTGAGTGATCTAGACGAGTGCCTCCGCCGTCTGCCCGCGCAACCAGTCCGTGACCAGCTCGAGCACCCGTGAGTCCATCGGCTCCTTCACCTGCAGCTTGTACGTGTTTATCGACGGCACCGCATCGTCATCGGCACGCAGAAGATGTGTCACGTCCGGCACAACATGCGGCTCGAACTCGCTGTGAACGAGGCCGGCCATCACATCTAGGTCGTCCGGGCTCACCTGGATGTCCTTGCTGCCGGTGATCGCCAGGACCGGCACCTCGATGCGCCCAAGGTCCTGGGTGGGGTCGTAAGCAAGGAACTCCCTCATCCACTTCGCGTTGAGCCGCTTGATGAGCTGGGCCCGGTAGCTGTCCTTTGTCGTCTTCTTGATCTTCGCAAACGCCTTGAGCTGTGACTTACGGACATCCACACGCAGGGCACCGATGAGCCATCTGTTGAAGCCCGTCATCCCCGGCACGACCTGCTCCCCTTGCCACAGCAAGGCCTCCTCGCCCTGCCGACCAACACCGGCGAGCAGGACCACTCCGGCGGTCGGCTCGTGAGCGCCTGCGAGCCGAATCGCAATCGTCGCGCCTTCGCTGTGGCCGAGCACGTACACGCGCTCGGGGTCGACGCCTGGCCGAGACCGCAGGCACGCAAGCGCCGCAGCAGCATCATCGACGTTGTCGCTCAGACCGGCCGTCCAGAAGTCGCCCTCACTTGCACCCACGCCGCGCTTGTCGTAGCGCAAGCTACCGATGCCGTTCTCGGCGAGATGCGCGGCGACCTGGCGCATGACGTCGATGGGGAACTTCTTGTGGTTCTCGTCGCGGTCAACCAACCCTGAGCCCACGATCAGAAGTACGGCCGGACACGGTTCCGGCGAGTCGGGAAGGGACAGCGTTCCCTCCAGCGTCAGGCCTTTCGAAACGAACGTGACGTCCTTCTGTGTCGTCATTGTGCGACCTCCTCGTCGGCTGGAAGTTGAAGAATCCCCTCGATGATGCGCTGCGCCCGCGCCTTGGCCTCGTCGATCCCGATCGCTCGACCGAGCTGCCCGAACATGCGTCCCGAGATGATGAGCGAGACAAGCCCGTGTGCGACGCCCCAGACGCCAGAGTCGACTACATCAAGCGACGGACGGTGCTCCTCAGAGATGAGATCGAAGACCTGCGCAAGCAGCTCGCGATCGCGCTCAAGCCACCGGCGGCGAAGCGCCACGCGCGCGTCTCCAACCGGGCTCTCGGAAGGGTGCTCGAACATGAGCCGATACATCTCGGGATGCTCGATGCCCCAGTCGAGATACGCGGCGACCCGGCGGCGAAGCGCCGATGCAGGTGGGCGGCCCTCCTCGGCGGCGTCCTGGGCGTCGGCGAAGGACTCGAAGGCGCGGTCTATCGTCGCCTGGAGGAGTTCGTCCTTGTTCTTGTAGTACAGGTAGATCGTGGGTCGCGTGTAGCCCAGACGACGCGCGACCTCGAGCAGGGCGAGCTTCTCGGCTCCCTTGTCTTCGACGATCTGGGCGGTCACGCGAAGAATGTCGTTGGCAAGTTGCGGGTTGGGTGGTCGTGACACGAAGTGCCTCCTTGATAGATGACATTGTGTAAGTTATACCTTGCAGGGCCGATGCGCAAGGCCTATTATCTAGATGCTTCTTGGGGTTGTGCCACGCAAAATGGTAACTGACGTACTGTCGGTTATCGGTGTTTCGAGAGGTATTCTGACAGCTGGCGGAGGGGAGACGGCGCGTGAACGGTGAAGCAGCGATCGAGGTGGTCGGCCTCGCACGGTCGTTCGGCGAGACGCCGGCGCTGACGAGCGTCGACCTTGTGCTTGAGTCTGGCGGCGTGTTTGGCCTGCTGGGCCCCAACGGCGCGGGCAAGACCACGACCGTGCGCGTCCTTACCGGCGTACTCCGGCCCGACAGCGCCCAGACAGTGCGCGTGCTCGGCTACGACGTGCCCGGAGACATCGAACATATTCGACCGAGCGTCGGGGTCCAAACCGACACGGCACTCTACGAGCGTCTGACTGCACTGGACAACCTCACCTTCTTCGGCGCGCTCTACGGCATGCCGAAGGCCGACGCGCTGCGCCGTGCCGGGGAGCTCCTAACCCGATTCGGTCTCGCCGATCGTGCGGCCGAGAAGGTCGGCACGTACTCGAAGGGTATGCGGCAGAAGGTGCTGATCGCCCGCGCGCTGATCGCCAACCCCGACCTCGTCTTCCTCGACGAGCCGACCGCCGGCCTCGACCCGGAGGCAGCACACGAGCTCATGACGTACGTGCGCGACCTCTCGCGCGAGCGCGGCAAGACCTTCTTCATCACGTCGCACCGGCTCGAGGAGATGGAGTCTGTGTGCACCAAGGTCGGTGTGCTCGCCGACGGACGCGTGGTCGCGCAGGGATCGCCCACCCAGGTCGCGCGCGAGATCGTGCCCGAGATCCGGGTGCGCGTCGCTCCCGCGCCGGGCGCGCAGCTCGACCTGGAGGCGCTCGGAGCGCTCGCCGGCGTCGTGCGCGTGCGCCAGGATGACGGCAGCGCAATCATCGAGGTGTTGGCGCGCGACGCGATCCCGACGCTCGTGCGCCAGATCGCCGCGATGCCGGCCGACCTGCTGGCGGTCGCCGAGGAACCGCCCACGCTCGAGGAGGCGTACCTGCGCCTCATGAGCACGAACGAGAAGCATGCCGAGGAGGTAGATGCAGCATGAAGGCGAACGTCATCCGAGCGATTGCAGCCAAGGACCTCCGAGAGAGCGCCGGGTCGAGCCAGGTGCTCGCGCCGGTGATCATCGTGCCGCTCGTGTTCGTCGTGCTCTACCCCGTGGGGCTGCTGGTGGGCCTGCGGTACATGAGCTCGGCGGACGTGCGGGCATTCTTCGAGAAGATCCCAGTCGACCTTGTCCCGGCGATCTCGGGCCTTTCCACGCAGGGAAAGGCCGCATACGTCGCGACGGCGTTCCTGTTCTCGGCGTTCTTCCTCATCATCCCGACGATGATGGCGACCATCCTGGCCGCCAACAGCTTTGCCGGCGAGAAGGAGCGCCACACGCTCGAGGGCATGCTCTACACGCCCGTGTCCGACACTGAACTCGTCGTGGGCAAGATTCTCAGCGCCGTTGTCCCATCGGTGGCGTTCTCGTGGGTGTGCTTCGTGATCTACACGATCATCGTCAACGTGCTCGCCAACCCATTTGTGGGCCGACAGTTCTTCCCCACGCCCAACTGGTGGGTGCTGATGCTGCTCGTGGTGCCAACGGTCTCAGTATTCGTGACCGCATGCGTAGTGTGGGTGTCAGCGCGCGTCGCTACCTATCAGTCAGCGAACTCCATCGCTGGATTCGTGGTGCTGCCGATAGTCCTGCTCGTGCTGGGCCAGGTAAATGGCTTGATGTTGCTGGGACCGGCGCTGTTCGCGGTGGTCGGCGTGGTGCTGGGCGCACTCGATGTGCTGCTCATGCGTTGGATCGTGAAGACGTTCGACCGAGAGCGCGTGGTGTCGAGCTTCCTGTAGGCATCCCGAACAACAGGGGGTCCCCGTGTCCCGCCGTCTGCACTACATCGACTGGCTGCGCATCTTAGCGGTCCTGCTGCTCTTCCCGTTCCACACTTCACGTGTGTTCAACGCGGGCGAGGCCTTCTACGTGAAGAGCTCATATCTCTCGATGGCGGTCAACTATACAAACGGCTTCATCGACCGCTGGCAGATGCCGCTGCTGTTCCTGCTCGCGGGCTGCTCGGCGCACTTCTCTCTCGCCAAACGCTCTACGGCGACGTTCGCGCGCGAACGCCGGACGCGCCTAGGCGTGCCGCTTCTCTTCGGAATCCTCGTGATCATGCCGCCTCAGACGTATATCGGGGCGCGTTTCAACTCCGGATACACCGGGTCTTTCTGGCGTTACATCACGAGTTTCGACTTCCTGCGCTGGAACATCCAAGCCGACGGTGACTACTACGGCGGGTTCGGAGTGGGTCACCTTTGGTTCGTCCTGTTCCTGCTCGTGCTCTCGATGGCGGCGCTCCCAATCTTCACGTGGGGGCGCTCGGAGGGCGGTAGCGCGCTTATCGGCGCGTGGGCGCGACACCTCGCGCGACCGACGTGGTGGTTTCTGCCGCCGGCGATCCTCTGGCTGGCCGAGGCGATGCCCGACCTGTTTGGCAAGAACGCCGTCTACTACTTCGTGCTCTTTGTACTCGGATACATCGTGTTCGCCGACGAGGGATTCGCCGAGTCCGCCGAACGCCACCGCGCTATCGCACTCACCGTAGGAACGGTGCTGTGCACCGCATTCGTTGCGACGTGGCAGTGGCGAATCGCGCTTCCAGACCCTTCGGTCCAGTTGACTGTCGCCAACTACCTCGGGATGCTCGGTGTGTGGACGATCTTGATCGGCATGCTTGGCGTGGGACGACATCGCCTCGACAGGCCATCGCGCTCACTGTCCTACCTCGCCGAAGCGTCATATCCGATCTATATCCTCCACCAGACCGCGATCATCGTGGTTGCATCGTTTGTGGTGAAGACATCACTAGGCGGGGTCGCGCAGTGGGTCATCATCATGGTCGCGTCGACCGTCACCAGCTTCGCAATCTATGAAGTGGTTCGACGCTTCGGTCCGATGCGGTATCTCTTTGGGATGAGGCCAGCTACGCACCGCAAGTCGTCTTGGGCGGCGTCAGCCCCTAAGGGGCAACCGGGATAAGCGGCCGCCTCACCCGACGAATACGCCCCGCAGGCCGCCGTGCGCCAGCCCGACGGCGACACGCGGCAGCAGCTCAGGGGCGAGTTCACACAGGTACTCCCTGGCGCCTCGCCCCTCGACGCCAAGCGCGTCGCACACCTCCAGCGCTGCCTCGCGTATCACCCTGCCCTGCTCGGCTTCTGCAACGGAGCCCAGCCGCCGTGCGATTTCGGCACGATCCTCGTCGACGATGAGGAGCCCCACCGGGTCCTTGCCCGCCAGCACCAGCCCGATCGCGTTTGTCGCCACAGGCTCGTAGAGGTTGATCAGTAGCTCGATATGGTCGGCATAGCTGCGCGCCACCACGCGGTCACACGCCTTGAACTCGAAACGCTGCAGGAACTGCGCCTCGATCATCAGGCGGCGCAGGTACTCGGTGATGTAGTCGACGCCTGAGAGCGACTCCGGCACCGGATGGCAGAGAGGGTAGTCGATACTGCACGGAATCTCGTGCGCCATGGATCGGTAGTCGTAGCGCGCGAAGAAGTCTCCGATGCTCGTCAGGGTGTCGCGCAGCGCTAGGTTCGGGAACATCGGCATTGCGACGCACACCTCTTGCCAGAGCGCCTGCGCCCGCTCGACTGTGCGCTCGATCTCGGCGAGTCCTTGGCGAAACTCGTCCTCGAGGTCGACAGAGAGCAGCCGCTGCGGTACCTCGGACTCGTCCGGGTCGATGCCCAGCACGAAGCAGATCGACCGTAGGAGATCTGCCGCGACATGGTTAGGCACAGACGTGCTGTCGCCCATCGTGTAGATCGCCGTGCGCCGTTCGAGCAGCCGGAGGAACCGCTCCTGGAAGGCCACGAGCTCCTCGGGGGAGGCCAGCTCGTTCTCATCGACCGACAGCCGCACCCCTATTCGTCCAGCCAGCTCGATCCCTCCCACCCAGGAGCGTACGTCTCGTCGACCCAGTCTGAGACGTTATACCGGTGCGCTGCGAGCGTGTACGCGTTCATGACGGCGTTGTCGGCGGTGGCATCGGCGGCACCGGGATCGCCGACAGCCTCCTCGCGCATGTGGCGCCCCAGGCCCTCGAAAAGCGCCTCGGCCAAGAAGGTGAGGTCCCCTTGGGCGGGGTCGTCGAACAGCGACCGCATCTTCGCGATCAGGTCTTCGTCGGGGATCTGCTCCAGCGACTCGTTCTTGAAGTCGTAGAAGAGCTCCTGGAGTTCGAGCACCGTTGGCACTAAGTTCTCCCGCGACACGAACGGCGAGCCCGCGAACGCCAGAACGATGTGCTTGACCACACCACCACCGAACTCGACCCGCTCGCTCACCTCGAGCGACTCAAGCCGCCCCGCAACCAGGGTTTGGATGTCCTGGGTCGTGAGCGATAGCCCGTGGCGCTCGATCTCGCGGTTACAGGATTCGAGCTCGCTGACGGCCATCGCGAGCTGCATGTGGACAGGGTCCTGCCCGAACGGAATGATCACGCGCATCACCTCAAGTACTGTGTTATACGCGCCTATCGCGACGAATACAGGACTCGTCTTTGAGGTAGGATTGTGGTATGGTTAAGGTAGAGGTTAGGGGGTCTGACCTCGTGTTTCTCTCCCGAGCCGGACACCAGTAGCGCAGTCCGCCGACAACAGTTCGCAATCTCGCGTCCTAGCGCGCCGCAATGTCTTCCGCCACGCGCTCCGCGACCTCACCCACGCGATAGAGCAGCCCCGTGCTCCACACCGGCATCCACGGCATGCCTACGAAGTAGAGACCGGGAGACCCAGTTGCTCCGCGCTCCGCGATCGGAAAGCCGACCTCGTCGAAGACCGGCGCCTTCACCATGCTGAAATCGAACGAGTACCCCATCGCCCAGATGACAGTCGTGATGCCAAAGGCGGCAAGGTCAAGCTCCGTGATCTGTTCGGCGTCGAGTGCTTCTCGCAGCGCTGGCACAATCTCGACAGGAGCGTCGATTCCCTCCCGCGCGATGTAGTCGTCGATCTTGCCAAGAATCAGGGCCTCGAACGCATCGGCCTTCGCCACGCCTTCGCGGGCGTCCGGGGCGAGGTGCAGCGTCGTGCCCTCTATACTGCGAGCGTGACCCAGTAAGACGACACCGTCGCGTACGAACTGGTGCAGGTTGAGCGTCTGGCCCCCATCTCGGCCCGAGAGGTGCGGATTGCCCGCGAACCTCGCTTGGGGAGACGGCAGTTCATCGACCGTCCGGTCCATGAACCCGATCAGGGACATCCATTCCACGATGTCCCTCCCTCGATACCGCCGAGGGACCCGTCCGGCACCGCCGACGCACAGGAACACCTTGCGCCCGTGCTGGTAGAGCTCCTGCGCGATCTGGCAACCGGACTGCGCGCTGCCCACCACGAGAACCGCACCATCGCGAAGCGCGCCCGGGTTGCGGTACTGCCCGGAGTGCAGCTGGTCGATATCGGCAGGAAGCAAGGCGGACATCGGCGGGATCTTGGGTCGCTGGAAGACCCCGGTCGCAATAGCGACGTTGGCGGCCTCTATGGTTCCTGAGTCGGTGCTCACCAGATAGCCGCCCTGCTCGGCAGGTTCGACCGAGGAGACACGAACGTCGAAGCGAACGGGTAGCCTGTTGTCCTCGATCAGGTGCTGGAAGCGCGAGACTACTTCGTCGCGGGGCATGAAGCCGCCGGGGTCGTCGCCGTTGTACTCGATGCCGGGCACGCGGAACGTCCAGTTGGGGGTCACGAGCGTGAACGAGTCCCAGCGGTCGTTTCGCCAGGCGTTTACGGCCTGCGCAGCCTGCTCGAGAACGACGTGCTCTTGGCCACGCCTACTCAAATGGTAGCTGGTGGCGAGGCCCGCCTGCCCGCCCCCGACGACGACCGTCTCGATTCGCTGGCTGCTCATGCGGCTCCCTCCGTACCCGGGTCACCTGCAGTTCGTACCCAGATGGCGCCCGTGTCGGCGAGAGAACCAGCCGTCGAGATGCCTAGAGCCGCCTCACCATCGCGTCCACGACCCGCTTCACACTCCCCGGCGCGGTATCCACGAAGTACGACGGCTCAAACAGCTCGGCCTCGATGATCATCGGTCCGGCCACGCTGGTCACGATGTCGTAGCGCGCATAGAGCGGCGTCGTGGCGTCAGCGCTGGCGAATCCGCGTTCTTCGGCGATCTGGGCGATTGCTCGGCTGCAGCGCGTCGCCAACGCAACCTCGGCCCGGGTTGGCATGGCTGGGACGATGTCCTCGGCGTACTCGCCACCCACGTAGCCGCCATCATCGGCGAGGATTCGACCCTTGGTGATCGCGTGCGAATACTCGCCGTCGAAGAACAGCAGTCCGCGCTCGCCACCCTCTGTGATCTCCGGGACTTCCGGCTCGACCAGCACGAGTTTGCCCGTGTCGAGCACCTCGGCGGCGTAGTCGTCGAGCTTTGGGTCGCCAGCCCAGGTCAGGTGCGCGCCCCACGAACCCGCGCCGATGTTGGGCTTGATGACGATGCGCCCCCCGATCTTCTTGGCTGCGGCTCGTACCTCGGCAAGTGAGGAGGCGACGATCGTCGGGACGATGCTGACTCCGTGCGCCTCGAGCTCGAGCAGATAGCGCTTGTCGAAGTTCCAGCGGATGAGCGCGGGCGGGTTGAGAACCCGGCTCGGGTCGAGGGAGTCGAGCCAGCCGAGGAATTCGGCAGTGCGCTGCGAGTAATCCCACGGACTGCGCATCACGATGAGGTCGAAGACGCTCCAGTCGACGCCGGCGTGGTGCCAGACGACCGCCTCGGCGGGCACTCCTCGGCGGGTGAACTCCGCGAGCAGCGGCTCAAGGTCGAACTCGTGCTCGAGCAGCACCGGGTCATCGGTTGTGACGAGCGCCAAGCGTCCGGACATGCAGCCTCCTAGGATCCCGCTGAGCGGGCGTCGACTCGAAGATGGGTCGACGAGAAGGATAGCAGCGCCAGCGCCCTCGCCTACATCTTGAGGTACTTCATCAGCTCGTAGACCAGGAACCCGGGCCAGAAGAACGCCTTGAGAACTCCGACGAGACCGCCCAAGAAGCTGGTCGCCGTCTGGATGTAGTAGACCGCGGCCCCAAACAAGCCGAGACCGTACACCGCTCCACCGCCTGCGGCCGCGCCGTTACCCTTGCCTGCCATGTCGCTCCCCTCGTTGTGAACTCCGGTGTGTTCGAAATGCTTCTACCCGAAGAAGACGCTCTTGCGCCGCGGCCAGAGTGTGTCTCCGCCATCGCCGACTACGCCTTCCAAGGGAACATCAGCCACAGCGTGAAGGCGAGCGTGCCAAGCACCAGTACCAGCCGAATCGGCATCGCCCACGGCAGCGTCCAGATCCACAGCGCGATCATCCACGGCAGGAACAGCAGCCAGATCAGCCCCTGGACGATCAGCGGCAACGAGCGGGTCCAGGCCCAGACCTCGTTGAGCCGGCCGGGGTCGGTCACGAACAAATACCCGAACGCCCCCGTGATGACTAGCGAGAGCACAAACATCGAGATCGACCACGCCGCCTCGCCCGCGGTCTGCCCTGCGATTGCGATTCCTTTCATCGTCTTTCCTCCTTCTTGGTGGAAACCCGTATGGTTTCCCAGTTTCCATGGGGCCGAACAAAGGGCGGCCGGGTCCTGCCCGAACGCCCTGTGAAACCTACTGCAAGAACTTCAAGATGCGGGCGAGGAGCTCGGCGTCGTGATCGATCGCCGGATCCTCATTCACCATCACCACGTAGTCGAGCACCATCGCCGTGACCATGCGCTCGATGAAGACCGCATCGCCTGCCGAGAACTCCTCGGCCGCGATGCCCGCCACGATCAGCTCGCGGAGCAGCTCGCCGTTGGCCTGGCGGAACGCGTCGGCCGCGACCTCGTATTCGCGCATCCACTCGTCTCGGCCGGTCTCGTTGATGTGCGCACGCGCCGACTGCAGCACGAATCCCACGACAGCCTCCACCCTGGCGGCGAAGGTGGGCAGGGTAGCTACCGCTGCCGCAAGCCGCATCTTCTCGCGAGCCGCCTGCCGCTCGACGATCTGCGCGTAGATGTCGCGCTTGCCCTCGAAGTGGACGTAGATCGTCTTCTTCGAGATATGCATCTCACGCGCAACATCGTCGAGCGTCGCCTTGTCGTAGCCCACGCGGCCGACCAGCTGTTCGAAGACCTCGGCGATCTGCTGCTTGGTGCTCATCGGTACACGACTCCCGGTGACTCGGTGCCGGCACTGTCGCCGGCGCGGAAACTCCTTACGCATCGCAGTTTCCACCATGGAAACTGAGTTGTCAAGTGAGTTTCCGAAATCTCCTGACCGAGCCTACCTACCGAGGAACTCCGCGACCCTCACCACGCAGATGCCCTCCCGCTCCCCCAAGTCCAGCAAGTGGCGGTCACCCGAAACGATGAAGTCCGCCCCGGACTCAGCCGCGGCCTCCAGGATGCGGTTGTCGGCATCATCCGCGACGACCGCGATGCGATGAACCGGGCGCACGATGGCCGCGACCCGGGCAATCTGCCGCACCACTTCTGTCGTATGTTCACGATCGAAACCCAGCACCGCCTCGAGCCTGTCCGCCACCTCAAGGAGAATAGGGGGCGATGTCACGAGTTCGAATTCGCCAAGAATCGCGGCGCGCATCACTTCGGCCGGCTTGCCACCGAACCCGTACGCGGAGATGTAGACGTTCGTGTCAAGAACGACTCTAGACACCTCTGGCCTCGTGGATGAGCCGCTCGATGTCGGCCTCCGTCAGCGCACCGGTCGCCCGAGCCCTGCCTCGTCCGTAGGCCGCGAGGTCCTCAAAGACGGCTAGCTGTAGTTCCCACATAGGTTGTTGACAGTTGAGGACCCCGTCCTGAACGGTTGTTGGTGTCGAAGCCACAACTGA
>PHET01000022.1 GCA_002841275.1 Actinobacteria bacterium HGW-Actinobacteria-7 | reverse complement strand
TGAGTGCGAGCATCCATTCGAGTCGCTGGTGATCAGCGGCACGATACGGCGCGTGACCGATGAGGCCGAGAAGCTCGTTGCGATCCACGCGCTGGTCAATCATCTGGAGACCGATCCGGCTGAGTACTGGTCTTCCCGTTCGTGGACTCTGGAACAGAGAATCGGGGGCTTCTCGGCGCTCTGTCTTGAGATCGAACACGTCACCGGCAAGTTCGGCAAGTAGCCGATTCGCTCACGGGATGATCTCGATGGGAGTTCCCAACGGCACCGCGGTGAACAGCTCATCGATGTCGCAGTCGTCCAATGCGACACAGCCCCGGGTCCAGTCGCCGCGGGTCGCCCCCGAGCCATGGATCATGATCTCGCCGCCCAGCGCGGTACTCCAGGGAGGCCGCTGCATGCGATGGATGGCAGCGGTGATGGCCCGATGCTCGCGCTTGGTGATCAGGTGCGACTCGAGACCTCGATCGGCGTCTTCCTCGTTGGGATAGGACAGACCGAGGGCCAGGTGGTAGGCGGAGTTCGAGTTCTTCGAGCACACGTAGAACTCGCCTTCAGGCGTCCTGTTATCGCCCTCCTGCTCCTTATCGCCCACCGGCTGTCGGCCCAGGGCTATCCGATAGCCTTTGACTGGTACACCGTCGGAGTACACGGTGAGCCGCCGCTTCGACTTCTCGATTCGGAGCGCGGGGTCCACGAGCACTTCCGGCAGCGGGTCTCGATCAGTGGGCAGCGGTTGGCTGGCGGTCGCGGGAATGACGGGGGCAGCCGAGACCTTTGCTACCGGGCCGTTGTCCGGTTCAGCGTCGCTTGCGAGTGCGTCGAGAGATTCGGGTTGGCGGGCAGGCCGCCCCAGCAGCACGAGTGCCGCCAAAGCCGAAACCGCGATGAACATCCAGAGCAACGGTCTGCGCACGACAGTCTCCTCTCCCGGACGAAGCGTAGTACCGTCGCTCGCTCGCGTCCAACCTCGCTCGGACCTCATCGTGAAGGGTCGGCGGATGGGCATGTTCCCGCAGGTGGCGCAGGTCGCTCGCGCACTGTGCGCCGTTGTCCGAGCTTCTTTGAGGACACCGTGTTGCGTGCTAGGATGTGGCGGTGCGCGGCGAGCGGTTCAATCGTGCTGTTTGGTCGCGCTGTCGAAGCGAATGATCGTGGCTGGGAGGTACTGCGTGGCTCTGGAGGGTAACCTCAAAGAATTCTCCCTAGCTGACATGTTCAGGCTGCTTTCGACAGGGTCGAAGACGGGCGTGCTCCACGTCGACAATGGCGTGACCAAAGGGATTGTCTGTTTCCGAGAAGGCCGGGTCTGTTTCGCGAGTCCTGCCGGGACGGGGGAGGCCGCTGGCAAGCGGCTGGTGCGTGCCGGGGTCATCTCAGAGAAGCAGCTTCGCCAGGCCCAGGGACTGATGAAGATCCAGAAGCGCGACAAGGCGACACGCAAGCTCGGTCAGATTCTTGTTGACGAGGGCTACCTCGAGGCCACGGTTCTGGAGGGATTCGTACTCGAACAGGTCTCGAGCGCGCTGTTTGACCTTCTGCGTCTCGAAGATGGTGAGCTTAGGTTCCAGCCGGACGAGCCATGCGGGGACGCCGACATCGGAATCGCGGTACCTGTTGACACGGCGATGTCCGATGCGGGCAAGCGACTCGAGATGTGGAACAGGATCCGCGAGAAGATTCCTTCACTCGACACCCGGTTTGCGATGGCAGGAGCCCCGGGTACCAAGTCCACGGACATACATCTCAAGCCACGCGAGTGGATGCTCCTGTGCTTCCTTCACGGCGGTCGCAGCGTCGCCGAGTTGGTCGAGATGACCGGCTACAGCGATTTCGAGACGGCTCGCATCCTGTATGGGATGTACGCGGGAGGGCTTATCACCAAGGTTGGACCTGCGGGCGAGCCTCTGGCAGACGTGTAGCGATGAGCCAAGATGCTCTGAGAAAGGACCTGACCACCGAGGAATTCGAGCTGTTCAGGGACTGGATCCACAAGCACTCAGGCATCTACATGGAGGAGATGAAGATCGACTCCCTGCGGATCTCCCTGGTGACCAGGGCGACTGGATTCGGATTCACCGACTATCACGACTACTTCCGACTTCTCTCCAACGACGAGGACGAGTTCAAGGAACTCATGAACCTCGTCACGATCAACGAGACGAGCTTCTTTCGGTTTCCCGCGCAGTTCGACGCGCTACGAGACAAGGTCATTCCGGAGATCATCGACGGACGTTCCCCTACTGCTTCTCGGAAGTTCAGGGTCTGGTCGGCTGGTTGCTCGACCGGAGAGGAGCCCTACACGATTGCGATGACCCTACTGGATTCGGCGTTGGAGGCCACCGGTCAGAGTCTTGAGGTCGTCGGCACAGACGTCTCGACGCAAGCGCTTGAGCGGGCCCGCAGGGCCGTCTACCCCGACCGCGGGGTGGTGAATCTCCAGAAGCAGGTACTCTCGCGCTGGTTTGACGTGGTGCCGGAAGGCTATCGTCCCGTGCAGCGGGTCAGAGACAAGTGTTCCTTCCACTTTCACAACCTGATCAAGGAGCCCTACCCGCTTGCGCTGATGAGCGGCTGGGATGTCATCTTCTGTCGCAACGTGACTATCTACTTCAAGTACGAGTCCACTCGTCGGGTAGTGGATCGATTCTACGAGGCCCTCAACCCGGGCGGGTATCTGTTCATCGGTCATTCCGAGACGCTCACGTCGATATCCGACAAGTTCGAGGTCGTGGAGATTGACGGCGTGTTTCTGTACCGAAAGCCCCAGGCCAAGCGCGCGCTGTCCTTCGATGATGTGGTGGCCCAGCGGGGCAAGCGCCCGACAGTCGCCGATCGGCTGCGCGAAGGTGCCACGGCCAGTGGGCAGAAGGAGCGCCGCAGCCGGCTCAAGGAGTTCTCGGTACCCGAACCGGCGAAGAACCCTGCGGCACAGCTGGTGGCCAAGGCGCATGCGGCGCTCGAAGATGCGCGCGCAGAAGATGCACTCGAGTTCGCGAAGGCGGCGCTCGGGATGGATTCCGAGAACGTGGAGGCCCATCTGACCGCTGCGTTCGCCTACGCGGATCTAGGGCGGCTCGAAGAGGCTGCGGCTCAGGCCGATACGGTGCTCAAGAAATACCCGCTGACGGCCGGTGCTCGCTACGTTCTGGGGGTCATCTACCAGCAGCAAGGCGACTCCGATGCAGCGCTAGCGGAGTTCAAGCGTACGGTGTACATAGACAGGGACTTCGTGCTCGGGCACTTCGCGGTAGCCAACATCCACCGTCAGCGAGGTGAGACCGCCGAAGCATGTAGGGACTATGAGAACACACTGCGTGCACTGCACGCCAAACCCGAGGGTTCGTGGACGGCGTTTCTGGGTGGTTTTAGACCGGATCTGTTAGCCAAGACCTGTGAGCGTAGTCTGATAGAGTGTGGCAAGCTCAGCTAGCACTCAAGATGCCCTGCTGAGAGGGCGATAATCTGTCATGACGCGTTCGGGATGAGGGGAGTTATCCGCATGGCCACAGCGCGAATCCTCGCGGTTGATGACAGCCCTACCATCTTGGAGATGATCAAGGCCATTCTCCTGGCTGGGGGCTACGAGGTCATCACAGCCACCGACGGCGCAGAGGCGCTTGAGACGGCCCGCAGCGAAATGCCCGATCTGATACTGCTCGACGTCATGCTTCCGAAGCTTGACGGCTACCGAGTCTGTCGCTTGCTCAAGTTTGACCAGAAGTACAAGAGCATACCCATCATCATGCTCACGGCGAAGACCGAGGAGCAGGCGATGGCAACGGGCATAAGGACTGGTGCGAACCAGTACCTGACCAAACCGGTCGAGCCCGAGAAGTTGCTGTCAGCTGTGGCCGAGGAGCTCTCCAAGGTCCAAGGGTAAACGCGGAGATGCGTGCAGATGTCTGAGCTTTCAACCATAGCTGCTCGCGTACTGGATGCGCTTGTTGGCGCGAGTCTGGTGACCGCCGACCAGGTCGCGTCGGCGTTGGCGGATGCACCGGACGAGGGTCAGGCGGGTCGGGCACTCGTCGACCGAGGACTCGTCCGACCCGATCAACTCGCCAACGCGCTCGAAGTCGAACTGGGATTCCCAAGGGTCGACTTGGCGAGCTACGCGCCGGATGATGAGGCTCTTGAGATCGTTCCCGCCGCAGTCGCCCACAGCCGTGCGATTCTGCCGCTCTTCGAGATCGAGGGCACGCTGACCGTCGCGATCGGCGATCCGGTCGACGTGTTCATTCTCGACGCGGTCGGGGCCGAACTCGGTGTTTCGATGGATGCGGTTCTCGCAGAGCCGGATGCGGTCCGCGCGGCAATCGAGCAGTACTTCCCGGGTACTGAGGGTGCGGTATCGCCTGCCGTTGAGCTGCAATCCGATGAGATAGAGATATCGGCCGGGGACTTCTTCGAGTTGGGGGATGAGACACCACTCGTTATCGAGGCGCCCGGTGCCGAGGATGCTGAAGGCTCGCAGCGTGCCCCGCAGACTGTGGAGCAGGTCGTGGCTGCGATCGCCCCCGCAGGCGCCCCCACGGTCGACTTGGATGTGCTGGCTGTTGCCGACGAGCGCAAGGTGGCCGTTCTTGTCTCGGATATCCTGGAACTGGCTGTCAGCCGTGGCGCAAGCCGAATACACCTTCTGCCCTACAAGACAGACTTCTTCCTTGTGTTCCGCCTCAAAGGCCGACTCGAGAAGATAGCCTCCGCGCCGTTGTCGATGCAGCTGCCGCTGATCGAGGGGTTCAAGTCCTATGCGAAGCTGGGGGGAGTGTCCTCGGGCCGTCCGGTGCTGGGTCGAATCCATGCAGAGATCGGCGGGAAGTCGCTCGTTCTCACGCTGTCGTCGGTCCTGACCCTGTCAGGCCAGCGTCTTGTGATCTCAATCTCACCTGCGAAGCCCCAGCCACGGTCACTTCCGGAACTGGGAATGGCCGAGGCCGAGAGCCGTGCTCTGTATGCGATGGTCGAGCGAGGCAGGGGCATACTCCTGATAGCGGCACCGGTAACAGGTGGTCGGTCGACCACCTACTACTCGCTGTTGCATCACGCCGCGCAGGTCGGCAAGACGGTGTACTCGGTAGAGCGCTCGATCGAGTACGAGATTCCGGCTGTGGCCCAAGTGCTTGTCAGCCCTGGACAGCCGATCAATGCGTCAGGCTACTTCGCAGCAGGCATGCGCCAAGACACCGACGTCATGGCCATCGATTCGCTTCAGACTGTCGAGGACGTGCATCTCGCGATCGAAGCAGCCGGCATGGGAAAGCTCGTTGTTGCGACGTTCGCTGGCGGAGATATCGTGTCCGCGGTGCGGCGGATGCTGGATCTGGGCGCCGAACCAGTGTCGTTGTCCAGCGCTCTGACACTGGGCGTGGGTCAGCGGGTTGTTCGTACGAATTGCCCCAACTGCTCGGTCGAAGAGCGCAGCCCGCTACTCGCCCGGATTCCGGGCGCCGACGCCGCTATGTCGGCCCGTCGGGGAACCGGTTGTCCGAACTGCGGCAAGTCCGGCTATGTCGGAGCCACCGGGGTATTCGAGGTGCTGCCGTTTACAGAGCCGGTGCGGGCGGCAATCGGCCGGGGTGGAAGCGTCGCGGACATCGAGATGGCCGCCCGTGCGTCGGGCATGCGTTCCATGGTCGCCTCGGGGCTCGCCAAGGTCAAAGAAGGAACGGTCAGCCCCGAAGAGTTGGACCGTGTTCTGCGATTCGCTCAGTGAGGAGTAACGTGGTCGAAGATGCAAACATGACTGGCAATGAGGCGCCTGCTGAAGCTTCGAGCTTGTACACGGGCCGAGCCGTCGCGTTCTTCCTTGGAGGGCAGCGCTACGCCCTGCCCATCGACAGGGTTCAGGAGATTCAGCAGATCGTCGCGTTCGCTGAGGTTCCCGGCGCAGGCTCAAGCGTGGTCGGGATGGTCAATCTGCGAGGGCGCGTCATTCCGGTCGTCGACCTGCGGCGTCTTCTGGCGATGACGGTGCAGGACTTCACTCTCGATACTCCGATGATTATCTGCAGAATCCGCGAACAACTCGTCGCGCTTGTCGCCGACGAGGTCCAAGACGTCATCGAGCTTCCCGGGGGCTGTCTTCAGGACCCGCCTGCCATGCACGCACTCGCGTCCAAGATGCTTGGCGTGGCTCGGATGGACGACGGACTGATCTATCTGCTCGATATCGATCAACTGCTCGGTGAGACTCTGACAGCCGGGGGATGGTGACATGTCGGACTTCAATACTGAGACCGAGCGCACGATGTCTCTGGCCGAGAAGGCCGAGGAGATCCTGGCGCGTAGAGCTGACTCGCTTGCTCGTGAGTCCGCCGAGGAGGAGGTCACCGACCGCATTTCGTTGTTGCTCTTCAGAATCGGTGAGGAGTGGTATGCGGTTCGGGTCTCCGAGGTTCGCGAGATATTCCAGGAGTACCGCATGACCTCGGTGCCCTGCGTCCCGGACTACATTCAAGGCGTGGTCAATGTGCGGGGCGAGATTCTGTCGATCACCGATCCGGCGAAACTGATGAAGTTGGGCTTCATCGAACTCGAAGGCGAGGTGCGGCCCCCCGCCATTGTGATCATCAAGGGCGATGTGGCCACGGCGCTCGTCGTCGACGAGATCGGTGATATCGCAGAGGTCGCAAGTGAGGACATCGAACCACCGGTGAGCATAATCGATCGTGCCCAGGCCGAGTTCATCTCCGGCTCGGTCCACGTGGGCGAGGCAATGGTGGGACTCATCAATACCGAACGGATGTTGGAGCCGGTCGTCACTGGCGGACGCAGTTAGGCGCAGAAAGTAGGAGTCACTCCATGGGAATCTTCAAGCTCTTCAAGAACAACCTGCTGTATCGGCTGATCTTCGTCACTTTGCTCGTTCAGATCGTCTACCAGGGAATCATCTACATCAACCTGTGGGTGGTGTTCGCTGACGAACTCAAGAATACCCCGAACCTCATTCTCGATATCGGCATCGTGATGGGTGTTGGCGCAGCACTTCTGATCACCTGGGTATTCATACTGTTCAGTCTGGGCAAGCGCTTCATGGGCCCCTTGCAGGAAGTGGTTGAGTCGGTTCGCGCGGCGTGCCAGGGCGAGATCGGCCGCAAGGCGATCGTCCGGGGTAATGACGAGATCGGGGTGCTCGCCGCGTCCTACAACCAGATGCTTGATCTGATCGTGTATCTCATTCGCCAGACACAGGAGTCCTCGAGGCGACTGCAGCAGTCGTCCAACGATATCCTCTCGGCCACAGAGCAGCAGGCCTCGGGTTCGGCCCAGCAGGCCGCGTCGATCTCGGAGACCACTGCGACGATGGAGGAGCTCGCGAGCACCTACCGTCAGATTGCCGAGAACGCTGATCAGGTGGTGTCGATGGCGGAGGCCTCGCTGAACAATGCCGAGTCTGGTCAGCAGGCCGTCATGAACACCCTCAGCGCCATGGAGAGCATCAAGGTGCGCACGCAGTCGAGTGCGAACAAGATCCTTGCGCTTGGCGAGCGCAGCCAGCAGATCGGCCAGGTACTGTCGATAATCAACAGCATTGCCGATCAGACCAAGATTCTGGCACTCAACGCTGCGATTGAAGCCGCCCGTGCCGGCGAGGCCGGCAAGGGCTTCTCGGTCGTGGCTATCGAGATCCGCAAGCTCGCCGAGTCCGTTGTCGATTCGACCACGGAGATCGGGACGATCATGTCGGAGATCCAGACGGCGGCAAACGAGTTGGTCATGTCGACCGAGCAGGAGATACGCC
Source organism: Actinobacteria bacterium HGW-Actinobacteria-7 (assembly GCA_002841275.1). Lineage (GTDB taxonomy): Bacteria > Actinomycetota > Coriobacteriia > Anaerosomatales > PHET01 > PHET01. Next base: position 49,754 of record PHET01000022.1, on the reverse strand, counting down.
AAGTACAGAGCGGTGTCGACCTCGCAAATGTCACCGGTGAGTCCCTCGATCAGATTCTTGAGATGGTCGAGCAGACCACCATCGCCGCCAAGGAGATCTCGGCGGCAACACAGCAGCAGAAGTCGGCCACAGACCAGGTGGTCAAGGCCATGAGAGAAGTTGCTGCGGTCGCGCAGCAGACGGCCGCGGGATCGCGTCAGGTCGCACAATCCGCGGAGGCCCTCTCGGCCATGGCACGCGAGTCGAGCCAAGTCGGTTCGGCGTTCACGATCATCGACGGAGCGTAGGCGCGAGGCTGTCGCCGCGAACAGGAAGGTATGCCGATGGTCGAGTTCGACCGCAGTGCATTCATAGGGAAGTTCCAAGAAGAGGCGCAGGACCTTCTCCAGCGGCTCAACGAGGGCGTCATCATGCTGGAGGCCGACCCAGGCAACCGGGAGCTCATCGATCAGATGATGCGTGATGCGCACACCATAAAGGGCAGCTCTCGCATGGTCGGGCTCATCGAGATAGCGGACGTCGCCCACCGGCTCGAAGACATCATGGTCAAGATCCGCGATGGCGAGATGGCCTACACGCCCAAGATGACCGATTTCTTCTTCGAAGCGCTTGATGCCATCGTTTTTCTGGCAGACAACAAGGGCGTGAACGAGGGCGGGGTGCTGGACCTCCAGGGCCTGCAGAACCGTCTGACCGCGGTCGCCGAAGGTGGAGGCTCACCAGTCGTCGCGCAGGCTGCTGCAAGTGCTGAACAGTCGACTCAGGCGGTACCGGCGGCCAAGCCAGCCAAGAAGCGAACCAAGAAAGCATCGAAAGCGGAGGCCGCGGAGCCCGTGCCCGAAGAGTCCGCTGCGGTTGTAGTGGTTCCCGCTCCTGACGTCGCCGCACACGAGCCCGGGTCCGTGAAGCCGGAGGCTGAGCTCAAGAGCAAGGTCCAGGCGACGATCAGGATCAAGACCACCCAGGTGGACAGCCTCCTCAACCTGATCAGCGAGGTCGTGATCTCTCAGATCAAGGCGGAACAGCGCGCCAACGAGACACGAGCGCTGCTGGGAGAGACTAACGACATCTGGCAAGCATGGCTCAGGGTCAAGGCCGTGCTGGCCGCAGTCGGTGGCGAAGACGGCTTGGATGCGCTGGAGGAGGACATCAACCTCCTCGACACGGCCCTTGGCGATCACAGGCGTTCGGTTTCAAAGTTCGTGAAGGACCACACCGAGGATGTCAGCCGCACGTCGCTCGTGGTCAAGGACCTGCAGGAGCAGGGTATGCGTCTGCGCATGCTGCCTGCAAACACAATCTTCCAGTCGTTCCCTCGAGCGATTCGCGATCTGGCAAAGCAGTTCAAGAAGGACATCAATCTGGTCATCGAGGGCGGCGAGACCGAACTCGACAAGAAGGTGCTGGAGGAGATCAACGATCCGCTCGTGCACATCATGCGCAACGCGGTCGATCATGGCATCGAGGATCCTGAGACCCGCGTGAAGATGGGCAAGCCCGCCCAGGGCACCATCTGGATGGGCGCGCGTCAGGAGGGCGACCGTATCATCATCGAGATCCGCGATGACGGTGCCGGGATCGACCCTGACAAGGTACTCGCCTCTGCCGTGCGAAAGGGCTACATATCGCAGGCCGAGGCATCCGCGATGTCGCCTCGCGAGGCGATGTACCTCATCTTCGAGGCGGGGTTCTCGACGGCAGCGATCATCACCGAGATATCCGGGCGCGGCGTCGGGATGGATGTCGTTCGGGAGTTCGTCGTCGAGAAGCTCAAGGGTTCGCTCGATGTCGAGTCGGAGATCGGCAAGGGCACACACTTCAAACTGACCATACCCCTCACCTTGGCCATAATCCGCGCCCTTATGCTGCGTACCGGCGGACAGGTCTTCGCGCTGCCGACCGGGTCGATAGAAGAGACCCTGCGTGCTAACCCGAGCGATATCCTCAAAGTCGAAGGTCGCGAGGTGATTCGTCGGCAGAGGCGCACTGTGCCGCTCGTCAAGCTCTCGGACATTCTCGGTGTGCCCGAACACGGCTATGAGGGCTCGAAGGTGCCGATCGTGACCATCGGATACTCCGGCCATCGAATGGGCTTCATGGTGGATGCGCTCGTAGGTGAGCAGCAGATCGTCATCAAGCCGCTTGGCAATCATCTCAAGAAGATAGACAACGTCGCCGGCGTCACCATTCTGGGTGCGGGAGAAGTGGTCCCGATCCTCAACGTCCCTGACCTTATGACCAATGCTCGTACCCGATCCGGTCAGCGTATGGGGCCGGTCCAGCGTACCGACCGAGAAGGGCCGCGCAAGATTCTTATCTGCGAGGACTCCTTCACGACCCGTGAACTCGAGCGGTCGATCTTCGAGGCGGCTGGCTACAACGTCGAGACGGCGGTCGACGGCGCGATGGGGCTTACTCGGCTGAGGGAAGGGCTCAAGGTCGATGCCGTGGTCACCGACGTCCAGATGCCCAACATGACCGGATTCGAGCTGACCAAGGCGATCAAGTCTGATCCGACGCTTGCGGGCATCCCCGTGATCATCGTGACCTCACTGGAGCGCGACGAAGAGAAGGCCGAGGGCATCGAGGCGGGCGCGGATGCCTACATCACCAAGTCCGTGTTCAACCAAGACACCTTGCTTGACACCGTCGAGCAACTGATTCGCTAGGCGGGACAGTGCGCTCAAACCAAAACGAGAGCAGGATTCGGGTCGTCATCGCGGATGATTCTCTGGTCGCGCGTGAGATGCTCGTCCAAATCCTCGAGAGCGACCCCGCAATCGAGGTGGTAGGGCAAGCGGCTGACGGCATCGAAGCTGTCGAGATGGTCGAACGGCTTCGCCCGAATCTCGTGACGATGGACATACACATGCCCAAGCTGGATGGCTTGGGTGCTACCGAGCGGATCATGGCGTTTAACCCCACGCCCATCCTCGTCGTGTCCTCCTCTGTGCATGGTGAGGGCATGGGTCGTGCGTTCGATGCGATGGAACTCGGTGCATTGGAAGTCATCAAGAAGCCGGAACCGCGTGATTGGGCCGATCTGGATCGCATCGGTAGAGAAGTGATTCGCAAGGTCAAGCTTCTTTCGAGCGTGCGCGTGATCACTCACATACGGGGCAAGAAGTCCTACACGCCCGAAGCCCATCTGTCCGATGAAGCTCCCGATTCGATGAGGAACTTGGTGGCCATAGGATCGTCGACCGGAGGTCCGTCGGCGCTGCTTGAGGTACTGGGCCGGTTGCCTGCCGACTTCTCTGTGCCAATAGTCATTGCTCAGCACATCGCTGACGGATTCATCCCCGGCTTGGTGAGTTGGCTGAACTCTGGGTGCAAGATCACGGTGGAGGCGGCTGTTGACGGTGGCAAGGTTCTGCCGGGGGTGGCCTATTTCGCCCCTACTGGCACCAACATGGTCATGGACGGTGGAATCACGCGCCTTCAGCCCCCCGGCAGCGGGCAACTCTACATTCCCAGTGCGGACACACTCTTTGACTCGGTGTCGCGAAGCCACGGCAAGCGCGCGATAGGGGTCCTGCTCACGGGCATGGGCGCCGATGGGGCGGAGGGCCTGAAGCTGCTGCGAAACAAGGGAGCGGCGACGATCGCCCAGGACGAAGCGACGTGCACCGTCTTCGGGATGCCCAAGGCCGCGATTGAGATCGGCGCTGTTGAGCGTGTCTTGCCGCTCGGGGTGATCGCCGACGCAATCGAACGGCTGGTCGTGGGCTGAGCCCAACGGTTCATGTGGCGTAAGAAGAGCCACCGTTCGACGCTTCAAGTAACCCGTTTGACGGTTTCTCGGAAATCGAGCCCTGCTTGCTCTAAAGTCGCATGGGGAACAGCTCGATATCCAGGTATGGCAGCGCTTTCCAAGTCTCCCGGCAGAGACGGGCGCTCGCACATCAAACCGGCATAAGGGGTAAGCATATGGCGCTCGCCGTCTACTTCTCCCGGTGCAGCGGAGCTTTCGACGGTGTCATCGACATCGAACGGGCGCTTGCAGGCATCGAGGAGTCAGCAGCAGTCGTGAGGGTGGTTGACGACTTCTTCGAACCTGCAGTGGTTGACCGCATGATTAAGGATGTCGCAAACGCCGAGATTGACGCGGTCGTACTCGCAGGGCACTCGCATGAGCACTACACGCGGTCCCTCTCGGCTCACGCCTTGCAGGACCGTTTGGAGGCTGCCGGGGTCAATCCCAATCGCATCGTTGCAGCCAACGTGCTCGAGCAGGTTGGGCTGGCCCATCCGGATGACTCAGAGGGCGCCACTCGGAAGGCAGCGGCCATCGTGAAGGTAGCGGCCATGCGGGCCACGATGGCCCCGGAAATCGCGGGCGTGCACATCGAACCGCGCCACGCGGTGATGATCCTGGGAATCACAGTGGAGGCGGTGGTCGCAGCTCAGAGACTGCTACGGCTCGGCTACAGCGTGATCCTTGCGGACCGCCTTGACGGCGGTTCTCGCGCTGGGCGTGCGAACCAGATGCGCGCGACGTCCGGGTACGTGATCGGCCATCCCAACGCCCAGGTGATCGATGATGCTCGTTTGGTCGACGGCGAGGGTTGGCTCGGCGACTATTCGATCACGCTCGAGTCGCCGCAGGGCCGTTCGAGCTATCGGGTTGGAGGATTGCTGCTGGCTCGCCCCGACCACACCGAGTGGGTGGACGAGCTGCGGACTCACTTCAAGGTCGACGTCGACGACGACGGTTTCGCTCGCTCGATCGATCCGTTCACTCATCCGGCCGAGACCGTGGACCCCGGCATCATGGTGGTGCCGATCCGCCGTGCCGATGCGCTTGAGCGGGACAAGGTCGCCGCCGCCGACTCAGCGGCACTCGCGCTCGTCCTGCGGCTCGAACAGGAAAGCGTGATGCACTATCAGGACGTGTCCGCCGTCGACGAGAGCCTGTGCGGCGGCTGCGCCACCTGTGTGAGGACCTGTGCCTTCGGCGCCTGTTCCATCGGCGACGACGGGATGTCTCATGTCGACATCCGACGCTGCCGTGGGTGTGGCAAGTGCGTTGTCAGCTGTCCCGTCGGGGCGCGAGATATCGTCAGCGCTCCCCATGACTATCTGCTTGCCGCCGTGCGCGAGCTGGCGACGGTCGAGGCCGAGGGCGACAAGGTACTCGGTTTCCTGTGCGGAGGGTGCGGCTATCCGGCCGCAGACAGTGCTGCCCAGGCGGTCGCACAGCGTAACGAGGGCTACCCGGCGTCGTTCATGCCCTTGCGGATTCCTTGTGGCGGTCGGCTGGACACCCTCTACGTGCTCGAGGCTTTCAAGGTCGGGTTCGATGGCGTCTGTGTGTATCGATGCCGAGAAGGGCACTGTCACAACCTGATTGGGAACCTTGATATGGATCGGCGTATCAACCTTCTGCGTGCGGTTCTGAGGTCGCGCGGAATGGACGATGCCCGGCTTCGCATCGTGGACATCTCGCCGTTCGAAGGCGAACGGTTCATCGAATCGATCGAAGGGGTGTATGCGACCCTCGGCACGCTCACCAACGGGCGAGGAGGTGCGCAATGAGCAAGCCTACTCTCGCCACGATAGCGCTCAGCGGGTGCGAAGGATGTCACGTCTCGCTTCTCGACTCGCATGAGGGGCTCTTGGACGTGCTGGCCCTAGTGGATCTGGTACATTCTCCGTTCTCCGGTGAAGCAGAGATTCCGTCGCAGGTCGATGTCGTCATGGTGGAAGGCGCCATCGCCAACGAAGAGGACCGACGTCGGGCCGAAGCGGCGCGAAAGGCCGCGACCATCGTGGTCGCGGTCGGCTCCTGCGCGGTTCTGGGCGGGATCGGCGGTCTTCGCAACCTGAGCCGCCTGTCGGATGTGAAGAAGGCGGCTTTCGGGGCCGATTCGAAATCCTCCCGGCTACCGGTGCTCGAGGACCGTGTCAGGCCGGTGAGTGACGTCATATTGGTCGACATGAGCGTCCCCGGATGCGCACCAGAAACGGGCCAGATAGTCGAGGCGCTGCTCGCTGCGGTGAACAACACTCCGTACAATCCGCCCCGGCGCAATCTCTGTGACGAGTGCCATCGGGAGAAGCGGGCGATGCTCGAGCATTCGCAGGAGTTCGTGTCTGACGGCGTATTCGCGCTGATGGAGCTCGAGACCATCGATCCGGTGATCTGCCTGCTCGAACAGGGAGTCCTGTGCATGGGACCCATGACTCGAGAGGGATGCGGTGCGAAGTGCACGGCGGCCAACGTTCCATGCCGTGGTTGTGCGGGACCGAGCCGTCTCGAGTTCGAGCAAGGCGGAAAGACGATTGACGCGCTGGCCGCTGTTCTCCCTGCGGGCGCTCTCATGTACATGGAGGACCTGATCGGCACGGGCTATCGGTTCTCCCTGCCGGTATCGGTGTTTCCCACTATCTTCGATCATGAAGGAGGCGACGATGTCTGAGATCATCACCCTTCCGGCTGTGAAGCGAATCGAGGGGCACGGGCGTGTGTCGCTCTTCCTTGATGACGCAGGGCTCGTATCCGATGCACATTTCGAAGTCGTTGAGTTCCGCGGGTTCGAGAAGATGCTCGAGGGACGCATGGTATGGGAGATGCCGCTGATCACCAGTCGCATCTGTGGCGTCTGTCCGGTGTCTCACCACATGGCGGCTGTCAAAGCGGTCGACGCGCTGTATCACGTGGAGATTCCGCGGGCGGCCCATATGCTCCGAGAGGTCATGCATCTGGGTGGGTTCGCCCAAGACCATGCGCTGCACTTCTTCTTCCTTGCCGGTCCGGACTTCCTGACAGGCGATGGGGCGGCCAGCAGAGACATCCTTGGGGTCATTGAGGCGAGACCGGATCTCGCACGTCAGGCGATTGCACTGCGGCGCGCCGGCCAGAGGATAGTTGAGGTCATCGGAGGTCGCACGAGCCATCCGGTCGCCTGTATCCCTGGTGGCATGAGCCGCGGAATCGACGCCGAGCAGCGCGCTGAACTGCTCGGGCTTGCAAAGGGCATGCTCGCGGACGCAGTGTCTGCGTGCGGGTTGGCCGCGGCGAGTACAGCACGGCTCGTTGACAAGTACCCTGGCTACTCCGATCGTCCCGTGTACAACATGGCGCAGGTGCGCGGCTCCGAGTTCTCCATCTATGACGGATCGATCCACGTCATATCACCGGACGGCGCTCCTGCGATGCAGTTCGATGTGGCTGAGTACGCAGCCCACATCGCCGAGGAGCATCTCGAAGGCAGCTACGCGAACAAGCCCTACCTCAAGGCGTTCGGCACTCAGGAAGGCTCCTATCGCGTAGGCCCCCTGGCGCGCCTCAACATCGTCGATTCGATGCCGGGGCCGCTCTCGCAGGGCCTGCTCGAGGAGTACCGTCAGGCCTACCCCCGCCCAGTACACGCCGTTCTGGCGTTCCACCATGCGCGCATGATCGAGCTGGTAGCCGCGGTCGAGCAGATGATCACGCTGCTTGAAGACGACGAGATCACTTCCAGCCACGTCCGAGTGAAGGTCGATCGTGGTGATCCGGGAGTCGGCATCGCAGCTGTCGAGGCCCCCAGAGGCACGCTCATCCACCACTATGAGGCGGACCCGGTAGGCAAGGTCACCAGAGCCAATCTCATAGTTGCAACAACGCACAACGTAGCGTCTCTCGACCGCGCGGTTCTCGACTCGGTCCGTGGTGCGGCGCGCGATGATGCGCTGGCCGAGGAGACCATACGTCATATGGAACTTGGCATCCGTGCCCATGATCCGTGTCTCAGCTGCGCGACCCATGAGATCGGGCGGATGCCGCTCGCCGTCAGCCTGGTGGACTCAGGTGGAACGGTGATCGCGGAGAGGGTGGTGAGCTAGGTGAGCACGGCTCAAGCTCTCGACGAACTCCGTGCGAAGCTGGAATCCAGCTTCGGTAAGGCGATGGCCATGATGGTGCTCGCGGCGGCCAGCAACAGCCTGGGCATACCCACGATGGACCTGTCTGCAGACGAGTTCCACCGCCTTGCCAAGGCGGTCTGCGACGACCAGCGGGTGAAGGACATGTGGGGCACCGCGGGAGCCATAGAGACTGCCGACCAATGGTGCCGGCTCGTGGCCTGATCTACGCGTGGGGTTCTGCGGCAATCACATCGATGACCACAGAGGTCGCCTCTTCGCAGGCGGCCTCTGCCACAGGCGAGAGTCCCACTCCGTGTCCCATCACCGGAGCGGCCACGCTCACTATCAATGCACGGCTGGGCGCGCGGTCGTACAGGCTTGACGCGAGCGCCAGCAACGTAGGTGCGTCCATCCCGTGCCCGGTCGCCCGGCCGGAGGAGCCGATAGGGATCGGCTCGATCACCACAGGTGGTTCTGTGCGCCGTTGCGCGTCGACGACCACGAACAGGTCGGCGTGGGCTACATCGAACGCCATGGCGACGTCGAGGTCCACTGCACTCAGTACGACGACGCCGTCCATCGTGGTCGCTGACAATCGCGAGCCGACGGCGTGTGCGACCCCGTCGTCGCCCCGCGCCACGTTCCCGATGCATATGATCAATGCGTTGGCCATAAGAGCAGTATAGGCAGTTGAGCGCCCACATAGCGGTATACTTGGAGCATGGAACCGGCTGCTATCGGCATATTCGATTCCGGCCTGGGGGGACTCACGGTCGCACGCGAGATCGCGCGTGTGCTTCCGGACGAACCGCTGGTCTATCTCGGCGACACGGCTCGCTGCCCGTACGGTCCCAAGGACCTCGCAGAGGTACGCCGTTTCGTTGTTGAGATCGGCTCGTGGCTTGAATCCCAGAACGTGAAGTTGATTGTGATCGCGTGCAACACGGCGACGGCCGCGGCCCTCTCTCTGGCGCAGCAGGTCTTCTCCGTTCCGGTGCTGGGTGTCGTCGAGCCTGGCGCGCGGGCCGCAGTGATGGCGACCCGCAATCGGCGGGTCGGCGTGATCGGGACCGTGGGCACCATTGAGAGCGGCGCATACAGCCGGGCAGTACGCGCACTCGACGCGGGAGTCACGGTCTTCTCGGCGGCCACTCCGCGCTTCGTCGACATCGTGGAGGAAGGTCTGCGCAGAGACGTGGGGCCGGTTGAGGACCTGTTGGCATCAGCGAGCGACGTGTTCATTCGCCCCTCCTTCTACGAGCTGGCGCGAGACTACCTCGACCCGCTCAAGCGCAACGATGTCGATTCGTTGATCTTGGGATGCACACACTTTCCGTTGCTCTCAGCAGCGATCGGCCAGGTCATGGGTGTGCGAGTTCATATCATCAGTTCGGCCGAGGAGACCGCTCGCGAGGTGGCGGAGACACTTGAGCGGCGGGGGCAGTTCTCACAGGCCAACGGTCCGGTTGTACGGCGGTTTGCAACGACCGGGGACACGACGGAGTTCGAACGCCTCGGATCGCGGGTCTTCGGTTCGCCGTTGGGGGCGGTGGAGCAAGTGCCCCTCGAAGAGCTCGAGGTACTCTCGCCGTCGGCATCACTCGCGCTCAGCGCAGGCCCTACCGAGGAGACAGCATGCGCGTGACGGTATTGGGCTCGGCGGCCAGCCACGCCGGAGCAGGGGAGGCCTGTTCGGGGCATCTCGTCGAGTGCGACGGCGGCCGCGTCTTGTTCGATTGCGGAAACGGTGTGCTGTCGAACCTGTACAAGGTCGCGGACCCCTACCGGCTCGACGCGGTGTTCATCACTCACAACCATCCCGATCACTACGTCGATCTGTACTCGATGCAGGCGATGTTGCGGTATGCGCCGGAAGGTCCGCTTGAGCGCATGCCGCTCTTCATGCCCACTGGATTGTTCCAGCGGATGCAAGGGCTGCTCTCGGAGCGGGGGGCTGCCCAGTTCCGTGAGGCGTTCGAGCTCACTGAGCTGCGCGACCGCGAGCCGGTCCACATTGGCGCGATGACGGTGACCCCGTATGCGGTCAACCACACCGAGCCCACCTTCGCGCTTGTCGCGCAGGCAGATGGCGTGCGGCTCTGCTACACAGCTGATACGGCCCCGGGGCCGTGGGTGGTCGCGGCCGCCCGGGGGGCTGATCTGATGCTGGCCGAGGCGACCTTGCCGGAGCCGTACGCCGGTGCTTCGCCGCATATGACGGCTGCACAGGCAGGCGCGCTGGCGCTTGAAGCCGGAGCTGGGCGGCTGGTGCTGGTACACGTGTGGCCGACCAATGACCGCACACGGATGGCCGCGGTGGCTCAGAGCGCGTTCGCCGGGCCGGTTACCGTGGCAAGAGAACTGGACAGCTTCGAAGTCACTCGAAAGGGGACACCTTCGTGATAGGACGACTGGATGGACGGGGCGCCACTGAGTTGCGCCCGGTACGCGTCACGCGGAACTACCTCAAGCATTCCATGGGGAGCTGTATCTTCGAGTTGGGCGACACGCGGGTCTTGTGCGCCGCCTCCATCGAAGAGGGCGTCTCCTCTTGGCGTCGTGGCTCAGGCATGGGTTGGGTTACCGCGGAGTACTCTATGCTGCCCGCGTCCACTCATACACGCTCACGTCGTGAGATGAGCGGCCCTAAAGGACGGACCCACGAGATCCAGCGCCTTATCGGTCGGTCTCTCCGCACGGTGGTCGACATGGCCGCGATGGGGGAGTCCACGCTCACCGTCGATTGCGATGTGATCCAGGCTGACGGCGGAACGCGCTGCGCGGCTATCACCGGCGCATGGCTTGCCGTACACGACGCGCTCATCGCATGGCGCGATTCGGGAAAGATCGCGTCGGTTCCGCTCCTTGGCCAAGTCGCCGCGACGAGCGTCGGCCTGGTGGACGGCGGCCTGCTGCTCGACCTTGCGTACTCAGAGGACTCGGTCGCGGAGGTCGATATGAACGTGGTCATGGACAATGAAGGTCGCTACATCGAGGTTCAAGGCACCGGTGAACAGACGCCATTCGACCGGGCGCGTCTTGATGCGCTGCTCGATCTTGCGGGATCCGGAATCGGCAAGCTGCTCGAAGTCCAGCGTGCTGTCATCGACGGAGAACTGCAGAGCTATGGATTCTGACGCGCTCACCGTCGTGGTCGCGACTGGCAATGCGGGCAAGTTGTCGGAGATCAGGTCCGCTCTCGGCTCATCCGGTTGGAGGTTCGTCTCGGCAAGCGAGCTGGACGATTCGTGGCCGTCACCAGAAGAGGACGGAGCGACGTTTCAGGAAAACGCTAGGATCAAGGCCGTCGCAGCGCACGAGCGTTTCGGCATGGCGGCCCTGGCTGACGATTCTGGGCTCGAGGTCGACGCCCTCGATGGCGAGCCCGGCGTCTTCTCGAGCCGGTACTCGGGACCGTGTGCGACTGATGGCCAGAACAACCAACGCTTGCTTACGGTGCTGGAGGGTGTGCCCGAGGCGGACCGCGCCGCACGCTTCCGCTGCTCGATCGTGCTCATCGCACAGGACGGCACCGAGACGGTCGCCTCGGGTGCGTGTGAGGGTCGGATAGGATTCGAGCCGCGGGGCGACAAAGGATTCGGTTATGACCCGTTGTTCCTGCCGCTCGCCGTGCCTGGAAAGAGCATGGCCGAACTCAGCTTGGCCGAGAAGAACCGAATCAGCCATCGGGGTGCGGCACTGGATGCGCTCAGGGAGTTACTGAACGGACTGTAGCGCTTCTGGAATCACACGCTATACTGTTCCTCGCTTGATAGGCTCGGGCTGTAGCGCAGCTTGGTAGCGCATCTGCTTTGGGAGCAGAGGGTCGCAGGTTCGAATCCTGTCAGCCCGACCAGACGTGCGGCCGTAGTTCAATTGGTAGAGCATCAGCCTTCCAAGCTGACTGTTGCGGGTTCGAGTCCCGTCGGCCGCTCCATTGACAATCGACGTCACCAGAAGGTACCGTACCGCTTCGCGGCACACAGCCTATAGAAGACGTCTTTTATGCGCCCGTAGCTCAGTTGGATAGAGCGGGAGACTTCTAATCTCTAGGTCGGGGGTTCGAATCCCTCCGGGCGTGCCAAGCCACTCACGGTGGGTGTAGCTCAGTTGGTTAGAGCGTCGGACTGTGGCTCCGAAGGCCGCGGGTTCAAGTCCCGTTACCCACCCCAGAAGGTTCTACAGTGACTCGCCACCCGGCGGGTCACTGTTGGTTTTGGGCGGCTTTCGGGCGCCCCTTGCATTCTGACGGCGAGTGGGTACAATTACGCCTTGCGTTTGGGCCGTTAGCTCAGCTGGCAGAGCAGGGGACTCTTAATCCCAAGGTCCGGGGTTCGATCCCCCGACGGCCCACCATCGAGCATAAGAGGCCGGGGCGAAAAAGCCTCGGCCTTTTGTTATGATATGAAGCTGCTTTTTCGCGGGCGTGGCGGAACTGGCAGACGCGCCGGGTTTAGGTCCCGGTGAGGCAACTCATGGAGGTTCGAGTCCTCTCGCCCGCACCACAGTAGACTAGGCCGGCCGGCACCGGCATGACGAACTATCGTGAAAGGAATCCACTGTGCTGACCACTTCAGTCGAGCGGCTTGAAGGCACCAAGGTAAAGCTCACCGTCACCGTTCCTGCCGAGCTGGTCGATGAGTCGATCGCCCGCACGTACAAGGCCGTTGCCAAGCAGGTCCGTATTCCAGGGTTCCGTCCCGGGAAGGCTCCTCGCCCCATGATCGACACGATGGTCGGCCATGACTACGTGATGACCGAGGCCACAGAGGACGTCGTCAACACGTCGTATCCGGTGGCACTCGACGTTGAGGCGCTGCGTCCGATCGTCTCACCGGAGATGGAGGGACTCGAGAACGTCGAGCCCGGCCAGCCGTACACCTACACTGCTGACATCGAGGTTCGGCCCGACCTCACGCTTTCGAGCGCCAAGGACTTCTCGGTGGCCCTGCCTGCCAAGGAGGCCACGCAGGCCGAGATCGATGCACAGCTCACCGTCGCACGCGAGCGCTTCGCGAGCCTCGAGCCGGTCGAGGACCGTGGCATCGAGGTCGACGACTTCGTACTCCTCTCCTTCGTCGGTACGGTTGACGGAGAGTCCTACGAAGGTAACGAGGTCGACAAGTACCTCTATGAGATGAGTCGCGGCCTCATGCCCACTGAGTTCGACACCGGAATCATCGGTGCCAAGCCTGGCGAAGAGCGCGACATCGAGTTCGTCATTCCCGAGACGTCCTCCAATGCCGACTTCGTTGGCAAGAAGGCCGGCTTCCACGTGACCATCCACGAGATCAAGGCAAAGAAGCTGCCGGAGATCGACGAGGAGTTCGCGGCGAACCTGGGCGGGTTCGATTCGGTCGAGGAGATGATCACAGATCTCAAGAATCGGCTCGATCTTCAGAAGGCCACAGACCACGATCGCGAGAAGGAGCGTCGCGTTCGCGAGCTGGTCGCCAGCCGTCTGGTGGGCGACGTGCCCGATGCGATGATCGAATCGCGTCAGAGCACCATGATGCGGGACTTCCTGTCGATGCTCGAGACCCGTGAGATTCCGGTTGAGGAATACCTGACTGCCACGGGGATCGATATGGACACGCTTGAGGCGGACATCCGTGTCCAGGGCGAGCAGTCCGTCCGCGAGGACCTTGCGCTTGAGGCCCTCTGCCGCGAACTCGGCATGGCCGTTTCGGCCGAGGATCTTGACGCCGAGCTCAACGAGATCGCCGACGCGACCGGTACGTCGGTCGAAGATGCTCGGAAGCGTTGGGAAGAGCTCGGCCTGATGGCCGTGGTCACCGAGCAGATCATGCACCGTAAAGCGGTCAAGTGGTTGCTCGACAATGCCGAAGTCACTGTCGAGGAGACTTCCGCCGCTGATGATTCGGCTGAGGACAAGAAGTCGGCCAAGAAGAAGCCTGCGGCTGAGAAGACGGCGAAGAAGACCGCAGACGACGTCGCCGCGAGCGAGGAGTAGTACATGCTCTCAGACATCAACGCATTGGTACCTATCGTCATCGAGCAGACCAGCCGAGGCGAGCGTAGCTTCGACATCTACTCCCGCCTCCTGAACGAGCGGGTCATATTCCTCGGTAGCGCAATCGACGACCATGTTGCCAATCTCGTCATCGCGCAGCTCTTGCACCTCGAGAGCGCGGATCCCGAGAAGGACATCAACCTCTACATCAACTCACCGGGCGGATCGGTCACCGACGGTCTGGCCATCTACGACACCATGCAGTTCATCAAGCCGAAGGTGTCGACGATCTGCATCGGTCAGTGCGCGAGCATGGGCGCGGTGCTTCTTGCGGCTGGCGCGCCAGGCAAGCGCTTCGCACTTCCTCACTCCCGAGTGCTCATTCACCAGCCTTGGGGCGGCACGCAGGGTCAGGTGACCGATATCGAGATCCAGGCCAAAGAGATGCTGCGCATGCGCAACCAACTCGACGAGATTCTGGCGCGTCACACGGGCCAGACTGTTGAGAAGATTCATCTGGACACCGAGCGTGACAACATCATGATGGCCGATGAGGCAAAGGCCTACGGGCTGGTAGACGAAGTGCTCGAGAGCCGCAAAACGGCGGAAGGCGAGTAACGTGACTCCGCGCAGCGCAGATGGCCAAGGACCTGAGCAGCTGAAATGCTCGTTCTGCGGCAAAGGGCAGCGTCATGTCCGCAAGTTGATCGCGGGCCCCGGGGTCTATATCTGCGACGAATGCATCGAGCTCTGCAATGACATCGTGGAAGACGAGCTCGCCGAGGACGCCGCAGCCGCGGTCCCGGTCCTTGAGGATCTGCCCACGCCCATGGAGATCCATGAGGCGCTTGACGGCTATGTGATCGGCCAGGAGCTAGCCAAGAAGGTACTCTCGGTAGCGGTGTACAACCACTACAAGCGCGTGACGTTGCCTGCCGGAGTTCACGATGATGAGGTGGAGCTGGCCAAGAGCAACATACTCCTGCTCGGACCCACGGGGTGCGGCAAGACCCTGCTTGCTCAGACGCTTGCACGCGTGCTTAAGGTACCGTTCGCTATCGCCGACGCGACCGCCCTCACAGAGGCTGGCTACGTCGGTGAGGATGTTGAGAACATACTGCTCAAACTGATCACGGCGGCGGATTTCGATACGGCGCGTGCCGAAGTCGGAATCATCTACATCGATGAGATCGATAAGGTGGCGCGCAAGGCCGAGAACCTGTCGATCACCCGAGACGTGTCCGGTGAGGGCGTCCAGCAGGCGCTGTTGAAGATCCTGGAGGGGACGGAGGCTTCAGTGCCCCCTCAGGGCGGCCGGAAGCATCCTCAGCAGGAGCTCATCAAGATCGACACGACCAACATCCTGTTCATCCTGGGCGGCGCGTTTGTCGGCCTGGACACGATTATTGCGAACCGCATCGGCAAGAAGGGCGTGGGCTTCTCGGCAGAGCTGTCAGACCCGTCACGCGACTCTGCTGGCGCGTTGCTGTCGCAGGTCCTCCCTGAGGACCTCAACCGCTTTGGAATGATTCCGGAGTTCGTGGGTCGCCTGCCAGTGGTCACGAACGTCTCGGAACTCACCGAAGATGATCTGGTGAAGATACTCACCGAGCCCAAGAACGCACTGGTCAAGCAGTACCAGCGCCTCTTCGATCTCGAGGGCGCCAAGCTGAGATTCACCGAAGAATCGTTGACTGCGATAGCCCGACATGCGATCAAGCACGGTACTGGTGCTCGCGGTCTCCGCTCCATCTGCGAGGGGATACTGCTCGATACCATGTACGAGCTGCCGAGTGTGTCGGATATCGAGGAAGTCGTGGTGACCGCAGAGTCGGTCGATTCAGGGGTTGCGCCCACGCTGGTCAGGCGCGGCGCGGCCGAAGAGGCTTCTGCCTGATACGTCGCGGCGGTTCTGAAATGGATACCAGAGACAATCAGGCCACCCGCTGGGGTGGCCTGATCTGCGTTGTGGAAGAGTCCCGCGATCTACACAGACAAGATGGCGGCAGCGCGCTCAGCGTCGTTGGGATAGAGGTCGGCGGGGACATTCTCCCGTCCCAGCGCCCTGAACACCCCAAAGCGCGCGCAGGCGCTACTGTCGGTACGGCAATAGCGCTTCTTGTACAAGTCGGCCATCGTGGGCATGTCGCTCATCTTGTCGTTGAAGAAGATGCATTTCTCGATCAGTTCACAGTCAGCCATAGCGTGAGTCTCCCCGTCTCTGCTTGTCTGCCTCGGACACCTCAAGAACCCCCTGCGCCACTATAGAGTTGGAACTTACTGTAAGCAAACCTCCCAACCCGGCTGGGTTGATGGCAGAGGCGGACCGTCAATTATTCGGGAATCTAGCGTGGAAGTCCTGCTCGAGCGGTGTCGGCTGTTAGAATCCGAATACCGATACGACGTTGCGCGAATCGTCCATGAAGGGGCACCCCTGTGAGCCAGATGTCATCCTCCTACGATCCCAAAGTGGTAGAAGGTCCGATCTTCGAGTCCTGGGTCAAAGGGAACTACTTCTCCGCCACCCCGATCGAGGGAGTTCGTCCGTATTCGGTGGTCATCCCGCCGCCCAACGTCACGGGCTCGCTTCATATGGGGCATGCGCTCAACAACACGATCCAGGACGTCGTCGTCCGGCGCTCACGTATGACGGGTCGTCCGACCCGTTGGGTGGTTGGCACGGACCATGCCGGCATCGCCACTCAGAACAAGGTGGAGCAGAAGCTGGCGGCCGAAGGCAAGAGCCGCGACGATGTCGGCCGCGAGGCGTTCGTTGATGCGTGCTGGGAGTGGCGTCACGAGCATGGCTCGACGATCATCGGCCAGCTCAAGGCGATGGGCTGTTCGTGCGACTACAGCGACGAGTGGTTCACCATGGATCCCAGCTACCAGGCTGCGGTCCGTAAGGTGTTCGTGGAGTGGTTCAACCAGGGGCTCATCTACCGAGGCAAGCGCATCATCAACTGGTGCCCCCGGTGCTCGACAGCCCTCTCGGACATAGAGGTCGAGCACGAGGACGTCGATTCCCATCTGTGGCACCTGCGCTACCCGTTGAAGGAGCCGGTCGCGGGAATCGATCACGTGATTGTCGCCACCACGCGTCCGGAGACGATGCTCGGGGACACATGCATCGCCGTGCACCCCGATGACGAACGATACCGCGCGCTGGTGGGGGCAACAGTAGTGTTGCCGCTTGTGGGTCGAGAGATACCCATCGTCGCGGACAGCTACGTCGATCCGTCGTTCGGATCAGGCGCCGTCAAGGTCACGCCGGCTCACGACCCCAATGACTTCGAGATCGGCGAACGTCACGATTGCGCCAAGATCAACGTCATGAACGCCGATGCGACCATCGCCGCCGAGGGCGGTGCCTATGCCGGTCTCGACAGGTTCGAGGCACGCAAGAAGGTAGTAGCCGATCTCGACGCCCAGGGGCTGCTCGTCAAGATCGACGATCACGTCCACTCGGTCGGCCACTGCTATCGCTGTCATACCATCATCGAGCCGTGGCTTTCGGACCAGTGGTTCGTCGATATGAAGCCGCTTGCGGCGCCGGCGATAGAGGCCGTCCGCGACGGCCGGGTCACGTTCCATCCCAAGCGTTGGGAGAACGTCTACTTCCACTGGATGGAGAACATCAGGGACTGGTGTATCTCGCGGCAGCTGTGGTGGGGACATCGCATCCCGGTCTTCTACTGCGATGCATGTGGCGCCATGGTGGCCAGCGTTGAAGATGTGAAGAGCTGCTCGGCCTGTGGCTCCTCGGCGATCCGTCAGGACGAGGACGTGCTAGACACGTGGTTCTCAAGCCAGCTGTGGCCGTTCGCGACGTTCGGGTGGCCGGAGCCGGACCCGCGCGTTGACTATTTCTATCCGACCAGCGTGCTCTCTACCGCTCGCGACATCCTGTTCCTCTGGGTGGCGCGCATGGTGATGAGCGGCATGTATTTCCTTGATGGCAAAGTGCCGTTTGATGACGTGATCATCCATCCCACCGTCTTCAACGCCGAGGGCAAGCGCATGAGCAAGTCTCTGGGCACCGGCGTAGATCCGCTCGACCTGATGGAGCACTACGGAGCCGATGGAATGCGTTTTGGCCTGATGCTCCAGGTCACCGGCGCTCAGGACCTGAAGTTCAGCGAGGAGAAGCTCGTCTCGAGCCGCAATTTCGCCAACAAGATCTGGAACGCCAGCCGATTCGTCTTGATGAATCTCGACGACTACGAGCCCGGCGAGCCGGTGGCTCACACCGTAGCGGACCGATGGATACTCTCTCGGCTTGCGGCACTTTCGGCGCGCGTATCTGAGGGGCTCGACACCTACGAGTTCGGCGAAGTGGCGCGTTCGCTCTACGACTTCTTCTGGAACGAGTACTGCGACTGGTACATCGAGCTGGCCAAGGGCCGACTCCACGAGGGTGGCGAAGCACGCGCGAGTGTTCAGAGGATACTTGTCTACGTGCTCGACAACGCGCTTCGGTTGCTCCACCCCATCATGCCGTTCGTGACCGAGGAAATCTGGCGCAACCTTCCGCTCGCTGGTGTAGAGAAGGCTCCGTCGCTCATGGTGGCGAGCTGGCCTGACGGTGTGGCGCTGGCGTCGTTCGCCGATGACGGAGCTGAGCGGTCGATCGCGCGGATCATCGAGATCGTCACCGGTATCAGGGCCGTGCGCTCGCGCTACAAGCTGCCGGTCAAGCAGTCTCTCCAGGTCGTCTTCAAGACGCAAGGGGACTCCGAGCGGCAGTGGGTGGACAACGAGTTCGGACAGATGGCGTCGCTTGCGGGCGTCTCGACGTTCACAGCCGGTGTTGCGGCGAGCAAGCCGGCGCATTCGGCGACGGTGATCGCCTCGGGTATGGAGGTCTATATCCCGCTCGAGGGACTCGTGGACTTCGAGGCCGAGGCGCTTCGTCTTGCCAAAGAGGCCGAGAAGCTCTCCGCAGAGCTCGAGAAGTTCAATCGCAAGCTCTCCAACGAAGGCTTCCTGGCCAAGGCTTCGGCTGAGATCATTTCCAAGGACCGGGCCAAGGCGGCTGAACTCGCCGAGGAGCTGGCGCTCGTGCAAGCCCAGCTCGCCGATCTCGACTAGGACGGCAGATGTCAGGTTGTGAGTGGCCACGCCCTTGGAGCTACGCCGAGGCAACCGACGTGCTCTCACGTGTGCTGAAGTTCGGGATGAACCTGTCGCTTGAGCCGATCAGCGCGCTGTGTGAAGCGCTGGGTCGACCACAGGACACCTTCTCGGTAGTCCAGGTGACCGGCACCAACGGCAAGTCGTCTACTGCCAGGATGACCGCGGCTGTGCTTTCAGCACACGGCCGGGTGACCGGGCTCTACACCAGTCCCGAGCTGGAACGCTATCCGGAGCGCATGGAAGTCGACGGCGCTGTGGCCACCGATGAGGAGTTCGCTCAGGCAGTTGGTGTCGCAATCGACACTGCGCGGGCCCTGTGGGGCGAGACCGAACCGGGTATTCCCGCGGGGGCGACCGAGTTCGAGCTTCTAACGGCGGCTGCGCTGTGGCATTTCGGCCAGCGGGGAGTCGACACTGCGGTGCTCGAGGTGGGAATGGGAGGCAGGTGGGACGCGACCAGTGTCGTGTCGCCCGCCGTCGCCGTGATCACGGGTGTCGGACTCGACCACATGCATGTGCTGGGTGACACGCTCGAGGCCATCGCCGCCGAGAAGGCCGCGATCATCCGTCCCGCTTCCGCACCGATTCTTGGTCCCGGTACCGTGGGGCTCGAGCGGCTGTTCCTCGATCGCGTGCAGGAAGCGGGCACGCACGCGCGTGCTGTGCGGGCGATGGATACACCCTCGCCGGTCGCTGAGGGCCTCACCGTTCGGTTCACGATACAGAGTCTGCCGACCTCGCCCGGTGGCCTGTTGTCACTTGAGGTGTCAGGCGTGCACGAGCTGTACGCGGATCTCAGTTTACGGGCGCCGGCATACCAGGCTGCAAACGTGGCTACCGCAGTGGCCGCTGCGGAGGCCGCGCTTGGACGCGCGCTGAAGCCCACGTGGTTGCGGGCCGCGCTGGCAGGCGTCCCACTGCCCGGTCGTTTCGAGCTGCTTCGCGACGAGCCCCCCATCGTGGTGGACGGGTCGCACAATCCCCAAGCGGCGGCGGTCCTCGCAGCAGCGATCTCGGACGCCTGGGCGGAATCGGGCGGGCACCCCCTTGTACTTCTGGGCGTTCTGTCCGACAAGGACGCTCGTGGCATCGTGGAGGCGCTCGCACCGGCCGCCGACGCATTTGCCGTCGCCACTCCGGAATCGCCACGCGCGCTGCCTGCGAGCGACCTCGCGCGAATCGTCTTCGAAGTCACCGGAGTGCGGCCTTTGGTTCTGGACACAGTGGCACAGGCCGCAGTCGAACTGGCGGCGTCCCCATCCGCGGTCGTGGGCCTGGTTGTCACTGGCTCGTTGACGAGCGCCGGTCAGGCTCGGGCGGCGCTTCGCGACGCTTCAGTAACGGCGTAGCTGTGTCGGACTGGCTGCGACGGCACTCTGGTAGAATCCGCACGTATGTCAATGGCGTCGATATGACAGTCTCGAAAGGGAGATGATGGGCGAGCTTCTCGATCCGATTCTGAAGAGCCCGGAGTTCCTGCTCACGCGGAACCTTTGCTCACTGTTCTTCGTGGTCATCGACATTGCGATTGTCTTCTGGGTGTGGCGCGACGCCAATCGCCGTGGCGCCATGGGCTGGTTCTGGGCAATGGCCGCACTCGTGTTCCCCTTTGCCGGTTGGATTATCTATCTTGTCGTTCGACCGCCTGAGTTCGTCGCAGATGCGCGTGAGCGCGATCTTGAGATTCGTGCCAAAGAGGCGAGCCTCGCAAAGGACTACGAGACCTGCTCGGCATGCTACAAGCCGGTCGAGAAGGATTTCCTTATCTGCCCCTACTGCATGAAGAAGCTGCGCAAGCCGTGCGTGGAGTGCGGCAAGGCGCTCAAGCTCAACTGGAGTGTGTGCCCGTACTGCAAAACCAAGCAGTAGGGAATCGTCTCTCGTAGGAGTCGTTGACACTTCACCGTCCGCCCCGCCGCCGTGCGGGGCGGTTCGCGCTAGCCAAGAGAGGTACGAGATGTCTGAGATCGCGGTCAAGCTGCCCGATGGAACCCAGAAGACCCTCCCCGAGGGCTCGACGGTCTACGATCTGGCGGCTGCAATCGGTCCTCGCCTGGCGCAGGCCGCCCTGGCGGGCAAGCTCGATGGCCGGCTTGTGGACGTGAGCGCTGTTCTGTCGGATGGCGTCGGCGTCGAAATCATCACGGACCGCTCAACCGAGGCACTCGACATCCTGCGGCATTCGACGGCGCATGTGATGGCCGAGGCGGTCAAGGAGCTCTTCCCGCTTGCGAAGTTCGGCATTGGGCCTTCGATTGAAGACGGCTTCTACTACGACATGGAGATCGGGCGCAGCTTCACCCCCGAGGATCTCGAAGCGATCGAAGAGCGCATGCGCCAGATCGTTGCCGAGGACAAGACCTTCAAGCGGACCGAACTGGATAAGCTTGAGGCGTGGGACGCCTTCGAGGAGCAGCCGTTCAAGCGAGAGCTGATCAGCGAGCTTCCGGAGGGAGAGGTCATCTCGACCTACACGCAGGGGTTCTTCACCGACCTGTGTCGCGGCCCGCACGTGCCTTCGACGGCCCGGCTCGGCGCCTTCAAGCTCACGAAGATCGCCGGAGCGTACTGGCGCGGCAACTCGGACAACCCCATGCTGCAGCGCATCTACGGAACCGTCTGGTTCACGCAGAAGGATCTCGATGCCTATCTCAACCGCATCGAACAGGCCGAGAAGCGCGATCATCGCAAGCTGGGCAAGGAGCTCGACCTGTTCAGTTTCCACGAGGAGGCGGGCGCAGGACTGCCGCTCTACCACCCCAAGGGCGCCCGAGTGTTGCGTCTGCTGCAGGAGTGGCTCCGCGGCGTGCTCTACGAACGCGGCTACGTCGAGGCCATCACGCCGCACATCTACAAGGCCGATGTGTGGAAGATCTCGGGTCACTATGAGAACTACCGCGAGAACATGTACTTCTTCGAGGTCGATGAAGGCGACGGCAAGACCAGCGAATACGGCATCAAGCCGATGAACTGCCCGGGTCACCTGATGATCTACGGAGATTCGCTCAAGAGCTACCGCGATCTGCCGTTCCGGCTGTTCGAGTTCGGGACCGTCTACCGACACGAGCTCTCGGGTGTGGTCCATGGCCTGATGCGGGCTCGCAGCTTCACGCAAGACGATGCGCACATCTTCTGCACTCCCGAGCAGGTGCATGACGAGGTCATCGGCATGCTCGAACTTGTCGACTACGTGGTCGGTGTCTTTGGGTTCGAGTACTCGGCTGAGGTCTCGACCCGACCCGAGAAGTCGATCGGCGATCAGGAGTTCTGGGACATCTCGACCGACGCACTCATAGTGGCGCTCAAGGAGCGCGGCGTCCCCTTCGAGATCAACGAGGGCGACGGAGCGTTCTACGGCCCCAAGATCGACATCAAACTCAAGGACGCTATCGGCCGTACCTGGCAGACAGCGACCATCCAGGTCGACTTCAACCTTCCTCAGCGCTTCGGCCTCACGTATCGCACAGCAGACAACACCGAGGCACAGCCGTACATGCTCCACCGGACGATCCTGGGTTCGATGGAGCGCTTTTTCGGCATCCTGATCGAGCACTACGCCGGGGCGTTTCCGGTCTGGCTCGCGCCGGTACAAGCTGCGGTCATCCCGATCTCGGACCGGCACATCGACCAGTGCGAGGCGGTGGCCAAGCGGTTGAACGCAGCGGGCGTGCGCGCCGAGGTCGTCTCGGACAGCGAGCCGATGCGGGTCAAGATCGCCAAGGCCCAGCAGTCGAAGGTCCCCTACATGCTTGTGGTGGGCGACAAGGAGATCGAGACCGACACGGTGGGTGTTCGGGATCGTACCGAAGGCGACATAGGTGCCATGGGTGTATCGGAGTTCGCCGAGAAGGTTCTGGCGCAGAAGCCGTAGTACGACGGCGATTTGCGCCCGGGCGCGCCCGTCGCTATACTGCGACGGCTAACCGAATATCGTACAAGCGGGACCCCGCTAGTAATTGAGCGAGAATGAAGGTCCCCACCACCGCGGCGCCATGAAGGTTGCTGCCTGGTCGACTGAGAGAGCCGAAGCGCCCGCCGCGAACCGTCGTGGCGTACCCTTCTGGCTGTTGCGTACTCCCGTCGGCCTTGATGCCGCGGGAGTTTTGTTTTGTCAGGGCGGCTCGGGCCGTTCGAAGGATCGACATGGAGGTGAGCTGCCTATCAGCAGCACTGAGTACAGGCTTAACGACCGCATTCGCGCGTCGAGCTGCCGCTTGATCGGGTTTGACGGCAGCCAGCTGGGCATCTTTGCAATGACCGATGCCCTGAGGATCGCAGACGAGCAGGGATTCGATCTCGTTGAGATCGCACCCACCGCTGATCCGCCGGTGTGCAAGATCATGGACTTCGGCAAGTTCAAGTACGAGCAGTCGATGAAAGAGAAGGCTGCGCGCAAGAACCAGTCGAAGATCGAGATCAAAGAGATGAAGTTCCGTCCCAAGGTCGACAAGCATGACTACGAGACCAAGAAGAAGCACATCCTGCGATTCCTCGATGCAGGTGCGAAGGTGAAGGTCACGATCATGTTCCGTGGCCGAGAGATGGCCCACCCCGAACTCGGGTTGAACATCCTTGAAAGGTTGGCTGGAGAGCTCGCCGAACTGGCGATCATCGAGACCCAGCCCAAGCTTGAGGGACGCAACATGCATATGCTGCTTGCTCCGCTCAAGAAGGCCCCCGAGAAGGCGGCCAAAGAAGACGAACCCGAGGCCGCTGAAGTTGCGGCTGAGACCGAATAGGGAGGCACTGCGAGTATGCCCAAGCAGAAGACCCACAAGGGGACCGCAAAGCGGTTCCGGCTTACTGGAACCGGCAAGGTCATGCGCGGCAAAGCGTTCAAGAGCCACATCCTTGAGAAGAAGTCGCCTAAGCGCAAGCGTGGTTTCCGTCAGGAGACCGAGGTCGCGGCCTGCGACACCCCGGTAATCATGAAGAAGCTCGGACTCAAGTAGCCGAAGCCTTTCCCCTCGAAATCAAGCAAGGAGTGATCGATTATGCCTCGCATAAAGCGCGCAGTAGGCGCCAAGAAGAAGCGCCGTACCGTCCTCGAGCGTGCGAAGGGCTATTACGGCGCGAAGAGCCGCAGCTACAAGGCGGCAAAGGAGCAGACGCAGCACTCGATGCAGTATGCGTATCGCGACCGTCGCAACAAGAAGCGTGAGATTCGCCGACTCTGGATCACGCGTATCAACGCGGCGGCTCGTCTGAACGGGCTGTCCTACTCGGCGTTCATGAACGGTCTCAAGAAGGCCGAGATCACGCTCGACCGCAAGGTGCTCTCGGACCTCGCCATCACCGATGCGGCCGCGTTCACCAAGCTCACCGAACTTGCCAAGAAGGCGCTCGCCTAGCAGAGCCCTGCATAGACGTACTCGAAGGCCTCGCTGATGCGGGGCCTTCGTGCGTGTGGGGCCAAACGCGATGTCATGGAGGCGCGGGCCCAGGTAAGCGCAGCGTAAGTGCGTGGTAAGCGCTCCGAGGTACGCTCGACACTGGCCGGGCGGCGCCACCGGTCGACCATTCGGACAAGTCACCGCTACCCCTCGGCGGTCAGGATTCATGAGGAGGGCAAGATGATCAGAAGAGTAATCACCACCATGGTAGGAGCGGTGCTCGCACTGGGTGTCGGCGCGGCAGGCGCGTACTTCACCACTCAGGTGCAGGTGCCGGATTCAGTGATTCGCGGCGGGACGGTGGCTGTATCGTCCGAGCCGACCAGCGCACCGCTCTCGATTGACGCGTTGGCACCCGGCGTGACCACCACGCGGCCGATGACTGTGATGAACTCGGGCACGCTCCCGTGCGATGTGGTTGTCACGTCATCCAAGAAGGCCGGTATCACCGAGTTCTACGAGGCGTTGACGTGTCGTGTGACATGCGGGGACTCCGAGCTGTACAACGGCAAGATGTCAGCGATGCGTACGGCCGCACTGAGGCTTGCCCCTGGTGCACGGGGCGAGTTGCGTTTCGAGGTCGGGCTGCCCGCTGACGCCGGCAACACGCTGTCTGACGACTACGTGAAGATGTCGCTCTACATCGACGCGGAACAGGTTCACTGATGCGAGAGCATCTGAAACACGTCGCACCGCTGATCGTGGCCTACGGACTCCTCGCGCTTCTGGGCGTCTTGGCCTTGCGTAACTACAGCGTCGCGTGGGTCTCCGGTGGATCCATGCTCCCGGCGCTCGTGCAAGGCGACGTCGTGGTGGTTGCCAAGTCCGCGCCTCTGCGCCGCGGTGATATCGCGCTCCTGAGGCCTGGTGCGACGCTGGTGCTCCATCGTGTGGTTCACGCGGATCCAAACGGCCGTGTCTGGACGCGCGGTGATGCGAATCCTGTTGCGGATCTCAACCCCACAGCGGCCACGCACGTGCGTGGCAGGGTGGTTCGAGTCATCCCGTTCGGTGGACTCCTGCATCGGTGGCGGGGCGGCGGGCGCTGCGATACACTACCTGCTCAACCACATAGTGCGAGGCTATGACGGAGACGGCGCGTTGCACGAGCCCCGCCGACCAGGGAAGGGCCCCAGAGACTGGAAGGGCCGAACGGTCGGGCTGGACGCGGTTCACTCCATCAGCTGCTAGCTGAACGGCGCGACAGGTGCCCTGTAGGCGAGCCGGTTCCTACCGATATCGGGACAGCGTGGCACGAGAAGTCATGCACTGCGCAGAGAAGTCGACGTCGACGCGCAATGAGGGGGTTCGCATGTGTGCGAACCAACCGAGGTGGTACCGCGGGAGCTGGTCTTCCGTCCTTGGGAACAATCCAGGGGCGGAGGACCGGCTCCCTTCTGTTTGGGGCTACGACGAAAGGACCGCAGACACATGAGTGTCGTCGAACAGTTGAAAGAACAGCAGTCCCAGGGGCTCGCTGCCATCATGGCCGCATCCGATCTGACGGAGTTGGATGGCGTGCGCGTCGCCTATCTCGGTAAGAAGGGCTCGCTCACCGGTGTGCTCAGGGGACTGGGCACTTTGTCGCCGGAAGAGCGTCCCGCCGTGGGCAAGACCGCCAATGAAGTCCGCGAGGCCCTTGAGTCGGCGCTGGAGGCCCGCAAGTCCGAGTTGTCGGCCGCAGACATGCAGGCGCGAATCTCGGCGGATGTGGTCGACGTGACGCTTCCCGGTCGCAAGCACCCACTGGGAACTCGACATCTCATCAATAGGATCGCCGCCGAGATCACCGACATCTTCGTGGGCTTGGGATACCAGATTGCCGAGGGTCCCGAAGTCGAACTCGAGTACTACAACTTCACGGCCCTGAACCATCCGCCCCAGCATCCTGCTCGTGCGGCCACGGACACGTTCTACGTCCGCGATCTGTCGGGTGACCAGTTCGATGGTCCCGAGCCGTCCGGCGTACTGCTCCGCACTCACACGTCGCCCGTACAGGTGCGTACGCTCGAGAACGCTGAACCGCCGGTCTACGTGTTGGCTCCGGGGAAGGTCTATCGCCGAGATATCGCCGATCCCAGTCACCTGCCGCAGTTCACCCAGATCGAGGGACTGGTCGTCGACGAGGGCATCACGTTCGCGGATCTGAAGGGCACGCTCGATCATCTGGTTCGCGAGATCTTCGGACCTGACCGTCGCACGAGGTTCCGGCCCCACTTCTTCCCATTCACCGAGCCCTCGGCCGAAGTCGACGTGTCGTGCGGCATCTGCAATGGCGAGGGCTGCCGCTTCTGCAAGAACAGCGGATGGCTCGAGATTCTGGGTTGCGGCATGGTCGACCCCAATGTCTTCGGGCACGTCGGCATAGACCCAGAGCGCTACACAGGATTCGCGTTCGGACTGGGTGTCGAGCGCATCGCCGCGCTCAAGTACAACGTGCCCGATCTCCGCATGCTCGTCGAAGGCGACATGCGTTTCCTCCGTCAGTTCTAGTGACCCACCGCGACCCGAGAGGACGCTGACAACAGATGCGTGTTTCGATGAAATGGCTCCGCGAACTCGTGACCGTCGACAAGTCCATACCCGAGCTGGTGGACCTGCTCGACATGACCGGCACTGCCGTCGAAGCGGTCCACACTTCGGGTGAGGCGCTGGATAACGTCGTGGTAGGGCTTATCGCCGAGAAGACCAAGCACCCCGAGGCCGACAAACTGTGGGTGACCACCGTAGATGTCGGAGACGGCACTCCTCGCACCATCGTGTGCGGCGCTCAGAACTTCGAAGCGGGTGACAAGGTGCCGGTCGCGCTCGTGGGTGCGGTGCTCCCGGGTGGTTTCGAGATCAAGAAGGCGAAACTGCGCGGTGTGGTCAGCGAAGGCATGAACTGCTCGGCCCGCGAGCTTGGTCTGGGCGAGGACCATGACGGTCTGCTGATCCTACCCGCCGATGCTCCCGTTGGAATGGCCTTCGCCCAGTATCAGGGCCTCTCGGACATCATCATCGAGCTCGAGGTCACGCCCAACCGCCCGGACTGTCTGTCGATGGCTGGCGTTGCTCGCGAGATCGGTGCGGTACTTGGGCACGAGGCGAAGGTCCCCGCTTCCACCCCGGCTGAGGCCGGAGTGCCCGCCATGAGTAGCTGCAGCGTCGAAATCGTCGACCCCGAGCTGTGCCCTCGATACACAGCCCGCATCATTCGAAATGTGAAGATCGGCCCGTCGCCTCAGTGGCTTGCCGAGAAGGTCACGGCCGCCGGGGCTCGTCCCATCAACAACGTCGTGGACATCACGAACTACGTCCTCTTCGAGCTGGGACAGCCGCTGCACGCGTTCGATCTTGACACGCTGGCGGCCGGAGATGATGGTCTCGCGGCTATCAGTGTCCGGCGGGCACAGTCAGGCGAGCATCTGACCACCCTCGACGGGGCTCGGCGGGAACTGAGCGAGACAACGCTTGTCATCTGCGACCCCACCGGGCCGGTCGCACTAGCCGGCGTGATGGGCGGGGAGGCGACGGAGGTTTCGGAGTCGACCGTGAACGTTCTGCTGGAGTCCGCCTGCTTCGACCCGGAATCGATCAGTCGTACGTCCCGCTCCCTTGCGCTGATCTCTGAGGCGTCACTGCGTTTCGAGCGCACAGTCGATCGTACCGCGTGCATCGCTGCGGTCGATCGTGCAGCGCAGCTCATGGCCGAGGTCGCCGGCGGCGAGGTGGCGCCGGGTGTGGTGGATGCCTACGCACGCCCGCTCGAGTCGGTCCGTCTGTCGCTCCGTCTCTCGCGACTTCTGCAGATCGTCGGCGTCCCGATAGCTGCCGAAGAAGCCGCCGCAATCCTCACGACCCTGGGGTGCGAAGTCGCCGTACATGCCGATCGTCTCGATGTCGACGTTCCAAGCTTCCGTCCGGACCTTGAACGTGAGATCGATCTGATCGAAGAGGTTCTTCGAATCTGGGGGATGGAGCGGGTCGAAGCGACGCTACCGGCGGGCCGGGGCCGTGCCGGTGCGCTGACTCCCGAGCAGCGGTGGCGCGAGCGGATAGGTGCGATCATGCGGGCCGCCGGCTTGAACGAGACGATGACCTACGCGTTCTCCGATCCGGGCGATGCCGAGAAGTGCGATATGGCATCGGCCGCCGGAGAGCTGGCTGTTGAGCTGCTCAACCCGATGTCCGGGGAGCAGGCCGTCCTGCGTCAGTCGATTCTGCCGGGTCTGCTTCGCAGCGTGTCGTACAACCAGCGTCGCGGTGTGAACGACGTTCATCTCTATGAGATTGGTTCGGTGTTCACGACCTCGACCGGCCGCAAGCAGCCTAGAGAGCACACGATGCTGGCAGCCGTGATGGTGGGTTCCTGGCATCCTACCGAGTGGAATGATCGAGTGATGTCGCTCGACTTCTTCGATGGCAAGGGGATTGTCGAGAGTCTGGCTCGCGAGATGGCATTCGATCGCTTCAAGGTTCGAGCGGTCGAACATCCATGGCTGCAGCCGGGCCGCGCGTCGGATGTCCTCGTCGGCGGCGAGGTGGTCGGATGGCTGGGTGAGGTGCACCCGGTGGTGCTGGAGCGTTTCGAGGCCGACGCGCCGGTGGTCGCATTCGAGCTCGATCTGGCCCGTCTCATCCGGGCCGCCAAGCCGGCCCGTACGTTTGTCGAGCCGGCCCGATTCCCCGGTGTGGAGCACGACATAGCCGTGGTCGTGGATGAAGGTGTTTCCGCAGAGCGCATAGCGCAGGCGATCAACGCAGCCGGAGGAAAGCTGCTCGAAAGTGCTCGTCTCTTCGATGTGTATCGCGGCAAGGGCGTTGAGTCGGGCAAGAAGTCCATGGCGTTCTCGCTGATGTACCGAGCGCAGGATCGCACGCTGACCACCGAAGAGGTGGAAGGCGCTCACGCCAAGCTTGTGCGCAAGGTGCTGGGTGCGGTTGGCGGTGAACTACGAGGCTGACAGTCGCGCGGAGCGGACTGCATTGCCCCGTTTTGATGAATGGACAGGAAATGCAATCTGCTACGCACGGCAACGGCATAGAAATGCATACTGATTGACATATATACGCAAGACCGTATATAGTCGCCGCTCAGTCGGCTGATTGTCGGCGCATCGGATGCGGAGGCACGTGTGGTCGAGGTCGCGGTGGTGGGTGCTGCCGGCTATGCCGGAATCGAAGCGGTGCGCTGGGTGATCGCGCATCCGCAGCTTCGGCTCGGTGTGACCACGTCGGGTGCCGATGCAGGGCGGCGTATCGCCGATGTCTACCCTGCACTCCAAGGCGCAACAGACGCTGTATTCGTCGTCCCCGAAGTTGACGCCATAGCCGAAACCGCGAACGTCGTCCTACTCGCGGTCCCGCATACCGCCGCCATGTCGATGGTTCCGGAGCTGCTGTCGCGCGGGCTCACGGTCATCGATCTCTCTGCTGACTTCCGCCTCAAAGACGCCGACGTCTATGAAGAATGGTATGGGACGGCGCACAGCTGCTCGGATCTGTTGACCGATGCTGTCTATGGGCTTCCGGAGTTCGATCGTACACGGCTCCCCGGTGCGCGCCTCGTGGCGTGTCCCGGGTGCTACCCCACCGCGACAGCCCTCGCGGCCTTTCCCGCGCTGGAGTCCGGGGTCGCCATAGGTACCCGGATAGTCGTCGATGCCAAGTCCGGTCTCTCCGGAGCGGGGCGGGCGCTTTCCGGCACATCTCACTACGTGAGCGCTGATGAGAGCATGATGCCGTACAAGGTAGGCTCACATCGGCATACACCGGAGATGGAGCAGGTCCTGGGCCTGGCCGCTGGCCACGAGCTGAGTGTCATGTTCACTCCGCACCTGATGCCTCTGGCGCGGGGGCTACTTTCGACTGTGTACTTGGACGTGGAAGAAGGGTTCACCACCGAGGAGGCCGTCGAGCTCTATCACGGCCGCTACCACGCCGAACCGTTCGTGCATGTCCATGCGGCCGGTAGCATGCCATCGACAGCCGAGGTCAAGGGCACCAATCGTGCGTCGATCGGCTTGCACGTCGACGAGCGCACCAACACGTTGGTCGCCTCATGTGCGATCGACAATCTGGGAAAGGGCGCGGCGGGTCAGGCCATCCAGTGCCTCAACGCAGTGCTTGGGCTGCCCGAGACCACAGGACTCGACACCCCGGGGCCGGTGGTCTGATCATGACTGGATTCGGTCTGTCCTCAGGATTCGCCCACGCCGAGGGGGGAGTGGTGGCGGCGGCCGGCTTCTTCGCGGCCGCTACGCATTGCGGGCTCAAGGGGGATGGGAAGCGCGATCTCGCGCTCATCAGTGCCGAGGAGGCAGTCGCTGTTGCCGCCGTGTTCACTACCAACCGGGTTGCCGCGGCGCCGGTGGTGCTGTCTCGGCGCCACGTCTCGTCGGGCCACGCCCGCGCGGTGATCATCAACGCGGGCAATGCCAACGCCTGCACGGGGCCGCAAGGGGAGCATGACGCCCGGGCTACGGCGGTCGCGGTCGCTGAGTCGCTTGCCTGTGCTCCGGAAGAAGTCCTCGTGTGTTCCACGGGCGTGATCGGAGTCCCGCTACCGCTTGAGAGGATCGTCTCGGCGATTCCGGATCTCGTCGAGGGGCTCGACAGCCGGGACGGGGCAGACGTCGCTGAAGCGATCATGACCACCGACACGTTTTCCAAGCAGTTGGCAGTCTCCGTCGAAGTCGATGGACGATTGGTGACCGTGGGAGGAATGGCGAAGGGCAGCGGCATGATCGCTCCCAACATGGCTACGATGCTGTCCGTGCTCACGACAGACGCCCCGCTGACACCTGAGGCATGCGATGCCGCCTTGCGTGCTGCGTGCGACACGACGTTCAACCGGGTCACCGTCGACTCCGATACGTCGACCAATGACACGCTCATTCTTCTGGCCAGCGGGGCAGCGGGTGGCGAATCCATTTCTACCGAGGACGACGCCTACCCGCTACTTGCCGAGGCCGTGAGAGTGGTCTGCGCCGAGCTCGCGCGCATGATCGCCCGGGACGGCGAAGGCGCCACCAAGCTCATCGTCGTCACCGTGTCCGGGGCTGCGACGGATGAGGATGCGACTCTAGCTGCATTCGCGGTCGCGGACTCTCCCCTGGTGAAGACGGCCCTGTTCGGAAACGATGCGAACTGGGGCCGGGTGGCGATGGCGGTTGGCAAGTCCGGTGCGGACGTCGATCCCGGGCTGCTTGGCATCGTCTTCGCCGGAATCGAGGTCTGTCGAGGGGGAGGGGCGGTGCCGTTCGACGAGGACGAGGCATTCGCTGCGCTTGACTGTGACGAAGTCACCATCGAGGTCTC
This sequence comes from Actinobacteria bacterium HGW-Actinobacteria-7, assembly GCA_002841275.1. Classification (GTDB taxonomy): domain Bacteria; phylum Actinomycetota; class Coriobacteriia; order Anaerosomatales; family PHET01; genus PHET01. The sequence goes on along the minus strand of PHET01000022.1, from coordinate 18,098 downwards.
CCTGGGGCTCGGGTCCGGCGAAGCCACCGTACTCACGTGCGATCTGAGCTACGAATACGTGCGCATCAACGGCGAGTACCGAAGCTAGCGGCCACGCGCCTCTCGGGCGACGAGCCGCACCGCTGAGGATCCGTCTAAGGGCGCGAAGGTGCGCCGTTTGTCTTCTGGAAGGTGTGAGATGAAGCACTTGCTCGATAAAGCCAGCACGCTCATGGAGGCGTTGCCGTGGATCAAGCATGCTTGGGGACGCACCGTTGTGATCAAGTACGGCGGCGCAGCGATGACCAACCCTGAGATGCGCGACCAGGTGGCCGCCGACATCGTGTTGATGAAACTGGTCGGAGTCAACCCGGTGGTCGTCCACGGGGGAGGTCCTGAAATCTCGGGATTCATGAACCGACTGGGTATGCCGGTCGAGTTCTACGACGGGCTGCGCGTCACCACGCCAGAGGCAATGGAGATCGTGAAGATGGTGCTGGTTGGCAAGGTGAACACGGAACTCGTCAGCGCAATCAACAGCCATGGGCGGCTGGCCGTGGGACTGTCCGGTGAGGACGGGGCTATGGTCCAGGCCACCATGCGCGACGAGCGGCTTGGGCGCGTCGGGGAGGTGACCGGTATCGATACCACGGTGCTCGACAACCTCATCGAGGACGGGTTCATTCCGGTGGTGGCGACAGTCGCGGCGGGGGATGACGGCGGCAGCTTCAACGTGAACGCCGATCTTGTGGCCGGCCAGCTCGCAGCGGCTTTGAGCGCAGACAAGTGTCTCTTCCTAACTGACGTCGATGGTCTGTATCGTGATTTCTCGGACAAGTCCTCCTTGATCAGCGCTCTGACACCCGAGCAGGCCGAGGAGATGATCGTCTCCGACGAGCTTGAGGGTGGGATGGTCCCCAAGGTCGCTGCGTGCGTGCACGCCCTCAGGGGTGGCGTGAGGCGCGCACACATCCTGAACGGGACCGTCCCGCATGCGCTGTTGCTTGAGGTCTACACCGATGAGGGAATCGGCACCATGATCGCTCGGGACCTGCCGGGGGGTGTTGTCTAGCATGGGTACTCTCTTCGATGCGGCGCACGCACACGACGCCGCCTGCATCATGCGGACCTACGCGCGCAAGCCTGTGATGTTTGTCCGCGGTGATGGGATGCGGCTCTACGATGACGATGGGGCCGAGTACCTCGACTTCGTTTCAGGTATCGGTGCGGTCAACTTGGGGCACGCCCATCCTGCGGTCACCGCTGCAGTTGCCGAGCAGGCGGCCAAGCTCGTCCACGTGAGCAACCTCTACTACGTGGAGCATCGGGCTGAGCTGGCTTGTGACCTGGTGCGGCTGCTGGGTGGCGGGATGCGCGTGTTCTTCGCGAACTCGGGGGCCGAAGCCAACGAGGGGGCAATCAAGCTCGCACGCAAGTGGGCGAGCACCGCCAAGCCCGGTGCCTACAAGGTCGTCTCCACGCTCCGTTCGTTCCATGGCCGGACGCTGGCGACCCTGGCTGCGAACGGCCAGCCGGGGAAGTCGCAAGCGTTCGAACCGCTGCCGCAGGGTTTCGTCCATGTGCCGCTCAACGACATAGAGGCCCTCGAGTCGGCGCTTGACGAGACCGTAGCGGCATTCCTTGTGGAGATCGTGCAGGGCGAGGGCGGTGTGTGGCCCGCTCGTGATGAGTACCTGCGCGCTGCCGAGGCGCTGTGCCGTGAGCACGGTGTGCTGCTGATGATCGATGAGGTACAGACGGGATTCTTCCGTACCGGCCCTGCATTCGCCCATCAGGCACACGGTCTGACGCCGGATGTGGTCACGTTGGCCAAGTCCATGGCAAACGGGCTGCCGATGGGGGCACTCGTTGCCAGAGAAGAGGTTGCGGCGGCATTCGAGCCCGGCGATCACGGATCGACGTTCGGCGGGGGTCCGGTGGTGTGTGCCGCTGGGCGAGCTACTGTCGCCGCGCTCCAGGCCGAGAATCTCGGAGCGAGAGCCACGCTTGCCGGAGAGTATCTGCGGAAAGCACTCCTGGAACTCGCTCAGCGCACGGGGGCCATCAGTGATGTGCGGGGCGTTGGGCTGATGGTCGGCTGTTCACTTGCCTCGCCCGTTGCCGTCCAGGTGGCTGCGTCGCTTTTGGGCAGGAAGGTGGTCGTGAACCACATTGGGGCGGATATTTTGCGTTTTCTGCCTCCTCTCGTATGTGGAACCGCGGAGATTGATACACTTCTTGCCACGCTCGAAGACGCATTCAAGGAGGTTGCTCAGTGAACAACGATGTATTCAAGGGACGGGATCTCCTCTCTCTGGCCGACTTCACCCCGGCCGAGTTCCTACACGTCATCGAAGTGGCCTCGGCCCAGAAGCGAATCTGGGCGACGGGCAAGCGCAGCACCCCGCTGGTAGGCAAGGCCGTAGCGATCGTGCTACAGAAGCCATCGATGCGTACTCGAATGTCATTCGAGGTGGCCTGCGTTCGCTTGGGGGCCCACCCCCTGATCATGACCGGCCCCGATGGTGCGTTCTCGCGAGGTGAAAGTGTGCGCGACACCGCCAAGGTGATGGAGCGCTACGTCGACGCCATTGTCGTCAGGACGTATGCACAGTCACTCATCGAAGAGTTCGCTGAGGCCTGCTCTGTCCCGGTGATCAACGCACTCACCGACGAACATCACCCCTGCCAGGGGCTCGCCGACTTTCAGACCATCCAAGAGAGGATGGGGCGGCTCGCCGGAGTGCGGTTCGCCTACGTCGGCGATGGTAACAACATGGCACACACGTACCTGCTCGCGGGTGCTCTTTCCGGCATGGATGTGCGCATCGCGACCCCCTCAGGGTTCGAACCGGATGCGTCGATCGTGGCCCAGGCTCGTGCGATCGCTGAAGGCACGGGAGGTCGAATCTCCGTTGGGATCGATCCGGTTGCCGCTGTGGGCGGTGCGGACGTCATAGCGACCGACACCTGGGCGTCCATGGGTCAAGAGTCGGAGCATGCAAGCAGACTCGCGTCCTTCCAGCCCTTCCAGATCAACGAGGGGCTGCTGGCGCACGCTTCACCCGATGTCCTGTTCATGCACTGTCTTCCTGCGCATAGGGGCGAGGAAGTGACCGACCAGGTCATGGATCATGCGTGTTCGATCGTGTACGACGAGGCCGAGAATCGCATGCACGCGCAGAAAGCTCTGCTTTCGCTCGTCTTGGGGTGAGTCGGGCGGGAATCCGGTGGGAGGGAACAGATGCGAAAGCGGCACGAACGGCAAGAGGCGATACGGCGCATCGTACGCGGTGACAGGATCCGTACTCAGCGGTCGCTCGTAGACCAGCTGAGGGAGCACGGGTTCGAATGCACCCAGGCCACCGTTTCTCGCGATATCACCGAGATGGGGCTCCGAAAGCTGCCCGAGGGAGTGTACGTTCTGGCGGAGGACCTCCACCTGCAGCGGATGGTCCGTGATCTTGTGAAGGACGTGCGCAGCTCGGGCAATCTCGTGCTCGTGAAGGCGCAGTCCGGTACCGCTCCCGGTGTTGCAGCGGCTTTGGACGCTGCTGAACTCGAGGGTATTCTCGGCAGCGTGTCCGGCGACGACACGATTCTTGTCGTGATGACGGGCGAGGAAGAGGGCGCTCGCATCGTGGAGACGCTCGACAAGTTCCGCGGGGCGTAGTTTCCGCGCAAGCATCTGTGAACAACTGGTTCAGGACGGCCTGGACCGATGACGGGAAGGTAGCTCATGACTCGCGAGAAGTGCGTATTGGCCTATTCCGGCGGGCTCGACACGTCGGTGGCGATACGTTGGATCCAGGAGAACCACGACATGGACGTCATCGCGCTCGCGATCGACGTGGGCCAGGAGCGCCAGGACCTGGAGTTCGTGCGACAGAAGGCACTGACTATCGGCGCGGTGGAGTCCATCGTCAAGGACGTGCGCGAAGAGTATGTCGAGGAGTATATCTCCAAGGCACTCAAGGCCAATGCGCTCTACGAGAACAAGTATCCGCTGGTCAGCGCAATGTCGCGTCCGATCATCGTGAAGCACCTCGTTGAGGAGGCGCACCGTCATCAGGCGCGCTTCATCGGGCACGGATGCACCGGCAAGGGCAACGACCAGGTGCGCTTCGAGGTGGGGATCTCGTGCTTGGATCCGGATCTCCAGATCGTAGCGCCTGTGCGCGAATGGGAGCTCAAGACCCGCGAGCAGGAAATGGTCTACGCACTCGAGCGCGACATACCGGTTCCCACCACCAAGGCGAGCCCCTACTCAATCGATGACAACCTCTGGGGTCGTGCCATCGAGTGCGGCGTGCTCGAGGACCCGTGGGTCGAGCCGCCGTCGGACATCTATACGTTGACTGCCGATTCGCGAGGGGACAGCTGCGATGAGGCGCAGTACGCCGAGATCAGCTTCGAGCAAGGTATCCCGGTCGCCCTCGATGGTCAGATCATGAGCTTCCACGAGATCATCAACCACATGAATGAACTAGCGGGTAGGCATGGCTTCGGACGCATTGACATGATCGAGAACCGCCTTATCGGCGTGAAGTCCCGCGAGATATACGAAGTTCCCGGCGCACTCACGCTGATCACCGCCCACAAGGCTCTTGAGGACCTCTGCCTCGAGCGCGATGTGCTCCACTACAAGCTCGGGGTTGAGCAGAAATGGGCCGAGCTGGTGTACAACGGCATGTGGTTCTCGCCGCTGAAAGAGGCGCTGGACGGATTCATCGAGACCACTCAGCAGTTGGTCACTGGTGACGTGCGTCTGCGCTTCTACAAGGGCAGCTGCGTACCGGTAGGGCGCCGCAGCCCGTATTCGCTCTACGACTACAACTTGGCGACCTACGACGCTGCCGATAGTTTCGACCACAAAGCAGCCAAGGGTTTCATCGATCTGCACGGGCTTCCCACAAAGGTGTGGGCGCGTCAGCGCCGCAAGGTCGGCAAAGAGGGCGAGGTCTAGTCACACGTGGGCATGGGCGCAACAGAGATACTCATCATTCTGGCCATCGTGCTGCTGCTGTTCGGTGCGCCTGTCCTGACGTTTCTGCTCGGCTACACAGTCGGGCGGCGTCGTGCCCAGTCGCCTCCGTCGCCCGCAGATGTTGCCGCTGGCAGCAGTACCCCCAAGGAGCCCGATGATGAGTGACGCGAAGAGTCCGTGGGGCGGACGCTTCGAGAAGTCTCCCGGCAAGTTCCTGACTGAGTTCGGTGCCTCTCTTCCCGTGGATCAGCGCATGTGGGCGGAGGATATCCGTGGATCCATCGCGCATGCCCGCATGTTGGCCCTCCAGGGCGTCATCAGTGAGTCTGATGCCGACTCGATCGAGTCGGGACTCTCTGAGATCTACCGGGAGATCAATGCCGGTGAGTTCGAGTGGCAGATCGCTGATGAAGACGTGCATATGGCGATCGAACGGGTTCTCACAGAGCGAATCGGCCCCGCCGGAGCCCGTTTGCACACGGCGCGCAGTCGCAATGACCAGGTTGCCACCGACACTCGCCTGTACGCCAAAGGCAGGGCGAGTGACCTTGCCTACAGGATCCAGTGCGTTCGCCAGTCGGCGCTCAGTCTGGCCGAGAAGCACTTCGGCGTCGTCATGCCGGGATACACACATCTGCAGAAGGCCCAACCGGTCCTGTTCAGTCATCACATGCTTGCGTACGCGTGGATGCTCACCAGGGACTTCACTCGGGTACGGCACGCGTATGAAGCCGCCGATGTGCTACCGCTCGGCAGTGCGGCTCTCGCGGGCACCACATTCCCGCTCGATCGCGCATACGTCGCCGGTCGGCTGGGATTCGCATCTGTGAGCGAGAACTCGCTCGATGCGGTCAGTGATCGGGATTTCCTGCTCGACATCGCCTACGCCTGCGCGGTCTGCCAGGTGCACCTTTCACGACTGGCCGAGGAGCTCATCATCTGGTCCAGTGATGAGTTCGGATTCGTCACGATGGACGACGAGTTCTCGACCGGAAGCTCGATCATGCCCCAGAAGAAGAATCCTGACTTCGCGGAGCTTGTTCGCGGCAAGACCGGCCGAGTGATTGGCGATCTCGCGTCGCTCCTGATCACACTGAAGGGTTTGCCGCTCGCGTACAACAAGGACATGCAGGAGGACAAGGAAGTCGTCTTCGACGCTATTGATACCCTCGCGAACTCCCTGAGGGCGATGAGCGGCATGCTCGATTCGATGCGGGTCAACGCGGATCGAATGCTGGCTGGCGCGCAGGGTGGCTTCATGGCCGCTACCGATCTGGCTGACTACCTGGTCGGAAAAGGCGTGCCCTTCCGTGACGCGCACGAAGTGGTCGGGAGACTCGTGCTTGCATGCGAACGCGACGGCCTCAACCTGCAAGAACTCACCGCCGAGCAGTACCTCGAGCATGACGCTCGTTTCGGTTCGGACGTGCTGGATGCGGTGGACATCGACGGAATCGTGGCTCGGCGGATCAGTGCGGGCGGTACGGGTCACGACGCCGTGCGTACCCAGATCCAAGCGCAGCGAGACGCACTGGCCGCAGACGAGGCGTGGCTCGAGGCAGCCGCTGACTAGGCGCACTCTTCGGGGTCTAGATCAGGCCGAGGCCGCGCAGGTGGTAGAGGACCAGTGCGGCGAACAGGCCCAACGCCACAAGCGCCATGCCCAGGATCACTCGTGTCTTGCGTCCATGCCAGACCATTGCGCTCACCAATAGCGGCACGACTATCTTCAATGTCACTGCGAGTAGCGGGTTGCGGCGGGCAAGCGCGTCAAGCACAGGATTGCCCTCTGAGGCGATACCCAAACCCAGCTCAGCGGCCGTGAAGTAGCCGTCCACGAGAGACAGCAGGTTGAGCACGACCAATACTCCTATGAGCACCGACGGCTGGTCGCGCATCGTACCGAGTATCGGATAGCGCTTGCGCCGATCGAATCCGCTACGACGGTCCACGAAGCGGTAGACGCGTCGGACACGACGCTTGATGCCATCACGTCGTTCGACGCCGTCCCAGTCGTTCATCTGGCTCCTCTCGACTTCACAGAACTCCATCGTACGCTACGATGATGTTCATGGAGATGTCTACTGACGGTTCTGACTTGGCCGGCGCACGGCCATTGCCGCTTTCCTTCTACGAGAGGGACCCCCGCGATGTCGCCCGGGACCTTCTCGGCTGCGTACTGCGCAGCACGGCAGGCGATGTTGTCACGGCGGGGAGGATCGTCGAAACCGAGGCGTATCTGGGCGCGGATGATCTTGGAAGCCACGCTGCGACCAAAGGAATCACCGCACGCAACGCGGTGATGTACGGACCGCCGATGAGGTCGTACGTCTACTTCACCTACGGCAACCATCATATGTTCAACGTGGTGTGTGAGAGCGAGGGCGTCGCGGGCGCTGTACTCGTGCGGGCGATCGAGCCGCTTGTGGGCATCGATGTGATGACCCGCCGGCGCTCGGGACGTGGGATCAGAGAGTTGTGCAACGGCCCGGGCAAGCTCACTGCGGCCCTGGGTATCGATCTCGCTGACAATGGAACGACCCTCGGCGAGGGCAATCTCCAGGTGTATGCTGGCACACGTCGCGCAGCCGGGGGGATCGCGACGAGCGGCAGAATCGGGCTCAGCCAAGGGCATGAGTTGCCGTTTCGCTTCTACTTCGAGTCAAATACGTTCGTTTCGCGCGGTCGGACGGGAGCGCCTTGTCCGCGTGCGACACTCTCAGAGAAGGGGAGAGCATGAGGCTGAAAGACATCTACGACATCTGTGTCCGTACAGGGATCGACAACGACGCCCGAGGTGCCGAGGAGATCCAGCGGGTGCTCGCTGCGAACAAGCGCGCCTTCGGGAAGCTCGACGAGAGCGAGCGCGACTTCTTCGACCAGGAGAAGTTGGTCAACCCGTACGCTGACACGCGTATCTGTGCGGGCGATCCGGACTCCGAGGTTCGTGGGATGCTTGTGGGGATCGACATGGAGACCGCCGAGGTCCTGCTCGCAGATCGTCTTCGTGAGAAGGGTGCGCCGATCGATCTCGTCTTCGCCCACCACCCTGAGGGCCCGGGCTATGCCAACCTGCACGAGGTCATGTACATGCAGGCGGACCTCTGGGCTGCGCAGGGTGTCTCAATTGCCGCTGGCGATGCGCTGATCGGCGAACGCGCACAGGAGATCCGTCGGCACATCATGCCGGTCAACCACTACCGGGCGATCCAGGCAGCAGAACTACTCGGCTTGGCATCGCTCTCGTGCCACACTCCGGCGGACAACTCGGTCAACCGCTTCGTTCAAGCGCACCTGGATGCTGCTGGAGCAATGACCCTGGAACAGGTCGTCAAGTCGCTTCGCGAGATCCCGGAGTACGCGGACGGAGCCAGAAAGGGATACGGGCCCGCACTCATCGTCGGTGACGATGAGGCGCGCGCCGGTCGCATTCTGGTTGACATGACCGGGGGCACCGAGGGGCCCAAAGAGGCGCTCGATCGGCTGTCTGCGGCTGGCGTGGGCACCCTGGTAGGCATGCACTACTCGGAGGAACACAAGAAGCACGCCGAGAAGATCAAGCTCAATCTTGTGATTGCCGGTCACATCTCCAGCGATGTTCTGGGAATGAACCTGGTGTTGGACCAGATCGAGAAGGTGGGATCGATTCAGACGTGGTGCACGAGTGGCATGGTGCGCATCAAGCGGAGCTGATCGATACCGCTTCGTGACGAGAGCCGAAGGAAAGGCCCGTTCCCGAGAGTGGGAGCGGGCCTTTCCTGTAGCGTTCTAGGGTGTCGGGGTGCTCGTCGTGTCTGGTGGAGGATCGACGGGGGGCGGATCCACGGGGCCGGGGTCGACGGGTGGTGGCTTCGGGGCCGAAGGTTTGGGCCCCTTGGACACCACTAGCACGAGCGTGCTGCCCTTCACTGTCTGGCTTATGACGGTACCCTTGGGCTTGTTCGAATAGGCGTAGTCGATGGTGAACTTGTAACCCTTGAGTTTCGCCTTGGCCGCGGCGAGTGTCATGCCGGTGGTGCTCGGCGGCCGACTCATCGGGATGTGGAACTTGCTCGGTGTGTAGTGGGGGCTGCTGGCCGTGGGGAACTGCATGATCTTCTGGCCCTTCAGGGCCTTCTTCATGAAGGTTGCCCAGATAGGGGCAGCGACGGTACCGCCGAATGCATGCGACCCATGTACGAAGATGGTGCGTTCTGTCGCGTGCCCCACCCATATGGCGGTGACAAGCTGAGGTGTGTAGCCAACGAACCACGCGTCGCGGTAGTTCTGGCTGGTACCAGTCTTGCCGGCTGCCGGCCGCCCGATCTGCGCTCGCCTTGCAGTTCCGCCCGTGATGACGCCCTTCAAGACATTGGTCGCGGCGACAGCCACCGACTTGCGAACAACGCGCTTGCCCTTGGTCTTAGCCTTGTAGATGACCTCGCCGCTTGAGTCCTCGACCTTGGTGATCACTACGGGGTCGTGATGGATGCCGCCGGTCGCGAGGGTGCCGTATGCCGAAGCCATCTCATAGGGTGTGACGTTGGCGGCACCGAGTGCCACCGACGGGTAGTTGGGAATCTTGGTCGTGATGCCCATGGCGTGCGCTGTCTTGACGACGCTCTTGATGCCGATTTCCCACGCAACCCGGGCGAAGACTGTGTTCACCGATGCGTGCGTGGCTGAGGCCAGAGAGATCATCCCGTGTCCTGAGCCCTCGCTGTTTCCAACGACCCATGGTTTTGGCTTGGTTGGGATATAGGCGGGCGAGGAAGAGTCGATGTTGAATGACGGAGGCATGCCCTTGTCCAGCGCCGTTACAAGCACGAACGTCTTGAATGACGATCCCGGCTGTCGCTTGCCCTGCGTCGCGAGGTTGAACTTGCTCTTGTGGTAGTCGCGACCACCCACCAGCGCCTTCACGTAGCCGTTGCGTGGGTCTATAGAGACGAGCGCAGCTCGCGGATCCGACTTGTTGGGAAGAGCGTTCTTCACGGCGGCCTCGGCATACTTCTGCAGCCGTGTGTCGAGCGACGTGTGCACGACCAATCCGCCCTTGAACACCACGGCAGGGCTGAACTTCGCCTGCAGTTCCTTCTTCACATGCGCGACGAAGTAGTGGGCCGAGTAGATTCCGTCTTCGGGGGTCTTGGCTCGCTCGAGATGCAGTGCTTCGGCTTCAGCCGTGTCGAGCTCTGCTTGGGTGATGTAGCCGTTCTTGAGCATGCGCTGGAGCACTTCGTTTCGACGACTCACCGCGCCCTCAGGGTTCTCATACGGATCGAGCCGGCTGGGCTGCTGTGGGAGTCCGGCCAACATGGCCGCCTCTCCCAGAGTCAGCTGGCTGGCCGGCTTCGCGAAGTACGTGCGCGACGCCGCTTGGGCACCGTACGCGCCCTCACCGAAGTAGATGGCGTTCAGATACATCCCAAGGATCTGACGCTTGTCGTAGTGCTTCTCGAGCTGCATCGCCAGATACGCTTCTCGCACCTTGCGAGCAAGGGATATCTGCGTACGCTCATCGAGCAGGATGGTGTTGCGGATGTACTGCTGTGTGATGGTCGATGCGCCTTCGGTCCCGAACCCCTGTGTGAGATTGACCACCACCGCGCGACCGAGTCCCACTGTGTCGACTCCGTGGTGCTTGTAGAACCTCTCGTCTTCCACCGCGACAATCGCGTCCAGCAAGTATGGCGACATTTTCTCGATGGGAACTACCTCGCGATTCTCCAGATAGAGTCGCGCGAGCAGCTTCCCGTCGGCAGAGTAGATCCGAGTCGCTTGCGCAACGTCGAACGCTCCGGGTTTGTTATAGTCGGGCAGGTTCTCGAGCCATTTGCTCACGGTCGCACCGGCCACCAGAGCACCCGTTCCTGCGAGTCCCAGGATGAGCACGAGCATGACGGCAAGAACCTGCAGCGCGATCAAACCTCCGCGGCTGGTCTGCCTTTTGCGTATTCTTGTGCGCCGAGCCGACATGTCTCTCCGATTGACTGGGGCCCATTGGTGTTACATTGTCGCCTATTGCGGCGAAACACATGCCATCGGCGTCGAAGCCGTCACCTAGCCGTTCCCGTGCAAGGACATCTTCTATGACCCGTTTGACGAAACAAACACCAGAACTGCTCGCGCCTGCGGGCAGTGCCGACGCGCTCAGAGCCGCAGTCGGCTCCGGAGCTGACGCGGTGTATCTGGGCGTGGACCAGCTCAATGCGCGCCGGAGCGCCGAGAACTTCACTCTTGAGACGTTGCCAGATGCCTGCCGGTTCGCGCACATTCGCGGTGCCAGAGTCTACCTGACTGTGAACGTGATCATCCTGCCGGATGAACTCGATGTCGCCCTCGATCTTGTCGACACCGCGTGGACTGCGGGTGTTGACGCGGTAATCGTCCAGGACCTCGGACTGCTTCGTTCGGTCCGAGAGACCCTCCCACACGTGCGTGTCCACGCATCAACGCAACTTGACGTTCACAGTTCGCGCACCGTGGAGGTCCTTGCTCGGCGCGGTGTTTCGAGGGTGACCCTTGCTAGGGAGACGTCGTTACCGCAGATTGCCGCGTTGGCAAGCGCCGGCGAGGCGGCTGGCGTGGAGGTCGAGTCCTTCGTGCACGGGGCGCTGTGTATCTGCTACTCCGGGCAGTGTCTGCTCTCCTCGATGGTCGGGGGGCGTTCTGCCAACCGTGGTCAGTGTGCGCAGCCGTGCCGCCTGCCCTACGAGTTGCTCGACGATCGCGGGGCCGTGATCGAGACTCCAGGAGTCCATCTGCTCTCACCCAAGGACCTGGCGGGAATCGAACTTCTGCCCCGGTTGATCGACTCCGGAATTGCCGCTCTGAAGATCGAGGGGCGGATGAAGAGTGCCGAGTATGTCGCGTTGGTGACCGGCGTCTATCGGACGGCTCTTGACCGCGCGGCGGAGCAGGGCGATGAGTTTGCCGCGCGCGACGGCGAACTCGCTGTGCTCAACGAGGCGTTCTCGCGGGGCTTCACGACCGCGTATCTCACGCATGAGCGCGGCAACAACATGATGAGCTACTCAAGGCCTAACAACCGGGGCGTCCCGGTTGGTCGTGTCCTGTCGTATGAGGACGGTCGGGCCGCACTTGCACTGGATGAACCGCTCGATTCAGAGGACACGATCGAGGTATGGACCTCACGTGGCAGGTTCGCCCAGAAGGTGGGTCCGTTCAAACATGAGGGCAAGACGCTCCGCGTGGCCCCCGCCAAGGCCAAAGTGACCATCGCCACCGAGAAGCCCGCAGGCAAGGGCGATCGTGTGTTTCGGGTTCGCAACGCGGCGCTCTCCTCGGCGGCCCATCGCATGTACACGGGCGCGGAGTCGGGTGAGGGGATCGGGCTGATCTTCTCGGTGACCCTCCTGGTGGGAGAACCGGTGGTCGTTACCGTCGTTGACGGGCAGGGTCGTTCGGGGTCTGCCACTGGACCGGTCGCCGAACCGGCCCGCACTCGGCCTGTGAGCATGGAGGATGTCGTAGAGCACGTCGGCCGTTTGGGTGGAACGCCCTATCACGCTGATTCGTGGGACGTCTCGTTGTCTCCGGGTGCTGGAATCGGGTTCTCGGCTCTGCATCGGGTGCGTAGAGAAGCCATCGAGGCCTATGAGAGCTCGCTGCTGACCCCGTGGGCCGGTCGCGAGCGCCAGAGTCCCCCCCTGCCTTATCTGGCCCGTCCATACCGCGAACTCGAACCGGCTCCCCGGCTTGTTGCTTCGGTCTCGACGGTGGCGGCTGCGCGCTCTGTCATCCAAGCCGGCTGTGAGTCCGCGTACGTACCGGTCTGGGCACTCGACGGAGAGCCGCTACCGCGCGGAGTCGTACCGTATCTACCTCGTGTCGCTCACGACCGTGAGGCGCGTGCGTATCTTGACAAGGTGAAGGATTCCCCGCGTGTTCTGGCAGGCACGTTGGGGCTGCTCGATGAGGCGACCGAGCTGGGCTTGGAAGCAGAGGCGCACTGGTCGCTCAACGCGGTGAATGCGCACGCGGTCGCCGAACTCGCTGATCTGGGAGCCTCGTTTGTCTGGCTGTCGCCCGAACTCTCATCGCGTCAGATCAAGGCTGTCGCTTCACAGAGTGTCATTCCGATTGGCGTAGCGGTATCGGGACGCCAGGAGCTGATGGTCACCGAGCACTGCGTGCTGATGGCTGAAGGACTGTGCAAGCAGGGCTGCGATACATGCAGCCGCAGATCCAAGCCGCGCTACCTGCGCGACCGCAAGGGCTATGAGCTTCCGGTCGTGACCGACCCCACCGGCAGAAGTCACGTCTACAATGCGGTTCCGTTGGATCTGACCGCTGCACTCCCTGAACTCCTTGAGTGCGGCGTATCTGCCCTCAGGCTGGATCTCGAAACCGTTCCGGCGAACACCGCTGCGTCCTGGGTTGCGCGTGTGCGGCAGGCGCTCCAGGACACTCTCGCGGGCAGGACCCCGGTCACTCCCGAGAAGGGCAGCGTAACCTCTGGGCACTTCTACCGCGGCGTCGGCTGACGCCGCGGATCAGTGCACCATGATCGCGCGCGTCACAGATCCCTGTTGCCCTGACTGATCCGTCACCCAAAGCGTGACTTCATAGCTGCCGGGCATCGCCCAGGAGTGAGTAACCTTCTGGCCTTCAGCCGTTTGTCCGTCTCCGAACTCCCAGTAGTACGTGATGATGTTCATGCTCGCAGTGGAGTCGCTTCCGTCCAGCTTGGTAGCCTTCCCGGCGACGGCCTTGCCCACAATCGAGAACAGGGCGGTCGGGGGCGGTGAGCCTGCGTCGCCCGTGGCGACGATAAGCGTGATGGTCGCGCCAGCCTTGGTCTTCGTTCCCGCGGGCGGGTCCTGCTGCGCGATGACACCGGCCGCCACACCCGTCACCGCCTTCTCTATGACTTTCGCTTTGAGTCTGAGCTTGTCCAGCTTCGCAAGCGCGTCCACCTTGGTGTCTCCGACGAGCTTGGGCACCACGACCTCGACTGGCATCGTATGAACGGTACACGCCTTGGGCTTGTACTCAGACAGTACGAGCGCCGAGACTGGCTTCGGACAGAACTCGGTGGCGAGGCCTCCGGATTCGGAGCAGACCTCGACCCGGGTCAGGCCGGTGGGTCGCTTGAACGTATGCTCGTCGATGCCATCAAGCGCGGCGCGCATGAACTGCGCCCAGATTCGCGCGGGGAAGGAACCACCGGTGACCTTGATGCCGTGAACCGAGGTCATCTCACGTTGCGAGTCGGGGTAGCCGACCCATACCGCAGTGGCGATATCGGGTGTGTAGCCCACGAACCACGCATCGCGGTACTCCTGCGTCGTACCGGTCTTGCCCGCAGCGGGCCGTCCGATCTGGGCTGCCGTGCCGGTTCCTCGAGCGATCACGCCTCTGAGGATGTCGGTCGTGAGGTATGCGACAGCGGGGTCGATTGCCTTACTGGTCTTGGGCTTGCCTTCGAAGAGGACCTTTCCATCGGCTCCCGTGACATTGGCCACCGCGAAGGGTGTCGCCTTCTTGCCTCCGGCGGCGAGGGTGGCGTATGCGTTCGCCATTTCAAGTGGGGAGACCCCATGTTTCAGTCCACCCAAGGCGATCGCCGGTACCGGATCTATCTTCTCGTGAATGCCGAGGGCCTCGGCCGTGTCGACCACCTTGTCGGCGCCGACCTCGAGAATCAACTGTGCGAACACCGAGTTCACGGACTGCTCGGTGGCGGCGCGCAGTCGCATCGTCTTCGCTGAACCGCTGTGCGAACCGGTCACACTCCAGATCTGGCTGCCCACCCTGAGCTTCACAGGTCCGCTCTTGTAGGCCTGCTCAGGGTTGATTCCCTGCTCTAGGGCGGTTGCTAGCACGAAGGGCTTGAATGATGAGCCTGGCTGGCGGCGACCCTGAACGGCGACGTTGAACTGCTGCGCGGTGAAGTCCTTGCCACCAACCATGGCGATTATCTCGCCGGTGCCCGGTTTGATCGCCACCAATGCGGCAGACGGATCGCCCTTCTTGTCGAGTATCGACCCGATCGCCTTTTCTGCCGACTTCTGTGCGTCCGGATCGAGCGTGGTGTGGACTCTCAGGCCGCCGCGGTATACCCGACGCTCGCCGAACTGCTCGACAAGCTGCTCTTTGATCCATTCCACGAAATACGGTGCCCGAGCTGCCCGGCTCTTGATACCCGCGAGTTTGATGGGTGCGGCGAGGGCTTCGTCGTATGCGCTTTTGTCGATGTAGCCCTCCGACAGCATCTGTGCGAGTACCGTCGCGCGCCTATCCGAGGCGTTCTGCGGTTCAAGATACGGCGAGTAACGTCCAGGCGACTTGATGACGCCTGCAATCATCGCGGCCTCTGCGACCGTGAGCTTGTTGACCCCGTGCCCAAAGTACGCGCGAGCCGCCGCCTCGACGCCGTAGGCCCCGTGACCGAAGTAGATGGTGTTCAGATACCGTTCAAGGATCTGGTCCTTGGTGTAGCGCTTCTCGACACGCTGGGCGAGGATTGCCTCCTGAATCTTGCGCTTAAGCGTCTTCTCGGACGTGACGAAGGCCTGTTTCACGTATTGCTGGGTGATAGTCGAACCACCTTGCGCTTTCGAGCGCTTGGCGATGTCGGTGAGGACGGCTCGGGCGATACCGAGTGGGTCAACGCCCGCGTGCTCGTAGAAGCGCTGGTCCTCGGTGGCGATAACGGCCTGCCGCAGGTAGAGCGGCATCTGCTTGAGGGGTACGTCGACGCGGTTCTCCTCAGCGTAGAGCCGGACCAGCACTTTGCCGTCACGGTCATAGATATAGGAGGTCTGATCGCGGCCTTTGGCTTTGGCGATGTCGGGGTCGGGTAGCTGGTGGGCCATCGAGGTGTAGATGGCGCATCCAGTGATGCCCAGAGCCACTCCGGCCAGCAGTGAGAAGAGCAGGAAGCCTCGGAGAATCCGTGACCCACGGCTGCGTTCTACAGGCGTCCTGTGGCCGCCGGCGCGCGCCGGAGCCGGCCTCCCCGCAGTCGTGCGCTTGTTGGAGCCCGCCCGGTCACGGGTGGTGGAGGACTGTCCGCTCGCGGAACGTGTCTGCCTACCTTGTTGTGACGGGCGTCGCTTGGGCGGCGGTGTCGAGCCGGTGTCTCTTGGGCGGCGCTGGGCCATGTACGGTTCCTCGTGTGCGATCGGTGGGTTCCGCCCTGCAACGTATAGCTGCTTCGCGGTTCTTGACAGGGGCGGGAGCGTGCTGAGCGACCACCCGCTTCTGCTAGTATGACACGCAAACCGCACGCCACGGCCACCGGCGAAGGCGCTTGTCGCCACCCCGTTACCGGTGCGCCGATCCCCACGAGGAGGACCACCGGTGCTTTCACCGACCGAGCAACTGCACGTCATCAAGAGCGGCATTGCCGATGTTGTCCCCATCGCGGACCTCAAGAAGAAGCTTGAGCGCGGTGTGCCACTGCGCGCGAAGCTGGGTGTTGACCCCACCGCCCCGGATCTGCACTTGGGACACGCTGTGCCATTGCGCAAGCTCCGGCAGTTCCAAGACCTCGGTCATATCGTCGTGCTGATCATTGGCGACTTCACCGCGCTTATCGGCGACCCGTCCGGGCGCAACACGACGAGGCCGCCCTTGACGTTGGAAGCCATCCAGGCGAATGCCGAGACCTACATCGATCAGGCATTCAAGATCCTCGATCCTGACAAGACTGAGCTTCGCCGCAACTCCGAGTGGCTCGGCGAGATTGATTTCGAGAAGATACTGAAGCTCACCAGCCAGTTCACTGTCGCCCGGATCTTGGAACGCGACGACTTCTCGAAACGCTACTCGGAGGGCAAGCCGATCTCCCTGCACGAGTTCCTCTACCCCGTGATGCAGGCCTATGACTCTGTGGCCATCCAGGCTGATGTGGAGCTGGGCGGTACCGATCAGCTCTTCAACCTGCTCGCAGGGCGTGAGCTCATGGAGAAGTCAGGTATGGAGCCGCAGGTCGCGCTCACGCTGCCGCTGCTCGAGGGCACCGACGGCGTTCAGAAGATGAGCAAGTCATATGGGAACTACATCGGGCTCACGGACGGCCCGGACGATATGTTCGGGAAGGTGATGTCCATCCCTGACACGCTCATGATCAAGTACTACCGGTTGTGCACCGGTCTCGCCGTTGAGGAAGTCGATGCACTTGAGTCGGAGTTGCGTGACGGTGCGGTGCATCCCAATGCGCTCAAGCGACGTTTGGCACGTGAGGTGGTTGAGGCCTACCACCCTTCGGGATCCGGAAGCTCCGCCGAAGAGGCGTTCGACCGCGTGTTCAAGCAGCATCAGGCCCCCGAGGACATCGCTGAGGTGGCAGTCGAACTGACCGATGAAGTGCACCTGCCCTGGCTGCTCAGTGAGCTCGGATTGGCAGCTTCGTCGTCCGAGGGACGACGCCTGATCGACGGCGGAGGCGTGAAGATCAACGGCGAGCCCGTTGAGCCACGCCAGTATAACTTCGCGCGCGCGTACGTGGAGAACATGGTGATACAGGTAGGGAAGCGCCGCTTTGCGCGTCCGGTAAGTGGATACTGAGGCTGCCCCTGCACCACTCTTGCGCTGCAGGGTACTTCATGCTCCAAACGGGGTATAAAAATAGCCCTTGAATAACCGAGATTGTCTCTTGCCTATGCCTGACAGTTTGTGTAGAGTACTCCCTCGTGCCGCTGACGCCTGCTGGAACGGGGCGTTGACGAAGGGCCGAGGTAGGCCCTCCG
This sequence comes from Actinobacteria bacterium HGW-Actinobacteria-7, assembly GCA_002841275.1. Lineage (GTDB taxonomy): Bacteria > Actinomycetota > Coriobacteriia > Anaerosomatales > PHET01 > PHET01. Next base: position 431 of record PHET01000022.1, on the reverse strand, counting down.
TAGGTAGCCGGAAAGACCTCGTACTACTCGAGATAATCTTTACGGAAACCTGTTGACACGGTGAAGGAGAGTCGCTAATGTATCTCCTCGCCGCCAAGAACGTTTCGGGCGGCGCGCGGCGGGTGAAACCGCAGGGTAATGGGTGAATCCGCCGCAGCTTGAACCTTGAAAACCGGATACTGTGACAAGCCAAGAAATGAACCCGTCATTTCGAGAGGGTCAACAACAGACCAAACCGAGAAGACAAAAAATAGATCCAAACCGCATCACTTGTGATGTAGGTGGATCGCTCCGGATAGAACCGGATCTACTTTCGTGAACCGCAGACTTCGGTCTGTGATAGTTTCCACGGAGAGTTTGATCCTGGCTCAGGATGAACGCTGGCGGCGTGCTTAACACATGCAAGTCGAACGATTAAAGCCCCTTCGGGG
>PHET01000021.1:38954-46476 GCA_002841275.1 Actinobacteria bacterium HGW-Actinobacteria-7 | reverse complement strand
GGCGTACCGTAGTTGGCCGAGACCGCCACAACCGTCGTCTTCAGACGGCCACTGGCGACTGCGGCTGCAGCGACGAACGCAGGCAGCGGGTGCGTGCAGACGACTGCGAGCGGCTTGGTCTCGACGAGTTTCTCCGCGAAACGGCGGTATGCGCGCGGGAGGGCCCACGTGCTGAAGACCCGCACCACACCGCCCACCGTCTCGGGGGACCAGAGGGTGTCATCGGGTATTCCAGCGAAACGCGCTGGTCCAAAGCTGTGCGCGTCCAAGACGTCTACCCGCGCGGTATCGCCAGCCAGCGAGGTGATCTCGCGCGCCAGCGCGTCGGCCACCATGCGGTAGCCCGATCCCGCTGCACCGTGTGCGACGACGATAGAAGCTGAAGTTCCCATGGGTGGTACTATACAGCAGTCCTTTGGGCGGCGATTCGCCCTCTGACCTGCTGTAAGGAGCTTCACTGTGGCACTTTCCATCGGCATCGTCGGTCTGCCCAACGTGGGCAAGTCGACGCTGTTCACCGCACTGACCAAGAATCAGGTCGATGCGTCCAACTATCCGTTCGCCACCATCGAGCCCAACGTGGGCATCGTTCCCGTACCCGATTCACGACTCCAGCGCCTTGCCGAGATTGCGAAACCCCAGCGTATCCTGCCTGCGGCTGTCGAATTCGTTGATATCGCAGGGCTGGTCAAGGGTGCCAGTGAGGGTGCCGGGCTGGGCAATCAGTTCCTAGCGAACATCCGCGAGACCGATGCGATCGCCGAGGTCGTGCGGTTCTTCTCGGACGAGAACGTCATTCACGTGGACGGCAAGGTCGACCCGCTCTCGGACGTCGAAACCATCAAACTCGAGCTGATCCTCGCCGACCTCGCTTCTGCCGAGAAGGCCATTCCGCGTCTTGAGAAGGAGCTGAAGCGCGACAAGACCATCGAGGTCAAGATCGCGCTGGTCAAGCGGCTCATCGAGCATCTGGGTGCGGGCCACCGCGCGCGTCGTATGGAGATGACTGACACCGAGCGCGGGATGCTGCACGACCTGCACTTGCTGACAATGAAGCCGATGCTCTACGTGGCGAATGTCGATGAGAGCCAGGTGGGCGCAGACTTGCCCGAGATTGACGGCGTCAAGCCCATCGCCATCTGCGCGAAGGTCGAGGCGGACCTCGCGGAGCTTGAGCCAGAGGAGGCCGCCGAGTACCTGACGGATCTTGGGTTGGCCGAACCGGGGCTCAACACGCTCATCCGTGAGGCGTACCGGCTCCTGGGACTGCAGAGCTACTTCACCGCAGGCGAGATGGAGGTTCGCGCGTGGACCGTTCCTGTGGGCGCCAAGGCCCCTCAGGCAGCCGGCGTGATCCACACGGACTTCGAGCGCGGATTCATCAAGGCCGAGATCGTCAGCTTCGATGCCTACTCCGAGTTCGGTGGGGAGAAGGGCGCGCGCGATGTGGGCAAGCTGCGTCTCGAAGGCAAGGAGTATGTCATGCAGGACGGCGACGTGGTGCACTTCAAGTTCAACGTCTAGCGCATGCTGACCGCACTTATCGCAACCCTGGGCGCGGCCTTCTACGGATGGGCCGACTTCCTGGGCGGGTTCGCCAGCCGCAAGGACTCGGCGCTTCGTGTCACCATCGCTGCGCAGGTCACCGGGCTGATCGCGCTGGCGGTCATCACGGCAGTATTCCCACCGCAGGACTGGGGCGACCCGCGCATTCTGTGGGGTGCTGCAGCCGGGGTGCTGGGTGGCACTGGCGTGCTGTCGCTCTATGCCGGTCTGGCGACGGGCCGCATGAGCGTTGTCGCACCGATCACCGCCGCTCTCTCGGGTGCTCTGCCCGCTGCCGTGGGCCTGTCCACCGGAGCGACTCCTTCGTTGCCGGCGCTCGTGGGTATGGTGCTCGCCTTGGTGTCCGTGATCATCGTCAGCGTGTTCGCCGAAGACGAGGGCCACGGCGACTCGCGCAAGGCGCTGGTGTTCGCGGTCATCTCGGGAATCGGGTTTGGTACGTCGATTCTGTGCTGGGCGCAGACCCCCGCATCGACTCACTTCGCGCCCTTGGTCCTTGCTCGTATCACGGCGATCACCATGTTGGTCGTGACAGGGCTGGTGTTCTACCGTGGACGCGTCGTCGTGTCGGCTGAGGCGCGCCGCCTGGCAGTTGCCACTGGTCTTGTGGATGCTGTCGCCAATCTCACACAGGTCACGGCGTTGAGGATGGGGCCGCTCGCTCTGGCGGCGGTGCTGGGTGCGCTCTATCCCGTTGGGACGATCCTGCTCGCGCGGTTCGTGCTCCACGAGCATCTGCGCGGCTGGCAGCGGGTCGGCATCGGGATGGCACTGGTCGCCGTGATCCTCACCGCCGTGCCGTAGCGCGCCACAAGCGCTGCGCGCGCCGAGTACACTGCGCGATGCGCTAGAGGTGATCGGCCTTCGCGAGCATGCTGTCCATCAGATAGGGCATGGCGTTCTTGTCGATGATCGTGAAGCTTCCGATGGCAGCTCGGCGGTTGCTGATCCATTCCCGGGTGAACGCCGGCAGGATACGAGCGCCTACCGGGATGAGCGGCTGGCTTGCGCGTCCTGCGCGCGTGGCGGCTGTGAGGTAGCTGGTAGGGGATGAATACGCTGCAACCACCGGGCGTGTCGCGCCGGTCACCTTGCTGGTGAAGTAGCGGGCATTGAGTGCCGCGGCACGCTGTGAGAAATCGACGCCGTCCACTCGGACGAACGGTACACCGCTCGCCACGGTCGAGGGCAGGCCGGACGACGGGCCTACCATGACGAGCCGCGTGATCAGCAACCGGTTGGCGGCAAGGAACTCGCAGGCCTCCGGTTCGAGCGTCCCGTTGTTCGCGAGCAGAATCGGGATCCCTTTGGCTGCCGAGATGGGCGCAGCTGCGAGGCCCGCGGAGGAGTTGGCAGCGTCGACCACCAGAACCTCGCCGCTTGCGGGGACTCCCACACTCGCGGCAATAGAGGCGGAGAGCGCACGGCGACTGGGAGCGGTGATGACCTCGACAGCCGAGGTGGCGATTCCTGACGTTGCAGCCAGTGCGGCAACGGCGCTTTCGTCGAACGAGCCATCGACCCCGGTGAGCACGAGGCGCTGTGGTGCCAACCGAGCAAGTTCGACGGCCGTTGATGAGCCTAGTTCGCCAGCATCCGTCCACAGGAGCGGCCCGCCCAAGCGCACGGCGAGACCAGGCGCGCCGGGGACGTCTCCTGCGCTATCCGATCGGCCGAGCACGACCACTGGTGCGCCAGCCGAGAAGTCGACCTGAGATAGCGTCGCCGACAACGTGGCAGCGGTGCTGCCGCTCACTCGGGTGTAGAGCCTGCGGTAGGGGCTCGTGGCCATCCATTGGTCGACGCCCCGGGCGATGCCGACGGCGATTCGACGACGGAACCAGCTGTGTTTGAGGAGCCAAGCCTCGTGCTTGTTCGAGATGAATGCGGTCTCAACGAGCACCGCCGGCATGTTGGTCCATCGGCATACGTAGAAGTCCGCCGAGTGGGTGCCCCGGTTCACGAGCCCTGTCTGCTTGACGATCTCTCTGTGAACGTAGGGCGCAAGCTGGCTGCCCAGATGGTCGCGGCCCGATGCCCATGTCTCAGTGCCGCGTGACGAGCGGCTCACCGAGCCGTTGGAATGGATGGAGATGAACAGGTCCGCCCCGACTCCATTCGCGATGTCTGCCCGTGCCTGGAGATCGTCTTTGGGTATGCCTCCGTACAGGCCTGTGTGTCCATCTTTGCGGTAGTACCACTGATCCCGCGAGGAGCTGTAGTTCCATGTTCGGATGTCTTTGTACTGTATTGCTCGGTCTGACATGCGGGTCATCTTCACGCGATAGCCGCGCGCGATAAGCTGGCGCCGCAGTTCGAGGGCGACGTACAGATTGACGTTCTTCTCTCGAAGGCCGTTGGCGTTGGCGTTCGAGTAGCGTCCGCCATGCCCGGCGTCGATGGTCACCAGTGGCGCAGGACGGGGTGCGCGGGCGCCAGCTGTTCCGGCAGAGCCCAAGAGAGCGGCCGCCATAATTGCAGTGGCTGCGACTATGCGAAGTCGTGCGGTGATTCGCATGCGGTGTGCCTTCCTGCTGGGGCTACAGTTGGGGTGTCGTGCAGGTGGCGTGTCGCCGATTATAGCGCGCCCGCGCTGGCGGCCCGCTGTCCCGTCTCAGATTCGTGTCACCAATATGCCTTGTGTGGTTCACGAATGGTCGGCTGTCCTCTAGAATATCTGCACCGCATCGACCGAGGAGGAACTGCCCAGTATGGAGATCGAAATCGGACGGGGAAAGACCGCTCGCCGCGCCTATGGATTCGACGATATCGCGATCGTGCCTTCGCGACGCACGCGCGACCCACGAAACGTCGACATCAGCTGGACGTTCTCGTTCAAAGGCCGTGACTACAACTTCCCCCTTCCGGTGCTCGCCTCCGCGATGGACGGTGTCGTCGACCCGAACTTCGCCATAACCATGGGCAAGCTGGGGGGCCTGGCGGTCCTCAACCTCGAAGGTATTCAGACTCGCTACGCTGATCCTGCTCCGCATCTGGACGCCATCGCCTCGTTCGACAAGGAAGAGGCGACCGCGAAGATGCAGCAGATCTACGCTGCTGAAGATGTGAAGCCCGAGCTCATCACGCAGCGCGTTCGCGAGATCAAGGCCGGTGGCGTTCTTGCCGCAGCCTCCCTCACGCCGCAGAATGTCGAGCGGTTCATCGGACCGGCCCTTGATGGCGGTCTCGATATCCTGGTCATCCAGGGCACGGTCGTCTCGGCCGAGCATGTGTCGACCTTCGACAAGCCGCTGGACCTGTTCGCGTTTGTCGAGTCGCTCGAGATCCCCACGATCATCGGTGGTTGCTGCAGCTACCAAGGTGCGCTGCACCTCATGCGCGCCGGTGCTGTAGGCGTGCTGGTAGGCGTGGGTCCCGGTCACGCGTGTACCTCGCGCCGCGTTCTGGGCATCGGCGTTCCGCAGGCGACTGCGATCGCTGACGCTGCGGCCGCACGTACCCGCTGCCTTGAGGAGACCGGTCGCTACGTTCACGTCATCGCTGACGGCGGCATGCGCACCGGTGGCGACCTTGCCAAGGCCGTCGCATGCGGTGCTGATGCCGTGATGATCGGCTCGCCGCTCGCCAGCGCTGCCGAGGCTCCCGGCCGCGGCTATCACTGGGGCATGGCGACGTTCCATCCCGACCTGCCCCGCGGCACTCGCGTGCGTGCCGGCGTGATCGGTACGCTCGAGGAGATCCTGCTGGGCCCGGCGCACCAGAACGACGGTACGCTGAACCTTCTCGGTGGACTGCGCACGTCGCTTGCGACCTGCGGCTATGAGAACCTCAAGACGTTCCAGAAGGCCGAAGTGCTCGTCGCTCCGTCACTTCAGACCGAAGGCAAGGTCCTGCAGAACACGCAGGGCGTCGGAATGGGCCGTTAGGCGTGACTGATTACCACGAGCAGCAGCACGCGGTCTTCGTCCTCGATTTCGGTGCTCAGTACGCGCAGCTCATCGCGCGTCGCGTGCGTGAGGCCCGGGTCTACAGCGAGATCGTGCCGTTTGATATCACCGCCGAGGAAATCGCACGGCGCAAGCCTGCGGCGATCATCCTCTCCGGTGGTCCCGCGAGCGTGTACGCCGAAGGCGCTCCTCATATGGATCCAGCGATTCTCGAGTTGGGGATTCCCGTGCTGGGCTTCTGCTACGGCATCCAGGAGATGGCCCTCCATCTTGGGGGCACGATTCCGAAGACCGATATCGGCGAGTACGGGTTTGCTGAACTGACCGTGGTGGGGAGTTCGTCGCAGTTGCTGGTGGGCGTGTCCGAAACCAGCCAGTGCTGGATGAGCCACCGCGACAGCGTGGGGACTGCGCCCGAGGGTTTCTCGGTCACGGCTCGTACTGCGACCACGGCCATCGCGGCGATGGAGGACCCGGCGCGCAAGCTGTACGCCACCCAGTTTCATCCCGAGGTCGCTCACACTGAGTTCGGCCAACAGATCATCCGCACGTTCCTGCACGATATCGCGGACATACCGGCAACCTGGACGATGCTCAACATCATCGAGGAGACCGTGGAGGCCGTTCGCGCCCAGGTTGGTACGGACCGTGTGATCTGCGGGCTGTCAGGCGGTGTCGACTCGAGTGTGGTGGCTGCGTTGCTGCACCGCGCTATCGGCGACCAGTTGACCTGCATCTTCGTCGATCACGGCATGATGCGCCTCGATGAAGCCGAGCAGGTCGTGCATGCGTTTCGAGACAACTTCCACGTGAACCTGATCCACGTCGATGCTGAGGATCGCTATCTGTCGCTGCTCGCCGGCGTCGACGACCCGGAGCGCAAGCGTCACATCATCGGCGAGGAGTTCTGGCAGATCTTCTTCGAGGAGGCCACAAAGCTCGAGGGGGTGAAATGGCTGGCTCAGGGCACGCTGTACCCCGATGTCATCGAGTCGGGCAACAAGCACGCGGCCAAGATCAAGAGCCACCACAACCTGATTCCGTTTCCGGAGGGCGTGCACTTCGATCTCATCGAGCCGCTACGCGCACTGTTCAAAGACGAGGTGCGCGCGGTAGGCAGTGAACTCGGCCTGCCCGACGAGATCGTGCACCGTCAGCCGTTCCCGGGGCCCGGGCTCGCCGTGCGCATCATCGGCGATATCACGCGCGAGAAGCTCGACAAGTTGCGGCTCGCAGACGCGATCGTGCGTGAGGAGATCTCCGAGTGGGATACCGGCCGCGAGGTCTGGCAGTACTTTGCGGTACTGCCAGACATCAAGTCGGTGGGAGTCATGGGAGACGAGCGCACCTACGAGAACCCGATCATCATTCGCGCGGTCGCCAGTGCCGATGCGATGACAGCGGATTGGGCACGCCTGCCGCACGACCTGCTCGCGAAGATGAGCAACCGCATCATCAACGAGGTAGACGGCATCAACCGTGTTGCGTACGACATCACGAGCAAGCCCCCCGGCACCATCGAGTGGGAGTAGCGCGCGGATCTCGCGCCTCCATAACCGCATCACACACGAAAGCCGGCCTCCCTCGCAGGAGACCGGCTTTCTCTTGTTGGTTCAACTAGCTGAGACCGGGTGATTGCTTTCTTGCGCGGAGCCGGTTGACCGTCCGTTGTCGGGAGCGTACATTCGAATTGTATTGACAAAGGAGATATACATGGGCGAATACACGACCAAGCCATCGCAGTTCCGTCTGCCTCGGTGGGCGCAGGAGTTCCTGGCTGAGGAATCGGCGGCGACCGGTGGGACCAAGACCGATGTGGTGTTGGAGGCACTTGACGCACACCGGCGCAAGCGCCTGGGTGAAGACCTCGAAATAGCGTACCGGGAATGGTCCAAGGGTCAGTTGGAAGAAGTGCGAGCGTGGGACTTCACTCTGATGGACGGCCTTGAGCCGGAGGACTGGGGGCAGGGGTGAGGCGGGGGGAGATCTATTGGGCTCAGCTCGATCCGGTGGTAGGCCACGAGCAAGGCGGTGATCGGCCAGTCCTG